>DJHE01000008.1:49148-51343 GCA_002432945.1 Synergistaceae bacterium UBA5827
AACCGGAAGGTTCCTGGTTCGATTCCAGGTGGGCCCACCAGTATGGAAAACAAAAGCCACCGCATGGTGGCTTTTCTTTTTAGGGGAGGTGGCATGATGAGGCTGGGAGTCTGTGTTCAAGCTCTGGAAAAGCGTTTTCCACTTTCCTGGGCTGAGGATTGGGACAATCCGGGACTCCTGTCAGGAGACCCCATGAGCAACATCGAGAAGGTTTCGGTTAGCCTCGATGCAACCGTCCAAACGGTCAGGATGGCTGCGGAAAGCGGAAGCAACCTGCTTGTCACGCACCATCCGGCATTTATTCACCCCCTGAAGCGTTTGACTGCCGACTCCTACGAAGGGGCGACCCTTTTCGAGGCGATACGCCGGGGAGTACCCCTTTATTCGATCCACACCAACTGGGATGTTTCCCCCGAAGGGGTCAATTGTGTCTTGGCCGAAAAGGCCGGCTTGACGAACCCGTTGCCCCTTTCACAGGGTTTCAACGGGGCCTGGGGGTTTGGCGCGCACGGCGAGCTTCCGGTTCATTGGACGCTTTCGCAATTCGCGGCCCACATCAGGAAAGTGTGGGATCTGTCCTGGATACATGTCCTTGGGGAACCGGCCAAGCCTGTCGGCCGCATAGCCATCTGTGGCGGAGCCGGTGGAGATGCCATGAACGATGCAATACGGCAGGGAATTGATGTCTTTATAACGGCTGACCTGCGGTACCATCAGGCACTAGCCGGGCGTTTTTCCGGGCTATCCCTTCTGGTCTGCGACCACGGGGAAATGGAATCGGCCTCGCTTGATCGGCTCACTGAACTTATAATTTCTTCAACTGGCCTACCGACAAAACGACTACCAAAGGATCCACCATCCGGTTTTTTTAACCTGCAGGAAACCGGGAAACTTGCCAAGGAGTGATTCGCAATGAAGGAAAGAGTGTTCAGCGGCATGCGCCCGACTGGGAAACTCCACCTCGGCCACCTCGCGGGGGCCCTGACGAACTGGGTCAAACTGCAGGACGAATACGATTGTTTCTACTCTATCGTCGACTGGCACGCCCTAATGTCCGAATATGCGGATTCCAGCCAGATCAAGGCAAATTGCCGGGAAGTCATCCTCGACTGGCTCGCCTCTGGCCTTGACCCGGAGAAGTGCAGCATTTTCGTTCAGTCCATGGTGCCCCAGCACGCTGAGATACACTTGGCGTTTTCGATGGTAACTCCTCTGGGGTGGCTGGAAAGGTGCCCAACATACAAGGACCAGATCAAGAATATACAGAACAAGGACCTGGGGACCTATGCCTTCCTTGGCTATCCCGTACTCATGGCAGGGGATATCCTTCTTTACAAGGCAGGAAGAGTCCCGGTTGGTGAAGATCAGTCTGCGCACCTCGAATTGACCCGTGAAATTGCAAGACGTTTCAATTATTTTTACGGTCCGATATTTCCGGAACCCGAAACACTTTTGACACCAACCCCAAAGGTTCCCGGTACCGACGGACGAAAGATGAGCAAATCCTACGGAAACTCACTGACCATTTCGGAAGACCTCAAGGAGTTGTGGGAAAAACTCCGCACAATGAAAACGGACCCGGCGAGAGAACGTCGCAAGGATCCTGGAAACCCGGACGTCTGTCCTGTCTGGGACATACAAAAGGTTTTCAACCTCGACACCGATGAAAAGGAGCGCCTCGCTGCAGGATGCCGCACCGCCGGAATTGGTTGTATCGAGTGCAAAAAGGCCCTTTATGCACACCTTGAAAACCTGCTTGAACCAATCCAGAAGAAACGAAATTACTTCGAGCAACATGGGGACGAACTCAACGATATCCTTCGCGCAGGCGCCTGCCGTGCAAAAGCGGTAGCAGAGAAAACGATGGAAGAAGTCGTCGCTGCCATCGGCTTTTTCAGGTAGGAACAGCTCAAGGTTGGTATGGCCCTTTGGGATTCGAAATCGAAGTCGAGGAGTTTTCTGGCCCACTGGATCTTCTCTGCAGGCTTGTTGAAAACGGTGAAATGGAAGCCAGCAAAGTTCGCGTCAGCGACTTGATCCGGACATACAGTTCATACCTCCTGGTGGAGAAAGCGATACCCTTCGGGACCGTAAGCGAGTTTATCTCGCTTACCGCCCGCCTTCTCCTGGGCAAGGTCCGTGGCCTTTTCCCGCCCGTACCCGCAGACTCTCCGGAAATCGACGGTGAAATGACG
>DJHE01000008.1:51377-68281 GCA_002432945.1 Synergistaceae bacterium UBA5827
AAAACGCTGACGATGCTCTTCGTGAAGTTCTCGAACGGTACCTACCGTTTAGGAAGGCATCAAAGCTCCTCGCCGAACGACATGCCAAACGCCTGCAATTCGTTCTCAGGCAAATGGATGAAGAACCGCCGGTTTACGATTTCGGGGACCTTTACAGTTTGGCGAGACTCTGGTGGGAACTTATCGCGACCAGCAGAAAACCTGGGTACGGAAACAGGGCAAATCCTTCCAGCGAAATGCTGGGTTTTGAATCTCCAGAACCCGACTTTCTTCAGGTGGAAAGAAGGATGGCCGAGTTGGAAGCTTTTCTCGTGATCGGGATCCCATTTAGCTTTAAAACCATTATTCAAGCGGGGGCTAACCGGTCTACGGTCGTCGTCACCCTGCTAGCCCTCCTTGAGATGGCGAGGCTGGGACAATTGAGAATCATTCAGGAGGAACGTTTCGGTGAGCTTAGATTCCAGAGTTCCTGATGAACAAGGCCAATTGCTTGCAGCCTTGGAGTCGCTTTTAATTATTTCCTCCGAGCCGGTCCCGGTGGAAGCACTTTCACGGGTCCTGGGGGTTGGGGCAAAAGAAATTCTGGAGGCCCTTCGTATCCTGCAGTTTCACTATGAAATGAATCACGGTTTTCGCCTTGTTCGCATTAGCGGGGGCTGGCAATTGTCTTCGGCTCCGGAACAGGCGGAAGCGATTTCCAGGTTTCGGGACAGTTTCCAGAACCAACCGCTGCGATTAAGCCGGGCTGCTCTAGAAACTCTTGCGGTCGTCGCTTACAAGCAGCCCGTGACAAGGGGAGAAATCGAGGAAATCAGGGGAGTGCGCTCGGACAAGGTCATCGAAACACTCCTTAGGTTAGGCCTAATCCGCATTGCCGGCAAGAGAAAAGGGACCGGGACACCCATGCTTTTCAGGACAACCGCCACTTTCCTCGATGCATTTTCCCTTGACTCTATCTCGGAACTTCCCGACCTTAAGGATCTCGAAGATTCCAGAGTGCCCGAGTTCTTGGTAGATCCCGAGGAAGACCGATGACAAATTCCCCGGAAAAGAGCCAGGCCTGGACCCGTTTAAACCGCTTTCTTGCAGAATGCGGTCTTGGGGCAAGGCGAAAGGTTGAAGACCTTATCCGCTCCGGCAGGATTACCGTTGATGGAATGCCCGCAACGGAACCTGGTGAAAGGGTGTACCCCTGGCAGGATGTTGCACTGGACGGAATATTCGTTTCACGCATTGAAAAGCGTTATTTCATTTTTAACAAGCCGCGCGGAGTCGTTTGTGCCGTGGCGGACAAGTACGATAAGACTGTTTTTGACTTACTGGACGCGCGAATGAAGCGCTTGGGTCTTTTCCCTGTGGGCAGGCTCGACAAGGAAAGCGAAGGACTCCTCCTGCTAACGAACGACGGGGATTTTGCGCAGAAGCTTGCCCATCCTTCCGGTGGCGTTGTAAAGAGGTATGACATCCGTCTCGATCGTTCACTCGCGGCATCGGATATCGAAACGTGGGCGAAGGGGGCCGTCGTGGACGGAAAATGGGTAAAGCCCATTTCTGTCAACCCTTTAAACGGGCAAGGAGGGAAGGAGTGGATTAGGGTTTGTCTTCGAGAGGGACGAAAAAGGGAATTGCGCGTTATGGCGGAGGCCCATGGCTTCAAAGTTCTCAAATTGGTCCGGACGGCCATAGGAAAATTGGAAATCAATGACCTTATTCCTGGAGAAATACGCGAGATGAATCGCGAAGAAATAATGGAAATGACAGGGATAGGAGGCAGCCGCATGGAACTGGATAGGCAATGCCAACCGCTTGTCGTCACGATCGACGGGCCTGCGGGGTCCGGGAAAAGCACCGTTGCGAAAGGTGCAGCCGCCCAAACCGGTTTTCGATATCTTGACACCGGGAAGCTGTACCGTGCTATAACGTTATACCTTTCTGAAATGGGAATTCCTCCCGTGGAAAATGAGAGCCTCATTGCGGCACTTGGGAACCTGGAGTTAAAACTCGAGGGTGGCAGGGTCTTGATCACCGGTGAAGATGTTACGGAAAAGCTACACACGCCAAAAGTCGATGGAATCGTATCTCTTTATTCCGCGCTTCCCAAGGTGAGGGAAAGGCTTCTTTTCCTGCAGCGAGCGCAGGCAGGACCGCCGGGCTTGATTGCAGACGGAAGAGACATGGGAAGCGTTGTCTTCCCCGAAGCCGCTTTGAAGATTTTTCTTACTGCCGATGCCCGGGAACGAGCTAAAAGAAGGTTCCTTGAGCAGTCCGAGAGAGGAGAAGGAGTGGAGCTCGAACAGGTGTTGTCCGTTGTTATGGCAAGGGACAGGACAGATTCGACCCGAACACTCGCTCCCTTGGTGATTCCGCCAAACGCCGTGATTATCGACACAACGGATAAGCCTGCAAAAGAAGTTATCGAAGAGATCGTCCTGTTGATCAAAAACACTATGGAACGAGTTGAAAATGCGGAGGAGAAGCATGTTTTCTAATCTTTTCTACTGGTTGGTAAAAACTGCCTATTACGTTTTCTTCAGGATTTTCAACCGGTTGAAGGTTCTTAACGAAGACAGGATCCCGAGAGCACGGCCTTTGATACTGGCCTCGAATCACTGCAGCAACCTTGATCCTCCAGTCGTGGGAAGCGTCTTTCGCGATCGGATGAGGTATATCGCGAAAGCTTCGCTTTTCAGTCCTGCGATTTTCGGTTACGCGCTCAGGGTTCTTGGTGCCGTACCCGTTTCGAGGGAGGACGAAGCCAAGGCGGCAATGGTCCTGAAAATGTTTCTTCGCTTCCTGGAAGGGGGAGAAAATATACTGATTTTCCCGGAGGGAAAACGGTCTTCCGACGGAACAATCCAGCCACTTGAAGGTGGAGTAGCTCTCCTGTGCCTGAAATCGAAGTGCCCGATCCTGCCGGTCCATGTCTCGGGGACCTATTCTGCCTTGCCAAGTGGGCAGGCATTCCCCCGTCCTGTTAAAATAATAATGAATTACGGTTTCCCAATCGATCCGGCAACACTTCCGGAAAGATTGCCGGACAGGGAGGCCCGGTCTGAAATTCTTGAAAGGCTAGCCAGTGAATACCGAAGACTTGAAGCCGAGACGAACGAGCAAGCCGGTTAAGGGGCCTTCCCCGAAAGTCATCCTCGTTTCCGTTGACAAGGATGATCCAGGAGTGCCAGTCATCGAGTTGATGGACGAGCTGGCATTGCTTCTCGATAACCTTGGTCTGCCAGTGGTCAGGAAAGTCATACAAAACAGGGAAAGTGAAGACCCGGCAACTTTCATCGGGAAGGGGAAAGCCGAAGAACTAGGAATTGCCGCGAAAGAACTGGATGCGCAATTGATTGTTTTCGACGCGGTGCTCACTCCGATACAAGTGAAAAACCTAAAGGGAAAAACCGGTTGCAGCATATGGGACCGACCTTGGGTGATCATGGAAGTATTCAGGAGGCGCGCTCGATCGAGCGAGGCGAAACTCCAGGTCGAATTGGCGAGATGCCGCTATGAAATCCCGCATCTTAAGGGACTTGGGTTGCAGATGTCCAGGCTGGGTGCAGGCATTGCCACTAGAGGTCCCGGTGAAACCGAATTCGAGCGTCACAGGCGCAAGGTTGAAAGGCGAATCCGCGACATTGAGCTTAAACTGGCCGGCATACGAGAAAGAAGGGCAAACCAGAGGAAGAGGAGAGGCCGTTCGGGTATCCCGCTTTTTTCGCTGGTCGGTTACACGAATGCCGGGAAATCAACTCTTTTCCGGGTCTTGTCTGGAGATTCGATGGTTTGTCCAAAAGATCAGCTTTTCACGACGCTTGACACGACAGTTCGCTCTTTCAGGTTGCCGGGGTATGGTCCAGCCCTCCTGACGGACACCGTCGGTTTCCTCAGGAACCTGCCCCCCGGTCTGATAGCCGCTTTTCGCGCCACACTGGAGGAAGTCCTCGAAGCGGATGCCCTGATTTGGGTTGTCGACGCAACAACTTCGGAAAGTGAAACGATGCTCTCTTCCGTCGAAACCGCGCTGAAGGAACTCGGGGCCTGGGAGATGCCGAGGATTATCGCGCTAAACAAGGTTGACCGTCTTCAACCTTTGGAAATAGAGGCTTTTAGCCAGAAGTTCAGGCGCCTCGGAGAGAATGTCGTGCCTATAAGCGCCAAAACTGCCCTGGGAATCCCTGAGTTGATGCGGGAACTGGAACAGCTCATCCGCGAAAAGGAAATTACAAAAGAAGGAGAGAGGTGATCCCCGTGGCTTACCATCTCGTCCATATTGGATTCGGAAACATGGTTGTTGCAGAACGTATCGTGGCCATCATCAACCCTTCATCGGCCCCGATTAAGAGGCTGAAGGAAGAATCACGCGAAGGCGGACTCCTTATCGATGCGACCCAGGGAAGAAAGACCCGGGCAATCCTCGTTATGGACAGCCGGCACGTTATCCTTTCGGCGATCCAGCCGGAAACCATTTCATCAAGGTTTGAACCGCAGGAATGCCTGGAGGAGAGGGATGAAAAGGGGCCGACTCTTTATCCTGTCAGGTCCTAGTGGCGTAGGTAAAGGAACGGTTCGTGCCCGCCTTTTCGAAAGGGTCTCCGGCCTCGTTTACTCTATTTCCTGTACGACGAGGAAACCGCGCAAGGGAGAAGTCGACGGGGTCCAATACCGCTTCCTGGACGAGGGGACCTTTGAAAGCTACGTAAAAGAAAACCTGTTCCTCGAATGGGCACGCGTTCACGGCCATTTCTACGGCACCTTGCTCGCGGATGTTGAATCCGAACTTTGCCGAGGAAATAACATCGTCCTGGAAATTGACGTCCAGGGGGCCCTTCAGGTCAAGGAAAAGATGCCGGATTCGGTCATGGTTTTCCTGATGCCTCCAAGTCTCGAAGAGTTGGAGAAACGGCTGGTTTCCAGGGGAACCGAGGAAAACGAAACGATGAAAACTCGCCTTCAAAATGCCTCGGCAGAGGTCGCTTTATCAGGCTGTTATGATTATGCTGTTGTCAATGATGAGGTGGACAGAGCCGCAGACGAATTGGCCGGCATCTTTCAAAAGGAAATCAGTAAATCGAAAGGGAGTGCAGATGAATGATCTTTTACGACATCGAGAAAATCATCCGCGATCGCGGAATCGATAACAAGTACCGCCTGACCGGAGCCGTCGCAGACAGAGCCAGGCAGCTCAGCGAACAGAAAGGTCGCCGCCTCGTCGAGGATGCGACGAGGGAAAAATTTATCTCGCTTGCCCTTGAGGAAATATCTAGCGGAAAAGTCGTCTTCCTGAAAACCGGAGAAACCAGGGACGTCCCCACGGATAACGGTTGACATGGACTGGAAACGGAACCGGCGCATCCTTCTTGGAATTAGCGGTGGAATCGCTGCTTACAAGGCTCCCGATCTTGTAAGAGGCTTCGTGGGGCTTGGGAACGAAGTAGAGGTTGTCCTGACCGAATCCGCTGAAAAACTTGTCAGCCCCCTTGTCCTCTCGACTCTTTCAAATAGGCGAACCTGGCTACAAAGCGATTTCCTGGACCGGGAAAAGGGCTGGATGATCCCGCATATTTCCCTGGGAGAATGGGCTGAGATCGCGGTCATTGCACCCTGCACCGCAAATATGCTCCGAAGGGCTGCAAACGGCGAAGCCGAAACACTCCTGGGTGCGATCCTTGTCGCGACAAAGGCCCCGATCCTTTTATGCCCTGCAATGAACTCGAATATGTGGGAACACCCCTCTACGCTTTTGCACGCCGAAAGCTGTTCCCGGCTCGGGTATCACATCCTCGAACCTGATACCGGTTTTCTGGCGTGCGGAACGGAGGGGAAGGGGCGCCTTCCGTCAAACGAAAAAATATTGGAAGAATCCTGGCGAATTCTCTGCCCGAATCACGACCTTTCCGGCAAGAAGGTCCTTGTGACTGCGGGTCCCACTTGGGAGTTTATGGATCCTGTCCGTTTCATTTCCAATCCCAGTTCTGGAAAGATGGGATACGCCATGGCAAAAACGGCCTGGTACAGAGGGGCAGAAGTCACACTTGTTTCCGGCCCCGTGGCCATACAGCCTCCTCACGGTGTTCAAACTATCCAGGTTCAAAGCGCTGAAGAGATGAAGGAAGCTGTTATGGGGAGGCTGCAGGATTCCGATTACATCGTTAAAGCCGCTGCGGTCGGTGATTACCGCCCAAAAACGCGCCTGGAGGAAAAGATAAAGAGGAGCGGGCGCGGAACCATGGAGGTCCTTTTCGAACAAAACCCGGATATTGCTGCACTTGCGGGTTCGCAAAAACGCTCTGGGCAGATTCTGATCGGTTTTGCTGCGGAGTCCCATGACCTTGAGAAGAATGCGTTGGCTAAAATTACCGGGAAGAATCTTGACTTCATCGTTGCAAACAGGATATCAGGACCCGCGTCTGCTTTCGGTTCCGAGACAAACACGATCCAGATTTTCGATCGCAGCGGTTTCAGGCGAACCTTCTCCGGCTCCAAGGAAGAAGCCGCCTGGGTCGTTTGGGATTTCGCTGCGGAAAAGGGTTCGGAACTTGCTCCAGGAAGTTGATGTTGTCCTACCGTCCCCATGGTGGCCTCCGCTAACCTATAAATACCCGCGGTCCCTGCCGGAAGGGCTCAGGGTCTCGGTCCCGCTCAGGCAGTCAAAACGGATCGGTTTTTCATGGCAGGGAGAGCCTCCTGGAAAGACCGGATTTCCTTCGTCCCGTTTACGGGAGATCATCACTGTAATCGACGAAAAACCGCCCATCCCGCCAGACATCTGGAAACTCCTTAATTGGCTCGGGAACCGGCTCCCGTTCGGCATCGGGCATGCGATAAAAATCTCCTGCCCCGCCGCGTTGCTAAGAGGGGAAACTGTTGAACCTTTCAAGGCAGAGACACACCTGAGAAGGAACCAACCCCCCTCTTTCTGCTACCTTCCGCGCGAAATGTCGAGATACGAGGTTTATTTAGAGTCGATCGCGAATATGGACGGAGGAGGTCTCATCCTCTTCCCGGACAGGGAATCCCTCGAGGATTTCTTTAATTTACTTCCAGACCCGGAAAAGTCGTTTTCCTGCATCTGGCCCGTTGGTGGAGGAGAAAAACTGTGGAAAACCTGGCTGTCAGTTAGAAGAGGGGAAAAGCGCCTTGTCCTTGGAACGTCAGGCGCCGTTTTCGCCCCAATTCGTGACCTTTGCCTGGTGGTGGTCGAAGAGGAAGCGGATCCCGGCCATCAGATGCCGTCTTTTCCGCAGATAAGCGCCAGGACTGTCGCCTCGAAAAGAGCCGCTTTTTCCGGTGCCTCGCTCCTCCTTGGCGGGAGTTCGCCCTCTTCCCGAGTCGCGATGTTGTCAAAACTCGTTTGCCCGGAAGCACCAAGGGGCCGGGTTTATTTCATCCGGCCCCCGCTCGGAACGAACCCTCCGCCAAACACACTTCCCTTTTTGCAGGAGATCCCCGTTTCACAGAAGCTTATCGAGGAGTCACGCCGGGTTCTCGGTGGAGGAAGGCAGGTTCTCTGGATTCTCGACCGCAAAGGCTACGCAGGCGAGCTGCGGTGTACCGATTGCGGCAAGACCGTGTCCTGCCGTAAATGCGGAGGCAGGCCGAGATGGAGCCTGGAGAACGCAACCGGTCATTGTCTGTCCTGCGGTGATAAAACCGCCTGGCCAGAAGAATGCCCATCTTGCCGAAGCAGACTTCTTCAAATTTGGCACCCGGGGCTCGAAAAATCCTACGAGCGCGCCCGGGCCTTATTTGGCGCGGAGGCTTCGATCATTCTTCTTCCCGAATACGCAACACTCGGGAAAAAAGCAAGGCGTGCACTACTGGGACAGTTGAATGCCAAGCCTTCTCTCCTTTTAGGCACCCGTTCCCTTTTATCCCTATGCAGGAAGATCGATGTCGGGTTGATTGGCTGGCTTGATGCCGACACTGAAAACTGGAAGCAGGATTATGGTGCCACGGCTGAAGGGTTCCGGATCGTTTGGACCTCCTGCTGGACAGGGAAAAACCCCGATGACCGACAAGTCATTCTCCAGAGCCGTAAGCCGAAAAAGGGGTGGCAGGTTGCTCTCGAGGCCGGGTTCAATTACTTCTGGGACAGAGAGTTGGCTGAAAGACGTAAACTCGAATTGCCCCCCTTTTGTTTCCTTCTGGAAGTCACTTCGAAAGGGAAAATCCAGTCGATGCTCAGGGAAGCCTTTGAAAGAGAGGGCCTTGAAGTCCTCTCCGGGAACCAAGGGGAAGGTTCGCTGCAAATCAAGGTTCATGACCTTGAAAAAACCCGGAGATTACTAGCGCCTTTCTTTGCTGTAAACTCAACGTCTCTGGAATTTCCTCATCTCAGTCTAGATTTCGAGTAAATGGGAGTTGGTATTCATGGCTATCGTGACAATTGTAGGACGACCGAATGTTGGAAAGAGCTCACTGTTCAACCGCTTGAGCGGTTCTCGCCAGGCTATTGTCGACAACATGCCCGGCGTGACGCGCGATCGACTTTACGCCGAGGTTGTTGAAGGAGATCTTCATTTTTACCTTGTCGATACGGGGGGACTCTTGCCGGAAAGCGGGCATCCTCTTGATGAGCTGATCATGAGGCAAGTGAAAGTTGCCATCGAAGAGAGCGATGTGATCCTTTTCGTGGTTGACGGCAGGGAGGGTCCGATCGGAGTCGACCGGGACATCGCCATGCTATTGAGAAAATCCGGCAAGCCGGTTATCGTCGCTGCGAACAAGATGGACGATCCTGTCCACGAGAATGAACTTTGGACTTCGATGGGACTAGGGTTTGAACGGGTGGTCGGAGTCAGCGCAGAGCATAGACGTAACATTGAGGTCCTTTTCGAACACATCCAGGACCTTCTTCCTGTCGACGAGTTCGAAAAGGAGGACGAGACTCTTCGAGTTGCCCTCATAGGAAGACCCAATGTCGGCAAGTCAAGCATCTTGAACTTTCTAGCTGGCGAAGACCGTGCCCTCGTGAGCGACATCCCCGGAACGACACGCGACTCCGTGGATTCCCTCGTCACGTTGGGAGGGATACCGGTTCGCCTGGTCGACACGGCGGGACTCAGGAAAAAATCCCACGTAGATTCCGCTCTGGAATATTACTCCACAGTTCGAACCTACCAGGCGATCGATAGGGCCGATGTCTGTGTCCTGGTCATGGACGCCCTAGAGATTGCAACGGAGCAGGACCAGCGTGTCGCAGGGCAAGTCCTTGACCGGGGAAAGGGACTTGTCCTCCTTGTGAACAAGTGGGACCTTCTACCCAAGAACCCGAAACTCGGCGACGAAGTCAGGGATCGGATAAGGGAAGAATTTGCGTTTGTGGCGCATGTTCCGATGCTTTTTGTCTCGGCTCTTACCGGCCGGGGAATTGAGAAGTTGCCATCAATCCTCTTGAAAGTGGCAGAAAACAGGAAGAAAAGGATTTCCACCGGCAAGCTCAATCGACTTCTAAAGGACCTGATGGCGTTTGAAAGAATGCCTTCAAGCCGTACTGGAAAGGTCTTTCGGATTTCCTATTGCACGCAGGTTTCCGTTGATCCTCCCTCTTTCGCTTTTTTCGTCAACGATCCAAAGATTATTAACATCTCGTTCAAGAGGCATGTAGAGAGAAAATTGCGTGAGTTGGAAGATTTTTCAGGTTCTCCATTAAGGATTTTTTGGAGGGGGCAAGACCGAAAGAAGCAATAAAAGCGGTCGACATCAAGTTTTTTTGCTTTTTCCCCTTGACCTCAGAGGAACAAGCTGGTAATAATAGCTTATGAAAGTACCGCTGAGGCATCTTTTCAGGCCTCATAAATCTGTGGAGGAGGTGCGTTACGAATGACCAAGACCGACCTCGTCAATGAGCTTGCCAAGTCGACGAATATGAGCAAGAAAATGGCGGCTCATGCGGTCGACGCCCTTGTCGGCGCTATCCAGGGCGCGCTGGCAAAGGGAGAGAAGGTCCAGCTGGTGGGCTTCGGAACCTTCGAGGTTAGGGAAAGAGCGGCCCGCCAGGGACGCAATCCCCAGAACCCCAAGAAAGTCATCAAGATTCCCGCCAAGAAGGTCCCCGTTTTCCGCGCCGGCAAGGCACTGAAGGATCAAGTCGCGAAGTAGAATTTCCTCCACTGGAGACGCATTCATTTTTTTAGGAACGAAGAAGGGCGGCCTAAAGGCCGCCCTTCTTCGTTCCTACTACTGCAAACAATTTTTCCCAGTCTTCCCCTGAAAGCTCTTCGGCCCTCACACGCGGATCCCAATGAAGTTTATCCAGGAGGATACCCGCATCAATCCCCCTTGAGCCAAGCCAAGCCTTCAGGTTATTGAAAAGGGTCTTTCTCCTTTGTTCAAAGGACTGCCGAAGCAACCCGCGCCATTGTGCATCACGGGCAAGTCCAATGGAACGATGAAGCGCAACGGAAATCACCGAAGAGTTCACCTTTGGTGCCGGCCGAAAAGCCTCGGGAGGAACTTCGAACAAACGCTGCACTGACCCCATCGCTTGTAGGGTAATTCCCAACGGAGACCTGTTTTTCCCGGGTTTTGGGCATACAAGTCGATCCGCGGCTTCTTTCTGGACCATGAGGATCATCTTCCAAAGCCCGTGGGGTGCAAGTTCTTCCAGGATTTTCCATATGACAGGCGTCGTAATATGGTAAGGAAGGTTTGCGACGAGCTTGGCGGGGCAAGGAAGGAGCGTTTCGGCAAGCGGTATTTTCAGGACATCGCCCCATGTCAGGGAGAGGGCCGGATTTGCCTTGAGCGGCTCGAGAAAAGGGGCAAGCCTGCGGTCGATTTCCACCGTGTGCAGGAACGCCGGGCGTACGGACAAAAGGCGTTTGGTCAGGACTCCGTTTCCTGCCCCAATTTCGAAAAGGATATCGTTTTGCGAGATTTCGGCCGCAGCGATAATCCGGTCAAGAATGTTGCTGTCGACCAGGAAATTTTGACCGATCTCGGTATTCGCCTTGAAGGATGTTCTTTTTGAGTCCATGATTAGGCCCCCTGAAAAGGAAAAAGCGGGAAAACCGAAGTTTTCCCGCCTATAGCCTGGTCGGGGCGAGAGGATTTGAACCTCCGACCACCTGCACCCCATGCAGGTACGCTAGCCAGGCTGCGCTACGCCCCGAGAACGACGTGTATTGTAGGGCCAAACGGGGTGACGGTCAAGACATTTTCCTTGAAAGCCTGAACGGATAGAATGGTAAGACCCACCTAGGAGGGGTCATCATGTACGAGTCCTTTTCCAAGATTTTCTTGAATTCCAGGGATTTTTGCTCCGGAATAGCAGGCCCTCTTTTTGAATCCTTCCCAAAACGGATCGTCGAGATCGGTTTTGGGAACGGGGATTACCTGGCCCACCTTGCAGAAAGGCATGGCTCACGGACACTCGTGGTCGGGCTCGAGGTTTCCGCCGTTTGCGTACTGAAGGCAACGAAGCGCTTGGCTGCCCGGAATCTCCTGAATTCACGGGTTATCATGGGTGACGCGCGTTTCGTCCTTGAAAACTGCTTCCCGGCAGAAAGCGTGGCGACAATTTACATGAATTTCCCATGCCCTTGGCCCAAGACCCGGCATTCTTCGCGCAGGGTAACTTACGGCAGGTTCCCGGCAATTCTTTCGCGGGTCCTGGAGGACCGTGGGGAATTCCGCCTTGTGACCGATGAGGAGTGGTACGCAATAGAGGTCAAGAATTCGCTTTCTTCCCACACATCCCTGGAATTCGTTTCGTTAGAGGTTGATCCGGTCCTTGAACTGACAACGAAATATGCGTCCAAGTGGAAGGCCATGGGAAAAAGGACTTTCCGTTTAACCATGAAAAAAATCGGACCCGGACTCGAGACGGGTTTGAAGAAAGTGGAGGAATCCATGGCTATGCATACGAAAATCTCCCTGAATGAGACCGAAGA
Source organism: Synergistaceae bacterium UBA5827 (assembly GCA_002432945.1). Classification (GTDB taxonomy): domain Bacteria; phylum Synergistota; class Synergistia; order Synergistales; family 79-D21; genus 79-D21. Next base: position 63,272 of record DJHE01000008.1, read on the forward strand.
GGGGAGGATACGGGCTGAAACCCTGGTTGGGAAGCACGGTTCCGATGGTTTTTCCCACTGGTCTTTCAAGTCGATTTACTGGTCCCCCGACAGGCATGCACTCCTCAAGACGATCACTTCGGATGAAGGTTTCGAACAAACCTTCTTTTTCCGTCTCGTTTTCACTGAAGGCAGCCTTCTTGTGAAACTGGAAGATGCTGGAGCGCCCCTGCATACCCCATCGGTCTCCCTCGCGATGGAAGCGCTTAGTGTTTATTTCCGGGAGAAACGCTGATGAACGGGTATGCCGTTTACCCGGTTGGATTAGTCCGCTCAAGCTTCAAAGAGCCCGAATCTCCAGAACTTTTACGGAAGTCGCCATGCCAGATCGAAATTGACGAAGCCTGGTCGGGAGCCGCAGAAGACATCCAGGTAGGGGACCGACTCCTGGTTCTTTACCGGTTCCACCTTACCGAATCTGCTCCGTTGAAGGTCCACCCGCGTGGTGACCTTTCCAGGCCAATAACCGGAGTCTTTTCAACCTGTTCCCCTCGCCGGCCTAATTTTATCGGGGTAGGGGATTGCCGTGTCACCGATCGGGAAGGGTTGACCTTTCATGTCGAGGGGTTGGATGCCCTTGATGGCTCGCCCGTCATCGACATCAAGCCGTTTAAATTCAGGGAAGGTTGAGATCGGCTTATGAACCCTGTCCGACCAACTTCAAGCAAACTCCTTCAAACTTTTTTTAATATAATAGGCATCAAGACAGGCGGTTCTTTTCTCGACCTGTTTGCAGGGACGGGGCGGGTCGGACTAGAAGCTGCGAGGCTGGGGTTTGATTCGGTAACTGCGGTTGAGATTGACCGCCGGGCTTGCAGGGACTTGAGGGCGACGCCAGGTGCAAGGACAGGGAGCGTCGATATCGAGATTCTCTGCATGGATGTCCGCCGTGCCATGATTGTCCTGGCAAGAAAAGGACGGACCTTTGACGTCATTTTCGCCGACCCCCCGTATGAAAACGGGTGGGTTTCAGCAATCACAAAGGGAGATGCCTTTCTTTGGCTTCATCTGCTCGCGGAGGACGGCGTTTTTGTCCTGGAACACTCAGCGCGGGAAAAAGTCCCTGAAAAGCTTGAAGGACTCGTTTGGGAAACCCGGCATTATGGCGACAGCTGCCTGTCTTTCTTCAGGCCGTGCGAAAAGGAGTGATAATGCATGATTAGAGCCGTTTATCCCGGCTCCTTTGACCCGATCACGAACGGTCACATCTATATCGCTGAAAGAGCTTCCTCACTTTTCGACGAGCTTTGCGTCGCCGTTCTCCACAATCCCCAGAAAAGAGCAACTTTCAGCGTCGATGAGCGCCAGGCCATGGCCCGCGAAGCGACGAGCCACCTTCCAAATGTCAGGATCAAGTCCTTTGAGGGACTTCTCGTCGATTTCATGAGGAGAGAACAAAGCCGGATCATCATACGCGGATTGCGCGCGCTGTCCGACTTCGAATACGAATTCCAGCTTGCTCTAATGAACCGACAGTTGGCACCCGAGATCGAAACTCTATTCATCGTCACGGATGCTCAGTACTCGTATCTTTCCAGCCGGGCAATAAAGGAAGTGTTCGATTTCGGTGGCTCCGTCCAGGGGATGGTTCCCCCTGGAGTCTTCAGGAGGCTACGTGAAAGATTCCCACCGAAAAATCATTTCAGGGAACAAGGATAGGCACGGCTTTCTTTTCTGCATCGAACCGCGTTCCTGAAACAAATGTTTCCCATATTTCCGTCGCTTTCCTTTCGATCTCCATCAGTGAAGCGATGCGGTCATGTTTGCTTTCATCGCACCTTCCAAGCAAAGGCAAACTAGCCGTGGAACGCATTTCCTTCAGCAAACTTCTCCCTTTTCCGTTTGCGCCCAGAACGCGGATACAGGGCGGTCCAAGGCGCTGGAACGCTCGGTTTGTCCAATGGTCAAGGCCGATGAGTGCATGAACGAGATGCCTGCAGATCCGTCCCCGGGGGTATCTCCGCGTTGTGCATCTCGAAATAAAATCCTGGAGGTCCTCTGCTTGCCTTGCGGCGCGTTTCAGCCTTGATTCCAAGCCTTCCGCCATTTCAGCCACCCTCGATAACTCCTCCAGGCTTGATCGCGCCATTAGGATTCGGTAGGCTGCCATGACCCGGCTTTCATCGAGAACGCATCTTCCCGCCGACAGGTCTCTCAGGATAAGCCTGAAATTGTCTCCGGGAATTGCTTTCCTTGCCTCTTCGAGGCGGCCGCTCCTGACTTGAAGGCGAATAGCCGAAGCGCTGGCAAAAACACCCCCTTCAAGTGAGTGGAAACTGGTCCCGATACGCTTTACTGGAAGGGGCTCCAATGGTGCATTCTTTTTGGCAATTTCCAGCAGGTAGGCAAGAGCCAGGTTGTTGTTTGGCGTAGAAAGGCTTTTTTTTGCACCTGGAACAAGAGAATCGACAGCCAATGCCCTTGATTCAACAAAGGACATTCCACTTTCAAGCGAGGATTTCAGCTTTTCCTTGAAAGGAAGAGGTTCATGCAATAAAATGTCCAAGATTGATTCCAGCCTCGGGATTTCCCCTTCCATCCCGAAGGACAGGTGAGTCACGACTCCTGTACAGGCGAGAATCTCGACTGCCCCCCTGGCAAAAACGCCAGCGTTGTGGCAGGAATACGGAACCGGAAGTTCCAGGACCAGGTCGGCCCCCCCGGATAATGCGCCCTCTGCTCGAGACCACTTGTCCTGGAAGGAAGGCTCCCCCCTCTGTACGAAATTGGAGGAAAGGACAACCACAACGGCCTGGGCACCCGACAGTCTTGCAGCCTGCCTGAGATGGTAGGCGTGACCGTTGTGGAAAGGGTTGTACTCGGCAATAATGCCAACGACGTTTTTTTGCTCCATCTTTTTTTCTCCTCGCAGCAAAGCCTGTTTTCAGGTTAGTCGGGCTAAACCAATCGGTCAAGGGAGGTTTTTTTATGAAGGTTCTCGTACTCAATTGTGGAAGTTCATCCCTGAAATACCAGCTATTTGACATGACGAGCGAGGAAGTTCTTGCAAAGGGCCTAGTGGATCGTATCGGCATCGAAGGGTCGACCATCAAGCACACAAAGACGGGGCAGGCTTCCGTTTCGTCAACGACAGACATTCCCAACCACAAGGTCGCGATCCGCCTCGTCACTGAACACCTTCTTGACGCAAACCACGGGGCGCTGTCGAGCCTGAACGAGCTTTCTGCTGTTGGGCATCGTGTCGTTCACGGGGGGGAAAAGTTTGCAAAATCCGTCGTCATAGACCAGGAAGTTCTTGACGTCATCGAAGATTGCGTTCCCCTTGCCCCTCTTCACAACCCTGCCAACCTCATGGGCATCAGGGCGGTCCTTGATGTCCTTCCCGATGTCCCCCAAGTTGCCGTGTTCGACACAGCTTTCCACCAGTCAATGCCTCCCAAGGCTTTCACCTACGGGCTTCCTTACCATTATTACGAGGAAAGCCGGCTCCGGCGTTACGGTTTCCATGGTACCAGCCATTTCTATGTAGCCAACCGCACGGCAGAAATCCTCGGGCGCCCGATTGACGAATTGAAAATCGTAACCTGCCATATGGGCAACGGGAGCTCCATCGCAGCCGTGGACGGCGGCAAGTCCGTCGACACGAGCCTTGGCTTCAGCACGGTGCCGGGCATCCTGATGGGAACGCGTGCAGGCGACCTGGACCCGGTCATGGTACTTCACCTTATGGAGCAGGAAGGCATTTCCCCTAAGGCAATGAGCCATATCCTCCACAAGGAGAGCGGTGTTCTCGGCATTTCAGGTATCAGCAGCGACCTGAGGGACATCGAGGAAGCGGCTTCCACCGGTAACGAAAGGGCAACCCTTGCTCTGGAAATGCTTTGCTATGGCGTACGCAAGTATATTGGAGCGTATGCCGCGGCAATGGGAGGAATCGATGCGATTGTCTTCACGGCAGGAATAGGGGAAAACAGCATCCTCGTACGCCAGATGGTCGGGGAAGGGCTTGATTTCCTAGGAGCCAGCCTGGATATCTCCAGGAACAATATCCGAGGCAAGGAAGCGATCATCAGCACCGATAATTCGAGGGTAAAAATCCTCGTCGTTCCGACAAACGAGGAACTCGTGATCGCCCGCGACACCCGGACCCTTGTCAACGGTTAACGGGGGAAAGAGGGGGATTGGCCACGAACAACCCACACCCATCCACCTGGAATGCCCATATTCCAGTCGATTCAGGAATGCTGCAGGGAGAACCCGTCCTTTTTTACTGGAACCTCGACTTGCCGGAATCCTTGGAATATTCGGGGTTGGTTTTCTCGTTTTCCGGTAATCTTGAGGCCAGGGCAGAAAAGTCAGCTGAAGGCAGGAGCTTTTGGGTCGTAATTTCCGTTGCCTGCAAGGGCTCTGTCCCCTGTTCGCGGTGTCTTGCGGAAACCCCACTTGAAATCATCGGCACTTTCCGGTATTTTTATACTCCGTCTGCAGAAGTTGACGAGCAATCCGCCGATGACGAAATGACCGTGACTTATCCCCCGGATGCCGTTGAAGTTGACTTGTCCGGACAAATATGGGAAAGCCTGGTCATGTCCCTCCCGGTGAAGGTTCTCTGCCGGGACGATTGCGAGGGGTTATGCCCGAGATGCGGGGCGGACCTGAACCTTGGGCCCTGTGGTTGCCAGAATGAAACCCTGGACCCGAGACTTCAGGCGCTCAAGGATGTTTTGCCGGGCGTTTCCGAGGAATAACGAAGGGAGAGGATTACGTTGGCAGTTCCAAAGAGGAGAGTGTCCCATTCGAGGACTCATAAGAGGAAGGCCCAGTGGCTAGGTGGACTTTCCGCTCCTGCGGTTGGCATTTGTCCCCATTGCGGGGAGACGCTGCAGGCCCACCATGCTTGCAAAAGCTGCGGTTACTACCGCGGCAGGAAAGTCGTGGAGGTAGCTTCCGCAGAAGGGAAGTAGCGCGTCGAAAAAAGTTGGGGCACCCCCTCTTGAGGGGGTGCCCCAA
>DJHE01000015.1:0-18641 GCA_002432945.1 Synergistaceae bacterium UBA5827
TCCCATGGCCGCCGTGGATCCCGGGATCTTCAGGCCCCCCGTGAAGCCCGTCAAGCTTGGCGTCCTCGCAAAGGGAGGCGACAACTGATGACCTGGAAAAACACGGCCGAAGCGATCGTCATCGGCGGAGGCATCAACGGAACTTCAGTTGCCTATAACCTGGCCAAGCTGGGAATGAAGGATGTCGTCGTACTGGAAAAAAACACGGTCTGCTCGGGTTCTACCGGCCGCTGTGGAGCCGGAATCCGCGCCCAGTGGGGCACTGAGATGAACTGCCGCTTCGGGTTAGCCTGCGTCGAGAAGTTCGAGCAGCTTTCAGACGAGCTCGGCATGGACGTCGGGCTGAACCAGAGCGGCTACCTCATGGTCGCCTACCAGCAATCCGAATATGAACAACTCCAGAAGAACGTGGCTCTCCAGAACTCCCTCGGATACATGACGAAAATAGTATCCCGCGAGGAAGCGAAGGAGATCTGCCCGGGCGTCGCCGTGGACGATGCGATCGGGTTCACCTTCAACCACAGGGATGGCCATGCTGATCCGTTCCTGACGACCTTCGCCTACCAGGAAGCCTCCAAGCGCCTTGGGGTCACCTTCCACAAGCACACGGAAGTCACCGGGGTCAAGGTCCACAACGGAATGGCCGCCGGAGTCGTGACGACTCGTGGCGAAATCGATGCCCCCCTAGTCATCAACGCAGCAGGTCCCTATTCACAGTTCGTGGCCAAGATGGCGGGGGTCGACATTCCCAACTATTCCGAACGCCATGAGATCATCATCACGGAGCCCGTTGAACCGGGTGTTTGTCCCCCGATGCTCATGAGTTTCTCCGGGAACTACTACCTCCAGCAGCGCCCCCACGGCTCGATCATCGGCGGATGCAGCCCTGAAGGACATCCCGCCGACTACACCCTTGGGGCGACCTGGGATTTCCTCGAACACATGTCACAAGTGTTCACGAAACTTCTCCCGCGAGCTAAGGGAATTAGGGTTGTCCGCCAGTGGTCCGGTCTTTACAACATGACGCCCGACCGCCAACCGATCATCTGCGAAGCCGAAAACGTGAAAGGCTTCTACCTCTCCTGCGGCTATTCCGGCCACGGTTTCATGTTTGGCCCCGTCACGGGAGAAGCTCTCGCCCAGCACATCGTCCTGGGCAAATCAGACATTCCCATCGATATGCTCCATTACCGCCGCTTTGCGGAAGGCAAGCTGCTGATCGAGCCTGCAGTCGTTTAGCGCGGCTACCGAAAAAACTGACCTTTGCTTACCCTGATGGAGGGGATAGCCGATGCTATCCCCTCCACTTGTGAAAAAATGAGCCTACGGATCGCTAAAGATGACGCATTGTAAAGCAATATTCATAATACAGAACTCTATTTAGGGTTGTTTATCGTTTTACGGAATGTCATAATCGGTTCAAAGGATTTCCGCATTCGCGGATTTCACGACTTGTTTTGCTCGGGGGAGGGTGAATTGGTTGGCTAAGAAGTTCGACGTCACAATTAACAAGGCCTGGTGCAAGGGCTGTGGCCTCTGTATCGCGATCTGTCCGAAAAAGGTTCTCGAGCTCGACGCAAAGGCCAAGTGCGAGCCAGTCCGCATGGAAGATTGCATTGGCTGCCGCCAGTGCGAGAACATTTGCCCGGATATGGCCATCACCGTAAAGGAGCGTGTGGAAAATGCCTAAGAAGCTGGCTTTCTGGCAGGGAAACATGGCCATCGCCCAGGGCGGAATCGCCGCAGGCTGCCGCTTTTTCGGCGGATACCCCATCACTCCGTCTTCTGAAATCGCCGAAGTGATGGCAGAGGAACTGCCGAAACTCAACGGACGATTCATACAGATGGAGGACGAGATCGCTGGGATCGCAGCGACGATCGGCGCTTCGATCGCCGGGTACAAGGCCATGACCGCAACATCGGGACCCGGCTTCTCCCTCAAGCAGGAGAACCTGGGATTGGCTTACATGGCGGAAATCCCAATCGTCGCGATCGACGTCATGCGCGGCGGCCCCTCAACCGGCCTTCCCACCCGAGTTTCGCAGCAGGACGTCATGCAGGCACGCTGGGGCACCCACGGAGACCATGGGACGATCGCCTATGCCCCTTCTTCAGTGCAGGAATGCTACGAACTGACGATCGAGGCCTTCAACATGGCCGAGCGTTTCCGGCAACCCGTTCTGGTGATGAGTGACGAGGTCATCGGCCATATGCGCGAGAAAGTCGTCATTCCCGAACCGGGGTCCTTCCCTATTATTGACCGCAAGAAGCCCAAGGTGTCCCCCGAAGAGTTCATTCCCTACCTGGCCGACCCGGAAGACGACGTTCCCCCAATGGCCTCCTTTGGAGACGGCTATCGCTGGCATGTCACGGGATTGACCCACAACGACTGGGGTTTCCCGACGAACGAACCCGCGGAAATCGGAAAAAAGCACCTTCGTCTCGTCCGGAAGATCGATCGGTTCCGTGATGATATCGTCAAGTACGATCTCGAGCAGGCTGAAGATGCCGAGATTCTCGTTGTTTCCTACGGCTGCGTCGCGCGGTCGGCGGTTCGCGCCGTGCGTGAAGCCCGGGCGAAGGGAATCAAGGTTGGCCATTTCAGGCCCATCACCCTCTGGCCTTTCCCTGACAAGGAACTGATCCGTGTCGCCGGAATGGCCAAGAAAGTCATTGTGCCGGAACTGAACTGCGGCCAAATGGTTTCCGAGGTCAGGATCGCCCTGGGGGCCAAGGCGGAGATCATACCAAGCAACCTCGTGAACGGCGAAATACTGCGCCCCCACGAAATTCTCGCTACGATCGAGGAGGTGGCCTAACCATGCCACGCGAAGAAATCAAGCCCTGGCTGCGTACCCGTTTCTTCCCCCATATCTGGTGTCCGGGTTGCGGGCACGGAATCATCCTGCACGCGATCCTGCGCTCACTAGTCGACCTTGGCAAGACCCGCGAGGAGACTGTCATTGCCTCCGGAATCGGCTGTTCGAGCCGCATGCCGGGTTATATCAACGCCAATACCGTCCATACGACCCATGGCCGTTCACTTGGTTTCGCCACCGGCATCAAGCTTGCAAACCCAGCGCTTACCGTTATAGATGTGATGGGTGACGGAGACTGCACGGCCATCGGCGGGAACCACTTCATTCACGCCTGCCGCCGCAATATCGACATAACCGCTATTGTCATGAACAACAATATCTACGGGATGACAGGCGGCCAAGCGTCCCCGACCACCCCGGTCGGCGCTAGGGCAACGACCGCCCCTTACGGCGCCATCGACACTCCCTTCGACATCTGCAGGCTGGCCGAAGGCGCAGGTGCTTCCTATGTCGCAAGGGCTAGCATCGCACAACCGGTCCTTTGCGAGCAGTACATCAAGAAGGGGATCCAGAAAAAGGGCTTTTCCGTGGTAGAAATCATGACCCACTGCCATACCCAGTTCGGAAGAAGGAATAAGCGGCCAAACCCCGTAGACAATCTCAACTTCTTCAAGGAGAACTCCATTCCAAAGGCCAAAGCCAAGGAAATGACCGAGGAAGAGAAGAAAGGCAAGATCATCATCGGGGAATTCGTCGACCGTGAGGCCCAGGAGTATACCGAGGCCTATCTCAAGCTGATTGAGCGGGTTAGGGGGTAGGGTCCATGAGCGAGCGTTTTGAAATCCGGTTTGCCGGCTCGGGCGGGCAGGGCGTCATCCTGGCCGCAGTGGTAACGGGTGAGGCTGCCGCCCTTTACGAAAATGTCTACGCGGTCCAGAGCCAGGCTTACGGCCCGGAAGCACGCGGCGGAGCATCGAAGTCCGAGGTCGTCATCTCTCACGGAGAGATCGATTACCCTAAGGCGACCCAGCCCGACTTGCAGGTCATCCTCACCCAAAAAGCTTGCGAGGAATACGCTCATGACACCAAGCCCAACGGGACGATCATCCTTGACGATTTTTACGTTTCCGAACCCCCGAAGGTCGAAGCGGAAATTTTCATGCTGCCGATCGTCAGGACCGCCAAGGAAAAGCTGGGGAAGGAAATGGTCACGAACATGGTTGCCCTCGGAGCCACCGCAAGGATTCTCGAACTGTCAAACGTTGTCAAGCCCGAGTCCGTTAAGCGGGCAATCCTCGCCCGCGTACCAAAAGGAACAGAAAAGCTCAACGAACAAGCCTTCGAAGAAGGCTATGCCATGATGAAGGAGAAAAAGTAATTCTTTCTTCGAAGGAATTGCTTCGGGGCGGCCCAATAAGGCCGCCCCGACCATTTTGATGAAAACAAAGGCCTACGTATCACCGGAATTGATCCGTTTGGATATCGAAAAGCTTGACAGCCAGGGAGATGGGATCAGCCGGGACGCAACCGGAAAGATCATCTTCGTGCCTGGTGTGTTGCCAGGCGAAACTGTCCTCGTAAGAAAAACCACGGAGAAAAAGGACTTTGCCACGGCCCGTCTTGTTGAAATCGAAAAAACTCACCCCGAAAGGGTCAAACCCTTTTGTCCCTGGCACGAACGCTGTGGAGGCTGCCAGATCCAGCATGCGTCCTACCCGTTACAGTTAATGCTCAAGGAGCAGTTCCTAAAGGACGCCTTTTCCCGTATCGGCCGGATGCTCCCCCTGGAAGGATTCTCAAGGGTGGCGGCGAGTCCTTTGGAATCAGGCTACCGCAACAAGATTTCGCTTCCGGTTGCCCGCTCTGAAAACTCCGGAACCCTTGAAATCGGATACTTCCAGAAGCGCAGCCACAGGGTCGTGGCAATCGATCGATGCCCCGTTGCCATGCCTGTTCTGAACGAAATTCTCAAGGAAGTCCGGGCGGGAATTGCACAGGTTGGAATTCTCCCTTACGACGAGCGAACAAGGCAAGGTCTTCTGCGCCACGTGGTCCTGAGGGGCGGTCAGGAGACGGGTGAGATCCTCATCGTCCTCGTCGTCCATCACTCTCCGGACCCTGCGATCACAAAAAACATCATCTGCCTGGCCAGGAGAATCCGTAAGCGTTACCCACAACTTCTCGGCCTTGCTTTGAACTTTAACCCTGCAGAGGGAAACGTCATCTTCGGTCCGTTGACAAAAGCCCTTTCCGGACGAGCTTTTTTCTACGAGCGTCTTGCAGACCTGACCTTCAAGTTTGATGCCACTTCGTTCGCCCAGGTGAACACAAGACAGGCGGAAAGGCTTTACCAGGCTGTTGCGAACGAGGCTTGCCCGGCCATAGGCGAAAATGTCCTTGAACTTTACGCAGGTGTCGGTACACTGACTTGTTTTCTTGCCGCAAGATCCTCTCGTGTCGTGGCACTCGAAGAATGGGGACCTTCTGTCGATTGCCTCAAGGAAAACGTTTCAAGGAACAGTTTTAAAAACGTTCGAGCCCTTGGCGGATCCGCGGAAAAACTCGACTTTTCGACCGTCGGGCCTATAGATTCAGTCGTGATTGACCCTCCCCGTTCAGGTTGCCACCCCGACGTTTTGGACTCAATTGCGCAAATGTCCCCGAGAAGGGTCATCTACGTTTCGTGCAACCCATCCACATTGGCCCGTGATGTGGGACTCATGTGCCGGGAGGAACATTTCCGCTTGCGCAAGGTTCTTCCGTTCGACCTCTTCCCCCAGACATGCCACGTGGAATCCATCGCCATACTTGACAGGGGCTCTTCTTCTTGACACTCGCAGACCGAAAAACGTTATAATGTTCAAGCTCGAACTGGGGTGTAGCCAAGCGGCAAGNNTTGGATCCGCCATCGCTGGTTCAAATCCAGCCACCCCAGCCATAGACATTTTCGAGGGGAAGGGTGCCTTCCTCTTTTTTGGTGTCACCACTTGAAACAAGAGCAAAAATACCGGATGATAACTAACCGACTTGTCCTAAAGGAGGACGCCGTTTCATGAACAATCAGGATGGAATCGGTGCTCTGGTGCTTGCAGCCGGGAAGGGTAAACGAATGAAAAGCCCGATTCCAAAAGTGCTTCAACCCCTTTTGGAAGAACCCCTTCTCAATTATCCTCTTGCGGCCCTATCCGGAGCGGGAGTTACCGTTTTGGGAGTGATCGTGGGGCACGGGGCGGTAGAAGTGGAGGCCTTTCTACTTAAGGCATGGCCAAGTGCAACCTCCATAAGGCAAAACGAACAGAAGGGAACTGGCCATGCCGTGAAAATCGGTCGCCAGTGGTGGGAGAAAATCAAGACGCTTCTTGTCTTGCCTGGCGACGCCCCCCTTATTACCCGAGAGGCCATCGAATCCCTGCTTTCAAGCCACCTTGAATCCCGGGCTTCCGCAACCTTCCTCAGTTTTGAAGTTGAAAACCCGGAAGGATATGGGCGTGTCATCCGCTCGGGGAACGCTTGCCGCATTGTAGAAGAGAAGGACGCGACAAGCGCGGAGCGGTGCATAGCTGAAGTCAACAGCGGGATATATGCTTTCGAAACGAAAGACNNGTCTCGGTCATAGAACTACTTGAGAACAGGAACGCCCAGGGAGAATTCTATCTTCCCGACGTCCTACCGCTGCTTGCCGAAAGAGGGCTCCGTGTGGAAGCAAAACGTTGGGAAACCCCGGATGACCTTGCGGGCATCAATGATCCCTTCCAGCTTGCCCAGGCCGGCAGACGGATGCGAGACCGGATCCTGAAGGGTCATCTAACGGCCGGGGTTAAGCTGATGGATCCCGAAACAACCTGGATCGGTCCCAGGGTCATCCTGGAGCCGGATGTTCACCTCCACCCAAACGTCCAGGTCTGGGGTAATTCCGTTATTGAGAGCGGAGCGACCATAGGCAGTCATTCCATCCTTCGGAATGCGCTCGTTCGGCAAGGAGCAGAACTCGTGGCATTTTGCTGCGTGACGGACAGCGAGGTCGGTTCTGGATCCAGGGTCGGGCCTTTTGCCTGCCTCCGCGACAACACCCGCTTATCGCCCAGGGCCCTTGTCGGTAAATTTGTAGAGACGAAAAATTCCGTCATCGGACAGGAAAGCAAGGTGCCGCACCTTTCCTATATTGGAGATGCGATTATCGGGAAAGAGACAAACATCGGCGCAGGCACCATCACCTGCAATTATGACGGTGAGCGCAAGAACCCCACAAGGATAGGGGATCATTGCTTTATCGGAAGCGACACGATGCTGGTTGCGCCGGTCACCCTGCATGACGAGTGCTTCACCGCTGCAGGTTCAACGATAACCGAGGACGTTCCCCGGGGAGCCCTGGCAGTGGGCCGGGCAAGGCAAAGAAATATCGAGGGTTGGGCCCGCAGGAAAGGCGCGGTTCCCCGGAAGGAGGAGGACTGATGGTCACACAATTGCGGCAGATGAAAATCTTCACCGGATCGGCCCATCCCGATTTCACGCAAAAGGTGGCTGATACGCTAGGGGTTCCCATGGCTTCTTCAAAGCTATTCCGTTTTTCCGATGGGGAGATCGGCCTTTCTATCGAGGAAAGCGTTCGAGGGGCAGATGTCTATGTAATCCAGCCAACTTCGGAGCCCGTGAATGAGAACCTGATGGAGCTTTTGATCATGATCGATGCGCTGAGGAGGGCTTCAGCCTACCGCATCAACGTAGTCACCCCCTACTTCGGCTATGCTCGACAGGACCGGAAGACAAAGGCGAGGGAACCCATCACGTCGAAGCTCGTCGCGAACCTAATCGAAAAGGCTGGGGCAGACCGTCTTGTGGTCGCCGACCTCCATGCCGGACAAATCCAAGGCTTTTTCGACCGTCCGGTTGACCATTTAACAGGTATTCCTCTTCTTGCCTCCTATTTCAAGGAGAACCTCAAAGAAGCCATCGACCAGCAGAAAATTGTCGTCATATCCCCCGATATCGGTGGTGTCGTAAGGGCTCGGCGCTTCGCTGTCAAACTTAACGCCGACCTTGCCATCGTCGACAAGCGACGGTCGCACGAAGTCGCAAATTTCTGCGAGGTGATGGAAATCATCGGCGATGTCCGGGGCAAGGTCGCAATTCTCGTCGATGATATCGTCGACACTGCCGGCACCATGGTGAACGCGGCACGTGCACTGCTGGAAAGGGGAGCGGAAAGGGTTTACGCCTGCGCAACACACGGTGTGCTTTCAGGCAAGGCGATCGAGAACCTCAGGAACTCGCCCATCCACCAGCTCGTCCTGACCGATACCATTCCATTGCCCGAACGGAAAAAGTTAGATAATATTACCGTGCTGTCTATCGCCCCCCTCTTTGCCGAGGCGATCAACCGCATCCACTCTGACCATTCGGTCAGCATTCTTTTTTACTAGGCGGGACCGGCATTACCGGTCCTGTATTCACCGGGAGGAGGAAACATCATGTCCGATATTTTGCAGGTAACCCTCGAAGCGAGGGAGAAAAGCGGCAAGCAGGAAGCGACGAAACTACGCAACGAAGGGTATGTCCCCGCCGTTTTCTACGGAAGCGGCTACCCGGAATCGATCCCTGTAAAGGTGAAATCCAAGGATATTCTCCCTGCAATCAATTCCGGTCACTGGGAAACATTCAGGCTGGACGTCACACTTCCCGATGGGAAGGTCGAAATGGCACTTATGCGAGACGTCCAGAAGAATTTCCTGAACGGCAATCTTCTCCATGTTGATTTCTACCAACTCGTGTCCGGGCAGAAAGTCCAGGTCGAGGTCCCGTTGGAAATCCTCAACCGCGAGTCCTGCGCAGGTGTGAAAGCCGGCGGCGTCCTGGAGCAGCTTGTGCATGAAGTTTCGATCAATGTCCTGCCAAGGGAAATCCCCGATTTCCTTGCCGTAGACGTCCGAAACCTGGATCTGGGACAGGAAATCAAGCTGGGAGACCTGGCTCTCCCTGAATCTGCCGAATTGCTGGACGATGCCAATGCAACCGTTGTCGTGGCCGCCGAGCCTCGTGGCACCGAAGCAACCGCGTCCGAAACGGAAACCGAACAGAAAGAAGTCGAAGTTCTCGCAAAGGGCAAAGCCAAGGGGCAGGAGGAGGCATAACGGCGTTGAAACTGATCGCGGGACTGGGAAACCCTGGTCTCGAATACGCCTGGACACGGCACAATCTTGGATGGCTGGTGGCCGATCAGGTCATCAGCCGTTTCCATCTGAAGGGTCCCCAGAACCGTTTCCATGGACAACTATGGGGTCCGGCCCGGGTTGGAAGCGATTCCCTTTCCGTCCTCAAGCCGATGACCTACATGAACCTCAGTGGGAAGTCGGTACTTGCGGCCGTTAGGGATTTTAACCTTTTCACCACGGATTGCCTGCTCGTGGTTGACGATGTAGCCCTGCCCTTCGGCACCCTTCGCCTCAGGGCCAGGGGGTCGGCTGGGGGACACAACGGAATCGCCTCCGTACTAGGGGCCCTTCAGACTTTAGAAGTCCCGCGCCTGCGGTGCGGAGTCGGACATCCCCTGGATACCAGGGGGCTGGCCGATTATGTTACGGACGATTTTGGGCTCGAAGAGCGGGCACAACTTGACCTCTTCATCGAAAAGGCGACAGATGCTGTCCTGCTTTGGCTTCGGCTCGGCATCGACCGGGCAATGAACCGGGTCAATGCTGGCTGACCCCTTCCCTCTGCTAAGGCCGGACCAGATAAGGGAAGCGCCGTGGGGCCCCTGGCAGGGAAGGGACCTCTCCCTGACGGCTGGAAGCGGCAGTCGAGCCTGGCTCATAAGGGATCCCGGTTTTCCTCTTCTCGTCATCACGCCGGACCAAAGGCAGCAGCGAGAACTGCAATCCGACCTAAAAACCCTTTCCAGCCATGGAAGTCCTGTGTTTAGCCTGCCGGAAATCCCCCTGACCACTGACGGTTTAAGCCAAAAGGCCATTAAAATCCAGCGCGGCGAGGAACTTTCCCGGTGGAAAAAAGGCGGGGGAAGTTTGATCTGCACACCGGGTGCTGTTTTAGGCCCATTTGCATTGTCAAATGGGACCTTTTCTCTTCGAGTGGGAGATGAGACAGGCCGGTCGACTCTAATCGACTGGCTTTCCTCTTTCGGCTATGAGCGAACAGAGACGGTCTGGTCCCCGGGACAATTCGTCGTTCGCGGCAGCATCATCGACCTTTTCGACCCGGCAACGCGAAGCCCCTTGAGAGTGGAGTTCATGGACGAACAGGTGGAGTCCCTGCGCTTTTTCAGGCCTGAGACCCAAAGAAGCACCGGGCCTATCAACGAGATCGAAGTCTCTGCCGTTAGGGAAGGAAACACGCCGGCATTCGAGGAATTCTTTACGGAATCCTGCCGCATCGTCCTTTTCGAGCCGGCCGAGATCGCTTCCCAGGCTGATCACTACCGCTGGGTCTGGGAAGGACTTCTTGCCGAAGCGGGAGTCGAGGCACTCCCGGAATGGGATTCTCTTTATGTCAGCCTTTCCCGGTTCCCGCTACTTCGGATCAAGTCCTCCATCGAGCGTGTTTCGGGAAGGATCGACATTTCCATGCTCCCCTCGTTCAAAGGTCGCAGGCAAGCCCTCGAAGCGGCTGTGGCAAAGTGGAAAGAGATTGGCTTGGCGATTCGCGTCCATACGGCCAACGAGTCGCTTGCAAAGTGGTTTGCGGAAAGGAGTATTCCCGCCAGCGCGGCTCCCCTGACCGGAGGTTTCCTCAGCCTCCCCGACCGAACCGCCATAATTGCAGACTCTGATATCAGCGGGATCGCATCCCTCCCCGCAGGAGAGGGGCATGTGACGGCCCCCATGGAGTGGAACGACCGCCTTGCGATGGGGGAGTGGGTCGTTCACGAAGACTATGGAATCGGCCGCTTTGTCGGACTCGAGAACATCACCTCTGCCGAATCGGTCGAGCAGGAATACCTCGTGATCGAGTATGCAGGCGGGCAAAGGCTCCTTGTCCCCCCTTTCCTCCTGTGGAAAGTCACGTCCTACCTCGCCCCCCGAGGCTCGGAGCCAGCTGCGGATTCGCTAAAATCAGGCGCCTGGAAGAAAAGCCTCGCCAGGGTGCGCCGGAAAGTCCACGAGGCAGCCGTTGAACTCATGGAAACATACGCGCGTAGGGAAATTTCCCCCGGTTTCGCATATCCCCTCGATGGGGATATGTCCCTGGAAGTGGAGCAATCCTTTCCTTATCCCGAGACTTCGGACCAACTCAGGGCTATCGAAGAGATCAAGAAGGACATGGAAAGCAGCCATCCAATGGACAGGCTGCTGGTTGGCGACGTAGGGTTCGGGAAAACGGAGGTGGCGCTCCGCGCCGCTGTGAAGGCTTCAGAAGCAGGAAAACAAGTGGCCGTCCTCGTACCCACCACCCTCCTTGCCCAGCAGCATTTCGAGACATTCCTTTCGAGGACTGCCGAACTCCCCCTCCGTGTCGAGACGCTATGCCGCTTCGTCCCAAAAAAGCGGCAGGACGAGATCGTCCGCATGACTGCCGAAGGGGCCGTCGATATCCTTATCGGGACGCACCGACTTGTCCAGAAGGACGTCCGTTTCAAGAATCTAGGTTTGGTGATCGTTGACGAGGAACACCGTTTCGGGGTTCTTCACAAAGAACATTCCAAAGGACTCAAGCCGGATGTCGACGTCCTCATGATGAGCGCCACCCCCATCCCCCGAACCCTGTTTCTTTCTCTTGGCGGACTTCGGGACATTTCCGTCATCTCGACTCCTCCCCACAGGCGCTACCCCGTTGTCACCGTCGTAAGCCCCTGGAGGGAAGACCTCGTCATCCGGGGAATCCTTCGAGAAAAGGCCCGTGGAGGACAAACCTTCTTCGTACATAACCGCGTCGCGGACATCGAGGCAAGGGCAGGCAGCCTCCGTCTCCTTTTTCCTTCCCTCAGGATCGAGGTGGCCCATGGGCAAATGCCCGAAACTTCTCTTGAAAAAGCGATGCTCCGCTTTAATTCCGGGGATACGGATATCCTTGTCTGTACCACGATCATCGAAAGCGGCCTGGACATCCCACGGGCCAACACCCTCGTGGTCGACGACGCCCACGAACTTGGCCTGGCACAGCTTTACCAGCTGCGAGGAAGGGTTGGTCGCCGAGAGGAACAAGCCTTTGCCTTCTTCCTTTACCCCCGTGAAGCCCACCTGACCCCGGAAGCACGTGAAAGGCTGGAAGCTGTCGGGGAGCTCTCGGAGCCCGGATCGGGCTACGAGCTTGCCCAAAGGGACCTGGAGATCCGCGGAGGGGGACAGGTTGTCGGCACCGCACAGCATGGTCATGTCGAAAGAGTCGGTTACCACCTCTATTGCCGAATGCTCGAAGAGCAGGTGGCTGCCTTAAGGGGAGAGGGCAGGACTTCAACCCGCATCGAAATCCAGGCCCCCCTGCAGATCCCCGCCTCCTACATCCCGCAGCCGGGTGTCCGAATCGCCCTTTACAGACGCCTTTTGCGGGCGCAAGATAGAAATGACCTCGAGTTGGTGCGGAACGAAGTTCGGGATCGCTTCGGCCCGATCCCACCATCGGTCGGGTTCCTTTTTGACGTGGCGATATTGCGAATATACGGGGAAAGGCTGGGTATCGAGTCCATCCAGGTAACAACGGCAGAAACGATCCTTAAGGGACCTCTTTCTTCCTTTTCCCCCGAAGGAAGGCCGCCAGGATGGAAGTGGGGGAGAAATTGGGCATCGGGACCGGGAGGACACCGGGGGATCGCTTCGATTGCCGGATTCCTCACGGATACCTTCGAATATAGACCTGGGCAGGAGGATGGAAATGGAAATGGAAAAGAAGCGAAGCGACGTTGAAGAAGCTTTCTCAAGGTTGGTCTCCATCATGGAAAGATTGAGGGCCCCCGATGGGTGCCCTTGGGACAGGGAACAGGATTTTTCCACCTTGCGCCGCTATATCGTCGAGGAAGCTTACGAACTCGTGGAAGCCATCGAGGGCGACGGTGAACGAGCCATCATGGAAGAAAGCGGAGATCTCCTCCTCCAGGTTGTCTTCATTTCCCAAATTGCCTCGGAGCAGGGACTCTTCTCAATCCGTGACGTTTTAGACGGTATTTCCACGAAGCTGATTCAGCGGCACCCTCATGTCTTCGGTAACATTAACGTGGCGGATTCCGAAGAGGTCATGAGAAACTGGGAGGCCATCAAGACCGTCGAGAAACTAAAAAACGGGTCTGAAGCTTCCATACTTTCAGGCATTCCCCGTTCTATGCCGTCCCTGCTGAAAGCCTACAGGATCCAGGAAAGGGCGGCCAAGTTCGGGTTTGACTGGCCTGCGGGCGACAAGGGCCCCGTTATCGGCAAAGTCAGGGAAGAGCTCTCCGAAATCGAGGAAGCCCTCTCTTGCGGAAACCCCGATGCCCTTCTCGAAGAAGTAGGTGACCTCTTTTTCGCCCTCGTCAACCTTTCCAGGCACTGCGGAATCAACCCGGAAGAAGCACTGCAGCGCGCCTCCAGGAAATTCGGGGACCGTTTTCGACTCGTGGAGCGTTCCGTCGCGGAAAGCGGAAAACCCTGGAATAAATTCAGCCTTGACGAATTGGATGATTTTTGGGAAAAAGCTAAGCAATCCTGTTGACCTGCTCGACGGGCGAAGGGAAGGAGTGGAGGAGACTTGGAGAAGAAGCTGGAAACGAAAGAAACTCCAACCGATGCCATGAAGGATGTTTCCGTGGCGTCGTGCGAACCTGTTGTTTCTAAAGAACCCACCCCAAGGCGGGTTAAAATCATGGAAACCGCTTTCAGGGATGCACACCAGTCGATCATGGCCACACGCCTGAGGATTGAGGACATGATCCCAGTGGCCGAGAAGATGGATGAAGTCGGCTACGAATCCATGGAAATCTGGGGCGGCGCCACATTCGACACGTGCATGCGCTTCCTTGACGAAGACCCCTGGGAACGCCTTCGGGAATTAAGGAGGCGTTTCAAAAAAACGAAGCTTCAAATGCTTCTCAGGGGACAGAACCTCGTGGGTTACAGGCACTATGGCGATGATGCGGTGCGGGAATTCGTCAAGAGGGCCATAGGAAACGGCCTTGACATCATCCGTGTTTTCGATGCCCTCAATGACCTCAGAAACATGGAAATCGCCGCAGACCAGGTCAAGCGCGAGGGCGCCCACCTTCAAATGGCACTTTCCTACACTATTTCTCCCGTCCACACCCTGGAGAAATTCGCAGATATCGCCCACCAAATGCAGGACATGGGGGCGGATTCGATCTGCATCAAGGACATGGCCGGCCTGATGAGCCCTGTCGATGCCGCTTCCCTGGTCAAAGCCATAAAAGCAAGGACCGGCCTCCCTATCCAGGTGCACAGCCACTACACGAGCGGCATGGCGGCTATGGCATACCTTGCTGCAATCGAGGCGGGTGCAGATGTCATCGATTGTGCCATATCGCCTTTCGCGATGGGAACAAGCCAGCCAGCCACCGAGACAATGATCGCAGCTCTAAGTGGGGGACCGTATGACACGGGAATGACATTGGAAAGCCTTCTTCCTGCTGCCCTTCACTTCAAGGAAGTCAAGGAAAAATACAGTAGCCTCGTCATGGGAATTGAAGGTGTCGATATCAACGTCCTGATCTACCAGATTCCGGGCGGGATGTACTCCAATCTGGTAAGCCAGTTGAAGGACCAGAAAGCCCTGCATCGCCTGGATGAGGTTCTGAAGGAAATTCCACGCGTTCGAAAGGAAATGGGGTATCCACCCCTCGTAACACCGACAAGCCAGCTTGTTGGAAGCCAGGCGACCCTCAATGTCCTGATGGGACGATGG
Source organism: Synergistaceae bacterium UBA5827 (assembly GCA_002432945.1). Lineage (GTDB taxonomy): Bacteria > Synergistota > Synergistia > Synergistales > 79-D21 > 79-D21. The sequence goes on from DJHE01000015.1 coordinate 14,655, forward strand.
AAGGTCGTCCCCAAGGAGATACGCCAGTATCTCCTTGGCTATTACGGAAGGCCTCCGGCCCCGGTTGACCCTGAAATCCAGCAACAGGTGATCGGGGACGAAATTCCCATTACCTGCCGCCCGGGTGAAGTCCTTCCCCCGGAAGTCGAAGATGCAGAAAAAGCGATCGCCCCGTGGATCCTTCAGCCTGAGGATGTGTTAAGCTACGTCCTGTTTCCTGCCGTCGCAAGGGATTTTCTCGTCCGAAAATTCGCAAAGACGATGAAGAGGGACGTCGGGCTGGATAAGCCTGTTGAGGACGGGGTTTACCCCATCTAGGCTGTTTGCGGTCCCCACCCCCAGAAACACTTTGAAAATTATAGGAATCCAAGGAGGCAAACTTGCTATGAACACGATTGAAGTCATCCAGAAGGTCATCGAGGAAGAGATCAAGCCGGCACTCCAGTCCCATGGCGGAGACATCGAGTACGTCGGTTTCGAGGAAGAAGCGGGCACGCTTACCGTGAGGCTTGCAGGCGCCTGCGGCACTTGCCCCTTTGCCCAGGAGACTTTGCGCGTCCAGGTGGAAGCCGTTATCAAGTCCGTTGCACCCGCGGTAAAATCCGTCATCCGGGAACCTTAGGCCCCAGTTCTTTCTGCCTGGTACGTACGAAGGAGGAATCCTTCATCGAAAAACCAAGACAAATCCATATCCCCGCAGATAGCGAAGAAAGCCTATCGCGCTTTCTGGGCCCCAGTGACGAAAACCTTCGTCTCATCGAGGGCCTTATGGGTGTGCGTGTTTCCGCCAGGGGCCTTACCGTTTCCATCAGCGGTGAAGAAGCGGATTCCATAGAGTCTGCAGGAAAACTTACCCGTCAACTGCTTGAGGTATGTCGTCGAGGCCACCGTGTTGGCGCCTCCGAGATCCGTTATGCGGCGGAAGCCTTGGCAGGAAACGCCGATTTTGAACTCATTTCTCTCTACGAAGACGTCATCTGCCTGACGACCAGGGGCAAACCGGTACGTGCACGCACAGAGGGCCAAAAGGCGTACCTGGAGGCAATGAAAAACAATGAGCTTGTTTTCGCCATCGGCCCGGCAGGGACCGGCAAGACATACCTGGCCGTAGCCCACGCCGTTGCAGCCCTCAAGGCAAGCCGGTTCAACCGGATCATCCTCGTCCGGCCGGCAGTCGAAGCGGGAGAAAAGCTCGGCTACCTCCCCGGGGACCTGATGGAAAAAGTCGAACCGTACCTCAGGCCCCTTTACGATGCCTTTTTCGACCTCCTGCAGCCTGACAAGTTCTTGCGCTACATCGACAAAAGCGTGATCGAAATCGCTCCGCTTGCCTACATGCGTGGCCGTACACTCAACGAGAGCTGCATCATTTTGGACGAGGCCCAGAATACAACTCCTGAACAAATGAAGATGTTCCTCACTCGAATGGGCTTCGGCTCCCAGGTCATCGTTACCGGTGACATCACGCAGATTGACCTGCCGGCAGGAAAAGACTCGGGCCTGAAGATCGTGGAGACCGTACTGGCCGGTATCCCGGGAATCTCCTTTATACGCTTCGGTCATGGCGATGTCGTGCGTCACGAACTTGTCCAAAGGATCGTGCGGGCCTATGAGGCTTTCGACCAAAAAAAGCAAGGATAGGTTCCAAACCCTCAGGCGGCTGGGGGAATTCAATCTCGATTACTGGATATTGAGGACCATACTCGTCTCAGTCGTCCTGGCCCTTGTCCTGCTGAGCTGGTGGCTGGGGGAAAGCCGCCAGGGATACCGACTCGGGGAACCTTCACCACGAACTTACGTTGCCATCATGAACACGAATTACCTTGACGAGGAGAGCACCGAGCTTCTTCGTCGCCATGCCGCGGACAACATCGTGGCGGTCATGACAAAAGACAGTCACACTGAGGTACGCATTCGGGATCGCCTTGAACAGCTGAAGCGGAGGAATGGGATTGAGCGTTTTTCCGTGACCTTGCGGGAAATGCTTTCAGCCATGACGCCTGCAAGAAGGGCCCGCATGCTGCATCTCGCCCAGGAACTCGGTTTGTCAATCCTTGAGGAAAAGAACTGGGGAAAAGACATACAAAAAAGCCTTTGGGACGGGATCATGCGATTGCCGATCCCACGACCGGAACAAAACGCGGTTTTCCAGATCCTTGAGGAAATTTTCCAGGAACCTGTCAAGATCGACGACGAAGCAACCGAAAAATTGAAGCGGGAGTCCTCCTCAAAGGTTGAACCCGTGATCCGTGTCCTTTACCCGGGGGATGTGATCGTTGGACGTGGAGAAGTGGTCACACCCCAGAAACTCAGAGCGCTCGAGGCACAAGGATACCCGAAAGGGGACCTGCCTTATCGAAGCCTTTTGTTCATCCTCCTGGCAGTTTTTTCATGGAGCCTTTGGCCGTCACTGTACGCCACGAGGAGAGAGATCTCGATTTCGCACCGTGACCTGGTTTACATTGTCTGCCTTCTGAGCGGGGGATGGGCGATCCAGGTGACCTCGAGCCTCCTCAAGGCGGACACCCTTGCCTTTCTTCCCCTTCTTGGCTGGCTTAACCTGACTCTGCCCGTGGGCCTTGCCTTCCATATTGCCCTCGGAGGGGTGGTCATCGGGGCCATGCTTTCCTCCTCGGGTTCCATGGCCCAGCTCGTTCTATGGAGCCTCTCGGGCATTACGGCCTCCATTGCAGGCTACCTTGTTTTCAGGGGATCTTCAACTCGGCTTGACCTCTGGAAACAGCAGTGCATCATGGGAATTTCCGCCGCCGCCTCAGCAACGGCTATCCGCTGGTGGCTCGGCCTTCCGGTGGATGGGCAGGTCGTGGGGATATACTTCCTTGCCGTCATTGCGTGGGGCACTTTTACAGTTGCCCTTCTCCCGATGCTGGACACGATGTTCGATATTTTATCGCCTTTGCGGCTGATGGACCTGAGCCATCCCTCGAACCCGCTGCTTAAGCGCCTTCAAATGGAAGCCCCAGGGACTTACCACCATACCCTGATGGTCGGCACGCTTTCAGAGAGAGCAGCAGACACTCTCGGGCTTGACAGCCTTCTGGTCAAGGCCGGAGCCTATTTTCACGATATCGGGAAATTGAAAAGGCCGCAATTCTTTGCCGAAAACCAGGTCAGCGGGGAAAACCTCCATGATGAACTGAATCCGTCGATGTCGGCACTCGTCATACTCTCCCACGTCAAGGACGGCCTGGAACTGGCGAGGCGTTACAATTTGCCTACCCGCATACGCCATTTCATCTCCGAACACCACGGAACAACTTGCCTGACCTACTTCTACCGGAAGTCAAAAGCCCGGGGAGAGGATACTCCTCGCGACCAGTTCTGCTATCCTGGCCCAAAACCGTCATCGAAGGAAACCGCCCTCGTCATGCTGGCGGACTCGGTGGAAGCCGCAGTCAGGGCTGCAGGTGGAAGCATCAGGGGCGTCCTGGAACTTCGCGAGACAGTCGAAGGCGTCGTCGAATCAAAGATGCTGGACGGCCAACTTGAGCGAGTGGACTTCACGCTAAAGGACCTTACCCTGATAAAGGAAAGCTTTATCCAGAGCCTGCGCTCCATTTATCACAAGAGAGACAACACCGGCACGAAATCCATTTCCGGGGATGCCGACTTTGAAGGAGGAAGTGAAACCGATGAAATTAGCGGTTCAGATTGATGACGAAGAGTGTTCCCTCGAGCATGCCGGCATAAAATCACCCGATTACGACCGTCTGGAAGGTATCTGGCAGGAATATCTAGAGGAAAAGAACCCGGGATTGGCTTCGGCCGAGTTCGTAAGCGTATCGCTCAAATACTGTTCGCCTTCGACAATCCTGGAACTCAACCAGAGATACCGGACCCTCGATGAGGCTACGGATGTCCTTTCCTTCCCCATGTGGGAAACGGAAGGGGTTTTCAAGGCACCGGCGGGCTGGTCGGAAACCCCCCTTGGCGATATCGTTGTCTGCCCGGAAGTCGTTCGGTCAG
>DJHE01000015.1:18665-31494 GCA_002432945.1 Synergistaceae bacterium UBA5827
CATGGGTTTCTTCACCTTCTTGCCTGGGACCACGATACAGAGGAACGTGAAACGGAAATGTTCGCCGAGCAGGATGCCCTTTTAAGACGGTACATGGAAACGGTATAATCTCGTTGCGGTCAAAGGAGGACTGATCCCCAGTTGGATACGGACATACCGAGTTTAATCAATCACATCCTGCTTCTGCTGCTCCTTCTTTTCCTTTCCGCCCTCTGTAGTTTCAGCGAGACGGCCATCACCTCCACGGGAAAGGGGAAGCTGTTGGCACTTCAGGAGAGGTTCCCCAAGAGCCGGAATGCGTTAAGCTGGCTCATCGGCAACATTCAGTCGGTCCTTACCGTAACATTGGTGCTGAACAACCTGGTCAACATCGCAGCCACGACGGTCGCCACAGCGCTGGCGATCCGACTGGCGGGAGTGCGCGGGCTCTGGCTTTCCGTGCTTGTCATGACCACGCTGATCGTCATCTTCAGCGAGATCCTGCCAAAGACGATCGCGGTAGCCCGCCCGGAAGGCCTTCTCCTAAAAATCCTTTCCCCGCTCCGCCTTATCAGCAGGCTCATGTTTCCTGTCAACGCCGTGATACTGGCCATCGTTAGGGGCATTGGCCGTCTTTTCGGCGTTGACCTCTCCTCCCAGCACCCCTTCGTTACGCGCGAGGAAATCGAACAGATGGTTACGATCGGGGGAGACACGGGCGCCCTGGAAGAGGAAGAACGAAAAATGATCCATGGCGTCATCGCCTTCGAGGAAACCAGGGCGCACGAAATCATGGTTCCCCGAATGGACGTCGTTTCAATTCCGCACAACATGAGCGTCATCGAGGCGGTTGAAATATTCCAGGAACATGGGCATTCCCGCCTCCCGATCCACAAGGGAAGCCTTGACCACGTTGTGGGAATCCTTTACGTAAAGGACCTTATTGCATCGCTTGTTTCGGGACAGACAGGGCAGCCTGTTTCCAAGCTCAAGAGGGAAGCGATGTTCGTCCCGGAAACGATGAAAATCGCTCAGCTTTTCGGAATCATGAAGGGAAAGCGTGTCCACATGGCCGTTGTCGTGGACGAATACGGCGGAACGGCAGGAATACTTACCCTGGAGGACCTGCTGGAGGAGATCGTAGGGGAAATCCAGGACGAGTACGACGAGGAGAACCCCGATATCGTGAAGGAAGCTGATGGAGCTTACCTCGTCAGGGGACACGTGAACCTCGAGGACCTTAGCGACACTCTGGACTATCCCTTTGAATCGGAAGACGTGTTCAGCGTCGCCGGTTTTATTCTCGCCCTCGCGGGGAAATTCCCGGATGAAGGGCAGGTACTGGAGTTTGGCCCGTGGAACATGGAGGTCCTGGAGGTTGAGGACCACCGCATCAAGCTCCTCCGTATCGATCGCCATAGAGCAGAAATTAAAAACCGGGAAGGGGAAAGGGAATGAGGCTGGAAGTTCCGGAATGGACATACGCTAGCCCCACTCCTGAAGCTCTCCTGGAATTTGCCCGCAAGGCGAGGGATCTCGCCTACGCTCCTTATTCCAAGTTTAAAGTCGGTGCATCCGTTTTGACCGATACGGGAAAAGTGTTTTGCGGCTGCAATATCGAGAACTCCAGCTTCAGCCTGACCCTCTGCGCCGAGCGAGTTGCTCTTTTTTCAACTGTTGCGTCCGGATCGGGAAAGCCTGTCGCAGTCGCAATCGCAGGAGAAGGGGGAGTTCCCTGTGTCCCTTGCGGTGCCTGTCTCCAGGTACTTGCCGAGTTCAATGACGATTTCCTCATTGTCCTGGAAACGGAAGGAACCGCGCGAGTTTACCGCCTGGAAAACCTTCTCCCCATGCGTTTCAGGCTTACGGGGAACAATCCATGATCCGGGAAGAGCACCGTTCGGGCCTGGTCACCCTGGTGGGCCGCCCAAATGTCGGGAAGTCTTCCATCGTCAACGCTCTCGTCCGGGAGAAGGTATCGATTGTCTCGGAAAGACCCCAAACAACCCGGAACCGTGTCCGCTGCATCGATTCCTCGGAAAAGGCGCAAATCGTCTTTGTCGACACGCCTGGCGTCTACCCCGCAAGGAACAGGCTGGGAGAGTTCCTTCTCGAAGAGGCCCGGTTGGCCCTTGAGGCCATTGACCTGATCCTCTATGTGGTAGAGGCCGGCCCTTTTTCCCCGGAGCCGGAAGAAAAAACGCTCCTTGGGCTCATCGGGGAAATGAAAACACCCTCCCTCCTCGTGGCGAACAAGGCGGACAAGCTCAAGGAAGGCGTTCCTCTCGAGGTGGTTCTCCAACCTTACATAGGAATCCTGCACCCGCTTGAGACCCTGCCTGTTTCCGCGAAGACCGGATTCAACATCGAACTCCTCAGGGATAAGATCATCGCAGCCCTGCCAACGGGCCCCAGCCTGTTTCCCGAAGACATGCTCATGGATCACCCCGAGCGTTTTTTGGCAGAGGAACTGATCAGGGAACAGGTTTTCCGGTTGACCCGCGAAGAAGTACCCCACGGTGTTGCGGTCCAGATCGAAACATTCAAGACTCCTTTTGAGTATCCCGAACGGAAAAATGCGCTGGTCCAGGCGACTCTCTACGTTGAACGGGCCTCGCAGAAGGGAATCCTGATCGGCGCCGGAGGGAAGATGCTCAAGGAAATCGGGCGCCTTGCCCGATTGTCGCTGGAGTCCCAGCTCGGCTGCCAGGTTTTTCTAGAGCTCTGGGTGAAGGTTTTACCCGAATGGCGAAAATCCCCGCAACAACTCAAAAGATTCGGCTACGGAAGGTGATGGCGTGGCTCCTTCCCCTTCTCTCTCCCAGGGATACTACCGGCAGTTGGGCGTCGTTCTGAAGTCCCAGCGATCGGGAGAAAGGGGAAAGAACCTCTTCCTGCTTCTCAGGGAATTCGGCCCGGCATGGGTGTCCGTACCAGGGGCCGCCTCGTCGAGGAGCCAGTTGTCCGGGGCTACGGAACCTCTCGTCTGGGGATATTTCACCCTTTATCGCTCCCCGCGAAGAACCTACGTCAAGGAAGTGGAGGTTCAGGAGGATTTCTGGTCGTTGCGCCAGGAAGGAATCAAGCTCACGACGGCGCTCCGCCTCTGCGGCCACCTACTCCGGTTCGTGCTTCCCGGGCATCCCCAGGACGAGCTTATGCCTCTTCTTTACTGGTCCTTCAAGGCCCTGGAAAACGGAACGGAAGCCAGCGCCGTCGAATTTCGTTTTCTCTACCGATGGAGTTCCATTCTCGGGATCTCGCCCCGGTTGGACCACTGCGGTACGTGCGGCAAGCCGGCAAGCTACGGCCTTTTAACCTCCGAGGGACTAACATGCGGGACTTGCCTCGGGAATGTCTCCCGGCAGGGTGGCCTTGTCCTCGGAGAAATGGAATTGAATCGCTTGAAAAAGGCTGTTATGCTCTCAGGCAAGGAATTTCGGGCAGAACCCTTCGTCGGGGATGGAGATCCCCTCTTTCGAAGGGCTTCTGCATTGTTCCTGAAGCTGCTCGAAGGCAGCGTCTAGATTTTGGGAGGTGGAAGTCGTGAACTTCCAGGAAGTGATCATGCGTTTGGAACGTTTCTGGGCAGAGCAAGGCTGCGTCATCCAGCAGCCCTACGATATCGAGGTGGGTGCCGGCACGATGAACCCCGCGACGACCCTTCGGTCCCTTGGCCCCGAGCCCTGGCGTGTTGCCTACGTCGAGCCCTCGAGGCGGCCAACGGATGGCCGATACGGTGAAAACCCGAACCGGCTGCAGCATTACTACCAGTACCAGGTCATCATCAAGCCCGCCCCGGACAATATCCAGGAAATCTACCTCGATAGCCTGAAGGCTCTCGGCATAGACCCGGCCGAGCACGATATCCGCTTCGTTGAAGATGACTGGGAATCTCCGACGATCGGAGCGTGGGGACTTGGCTGGGAGGTCTGGCTCGACGGGATGGAAATCACACAGTTCACCTATTTCCAGCAGGTGGGCGGAGTCGACATGAATCCCGTGCCGGCGGAGATTACCTACGGCCTCGAACGTATTGCCATGTTCGTCCAGAAGGTAGACAACGTCTACGACCTTAACTGGGTCGGCAAGGTGCGCTATGGGGACATCCATCACCGCGGCGAAGTTGAGTTCTCGACCTATAATTTCGATCTTGCTGACACGGAAATGCTTTTTTCTCTTTTCAATGCCTACGAGACTGAAGCCACCAGGATCCTCGAAGAAGGTTTCGTCCTTCCAGCTTACGATTACGTCCTTAAATGCTCCCACACCTTCAATCTGCTTGATGCCCGCAACGCGATCAGCGTGACCGAGCGAACCGGCTACATAGCCCGTGTTCGTGCGATTGCCAGCCGCTGTTGCCAGGCGTTTGCCAGGCAGCGGGAAGAGATGGGCCACCCGCTGATGAAGAAATTTTCCCGCTAGAGGAAGTGTAGACAATGACAGAAAAAAGAGATTTCCTGCTTGAAATCGGCACAGAGGAAATACCTGCCAGATTCATGACCTGGGCGCTTGAAGAAAGCCGTCGCCTTTTCAGTGAGGCGCTCGTTGAAGCCCATATCGACCACGAGGAAGTCCTGACCTATGGCACGCCTCGTCGCCTGGCCATTCTAGCAAGGTCACTGTCCGCAAAACAGGAAGACAGGGTTGAACAATACCGGGGCCCCCTCTGGTCCCAGGCCTTCGACGCCACGGGAAACCCGACGAAGGCGGCTATGGGTTTTGCCCGGAGCAAGGACGTTCCTATCGATGACCTCAAGTCGACAATTGTAAACGGTCAGGAATATGTCCTGGCGGAAGTCCGCCACGAGGGGAAGGAAACGGTTTCCCTCCTGCCGGATCTCTGTCTTGGAGTCATGCGACGCCTGGTTTTCCCCAAGAACATGTTCTGGGAAGACCCTGCCATTCGCTACGCCAGGCCGATTCGGTGGATCGTTTCCCTGTGGGGCGATTCGGTCCTTCCATTCCGCTTTGGCAATATCGAAAGCGGGCGCATGACCCGGGGGCACCGCTTCATGGGTGACAGGAATCTTGAAATTCCAAGCCCGAAAGAGTACATGGACATCCTTTTCGCCAACTTCGTAATCGTTGACCCGGTCAAACGAAGGGAAAAAATGCTCAGTGCCATCTCGGCTATCGAGAAGGAAGTGGGCGGCAAGGCGGAGCTTGATCCCGACCTCGTGGACGAAAATCTTTTCCTTGTAGAGTACCCCGTGCCTTTTGCCGGAAGCTTTGACCGAAGCTTTCTCGAGATTCCCGAGGAAGTCCTGACAACGTCAATGAAACATCACCAGAAGTATTTCCCCGTTAGGGACCGAGGCGGCAGGCTGATGCCGAATTTTATCGGAATCAGCAACAACCAGGCTACAAGCATGAACATCGTGCGCGAGGGTAACGAGAGAGTCCTTCGCGCGCGGCTTTCGGATGCGAACTTCTTCTGGAAGGAAGACCAGAAGAAACCCCTCGCAGCGAGGGTTGACGAGCTGAAGGCCATCGTTTACCAGGAGCGGCTGGGTTCGGTCTACGAAAAAGCCATGCGCGTCAGGCAGGCTTCCTTGAAACTCGCGGATAGCGTTCCCGGCCTGGCCCCTCTCAGGCCCCTCCTTGACAGGGCAGGCCTCCTGTCCAAGGCCGACCAGGTGACGGGTATGGTGTACGAATTCCCCGAACTCAAGGGAATCATGGGACGCGAATATGCCCTCAGGAACGGGGAAGAGGCGGACGTCGCCACCGCGATCTATGAGCAGGTTCTGCCGCGTTTTTCCGGTGACACTTTGCCCACTTCGCCAGCCGGGGCCATCCTGGGATTGGTTGATCGCGCCGACAGCCTTATCGGCTGTTTCAAGGTCGGCTTGATTCCCACCGGGTCCCAGGATCCCTATGCGCTGCGCAGGGCTTCCCGGAATATCAACGAAATCCTTTGGGGGTGCGAACTCGACATCGACCTTGTTCCGCTTTTCGCGGATTTGGGACAAGCCCTTGACGCCTCAAGGGAAACGATTGCACAGGTTCAGGATTTTTTCACCCAGCGTTTGCAAGTCCAGCTCCGGGAACGGGGTTTTTCCTACGGATTGGTTGCCCTGGGAGTACAATTGATGTGGAACAGGCCTTACCAGGTACAGAAGATTTTGATGAGCTACGACTCCGTGCAGGGGGAGGCGTGGTTCAAGGCCTTGGTTACGGCAGCCATCCGCGTGAAAAACATCCTTTCCAAGGCCGGTGATTTTTCGCACTTGGTTCTGCCTCAATATCTCCTGCAGAAAGAGGAGCAATCCCTTTACGAAACGGTGACTTCCCTTCGGCCTGCAGTTCTTGAAGCCCTCGAGCGCAACGCGTGGACCGAGGTAACGCATCTTCTGTCCAAGCTTGAACCTGATATAACGTTATTTTTCGACAAGGTCCTCGTCATGGACGAGAACACGGCAGTGAGGGATAACCGACTAGCCCTGCTTGAGCGGTGCAACGAACTTTTCAAATCGGTTGGAGACCTTGGCATCCTGAAGGAATGACCGCCACCTCCACCGCTCCAGGCGGAAGAAGGGAGTTGAGAATTCGCAATGACCGTTGATGTTTTCGTCGTTTCGGATTTCACGGGTGAAACCGCGGAACATGTCGCACGAGCCGCTTACAGCCAGTTCGGGGCTGATGCAGCCCGATTGTCGAGATTTCGCTATATCAGTACGGAGGAAAAAGTCGAGGATGTCCTGCAGAGTGCCCGGGAAAAAGGGGCATTGATCATCTGCACGATGGTTGATCACAAGCTCCGACGCTATTTTGTCGAAAGGGCCGCAGCGAGGAAGATCGAGGTCATCGACATCCTTGGACCGATCCTTGGGGCCCTTGAGGACCGCCTGGGCAGGCCGCCGCTTGAAACCCCGGGCCTTTTGAGGCGTATGGACGAGGAATACTTCAGGAGGGTCAAGGCGATCGAGTTTTCAATCCGCTGCGATGACGGTCGCAGCCCGGACCTCTTACCCGAATCCGACCTGGTTATCATAGGCGTTTCCAGGACAAGCAAGACCCCCCTTTCCATGTACCTTGCCCACAAGGGGGTCATGGTGGCCAATATCCCGCTGGTACCGGAGGCAACCGCGCCAGAAGAGCTTTTCCAGGTTTCGCCGGAAAAGGTCATCGGCCTGATGGTCAAGCCTGAACACCTGATCCAGATTCGCAGGGAACGCCTTCGTGTTTTGGGGCTTGATGCGGATGTTTCAACCTATGCCCAATGGGAACGCGTCGAAGAGGAGTTGGGCCACGCAAGAAGCATCATGCGAAAAATAGGCTGCCGGTGCTTTGACGTCACCAACCGGGCAATCGAGGAAACCGCGCAGGAGATCCTGGACCAGATCCGGGCCTGATCCTTGATATAAGGAGGAGTGACGATGTCCATTACGGAAAGAAAGCTTCTCTACGATTTTTCAGAAGGCAGTGCGGACATGAAAGCCTTGTTGGGAGGAAAAGGCGCCAACCTGGCCCAGATGATGCGCATCGGGCTGCCTGTTCCCCCCGGATTCACACTGACGACGGAAGTATGCCTTCTTTACATGGAAAACCCCTCCGCCACGATCGACGCCGTGTGGCCTGACGTTCAGCGTTCCATGAAGGTCATGGAGGAAAAAACGGGGAAAGCATTCGGCGGCCCCGGAACGCCTCTCCTCGTATCGGTTCGCTCCGGAGCCCCGGTGTCCATGCCCGGGATGATGGACACGATCCTCAACCTTGGCCTCAACGACGAGACAGCCGCGGCGCTGGCTTCGACCTCGGGCGACCGCCGATTCGCCCTGGATAGTTACCGGCGTTTCATCCAGATGTTTTCCGATGTCGTTCTCGGCGTCTCCTCGGAAGAGTTCGAGAACATCCTGACCGTGACCAGGCGAAAGTTATCCGTCCAGTTCGACAACGAAATTCCACCGGAGGAGCTGGAGGGAGTCGTCACACAGTTCAAGAAGGTCGTCCGGAAAACTACGGGAAAAGATTTCCCGACCGATCCGTGGGTTCAGTTGAGAGCTGCGACCGAGGCTGTTTTCCGCAGCTGGAACACGCCCCGTGCGGTCACTTACAGAAAAATCAACTCCATACCCGACAACCTGGGGACGGCTGTCAACATCGTCGCAATGGTCTTCGGCAACCTTGGGGAAGATTGCGGAACGGGAGTCTGCTTCACCCGGAACCCCTCGACAGGAGAAAAGGGACTATTCGGGGAGTTCCTGATCAATGCCCAGGGCGAGGACGTCGTGGCAGGTATCCGCACTCCCGAACCCATCCAGAAAATGGGGGACAAGATGCCGGCCCTTTACCGTGAATTGCTGGACACTGCCGAGCTCCTGGAGAAACATTACAAGGACATGCAGGATATCGAATTCACGGTCGAGAGCGGAAAGCTTTTCATGCTCCAGACACGAAACGGGAAACGAACCGCCAAGGCCGCCGTGCAGGTCGCCGTGGACATGGCGAACGAGGGGCTGATCGACCGGACGACTGCCGTTTCACGAGTTACCCCGGAACAGGTCGAACGCCTCCTCCATCGCCAGATCGACCCTTCCCTCCAGCTTGACATACTGGCCAGGGGCCTGCCCGCCTCTCCGGGTGCCGCTGTTGGCCAGGCCATTTTCGACGCTGACGAAGCCGAGAAGATGGGGCACGACGGCAAACCGGTCATTCTCGTCAGGCCGGAAACAACCCCCGACGACATCCATGGCCTTTTTGCCGCACAGGGGGTCCTTACGACAAGGGGAGGGATGACAAGCCATGCCGCCGTGGTCGCGCGCGGGCTTGGCAAACCCTGCGTTTCAGGTTGCGAAAGCCTTGAAATCGACCTGGCCGCCCAGACTTTATCCATCGGAAGCCGGGTCTTCAGGAAGGGGGACTGGATAACGATCGACGGTTCCCGCGGATTCGTCATCCCCGGGAAGGTTGAGCTCGTACAGCCTTCCTTCGCCGACGACATCCGAACCCTCCTTGACTGGGCGGACGAGTTTGCCAACCTGGAGGTCTGGGCAAATGCGGACACCCCCGAGGATGCCGCGCGTGCCCGTTCCTTCGGTGCTAAGGGAATCGGCCTTTGCCGTACGGAGCACATGTTCATGNNATTCTGGAATGGGCCGACGAGATCAGCCGGCTTCAGGTGTGGACCAATGCGGATCAGCCTGACCAGGCGATTCTCGCGAGAAAATTCGGCGCCCGGGGGATCGGGCTGTGCCGGACCGAGCACATGTTCATGGCAGCCGAACGGCTTCCTGTCATGCAGGAAATGATCATCGCCTCGACCAGGGAAGAACGCCTCATCCCCCTGGAAAAGCTGCAGGTCATGCAAAGGGAGGATTTTGAGGGGATTTTCGAAGCGATGGCAGGCTTTCCTGTCACCATCCGCCTTCTCGACCCCCCGCTTCACGAGTTCCTCCCCAAGCAGGACGAACTGAAAAAGGAACTCGAACTCCTGGCAAGCCAGGGAAAGGAAAAAGCCCCCGAGGCCGATGCCCTGCGTTTGAAGCTTGCAAAGGCCGCTGCGCTTCACGAGAACAATCCCATGCTCGGGTTCAGGGGTTGCAGGCTTGGCATGATCTACCCGGAGATCTACGAAATGCAGCTCAGGGCAATTTTCCAGGCCGCCTGTTCCCTCGCTGCAAAGGGAATTAAGGTGATCCCGGATATCATGATGCCCCTCGTGGGAACGAAGGAAGAAATGACCCGGCTCAGGGCAATGACCGAGCGAATCGCCAGCGAACAGATGGAAGCTTTCGGCTCCAGGATCCACTACCTTGTCGGAACGATGATAGAAGTTCCCAGGGCTGCTCTCGTGGCCGACCAACTTGCTGAATCTGCGGAATTTTTCAGTTTCGGGACGAATGACCTTAGCCAGACCACCTTTGGCTATTCCCGCGATGACGCGGAAGGCAAGTTCCTTGCTGAGTACGTCCGACTTGGAATCCTGCCTGCCAACCCTTTCCACACCCTGGACCGGGATGGCGTAGGGCAGTTGATGTCCATCGCCGTAGAGAAAAGCCGCCCTGTCAGGCCGGCCATCCAGATCGGCATCTGCGGCGAACATGGTGGTGAACCCACTAGCATAGCCTTCTGCCACTCACTGGGACTCCGTTACGTCAGTTGCTCGCCGTTCAGGGTCCCGATCGCCCGCCTTGCCGCAGCCCATAGCGCCCTCGGCTTGATCCGGTAAGGGGAAAGAAAAGAACCCGGCAGGGGGCCCTTCACGGGTCCCCTGCTTCATGAGAGGGAGGGAACCGCCATTTTACCGAGCAGGGAAAGATGGGAAGAAGTGGAAAGGTCCATTCTCGGGCCCGGAGCCTGCGCTAGCTCAGACAGCAGGGGAAGGCAGCGCCATGAACCCCCTTGTCCCCTTCGAACCTGTTTCCAGGTTGACCGCGACCGGATCGTTCATTCGAAAGCCTTTCGCCGCCTGAAACACAAGACACAGGTTCTTTTGCTCCCGGAAGGGGATCATTACAGGACCAGGCTGACGCACACGCTCGAAGTCGCCCAGATTGCACGGACAATCTCACGGTGCCTTCGCCTGAACGAAGACCTCACCGAGGCTGTTGCCCTTGGACACGATCTTGGGCATACCCCTTTCGGGCACATGGGGGAACGCATCCTGGACCGCATTGCCCGGGCACAAGGAAAAAAAGGCTTCCACCACGCCTCCCAAAGCCTGAGAGTGGTCGAGCACCTGGAAAAAGACGGCAAGGGACTGAACCTGACAACAGAGGTCAGGATGGGAATCGTTCAACACTCGAAGGGGCAGGTGGACGTCCGCCAATCGTTTGGCATGGACAGGCCGTCCACTATGGAAGCCTGGGTCGTCCGCGTCTCCGACTCCATCGCCTACCTGAACCACGACCTCGATGACGCCCTGAGGGCAGGCTTCATTTCCCCTTCAGAGATCCCTGCCGTCGTTTTGGAAAGGCTCGGGAGTACTCACGGCGACCGTATCGGCAGGCTCGTGGAGGATGTAGTGGGGCAAAGCTGGGGAACCGGGGAGATCAGCATGGGGGAACCTGTGCTGGAAGCGGTGGAAGCCTTGCGTGAAACCTTGTACAGGAAAGTCTACGCTTCGGAAAGGGTCCTTGCCGAGGAACCCAAGGTGGAACATGTCTTGAAGACGCTTTTCGAGGCCCTGCTTGCAAAACCGGAAACAACGGGGCTCGAAAAGGTCGAAGCGGATCCCGTGATCAGATCGCTGGATTTTTTATCGGGAATGACCGACCGTTACGCCCTCCAACTTTTCGACGACATAGCAAAACCCTCTCCCTGGCCTTTCTCCTGAACTTAGTTCGTCAGGCCGTATTGCTTTAGGAGTTCCTGGTACCTCTTCTCGACATCGTTTGGCTTGCTCGGATCCTTCCTGTAGGGTTTTTCAGCCGGGCTCGGAGCCTTGGGTGGTTGCGAAGAGGGAACTTTCAGGACAGGGGCAGGCACTGGCGGCACTGCCGGGGTCCTTGCCGCATCCGCCGCAGGTTCTTCCTCAACACGAAAGCCTTGCATAGCGGGCAGCCCCTCGTCCATGGGAGAGAGGAGGAGCCTGGGGGCCAAAGAATCGCTTTTGGCGGCGGAAAGGGACCCTCCATGAAGGGGGCACGTTGCCGATGGCCCTTCGCCCGCCTGGATGAGGATTTCGGCAGCCGGGCAGCTTCCGCCCGCAAGGTAGCCGGTATGGCGGCAAACCCTGACGATCTCGACATCCGCATCTTTCGGGACGGTGAAATTTTTCTCCAGCTTGAGACGGGAAGCGGCCTTCGACACAAAGGCTTTCCATACCGGCGAGGCAACGCGCCCGCCCGTCATCCGGTCGCCGAGGGGTTTGTGATCGTCGTGTCCCGCATAGACAATCGTGACAAGCCCTGGAACCCCACCGCAAAACCAGGCATCGCTCCATTCGTTCGTGGTTCCCGTCTTGCCGAAAGTCTCGTGACCGGGAATTGCCGCACCGCGGCCGGTTCCCGCCCTGACCGCCTCGAGCAGCATCGAACGGATCATGACGGCAACCCGGGGCGAGATGCCTTCCGTTACCGTCGGCCCGTTCTTTTCCAGGACGGAATCCCCGTTGTCCCGGACCTCCCTGATCGAATAGGGAAGGACCTTTTTACCGCCATTTTCGAAACAACTGTAGGCAACGGCCATCTCGAGCGGCGTCACGCTCGTCGACCCGAGAGCGAGGGACAGGTCGTTCGGCAAGTGGGGCGTTGTGATCCCAAGGTTTCGGGCCATGCGCGTGACGTTGTCCAGCCCGGTAAGGTGGGCAAGCTTTACGGTAGGAACGTTGTAGGAGTAGGTCAGCGCTTCTACAAGCGAAACCTCTCCGTGGTGCTTCATATCGTAGTTTGACGGTTTCCACCCATTGGGGAATTCAAGGGGAGAATCCAGCAGGTGATCGACAGGCCGGTACCCGGCCTCGAGGGCTGCGGCATAGACAATGGGCTTGAAGGCCGAACCCGGTTGCCGAAATGCCTGGGTCACCCGGTTGAACTTGCTTTTTTCAAAATCCCTCCCGCCCACCATCGCCAGGATTTCTCCCGTTTCAGGGTCCAGGGCGACGATCGCTCCCTCGGAAGGAAGTTTCTTTATCGCCTCTTCCGCATCCCGCTGCAAATCGAAATCGAGGGTGGTGTAAATCCGCATTCCGCCACGGTAAATGGCATCGCTGCCATACTTCGGGAGCAACTGGCCGAACAGGATATTGGAGATGAAGTAGGGAGCATCGGTAAAAGTCACGGAGGTTTTTTTGACCGTCTTTAGGGAAAGCCGCGCGTCAAGTGCTTTTTGGGCCTCTTCCCGCGAAATCCAGCCCCTTGAAACCATTTGCCCGAGGACATACCCCTGGCGTACCTTGGCCCGA
>DJHE01000028.1 GCA_002432945.1 Synergistaceae bacterium UBA5827
TGTCGCAGGCGGACACGCAGTTTCCTGAAATGATCGCTCCGTCGAACACCTCGGTGTAGTTGATCAGGGAAGGCAGGATCTTCTTCGCGTCAACTCCATACACATAGGTGTCATGGAGGAGGCCCTGTGACTGGAGCATGTAAAGGTAAGCCACCTTCGGCAAGCCGGGATGCTCTTTCATGGCCTCGTTCAGGGGTTTTGCCTCGTAGCATTCAACCGAATCGGGCTTCGTTCCAAGCGCAGCCTTCGCCAGGTATTCGGCCGCCTTCAGGCCGGCAATCCGGCAAGAAGCTTCGTAGTCATGACGTTCGAGCCCTTCAACCGGTTCGAATACCAGGACCAGGTTGCAGGTCGCCGCAAAAGGCGTGTATTCGGCCGCGGGCCCGGACATGTCAATAATCCCCTCCTGGAAGCCGACGATCTTCCCGCATGTGACGACTGCCGCTCCTTCAAGGACCAGCGTCTCCCCTTCGCCGACCGTGTCTACATCGGAGATCATCCCGGGGAAGACCCCGTTACCCTTCCCAATCTTGCAACGAGGTTCGACGACATCCTTGACTGGGATAATCCTCGTGCTGTCTCCCGGAAGCGCCAGGTCAACATCGACCTTGTGGAAATAAGGGTCCGCCGTTACGAGGTCGAGAACTTCCTGCTTGCAAACGGTCAAAACCCCGTTCTTGACCCCTGTCTTTTCTCCCCAAACCAGGCTCTTGATCTGTACCTTTTGAAGTTCAAGCTTCACGTACCTTCCCCCCTTTCTTCCGGTTTCGTCATGCCAGAAGAGATTCTGCTCTCTGACGGATGCCTTCAACCGTGACATCCCCTCCGCTCAGCCGGTCCTTTTGCTCTCCCCCCTTGTAAAAAAGGAAGGTGGGGACTCCCATAACCTTTAGGGAAATGACAAGCCTGCGGTTTTCAGCGACGTTCAGCTTGCAGAAACGGATTTTTCCTTCGAACTCCTTTGCCAACTCTTCGACCTGGGGCAAAAGGGCAAGGCAAGGACCGCACTTGGGTCCCCAAAGGTCGACAATGACCGGCAAAACGCTCTGCATAACCTCAGTTTCAAAATTATCCTTATCCAGTTCCACCATTTGTTTTCACCCCCTCTCCTCAATTCTTTCAAATCAAACAAGAAGCTTCCTTCCCTACACTATTTCGAAGAAATCCGGAAACCATAGAGTCTAAGGCTTTCCTGCATCAGGTCCGCGTCAATGAGCGCATAATCCCGTTCGATCGACTCCTTTTTCTGGCCCGGCAGCGCCCAGCGCCCCTCGTAATTTCTAAAAACCGAGATAGCTTCTTCTATAAGGTTTAGGGAATTATGATCGACAGTCGCCCCTGGCCGCGGTCCCGATAGAATCAGCGTCCGATAGGGTTGCTGGTTAGGCAGGAAATTTCCGTAGAGTGGATGGGTAAGGAGNNGCCCCTTGTGGATGAGATCCCTAGCAGCAACCAGCACCTCCCAGGCGCTGGAGCAGGGAACTCAAAGGTTGGGAAGTTCAGGGAGAATAATCGGGTTGTTCGTCAACACGCAATAAAACATGCCTGCCTCATCCTTTCGAAGAAAAGGAACGACAACGGGATCAGCCAGTAACGACCTTGTCCCTGTCGGCAGGCGTGTTGCCTACTCCAGAGTTCCGTCCGGCCGCAATCCTTAAGCCTGAGAGTTTCAAGCCTGCAAACGAGCTCTTGCCCCTTCGGCGCCCGGCTTTTTCCCGGGTCTCTCTTGCGGCGTTCATCCGGATAAGTACAGACTTATTCTACATGAGGATTTCATTGAGTCAAGTGGGGGACCCGATAATGAAAAGGGGAAGGAAGCCTTACAGGCCTCCTTCCCTTTCCTATCCCTCTTTTTGTTCAAATTTATTCGACTACCACTTCAACCCCTTAACAAAGATCCAAGCGATGGCAACAGGAGCGACCACACGGCAGATCCAGATCCAGGCCGTCATCCAGCTGAACGGATGCTTGCCTTCGTTGGTTGCCTCCGCCTTTGCTCCATCAAGCCAGACCCAGCCCACGAAAAGGGAGATGAAAATCCCGCCGAGAGGCAACAGGAAGTTCGATGAGCCCCAGTCCATCACGTCCAGGAAGTCCTTACCGGCGATCTTCAGGTTGCCGCCGAGGGAAATCGCGGAGGGGACACCGAGTGCCGTGATGACGCCACCCAGCAGCCATGACGCTTTCGTACGACTCCAGCCCATCTGGTCCTTGAAGTAGGCCACGCAGACTTCAAGCAGAGATACGGAAGAGGTCAGGGCAGCGAAGAAGAGCAGAAGGAAGAACAGGAAGGAGAAGATCATGCCTCCGGGCATCTTCGCGAAGACGTTCGGTAGGGTAACAAAGGTCAGGCCAGGACCCGCGCCAGGCTCGATGCCGAAGGCAAAAACTGCCGGGAAAATCGCGAAGCCTGCCAGGAACGCAACCATCGTGTCAAGGAACGTCACCGTGACAGCTGCTGAAGGCAGGATCTCCTTCTTGTTCAGGTAGGAACCATAGGTGATCATGCAGCCCATACCCAGGGAGAGGGAGAAGAACCCCTGCCCCAAAGCTGCGAAAATGGAAGCACCCGTCAGCTTGCTGAAATCGGGCCTCAGGTAAAACTCAAGCCCCTTGCTTGCACCCGGAAGGGTTACGGAACGAACGATGAGGATGAGAAGGATGACGAACAGGGCAGGCATCATGATTTTGCAGTATTTTTCAATACCTTCGCCGACGCCCTTGTAAACGATCCAGATAGTGATAGCCATGAACACCACCTGGTAAGCAATCACCTGGACAGGGTTCGTGACAAAAGCACCAAAAGCATCCCCTGCCTTGCCCGCGGCAGCCAGTGTCATCAGTCCCGACACGGACTTGATCATGTAGGCGATGGTCCATCCCGCTATGACTCCGTAGAAGGAAAGAATCATGAACCCTGCGATGACACCCATCCAACCGACGACGGGCCATGCTCCTCCCTTTATCTTCTGGAAGGCACCGACAGCGTTCAGGCCCGCGTTACGACCGATTACGAATTCCGCAAGCATGACGGAAATGCCGATCGTGAAAACGATGGCGAAGTAGACTAGAACAAAAGCAGCGCCGCCGTTAACTCCGGTAATATACGGAAAACGCCAGATATTGCCGAGGCCCACTGCGGAACCGGCCGCGGCCATGATAAAACCAAGTCGGCTTCCCCACTGTTCACGATTTTCAGTACCGTTGCCCATGATATCCCTCCTCTAAGCTGGGTTTAACTAAGTATTCTTCCCGTCTACCAAAACGGTGTCTATCTTTATATTTCCCGCGCCTTGGCCCCCTTTCTCAAAAAATACGATTAAATAAATATTTAGCATAATTACTGGCAAACACAACGCCACAGGCCATTCGCAACAAGCCATTGCCAGCAATCCTTGTTTGACAGCTCTGCAATTCTGACCCAACGTAAGGATAAACGGACAGGGGTGATTAATCAATACCCCATTTTAGGACCTCATCGCCACTTCCGGTAAAGATCCTGCCGCCTTGAAGACCAAACCGCATGGGTATTTCTGGCTTTATCAACGAGGTCTTTCCGTAACCAGGCAAGTTCCGTGACCGGTCGGTCGTCCAACTGAAGGAGAGTATCCCCAAAAGGATCCACCACAAGGCTGCGCCCTCCGAAACGAACCAATGGGCCCTTGTCGCAGCGGTTGACCCCTACCGTGAACACCTGGTTCTCAATCGCTCTCGCTACCAGGAGTGTTTTCCATATCCGTATATGTTCGGCTGGCCAAGCTCCGGCCACGACAAGCAGGTCCGTCCCTTTTTCGACCAGGGCTCGGCAAATCTCGGGGAATTCAATGTCAAAACAGACAAGGAGGCCGATTTTCCAGCCAAAGAGCTCAAAAATTGCAAGGGCAGAACCCGGTTTGAAAAGTCCCGTTTCGAAAAAAGCAGGGAATGTATGGACCTTGTCGTAGGAAAGCAGTATTTTCCCGTCAGGCCCAATGGCGTAGCTTCGGTTAGCTTTCCCTGCTCCTGAAAGGATGGCCATGCTTCCGGCCACTATCCCCATACCAAACCGACGTGCAACCGCGCTAAACGAATCGAGGGCTTCGTGCTCCTTTAAAACCGGAAATTCCACCGTGCCGTTAACATAGGCTACGTTCCAGAGTTCCGGCAGGATAACGAGCCGTGCGCCATTGTCTCCTGCCCTTGTCACTTCGGCAAGGAGAGATCCAACATTCGCCGCAGGGCTTTTTCTTAGTATCGAGGCCTGAACTAGAGCCACCGGCAATATGTCCATGCAACCCCTCCTTTCGCCGCGTGAAGCTGTTGCCTTCACCGGATTATAGCTTGAAAGTATCCCGGATTGACAACGTGCAGGTCTGGACGGATGATGATTTATCCTGACCATCACAAAGGAGGAGGATCCGAAATTGTGCCTTGCCATTCCTCACACCCTAATTGCCATCACGGGCCCGAAAACCGCCATCGGGCGAGCCGGGACCGTTGAAGTCGAAGTCAGGACCGACCTCATCGACACACCAGCAATGGGAGACCATGTGCTCGTCCACGCAGGGTTTGCCATCGAAAGGCTTCTCCCTGATGAGGCAGCGGAGGTCGAGGCCCTTTGGGAATCGATCCGGGCACACTCGGTAACGGCTTCTCATGAATGACTCCGCCTACAACAGGGTCCTTACTGCATCAAGAGCCCTGAAAGAGCTTGCGGACAGGCCCCTGAAATTCATGGAGGTTTGCGGCACACACACGGTATCGATCTACAGGTCAGGGCTTAGGACCCTTTTTCCCAGCAACGTTTCGCTTGTTTCCGGACCGGGGTGCCCGGTCTGCGTGACTGCCCAGGATGAAATCGATACGGTTGTCCGGCTTGCCGGAATGGAAAAAGTCGCCATTGCCACTTACGGTGACATGATCCGGGTCCCGGGCAGTTCCCTTTCCCTCGCCCAGGCACGGGCACTCGGAGCCTCCATCCACGTGGTCCTTTCGGCTGCTGGGGCCCTCGACCTTGCGCGCCGCCTGCCCGATATGACCGTTATCTTTGCCGGTGTGGGTTTCGAAACAACCGCACCTGCCACGGCAGCAGTCGTCCTGGAAGCAAACCGATACGGGCAGGACAATTTTCTTGTCCTCAACTTCCACAAGACGGTGCCCGTTGTTCTCGAAACTCTGGCCATGGACCCTGCCCTGGCACTCGACGGGTTCCTTCTGCCCGGTCACGTCAGCACTATCCTGGGACTCTCTCCTTACGCACCCCTCGCTGCCGAATACGGCCTTGCGTGCGTCGTTGCAGGTTTTGAGCCAGAGCAGATCATGGCCGGGCTCGTCCTGCTCGCACTCCAGAATAGAGAAGGGCATTTTTCAGTCCAATCCGCTTATCCACAAGCTGTAAGGCCGGAGGGCAACAAGAGGGCCAAAGCCCTTCTCGAAGCGGTTTTCGAACCGGCGGATGCCAAGTGGCGCGGACTCGGCTTGTTACCCGGTTCGGGCCTGAAGTTCAGGCCCCCCTACTCGCATTTTGACGCCCGGATACGTCTCGGCCTGGTTGATTTTCCAGCACCGGAACCGGCAGGCTGCCGTTGCGGTGACGTCCTTACGGGAAGGATACACCCGTCTGAATGTCCACTTTTCGGGTGTCCCTGCACCCCGGAAGAACCCGTCGGCCCCTGCATGGTCTCATCGGAGGGAAGTTGTGCGGCGGTTTATCGCTACGGAAGGAGTGAATTTCGCTGAAACCCATAACCCTTGCCCAGGGTAGCGGCGGCAGGCAAAGCTCTCGATTGGTCCAATCCATACTTGATTCGACGGGAAGCCGGCCAGACCTTCCCCTCGAAGATTGCGCGATCCTTCCTGGCGGATTCGCCATGACGATTGACGGCTATACGGTCCACCCTCTTTCATTCCCGGGTGGGAATATTGGCAAGCTGGCCGTTTGCGGCACGGTGAACGACCTCGCCTGCCGCGGGGCAAAACCCCTTTATATCGCACTTGGAGTCCTTGCCGAAGAAGGTTTCGACGAGAGAGAATTTCTCGGATACCTCACCGATGCCTCGACGGTTTGCCACCGACTTGGTATCCGGATCGTCACGGGCGACACTAAAGTGCTCCCTCGCGGGGAGCTCGATCGTCTTGTGTTGACAACTTGTGGTTTAGGTAAAACTCTACCGGGACGGGATCTTGGAATTTCCAACCTTAGGCCCGGGGACGACCTCGTGTTGACAGGGCCTGTCGGCCTGCACGGTGCGACGATTGCCGCCTTGAGATACGGACTGAAAAGCGAAGGACTTGCTTCCGATTGTGCCCCTCTTTGGGAACTCGTCAAGAAGATCCTCCCCTTCCCCGGCCTTCGGGCAATAAGGGATTGTACCCGCGGCGGACTGGCTACTGTCCTCTGCGAATGGGCCGAGGGATCCCGCCTGGGCATTGAAGTGGACGAGAGTTCTATTCTCGTGCCCGATACCGTTTCATCTGTCTGCGACCTCCTCGGGTTTGACCCTTTCAGCCTTGCATGCGAGGGATGCCTCATTATCGGCGTCGCACCAGGAGAAACCGAAGCTCTTTTGGAAAATTTAGCAAGTTCCGAGGAAGGCCGTTTCGCCTCACGAATTGGCTCAATCATTCCCGCACATCCTGGCTGGGTTTCTCTCCTTACGCGATCAGGAGGCAGACGTGTCCTTGACATGCCGGCAGGTGAGATCTTGCCAAGAATCTGCTGACAGAAGGCCTGGACTTCCCAAAAAAGCGAGCGGGGGATATCCCCCGCTCGCTTTTTTATCTCAGCTTGATCATCAACTTGACCGCTGTTCTTTGGGTGCCTTCGATTTCGATGTCAGAGAAAGCGGGAATACAACAAATATCGATTCCGTTTGGCGCAAGATAGCCGCGGGCTACGGCAATGGCCTTGACTCCCTGGTTCACCGCGCCTGCCCCGATCGCCTGTATCTCGACCTCCCTATTTGCACGTACTATGGAGGCGATGGCTCCAGCCACCGAGTTGGGGTTGCTCGTCGCACTGACTTTCAACGTTTCCACGGCCATCGGTTCCACACCTTCCCGAATCGATTCGCCCACGCTTTCCAGGTTTACACAAGCGGTACGTCGACCCTCCGGATGTCAAACGCTTTTCCCGTTTCCTCGTCGATTTCTATCATGACGGCATTCATTCGAGGCCCTTCCTCGCATACGTCAAACTTTGTCGGCATTGCGGTCAAAAAGCGGGGAAGCACCCCTTCCTTCCGCATCCCGATCACTCCGTCATGTCCTCCCGTCATCCCGCAATCCGTGAGGTACGCCGTCCCTCCTGGCAATATCCCCTCATCCGCGGTTTGTACGTGAGTATGGGTTCCGATGACGGCCGACACTCGACCATCCAGGTAAAACCCGAAGGCTTTCTTTTCAGATGTGGCCTCCGCGTGAAAATCCACAAAAATGCATGCGGGCAGGCTAGGATCCTGGAGCATCATATCCGCTGTCCGGAAGGGACAATCAATCGCGGGCATGAAGACCCTTCCCTGAAGGTTAATGACTGCCAACTTCTTTCCTGCCTTTTCCAGGACCGCCATTCCCTGTCCCGGACAGTCAGGCGGGTAATTCGCGGGCCTGAGGATTCGCTTCTCCCCAGCCAGGATTTCCAGGAAATCGCGCTTGTCCCAGACATGGTTGCCTGAAGTCAGGCAATCGACACCGAATCCAAGTATTTCCAGGAAAACTTTTTCAGTAAGCCCGAAACCCGCAGCTGCGTTCTCGCCGTTGGCCAGGACAAAATCAAAGGGACCTTGTTCCCTCTTAAGTTCCGGCAAAAGGCTCTGAACGACCTTTCTTCCGGGACTTCCGACGATATCCCCGATAAAGAGGATTTTCATGGTCGTCCTACTTCGCGTATTCGAAAGCTCGCGATTCGCGAATGACCGTCACCTTGATCTGCCCTGGGTATTTCATCTCGTTTTCAACCTTCCGGGCAATGTCGTAGGCCATCTTCTGGATCTCGCCATCGTCGGTGATCCCGGGGTTTACCATGATTCTTACCTCGCGCCCCGCCTGCATGGCGAAAGCTTTTGTAACCCCATTGAAGGTCTTCGCGATCTGTTCCAGCTTCTCAAGGCGCTTGACATAGGCATCAAGGCTTTCCCTGCGGGCCCCGGGCCTCGCGGCGCTGACTGCATCTGCTGCCGCAACGAGCACGGCATACAGGGATTGTGGTTCTTCGTCCTCATGGTGCGAAGCGATAGCATTGACGATCTCCAGGCTTTCCCCATGACGCCTTGCCAAGTCTGCGCCGATCATTGCGTGGGGACCCTCGACCGCGTGATCCACGGCCTTGCCTATGTCGTGCAGCAGGCCCGCCCTTCGGGCTACCGCTTCGTCCAGCCCAAGTTCGGCTGCCATGATTCCCGAAATGTGCGCGACTTCCAAGCTATGGGCCAACGCATTTTGCCCGTAGCTGTTCCTGAAACGCAACTGCCCGATGATATTGAGCAGTTCAGGGTGCATGTGCTTGACACCCGCTTCCAGCAGAGCGTTTTCACCGGCGTCCAGGATCATTTCTTCAACATCCTTGCGCGCCTTGTCCACCACTTCTTCGATCCTCGCCGGGTGAATCCGGCCATCAACGACAAGCCTCTCCAGGGAAAGGCGGGCTACTTCCCGGCGGACTGGGTCGAAACTGCTAAGGGCCACGGCCTCGGGAGTATCGTCGACAATAAGGTCAACCCCGGTCATCGTTTCGAAAGTCCGGATATTCCGGCCTTCACGGCCGATAATTCGTCCCTTCATTTCATCGGAAGGCAGGCTCACGACGCTGACCGCAATTTCCGATGTCTGATCAACAGCGCAACGCTGAATCGCCGTCGTGATATACTCCCGCGCCTTTCTTTCAGATTCGCGTTTCGCTTTCTCTTCCAAGTCCTTCAGGCGAAGCCCGATGAGGTGGCCGGCTTCCTCCTCAACCTCACTCAGCAGAATCGCGCGAGCCTCTTCCCTCGTAAGTGCTGCAACTTCTTCAAGTCTCTCAATTTGCTTCTGCTTCAGGGCTTCGATTTCGTCAACCCTATGCTGCGCTTCTTCCTGCTTCGCTCTCAGGTCTTCTTCCTTCTTGGACAGGGACTCCAGTTTCCGATCGAGATTTTCGTCCTTCTGCTCGAGACGCCTTTCCTGCCTCTGAAGTTCGGCTTTTCGTTCCTTGATTTCGCGGTCGGCTTCCTGTTTGAGTCGATTGATCTCTTCCTTGCCCTCCGAAAGAAGCTCCTTCTTACGGGCCTCGCCTTCGGCGATCGCGTCCTTGACCAGTTTCTGGGCCTGCGTGCCAGCCCCCTGGAGACCTCTCTCGTCCTGGTACCTTCGCAGCAAATATCCGATGGCAAGGCCAAGTGCGACCCCTGCCACAAGTGCAATAAATGACATGTCTCTATCACCCCTGTTTGTTTGTCAAAGTTCGGCATGCTGCCTTGTCGTTCATCATTTTTGACAGAACACCGCGTTTTCGAGCGTATTCTAGCCTCTATTTCCCTCCCGGACAAGACAACCGCAATGCCCCAAAGACTTCAGCCGGAGAAAAACCTCTCCGGATTAGCCGCCCGGCTATCCTACGGTCATCGATCCCGGCCATTCTCCAATCCCTGATCATTTCCCCCATGACGCCCGGGTCATGTGCTTCCTCAATAGCCTCGGAAATCTCCGTATCGGGGATTCCGCGTCTCCTGAGTTCCTGTCTAAGCCGCAAAGGCCCCCATCCCCCATGCCCTTCGACAAAAAGGCGCGCATAGAGAACGTCGTCAAGGGCACCCGCTTCGACCAGAAGATCTATGACCTGGCCTGCATCCTGCTCGCCGGCACCCTGTTTCTCAAGCCATTGGTAGGCCTCTCGCACCGTCTTGGGCCACCTCTCCAGGAGAGCGGATAACTTTTTCTCCAGTTCAGCCTGTTTTCCCATTGGTTTTCCTCATCCGAAAAATGGGGTTTCCCTATCTCTTTCGAGAACCTCATCACCCGATAACCAGAAACGGGCATCGAGCAGTGGATCTGCAGCCTCCAGCCGTTGGGCTTCCATCCTGGCTTGCTCGAGGAGACTCCTGTCGCGCCTGATGTCAGCGACTCGAAAATCTGTAACGCCGTGTTGCCTGAAGCCGCACAGAGATCCCGGGCCACGCCAGCGGAGATCTGCTTCGGCAATAGAAAAACCATCTGAAGTCGTCGCAAATAGCCTCAATCTTTCCATTGCCTCAACCTCTTCCGTAGAAGACAAGAGAACGCAGACTCCGCCTCTAGCGCCTCTTCCCACTCGCCCTCTCAACTGGTGCAATTGGGACAAGCCGAAACGGTCAGCGTCCTCTATGACGATCATCGTGGCTCCCGCCACGTCTATGCCGACTTCCACAACGGTAGTCGCAACCAATATCCGGATTTGGCCATTACCGAAGCGGTCCATCGTCTCTTCCTTCTTGATTGCGGGCATCTGCCCATGCACAAGTCCCATCTGGATTCCAGGAAGGGCCCTCCCGATCTCCCCTATCCTGGCTTTAACCGAAGCGGTGCGGTTGTTTTCGGTTTCTTCCAGATGCGGACATACCCAAAGGACTTGTCCTCCGGATTCGGCTTCCTTTCCCACACGTTCAAGAAGTTTTGCCGTTCTTTCCTTTGCGACCAGGTAAGTCCGGACAGGCTGACGACCAGGAAGAGCCCCTTCCAATCGGCTTACGTCAAGTTCTCCATATGCGGTAAGGGTTAAAGTGCGGGGAATGGGTGTCGCCGACATGACCAAAAGATGAGGGTCCGAACCTTTTCCAACGAGGGCCGACTTTTGAGCCACCCCAAAACGATGTTGTTCATCAACGATGACCAGGCCGAGATTTCTCCAGAATACTTTTGATTGAAAAAGGGCATGGGTCCCAAAGACGATCCCTGCTTTCTCCTTTTTCAGGAATCCCAAGTTCCTGGATTTCTCCCGTGCTCCGACCCCGCCGGTAAGAATTCCGCATTCTACCCCCACGGATGCCAAAAGTGGAGCTACCCTCTTGTAATGCTGATTGGCCAGTACCTCGGTGGGAACCATGAAAGCCACCTTTTGGCCGGAATCGATTGCAGCCATCGCAGCTCCGATAGCCACAGCCGTCTTTCCGCTTCCGACTTCCCCATGTAGTAGTCTCCTCATTGGCACCGGCCGGCCTAGGTCTGACCAAATCTCATCCAAAGCTCTCCGCTGCTGTTCGGATAGATCATAGGGAAGGATTTTTCCCAGGTAAAGGATGACACCCTCACCCGGCCGGATGACCGGGGCTCTACGGTTTTTAGCAAGATCAAGGCGGGATTTCCTGAGAAGAGCCTGCAGGCTGAAAAGCTCTTCGTAAGCGATTCTTTTCCTGGCCGCTTTCCAGGAGCNNTTCATCGGGGGGAAAATGAAGCCATTCAAGCGCCAAATCCAGCCTGATGAGGTCCTGTCGCTCCCTATGCTTTCCAGGTAGCGTTTCCTCCATCAATTTTCTCGATTCCGGCAACTCGAAAAGATCTTTTAAAAGGCTCCTCATGAAAAGCTGGCTAAGCCCTGAAGCCAGCGGATAAAGAGGGAAAATCCCCGTTTCCGGAAGAGCTCCCTCATCCAGGATCTCGATTTCCGGGTTGCTCATTTCCCAACCTTTTTCCTTCTTCTCCGCTTTTCCGAAAAGAGCTGCCCTTACCCCTGGTTTAATTTTTACTGCCAGTCCCCTGCGGTTAAACCAGGTGCAGTACAACCTTTCTCCTGTTTCTTCAAGGATTGCCGTAATGACTAGCAGCGTGCCCCTGCCATCACGCCGGTGCATCCTCGTGGATTGCACTCGGTTCAGAACGCCGGTAACCAGCACGTTTTTCCCGTTGGCCAGCTCGCTAATCCTTAAAACGCGCCTCCGATCCTCATACCGTCTCGGGAAATGGAGAAAAAGGTCTTTCAAGGTGCGAATTCCAATTGAAGCCAAGGATCTTTCCCTGGCAGGACCGACACCTTTTAAGACGTTTACGGGTGACTCGAGCGCCAGCGGCTCCTTCAACGCGTTTCAGGCGGCCTGCCGCTTTCGGAGACGAGGCCGATGAGGGTTTCGAACTTGGACAAGGTCCCCTTCATCTCGGCAACGAACTGCTGCCTAACTTGCATAAGGCGCCCTAGTTCCCTTTTTTGCTCTTCAATCCGCCCCATTGCCTCTTCTACAATCGCGTCAGCTTTCACTTGCGCTTCTTTCAAGGTCAGTTCGGCTTGTTGGGTGGAAGATTTGATTTTCTCCTCGGCACTCTGTTGCGCGAATAGTATCGCCTCGTTAAGCGAATGCCTGAGTTCACGGCACTCCTTTATCTGCTCGTCCGAGGTTTCCAGCTTCCTTTCCAGATCCCGTATCTTCTCGACATAGCCCTGGAGGTTTTCGGCAATCCTGTCGAGAAACTCGTCCACTTCTTCGGGGTCATAGCCCCTCAGAGCCCGTTTGAAGGACTGTTGCTGGATATCCAGCGGAGTGAAAAGGTCGTTCATCCTTCATTGACCTCCGCTATTTCCTCAGGTTCGTTTTCCGTCCCGGGTTTGTCCGGTTCCTCCCAGATCTCCAGCAACCGGCCATGTGGTGCGGCAAGAAAGACTCCCGGCGCAATTCGGATGACCTTCCCCTGGGTGGAAAAGACGGCTCCGCAGACGAAGTCAAGTAAGCCTTGCCCGGGCTCGAGTTCCACCGGCCTCAGGTCCAGGATGACCATTTGCCCCATTCTCAGGGACTCCGCTAGTTCATCCTTCCTGTCCAGGGAAGACTGCCCTCGGACCAGGATAACGGCCGGCTTTCCGATCGCAGGCTGAAAAACTCTCCTTTTCCGCTCTTCCCAGTCGTTTCCGCGGAGTTCCTCTTCCTCCTCGAAGTCATCGTCTTCTTCGATGAGGCCAAGAAATGCCAGGAATCTTTCCCACAAAGCGCTCACACCTCCCTTTATTCCCTGGGGCCGAATAAAGCCCTCCCCAAGCGTACGCAGGTGCTCCCCTGCTCGATAGCCATTTCGAAATCGTCCGACATTCCCATCGATAAATCAGGCATTTGGAGACCCAGCCTACCAGACATCCTTTCCCTTAATCCCCTCAAAAGGCAAAAGGCTTCAGCGACACTGGCCTGGCCGCCTTCCAGGGGCCCTACCGTCATCAGGCCCCTCAATTTCACTCTCGGGCAAGTTCGGAGGATATCCTCCATAAGCTTCTCAAGTCCTTCCGGTGAAACCCCATGCTTGGAAATCTCTCCCGAAGTGTTGACCTCGACCAGGGCCTCGATTTCCCCACCCTTTTCCGCAAGGATTCGTTCAAGGTCCTGGGCAAGATCAAGACGATCCAGGGAGTCGATCCTTGAAAAAAGGGCCAGCGCCTTTCTTGCCTTGTTTCGCTGCAGATGTCCTATCAGTCGCCATTCTGAGACGCATTCCCGTGGCCAATTCTCGATCTTTAGCGCTGCCTCCTGGACACGGTTTTCGCCGAAGAGTCGAATACCCGCGTCCCATGCATCCTGGATTTCAACGGGCGAACGCGTTTTCGTCACCGCCATCAAGGCAACCGCTTCCGCGGTTCTTCCCGACCTGCGGGCTGCTTTGGAAATCTTCAATTCGATTTCCCTGATACGGCTTCCAAGATCAGTCACCAGAGCAAAACCTTCCTCTCCGCGCCCACTGCAGCCTGGCTCAGGACAAGGTCCCCGGCCTTGAGGCCTTCCGTAACGAGAAAACGCGAAGCGGCCAGGGGCATTCCCGTGACATTGCGGTATTCGAGTTTACCGGAGCAAAAAGCGTACACGCCCACACCACCGGCCTTCTGCAGAAGTGCGCTTTCCGGCACAACAACTCCCTTAAGCTCCCCTTGGAAGAATTCGATCTGCCTGCTCCTGGAGTTGACCATCGTCATCGGGAAAAAGGGTAGTGTCACATAAACCTTCGCTTTGGACCCATAATCCTGGACCGCACGAATAAGGGCCTGCTGGGGCCTTTCTCCCTCGATCGAGAAAAGAACGGTTCCCTTCCTGATTTGCCCGCGTGTCGCTTCATCCATTTCTATATAGGCGATGGCACGCAACTCCTGGGGTTGCGGAATGAGCTTCCCCACGAAGCCTCCCCGTGAAACCCGTTCGCCCTCGGCCTTCCACCTCAAGGATCCTGCAGATGGAAGCTCCCCATCCCCGGGCCAGGCTCCCGAAAAAGCCCATTTCCCCTCAAGTCCGTCAAGGGCAGGGAGGAAGTAACCCGATCGTGGCGCTTTGATTATCGCCTTCTGGCTGCCTGACAGAATCTCGGCAACGATAACCCCCTTCGAAACCCGGACTGCTTCCAGGCCCAGGGGAAAATGAATGACACCATCCAAGGGAGAAACCAGGGCCGTTTCCCCCCACAAAAGGATCGTTTTGGACCGGACTGTTTCCCGGATCGTAAGAGGCTCCGCCGTTGAAAATTCCGGCCGGTACGACCTGAAATGAGTCCACCAACCCAGGTAGGCTGCCAGGCTTCCTGCAACGATGACGACCAAAAGCCCCCTGTAAAGCCATGGACCGGTCTTTTTTTTAGACGATCGTTCACTCCCGGCGGGCTCTCTTCCCAAGCAGACAACCTCCCCGATAAACTTTAATCACATTTTGAAAAATCGCAACTCTTGCACCGGATACATCCCTCGCTATGGATCAATGGAGAACCGCATGACGGGCACATTTCCGCAGCCTTTGAATCCACCTTGAACCCTCCGGCCCTCTCCAAGCCTCGAGCAATGGCATCCGGCAGGCTCAGGATAATCCCGTCAGCCTCCCAAACAGGCTGGCTTCCGCCAATCCCCTTGAGTTGACTAACCACCTCCTCAACGGGGACACCGCTCCTGAGTGCCAAAGAGATCAGGCGTCCAAGAGCCTCTGTGTGTGCCTGGGTGTCCTTGCCTGATTTCCCGAGTGTGGCAAAAACTTCGAAAGGCCGGGAATCCATCTCGTTGACCGTTAGGTAGAGGTTTCCGAACCCTGTCATGATCTTTACCGTTGTGCCCTGGAGGAGAGAGGGTCTTCTCCGTGGCCGGGTCGGCCCTTCCTTTTCCTCGTTCCCGGCTTTTTCCTGGGACCCGGAGTAAAGGATCTGGCTATCCTTGCAGCGGTCTCGATAAACGGTGATTCCCTTGCAGCCCGATTCGTAGGAAAGCCAGAAAGCCCTCCTGACATCCTCGCGGTCTGCCTCGTTCGGAAGGTTGATCGTCTTGCTGACCGCGTTATCGGTAAAACGCTGGAAGGCTGCCTGCATGCGCACATGCGCTTCGAAGGGAATCTCGTGGGAGGTAAGGAAAACTTTCCTGATGTCCTCCGATACGTCGACCCCTTCCAGCGAACCCGACTCGCAGATCGCCTCCAGCACTCCCGGGCGCATCATCCCTCTTTCCTCAATCCTCTTCAGGAGTATTTCGTTGACAACCGTGAGTGTATCGGTTTCAAAGGCTTTCCTGCGGTATGCAAGGGCATAAACCGGTTCTATGCCGCTGGAACAATCCGCCAGGATCGAGAGGGTTCCTGTCGGGGCAATCGTCGTCACAGTGGCGTTGCGCATGGGGCGCCCCTGCTTTTCCCAAACGCTGCCCTTCCAGCTCGGGAAACACCCCCGTTCTTCCGCGAGGGTCTCGCTCGCCGCGTGTCCACGGGATTGGACGAAGGACATCACCTCTTCCGCAAGGGCAATCGATTCCCGGCTCCCGTAAGGCAGGCCTTTCTCGAAAAGGACTTCCGCCCATCCCATGATCCCCAGCCCTATCTTTCGGTTTTCACGTGTACGTTCGGCTATGGCAGGCAAGGGATAATGGTTCATTTCGATCACATCGTCCAGGAAACGCACGGCGAGTTCGACAACTTTCCCGAGTTTATCCCAGTCGAAATTTCCATCGCTGTTCAGGAATCGGACAAGGTTGAGGGAACCCAGGTTGCAACTTTCGTAGGGCAACAGTGGCTGTTCTCCGCAAGGATTCGTGGAGTCGATCCTTCCGACATGGGGAGTCGGGTTCCCGGCGTTGATCCGGTCGAGGAAGACAAGCCCCGGGTCTCCGGAGGCCCAGGCGGACTCGACAAGCAGGTCGAAAAGTTCCGCTGCTCGAACCACGCAGGACACCTCGCCCGTGCGGGGATTTTTCAATTCCCACTCCCCGTTGTCCTTCACGGTTTGCATGAAGGCATCGGAAACCCCGACGGAAATATTGAAGTTCGTCAGCCTTCCCCGGGTCGTCTTCGCCTTGATGAATTCGAAGATATCCGGGTGGGAAACCTCAAGGATCCCCATGTTGGCGCCCCGTCTCATTCCTCCTTGCTTGACGACTTCAGTGGCATCATTGAAAAGTTCCATGAATGATATGGGACCGGAGGCCACTCCAGAAGTCGAGCGAACTCTATCACCGGCCGGCCGGATCTTCGAAAAATTGAAACCGGTACCTCCCCCGCTCTTGTGAACCAGAGCTGTGGCCTTTAGCGTGTCGAAAATTTCGTCCATGCTGTCGCCAACCGGGAGGACGAAACAGGCCGAAAGCTGCCCCAACTTGGACCCGGCGTTCATAAGGGTCGGCGAGTTTGGCAGGAAGAGAAGTCGAGCCATGATTTCGTAAAACGCGACTGCATGGGACGAGGGGGCTCCCCCCCACTTTTCCTCCGCTTCCGCAACCGAGGTTGCCACTCGCCACAGCAACTCGGAAGGGGTTTCCTCCACCTGTCCCTCGTCATTCTTCCTAAGGTATCTCTTTTCAAGCACTTTTACTGCATTTTCCGAAAAAAAGGGGGCAATGATTTCTGGGGTCATCACTTGGGTCCTCCTCACGAAGTCGATATCTTGTCCTATTATCGCTCGGAATGCCCCGTTAATCAAGCATATATCACAATATATGGTGGCTATTTATTGGCATTGCACAACATGTTGTGTGTTTCGTTTCACACTCCCAGCATATCTCCCAGTGAAGGCAGGTCCAGGACGGTTTTCCAGGCTCCCGCCCTGGCCAGTTCCTTCTCCCCGTGGTTTCCCGAAGAGACGCCTATTGTCCTCACTCCAGCGGCTATTCCTGTTTTCATGTCGATGTCCGTATCGCCCACAAAGAGCGCCGATCCGCGATCCACCTCGAGAATCTTTAGCCCCAGCAGGAGAGAATCGGGGAAGGGTTTCGGCCTTTCTACCGATTCAAGGCCGACAATTGCCTCGAAGTACGGGGCCAGCCCGACGGCTTCGACGGAAACCCGGGCATAACGCCTGTTTGTCACGACCCCCCTGCGAATTCCGCCTGCTGCAAGCCTTTCCAGCAGCGGCACGGTTCCTGGAAAAGGTCTCAATTCCTTTCTTTCCAGCGCACTATAGTGGTTTCGGTAATGCTCAAGCCACTCCGGCCGGAATTCCCCCCATAGAGCACACCAGGCAGCCTCTATCGGGAGGCCTATCGTGGAAAGGACCTGTTCGCGGGTCACCTCCGGCAAATCCAGATCCCTCGCCATGCCATTCATGCATGACGTAATGGCATGGCTGCTGTCAATCAAAGTCATGTCGAAATCGAATAGAATTGCCTGTATTCCTTTTTTCACGGTCTTACCTCCATCAGGAACCCTTTCAGATAGTCACTTTCCGGAAAATACAGGCTAACCGGGTGGTCGGGGGGTTGGTGAATTTCAGCCATTATTCGGCACGATTTCTTCACGTCCCGCGCAGCGGAGGAAAGTGTTTCTAGGAGGGCTTCCCTTCCAAATGCCTGGCTGCAGGAAAAGAAAAGGATCGCACCACCCGGAGCAAGCAACCTTAAACCTCGGACCGCCAATTCCTTGTAGCCTCGCCGGGCTCCTTCCACCTGTTTTTTAGACGGGGCAAAGGGCGGAGGGTCCATCACGACCAGGTCGAAGAGCCTTTTTTGTTCGTTGAGTGCCTTCAAGCGATCAAAGACATTGCATTCCTCAAGGACGAGCCTCCCCTTACCGCCAAGCCCGTTTAAGTCCATATTTTCTCCCGCAAGCTTAAGCGCCTCGGAAGACTGGTCCAGGGCCAGGGTCTCAGTTGCCCCCCAGGAGAGCGCATGGAGCGAAAAGTTTGCCGCGTAGGAAAACGCGTCGAGGACACGGGCCCCCCCGCAGAGAGGCCGTATCGCTCGCGGAAATTTCCTCACATCGAGGTAAAGACCAGTCTTCTGCCCCCCCAACGTATCCACGCGGCTTCTGATGTCGCCGGTCCTGACTGAAAAGTTTCCCTTTTCCGGATTTTTCCCCGAAAGAACGCGCTTTTCACGGGGAATTCCTTCGTTTTCCACGTATCGCCCCTCGTTCCTCAAGACCACTGTTTCGACTCCGGGATGCTGCAGCAAGAGTTCCGCAACCCGGTCACGAAGCCTGTACATCCCTGAACAGAGGGTTTGGATAACCGTCACCGAACCGTACCGGTCGACAACCAGGCCCGGAAGGCCATCCGCCTCGCCATGGACCCACCTGTACGCATCTTCTCCTTCTTCAAGAAAAGGGATCCGTGCTTCCAGCCCCTCCTCCAGCTTGGTTGCAAGCAAGCTATCCAGGTCCGGCCGTTCGCTTCCCCACGATAGGATTCGCAGACAGAGGGAAGCCCCTGGGCTAAAGAATCCCCAACCCAGGATCTCTCCTCTTTTTCCAGCAACGGGTACAAGCGATCCGTTCCCCTCACCAAGCGGAAGGCGACTGAAATCGCCACGGAAAAACCATGGATGCCGGACCTGCATCTTCTCCAGTCCTTTTCCTTCAAGAACCGCCGCGAAAGGTGATTTCAAGAGTTTCCCCCCTCGGCCGCGGAAACAGCCCGGACCTCTGAAAGGACCGGCTCTCCCTTTGCGAACCGGTCAAGGTTGTTCCTTATGAAAAGGGCGACTCCTTCCACCCCTGCGTCCGTAACTCCCCCAAGGTGAGGCATAGCCGCGACGTTGGAACGTCTAAAAAGAGGATCTTCAGGATCGGGAGGTTCTTCCCAGAAGACATCAAGCCCAACCCCTGCAATTTCTTCGGCATCAAGGGCCGCCTCCAGGTCAGCACGCCTGACAAGGCCGCCTCTGGCCACGTTGACCAGGAACCCCCCTGGTCCCAAAGCTCGAAGCACCCCGCGATCCACAAGGTTCAAGGTATCTTCGTTGAGGGGAAGAGCCAGGATCAGGAAATGCGCGCCTTTCACTGCCTTCTTCAGGTCATTAAGGCGGTGAACCGACGAAAGCCCCCAGGACTCAAATTCGGGGCGCAGCGTCCTGTTGATCCCCACAACCTCCATCCCGAGACACAACAAACGTTCCGCGATGCAATGCCCGAGGTTCCCAAGCCCGACGATACAGGCTTTCTTTTTCCAAAGCGCCATTCCCTGCGGTGCGTGAACCCTTCCTATCCTGAGCAGGTTTTCCTGGGCCCGCGGGTAACGGCGCGCCAGGAGAAGCATCAGCAGCAATACGATCTCGGACACGCTTTCAGCGTTGCCGGTTCCCCGTGAAG
This sequence comes from Synergistaceae bacterium UBA5827, assembly GCA_002432945.1. Classification (GTDB taxonomy): domain Bacteria; phylum Synergistota; class Synergistia; order Synergistales; family 79-D21; genus 79-D21. Next base: position 19,434 of record DJHE01000028.1, read on the forward strand.
GGACGTTGCAGACTTTGATTCCCAACTTGGTGCAGGCTTCGAGATCGATCCCTTCAACCCCGGTCCCCCACTCCTGGATAAGCCTAAGGGATCTCCCCTCACGAAGCAGGTCCGCGTCGATTTCCCGAGGCCCCGTGACAAGTACCTCCGCCCATGGCAGTGCGTCAAGCAACTCCTCGTCACGGGCAATCCGGACGTCCAAGTGCCCAAAAGAGGGAAGAACCTTTTCCTTCAGCCTTGCAAACGCTGTTCCGGCAAAGAGGACCTTCATTCCCCACACCTCTTGGTCATTTCGGGCCGGTTTCGGGACCCCAGGCTCCTTTCCAGGCAGGCAAAGGCCTGGTGATCGTGAATGCTTTCGTCGCTAACCACTGAAACCCGGTACCATTTGATGCGGCAATCAGCATCGAGCTTGATGGAAATCTCCCTGACGACATCCTCGACAAACCTCGGATTCGAGAAGGCCATTTCCGTCAATGCCTTTTCATCCTCCCGCTTGAGCAGCGTCCGAACGGGGGCAGATGCCGATGCCTCGGCCAGGGAAAACAGTTCCTCGATCCAGACCAGGCGCTTCATCCTGACCTCTATTTCGACCTTTGCCCGCTGGTTGTGCGCGCCGAATTCGGAAATCTCTTTCGAACAGGGACAGAGGGTCTGCACGGGCACGCCCACTTTGAGGATGAAATCGAATTGTTCCGCCTTGACGGCCCAGAATTCCACATCGGTGCGGCTATAGCTTTCAGCTCCGCTGACGGGGGCGGCACGCCGGATGAAGTAGGGAAAGGCAATCGTGATTTCAGCCTCCGGCGCGTCAAGCTGTTCCTTCAACTCGTCCACGATCTCCTCCAGGTTGGAAAGGGTCATTTTCCCCCTGCATCCTTCAAGGACCTCGATAAATCGGCTCATGTGCGTCCCGCGAAAATCCTTCGGAAGGGAAACGGACATCTTGACCGCAGCGGTAACATGCTGGACGTTATCGTGAGGATCCATCACCACAACCGGATACGAAACTCCGCACACTCCCACCCGGTCGATCGGAATGTTCCGGGTATCCCGTTCCCCCTGGACATCCTTCATTCGATATCCCCCCGATCGACCACGGCTGACGCATCCCTCGTCTCCCAGACTTCCACTTCCGAAAGGACCCCGCCTTTTCTACCGATTTCCCCGTCTATCGATCTCCAGATCCAGATGGCAATGTTTTCCGCCGTCGGCTGCGAAATCAGCTCGTTCAGGTATGAATGGTCAAGCCTTGAAAGGACCGCTTCTTCAACCAGCCTCTTCAATTCCACGAAGTCCATGACCATCCCTTCCGAGTCCTGCCTTCCTTCCACTGTTACCGAAAAGGAGTAGGTATGGCCGTGCAGCCTTTCGCACTTACCGTGGTAACATTCCAGCCTGTGGGCCGCGTCAAAGGAAAATTTCCTCCTGATCTTCATGGTCATTCCTCCGATTTCGGGACTTCGCTATCCATGAGGGTTCCATAATCCAAGACCCCCTGTGAGCCATCCGTCTCCTGGATGGACAATCCCAGTGCCCTCTTCATCCAGGTCGCGTTACGCGCAGCGTAGTCTCCATAACAGTTATTGAACATTACGAAAAGCCGTTCAACCCTCGTCGAAGCGTCAAGAATCCGGTTTTTCCAGGGATAAAGTTCTTCCGGCGAGTAAAGATAGCGGAATTTTTCCGATACTCCTGCACCCCTATTTCCCCAGGCAGCTGCATTCCGGCCATGGAAACGCACCACGCTCCCCCAACTCGCCGTTATGGGCCATTCTGCAGGAACCGCCCAAGAAAGAGAGGGCTCGTCGACGGCGACGTAGGCCATGTTCAGATCGCGAAGGGTTCCGAGGAAGGATTCGCCTGTCCTGCCCTCAAGCCAGGAGCGGTTTCTGGCTTCAATTGCGATTCTCACCGGGCCCGAGACTTCCCTGACCCTGTGCAGGTACTTCTCGAGCGGCCGTGAAAAATCGATATTCGGCGGGAACTGGAAAAGAAAGTACCCCATTTTACCTGTGGCCAGGAGCGGCGAAAGATTTCCCTTGAACCGTTCCCAGATCTCGAGAAGGGTCGCTTTCGAAAAATCCCTCAGGGTGAATCGCTCTTTTCCTTCGGGACTCTTTCCCTCGGGGAGTGCCCCTGTCGGCAGGCTCTTCCTGGAAACAGCATGCAGCGTAAACAAACCGTATACCTTGATATTGAAGAGGAAGTCCCTCGGGGTCCTTGCAACCCATCTCCATGCGACCGTTTCGTCCGGGATCGCGTAGTAGGTACTGTCAACCTCCACTGAGTCAAACCGCGACGCATAATGACGGAGGCGCCCTTCCGCATCGCGGGCGTCCTTCGGATACCAACCGGTTTTCACAAGCCCGGCGTCCGTCCAGGAACACAAACCGACCCTCAGGTTCCCCATTTTTCCCCCTGCTCTATGACCGACCCATCTTTATTATAGCGGGGTCGCGCCAGCGATGCTTCTTGCATCCTTCTTTTAGAGTCTTATGGTAGACTCCGAAATACGAAAGGAGTGAAGCCAATTGGACCTGAAAGGCGTTTACGCACCGATACCGACTCCCTTTGACAACCAGGGAAGAATTCATTGGAAGGCTCTCGACGGAAACCTTGAAAAATGGCTTTCCTCCCCCCTGGACGGCCTTGTTGTGGGAGGGTCAAACGGTGAATTCCCATTCCTCTCCTTTAAGGAGCGTGTCGAACTGACCGGGTGCGTTGCCAGGAAAACTGCCGGACGGATTCCCATTGTCACGGGTATCCACTGTCCCAGCCTTAACGAAACCATCGCGCTCTGCGTCGCTGCTGCAGAAGCGGGAAGCGACGCGGTTCTCGCCCTGCCGCCACATTATTACAAGGGACAGAATTCGACTGATAGCCTCAAAAGCTATTTCTGGGCAATTGCAGATTCTTCACCCGTTCCGGTTGTTCTTTACAACATGCCCTCAAACACGGGCTTCAACCTCTCTCCTGAATGTGTGAAAGCGATTTCCGCCCATCCAGGGATCATCGGGATCAAGGACACCTCGGGAGACATCGTCCAGATTGCACGCCTTTGCCTCGAGTCGCATCCAGGATTTTCGGTGTTTGTCGGATCCGGGGGATTCTTCCTGGCAGGACTCGCGGTCGGTTGCACGGGTGGGACCCTTGCCGTGGCCAACATCCTCCCGGCCGCTTGCAGCAGGCTGCAGAAATCATTTGCCTCCGGTGACATCCAGGCAGCGCGTGAAATCCAGCACAGGATACTCATTTTAAACCATGCGGTCACGAAGGGTTACGGAATCCCGGGGCTAAAGATCGCAGTTGACGGAATAGGCCTGTGCGGCGGTCCCTGCAGGGCTCCTCTGCAGCCGCTGGAAACGGAGAAAGCCAACGAGGTGCTCCGGCTTCTTTTTGAAACGAACCTGCTCGATAAGGAGGAGTGGAGATGAAAAGTACGGTCGTGCTCCTGGGCAGTCCAAGGCATGGCGGAAACAGCGAAACACTTGCGGAAGCTCTTCTTAAGGGAGCGGGAGACCGTGCCGGCGAGGTCTTCCGGTTCCGGCTGGCGGAAATGCCGATTTCGGGCTGCCTCGATTGCCGTCGTTGCTGGTCCGCCGGAAAACCCTGCATCCTTAAAGACCCCATGAGCGAGATTTACAACGCCCTCGGCAAATCGGACCTGATCCTTTTCGTTTCACCGCTCTACTGGTACACCTGGAGCGGGCAAATCAAGCCCGTCCTTGACCGATTCCTCCCATTTTCCGCCGGTAAACCGCTTTTTGACCTCAAAGGGAAGAAGGCCATCCTTGTTTCAACAGCAGGCGATACTGATCCGTCCTGTTTTGATGGTCTTCGTTTTTCGTTCAGGACTTCCTGCAAACTGCTTGGACTCGAAAACCATTCCGAAATCCTGGCACACGGCATCTACAAGCGCAATGAAATAGACGGCACTGAATGGCTATTGCAGGCTGCACGCATCGGGGAAAACCTTTCCTGAAGCACGCTTCATTAAAGCAAAGGGCCGCCCGGAAGGGC
>DJHE01000012.1:0-90755 GCA_002432945.1 Synergistaceae bacterium UBA5827
ACTTCTCAGCAGCATCCTTGACGCGCTGCTGATTCTGCAGGTCCATGGCACCGGCGGCGGTTCAGACAAAACATTCGGTTACGGAAAAAACGACATCGGCACCCGAGGACTTCAGGCAGGCCTCGATTGCCGGCCCGGGGACACCGTCCCTTTCACCGAGGATGACCACTTTCTTTCCGGCCAGCTTCCCCATGGATTTCACCTCCTCCTATGAATTTAGCCACTTGATAGCTTAACCTATTATAGCTGTCACTCTCTTTCCCGTCTCATGGAAGTTTGCTAGAGTCTTCAATATGCGGTCACCTGGACGAGGTGAGGAGGGAGACGCTGATGGCAACGATAAGAATCGCACAGTGCCAATTGCCCGTTCCTGTCGAAAAAAACGACACGATCGCCCTGTTGGAACGAACGATCGGTGAAATCGCGCCTCGGAAGGTGGATTTCATCACGCTCTCCGAGATGTTCTGCTGCCCGTACCAAGTGGAGAATTTCCCGTGCTACGCGGAAAAAGAGCAGGGGCGGATGTGGAAAGCGTGCTCCGGCCTTGCCCGAACATATCGTGTCTACCTTTCCGCAGGGTCCATGCCGGAGCTGGACCAGTCAGGACGGGTTTACAACACCGCCTATGTGTTCGACCGGTCGGGCAGGCAAATTGCCAGGCACCGCAAGATGCACCTGTTCGACATTGACGTGAAGGGCGGGCAGCGGTTCAAGGAATCGGAGACCCTGGCTGCCGGGAATGTCGTCACGACCTTCGAGACGGAGTTTGGGACATTCGGTCTCTGCGTCTGCTACGATTTCCGCTTCCCCGAACTGGGCCGCCTGATGGCCTTGCGTGGCGCACAGGTTATCCTGGTTCCTGCCGCATTCAATATGACCACCGGTCCTGCCCATTGGGAAACGATGTTTCGTTCCCAGGCACTCAACAACCAGGTCTTTGCGATAGGCACTGCCCCGGCAAGGGACGAAACGGCCTCTTACACCTCTTGGGGGCACAGCATCGTCGCCGATCCCTGGGGGCAGGTGGTCAGCCAGATGGATGAAAAACAGGGGGTACGCATAACGGACCTGGATTTGGACCGCGTCCGGGAAGTGCGTGAACAGTTGCCGCTGCTCCGGCACAGGCGGACAGACGTCTATGAATTGGTCGCCAGGGCATGATGCAAGCGGCCCTGGCCTGGAAAGCACGCGGCGCAATCCTGTATAATCTGGTTTTTGGAAGGAGTTGTTGGTTTATGTTTAACAAGAGTGCATTGGAGATTGCAATTACACGGGAGGTGTATACAAAATAAAGCAATGTATATACCTCCCATAAGTTATTATTAATAACTTATGGAGGAGATAAAGTTGAAACAGATAAATATGGAAAACATGGGGCTCAGCCAGCGGTTCATTACTGAGTCTTCCTGTTATTCGGGTCTTTATGTCGGGCGCGTTGTCTCCCAATACAAGGACCTATACAGGGTCGCCACAGGGGATGGAGAATTGGCGGCGGAAATTTCCGGCAAACTTCGTTTTGATGCAAAAACCTTGTCGGATTTTCCCGCGGTAGGTGACTTCGTCATGCTTGACCGGAATGAGGACACCGCCGGGAACGCGATCATTCACAACGTCCTGTCAAGGAAAAGCGCCTTTATCCGAAAGGCGGCTGGAACATCGAACGATGAACAGGTTGTCGCTTCAAACATCGACACGGTGTTTATCTGCATGTCGCTTAACAACGATTTTAACCTTCGCAGGGTGGAGCGTTACCTGGGAATTGCCTGGGATAGCGGGGCCGTCCCGGTTATCGTGCTCACCAAGGCGGACTTGTGCGGCGACGAGCTTCCCCAAAAGCTGCTGGAGATCGAGAAGGTCGCCTGCGGGGTGGACGTGCTTGTCACTTCGAGCCTGGCTGCAGATGGGTACAAACCTGTCCAGGACTACCTGGGCAGCGGCAGGACGATCGCCTTTATCGGCTCATCCGGTGTGGGCAAGTCGACCTTGATCAATAGGCTTATTGGCCAGGAGACCCTCCAGACCCGGGAAATAGGGAACGATGATAGCGGCCGGCACGCGACGACCAGGCGAGAGTTGATCGCCGTCCCGGGTGGCGGGGTCGTTATCGATACCCCGGGAATGAGGGAAATCGGGATCGAAAGCGCCGACCTTGCAAGAGCCTTTGCCGACATAGACGAACTGTCGGTAAAGTGCAGGTTTAGCGATTGCACTCATACTCGCGAGCCAAACTGTGCCGTGCAAAAAGCCATAGAAGACGGCTTATTGTCCGCGGAGCGGCTTGCCAGTTACTTGAAGCTGAAAAAGGAAGCGAAGTATGAGGGCTTGAATTCAAGGCAGATCGAGACTGAAAAGATCACGGCCATGTTCGCGGAAGTGGGCGGGATAAAAAATGCCCGGAAATTGGCGAAGGCCAGGAACCAGGGGAAGCATACCCGGTGATGATTGGAGATATCGGTCACCCTCGAGGAGGTCCACGGTAAAATCGACTGTTCATGGCGGCTGGTGGGATATTGTCACGAAGCCAAACAACACAAATCAGGGGGAATCCTCGCCTGGGGGTTCCCCCCTTGTTGGATTGGAATGCCCTGTCTCAAAAAAAGAAGGGCCCCAGGTTTCGCCCAGGACCCTTTTTCGAGATAGCGAACCGCTTCCCATGCGGAACGGTCCGTGCCTTTCAGGCTGTGCAGCACCCCTACGAGTCGCACCTTACCTTTCAAAGCTGGACTTCTCCTCTTAGGGCAATTGCCGCACCGAGGAAAAGACCCCCCATTTTGCCGCGACAAGCCGCACTAAACGTTGCTTTGCATTGTCGTTCCATGCCTTGATTTGCCTGCCGTGCTCTAGCGAGCCGTGCCTTGGCAAACTGGGCCGGTCGACCTTTGCCCAGCGGTGCTTTGCCACGCCTTGCCACGCCATGTCCTATCTCGCTAGCATAGTATAGGGGTAAAACGTTTACTTGACAAGACTGATTGTAAGTATATAAAAAAGATTTATAGTTACAAAGGGAAATTAATCAATTCCGGCTCTCGAAAACAGGCTCGCCTCACGTTTGACTGGTTGGGCCTGGAGAGAGAAAGGATGCGCGGGAAGTCCTCGAAAGACTAGCCAAGCTGCGGAGCGATTGCTGCGGCAGCTTCTGAGGAAGTCCTGACCGGTATGATCTCGAAATCGACCAGGTCCTCCCAGTGGGCTGTCCACTCTCTCACCCTTGCCTCGTTTTCCGCTTCCATGACCTGGAAACAGCGATGGAAGTCGAGATCAACCCAGCTTGATTGGTAGAACACGCCTTCGGGAGCCATGCGGCCCTTTTCCCGGAAGCGGCGATAAACGGCAGGAGCTTTCCCGGGCTTAAAGCGCTCGATGATCATGAACAGCATGAAATGATCTCCCCTTCCCCTGGTTCATTGTTTAGGCCAATCTTAATATACCCTAACGGGTGGATAGCGCCCCATTTGCCTGGAAGCAGGAGGGGAGTGGGTTACGTAATTACCCGTATCGAGGAATGGGTGTTTTACGCGAGGCGGAGGAGAGGAAAGGAGGGTATCCTGTGACCATCAAGGAAAAGAACGGAGAAGGTCCAATTCCTCTCTCTATTGAAGGCCCTGGATTTACCCCCTTGCCAGGGCCTTTTTTCGTGCCCGCCATGCTGCCCGTCTCGACAAAAGTCACCGTATTCGGGTAAGATGAAAAACGGCAATAAACCATCGAAATAAAGCAATGGCAGGTCAACCTGATGAAAGAGGGTGTTGCCGGATGGGTAATCGCTCGGGCAGGAAAACGGTTTTATTGGTTTTGCTCGCATTTGGGCTGGTTCTGGCTTTTGGCGGCGTTTCGTTGGCGGATACGTACACGGTCGACCCTACGACAGACGCCGGTGCAATCAGCGACGTGATCAATGACGCGACCAATGGCGACACGATTATCTTCAACGATGGTGATTACGACCTGGACGATACCATATACGTCCGGAAAAGCGGCCTGACTTTGCAGTCGCAGACTCAGGGCGGGGCAAAGTTGTACTACGACTCCGATTACCTCTTCGAAGTCGACGCAGACTGCGCAATCACGATAGACGGGTTTTACATGGAAGGCTTAGGTGACGATGCGGATGAAGGGATCTATCATGAGGGAGGCGCTCCTTCCGGTCCTGTAACGATAACGAACAACGAGTTTGTCGGGTTTACAGACTATGCGATTGAGGCCCTCTTCGACTCTGCATCGCAAACCCTCACGATCACGGGCAACACGTTCAGGAATTGTTACGAAGGCCCATACCTGGCGATAGAGGGCTGGACGGTCAACCTCTCCGATAACCTGTTCGAGGACTGCGTGTACGGGATTGAAATCGGAGTTGACATCCCTGCAGGTTCGGAAAACGTGCAAATAACGGGCAATACGATAACCGCATCAACGGGTTCGGGGTGCAAGTACGGGATTTACATAGAAGACGCCGGCGGCGGGGCGACCGTGGAAATTTCGGGAAACACGATCGAAGGGGAATACGCTTACGGCATCTTTTTCAGCGCGATCGGGGATGATGGAACGACCCCTTCGTCGACCCTTGTCGAAAACAACCGGATTTCGGTTGCGGGTAACGGGATGGAATTCGACATGTTATTTGAGACCGCTCCCGGGGAACTGATGGTTCGCCGCAACACCCTTGAAGGAAACAAATATGGGATCAAAGTCAACAGTTTTGGAGCCTTGGTGAACGACCCTCAGACTGAGATCCGCTTTACCGAGAACAATATCGAGGGGAACGGGTTTGGGTTCCAGAACGCGGGAAACGGGTTCGTGATCAATGCGGAAAACAACTGGTGGGGCGATGCAAGCGGCCCCACGCATGACGATAACGATGGAGGCACGGGGGACATCGTTTCCAGCTCGGTCGACTACGACCCCTGGTTGGGCTCACCTTGGGTGGAAGAAGACGATTCGAGTAGCGGCTGCAGCACCGGCATCCTGAACCCGCTGTTCCTGCTGTTGCTGGCCCCGCTCGCCATCTTGTTGAGGAAATCCAGGTAGCGATTCAGGCCGGGACAAGTGATGCAATAAGGCAAGGGGGGGGCCCCGCTTATGGGCCCCCCCCTCATTATTTTTGGTTTATCTCCCTAATTTAACGATTCGCGCTCGCTGTATCTCTCGTACATGACGGTGTCTTCAAGCGGTTTCCTCTCGGTTTTGTGGCGGCCGGGGCTCAGGAAACCGTTGGCCGGATAACCGAGGATAAGCAACGCGGTCGGTTCGATGGTTTCGGGGATGTTGAATTCGTTCCTGATGATTTTCGGATCGAACAACCCCACCATGACGCTTCCAATATGCAATTCCCTCGCGGCCAGCATCATATGATCGCAGACAATCCCGATATCCAGGTCTCCCGAGCATTTCCCGTCGAAGGGGCGCACCAGGGGATCCTTTTTATCCTGGCAAATGATGAGTACGCACTGGGAACCGAAAGTCTGGTAGGCTTTTTGAACCCGGAGAAGATTTGCCGGGTGCTGCACGACGATAATTCGCTGCGGCTGCCTATTGCAGGCCGTGGGTGCCAGGCGTCCCGCCGACAGGATTCGATCAAGGTCAGCCTTGTCGATTTTTTTATCCGTGAATCCGCGTGTCGTGCATCGGCTTTGCGCCAATTCCAAAAAATCCATTTTCGCATTCCTCCCCTGAAAGTATACATCCGGGCCGCTGTGGTCCTGTACAGGGAACAAAATGCCCACCGGCATGTTGTAAGATGACCATAGGCTTTTATCGCGAGAATGTTTGTCCAATTGCAAGGAGGGGACGAGATGGGCAGGGAAGTGAATATCGACTGGGGCAACCTGGGCTTCAAGTACACGAAGACGGATTTGCGGTACGTTTCCCGCTGGGAAGACGGCAAATGGGACGAGGGGAAACTGGTGGAGGACAACAAGCTCTGCATCAGCGAGGCTTCGACCGTGCTTCATTACGGGCAGTCATGCTTCGAGGGCCTCAAGGCCTATCGCACGAAGGCGGGTGGGATCCAGCTGTTCAGGCCCGACCTGAACGCGAAGCGGATGCAGGACAGCTGCCGGCGGATCCTGATGGCGGAAGTCCCGGTGGAAAAATTCATCGATGCCTGCATGCAGGTCGTCAAGGCGAATGAAGCTTACGTGCCGCCCTACGGAACAGGGGCGACCCTCTACCTGAGGCCGTTCGTCTTCGGGACAGGTGACACAATTGGGGTTTCCCCAGCCCCGGAATATATCTTCAGCGTGTTCTGCCTGCCCGTGGGGGCTTATTTCAAAGGCGGCCTGAGCCCGGTCAACTTCACGGTCTCGGGTTTCGACAGGGCAGCCCCCTTTGGCACCGGCGCCGCGAAGGTCGGCGGGAACTACGCCGGCAGCCTGATGCCGCATACCCTGGCAGCGGAGAAGGGTTTTGCCGACTGCATTTATCTCGATCCAGCGACCCACACGAAGATCGAGGAAGTTGGGGCGGCAAACTTCTTCGGGATCACGAAGGACGGCAAGTTCGTCACGCCGAAATCCCCCTCGATCCTTCCCAGCGTCACGAAAATATCCCTGCTCCAGCTGGCGAAGGAAGTGCTGGGGATGGAAACCGAGGAAAGGGACGTCTTCATCGATCGGCTGGACGAGTTTGCAGAAGCGGGCGCCTGCGGAACCGCCGCAGTTATCACGCCCATCGGCGGGATCGAATACAAGGGAAAATTCCACGTCTTCCACAGCGAGACGGAAGTCGGACCCGTGACGAAGAGGCTTTACGAGACGCTCACGGGGATCCAGTTCGGGGACATCGCGGCCCCGGAGGGGTGGATCTACGAGGTCAAGTGACGATAACCTTCCGGTGATATGGAACCCATTCCAGGGGAATCTCCCGATTTACAAGCGGGGGATTCCCTTTTTTTTGCCCTCTCCTGGAGACGGGGCAGTTGGTTACACGATCGTGATATCCGGCAGTGATATTGAAAATAATTCCACTAAGAGATATTCTAGCAAAGTAGCAATGCGACTTGAGCAAATAAAGGAGTGAGGCCCGATGGGTACGAGAAAATGGTTCCTGTTTTTCCCTTTGGTTGTGACTTTCCTCTTCATTTCTTCTTTCTCCCCATGCCTGGCGAATGGTTTCTCAGGCGACGGCTCAGGGACGGAACTTGATCCCTATATCATCATGACGGCGTCCCAACTGGACGAGATGCGCAATTTCAGTTCCCCTGACGTTTATTTCAAGCTGGGCGCCGACATCGACCTGGATGTCGCCCCCTACAACACGGATGAAGGGTGGGTACCGATCGGGGACGGCTGATCCTTCAGCGGTCACCTGGACGGTGACTATCACACGATCGGCAACCTGTACATCAACGACACCAGTGACCTGACTGGGGTGAACCAGGGGTTGTTTGCCGCTATTGCGGGCCCGGGTTCGTCGGTCAGGAACCTGTTCCTGGAGGATGCCGAGATCCACGCTTACTCCCACGCGGGAGCGTTGGCCGGTTATACGTTTGATGTGACGATCGAGAATTGCGGGATGACGGGGTCCGTTTCTGCAGCCGGTTTCTGTGCGGGAGGATTGGTCGGTGAGAACGGGCTTTCAACAACGATTCGGCAGTGTTTCTCGCTAGGCTCCGTGGAGGGGGCCGTGTATGTGGGAGGATTGGTTGGGTATTTTTTTGACGGCCAAATACGCGACTCTTTTTCCCGTGCGGACGCCGAGGCGACTGGAAGTGATTGCGGAGGCCTGATCGGCCACGGGAATGACAACGCGATCTATGACAGTTACGCGGCCGGCAGGGTGACGGCTCCGGTCGGCGGTGGCGGGTTGATGGGGACCGGGGAACATGCTCCGATAGTTACCGGGTGCTACTACGACGAGGACGTTTCGGGGCAGGCTGATAATGGCTATGGTGAGCCGAGGAGTACCTCGCAAATGAAGACCCAGTCCACTTTCTCGGGTTGGGATTTCGACACCGTCTGGGCGATGGATTCGGGGAGGAACGATGGGTATCCCTACCTCCAGTGGGCCGAAGACCTTTTTGAGGAAGCTGGCGGCTCGGGCGGTGGATGCAACGCCGGCGCCATGAACTCTTTACCTCTTTTGTTGCTTGTGCCTCTCGGTTTGCTGTTGAGGAAGTCCAGGTAGGAAGCCGAATTAAGCAGGCAAGAGTATCTCCAGGGGGCCCTCTATCGGGGGCCCCTCTTCATTTCCGGTCGGTGACGGTCCGTTGAGGTGCCCATGATAGGTTGACGAATTACGAAGCGTAAGTAAAATTTATAATAGCTTACGAAAAAGGAGAAATAATATATGAACAAGACTGATACGAAATTATTGATACGTCTCATGGAGAAGGGCCGGGCAACGTGGGCGGAGTTGGGGGCCCTTGTCGGCTTATCGGCTCCTGCTGCGGCAGACAGGGTAAGAAAACTGGAGGAATCGGGTGTCATTCGCGGCTACGCCGCTATGACCAACCCCGAGGAAGTGGGATGCGGCCTCGGGGCCCTAATCTCCGTCACGCTGGAAAGAGTGGAGGAGAGGCCTGCATTCCTTGAGTTGATCCAGGAAATGCCGGAAGTCCTTGAATGCCATCACGTGGCTGGAGCAGAGGACTTCGTCCTGAAGGTCCGGTGTGCGGATACTCGTGCCCTTGAGATTGTCATTAGCGGAAAAATCAAGGGGATAGCGGGGGTCAAGACTCGGACGACCGTCATCCTGTCGACGGCCAAGGAATCGCCGGTATTGCCGTTAACCATCGAGTGAAGGCGCAATGTCCGGCGGGCTGGCTTGTTTTGTAAAGGGTATCGTGCTTGGTTTTTCCATCGCTGCTCCGGTAGGTCCCATCGGGGTCCTTTGCATGAGGCGCACTCTTGGGAGCGGGATGCTGCATGGATTCCTTTCAGGGATGGGGGCTGCCACCGCGGACGGGCTTTACGGATGCCTGGCTGCTTTCGGGGTGACAGCCATTTCGAATCTCCTGCTGGAACAACAGTCCCTGATCAGGCTGGCCGGGGGGCTTTTCTTGCTGTATCTCGGCATTTCGACGTTCAGGGCGATTCCCGAGGGTGCCGGAACAAGAGAAAGCGGTAAGGGACTGCTGCGTTCCTATGTCTCGGCTTTTTTCCTCACGATCACGAACCCGATGACGATTCTTTCCTTTGGGGCGGTTTTTGCGGGATTGGGCATCGGTGCAGCCCGGGGAAATTCCGTCCTGGCCGGATTGATGGTGTCGGGCGTGGTAGCGGGTTCCGCTCTCTGGTGGCTCACGTTGAGCGGGATCGTCAGTGTCTTTCGAGAGAAATTAGATCATGGGCAACTCAGGTGGGTGAACCGGTCTTCCGGCGCCATTATCGGGTGTTTTGGAGTCGCGAGCCTCGTTTCCCTTTTACACCTGTTTTGAAAAATCAATCATTCGTATTGTCTCGTCCCGACGGGCAACAATTCCGGCCGCGAGGCAAAAAACAAGGGCCCCAGGTTTCCGCCCAGGACCCTTTCGCGAGATACCGTGCCGGATTCGCTATGAACCGGCTCACGCCTTCCGCGCGGTGCCGCACCCGTGAAGGTCGCCCCTGTCCGCTTCAGGCGGGCTGCTTCCCGTCGGGCTATGCCGCGTCGGGAAAAGCCACCCTGTACTTTGCCGTGCCAAGCCTTCGTCAACTCTCACTTGTCCAGCCGTGCTACGCCGTACTTTGTCTGCCGTGCCCTGGCGGGCCGTGCCTTGACTAGCCGTGCAAGCCGTGCCTTCCGAAGTTTTGCTTCAACTACGACTTACCACGTCATTTCCTATCTCGCATGTCAGATTATAGAGATAAAATGTTTACTTTGCAAGCCTATATGTAAGTAGTCATAATATGTTTTTATAAACAAACAGGCAACTTTCTTGCCGTTGCCGACCACACGCAATTTGACCCGGACCCCGCTCCCGGGCTTCTCGTGGTTCTTGCCACCTAGACTTTCGCGGCCGGCGATAGTAGAATTTGGCCTCATAGCCCTGAGTAACCAAAAGGAGGGTGCTTGATGGTTTCTCGCAAGAAGTTGATGCTGCTGGCTGTCCTTTCTGTTTTTTCCCTTGCGATCGCTTCCGGGGTCGCACTGGCTGCGGAAAAAATCGGCGTTATCGAACCGCAGACGGTCCTTTCCCAGCATCCGAAAATGGCCCAGGTCCGGAAACAGATCCAGGAGGTTCTCCAAAAGAAGCAAGAGGAAGCCAAGGCGGCAATCGCCAAGGAGAAGGACGATAAGAAGAAGGCGGAAATCTACCAGACGAAACAGAACGAGGCGGCCGTAGAGGAACAAAAACTCATGGCTCCCATCCTTAAAGATATGGACGTTGCGATCCGCTCGGTTGCCAAGGCCAAGGGCTTGACTCTCGTCATTGATGTAGCCCAGGCCCTCATGGGCGGAGTTGACATCACCCACGACGTCATTGCGGAACTGAAGAAGAATCCCTAAAACCGGTCAAGGATTCAAAGGGACATCGAGGGGAATCCCCGAAAGGGGATTCCCCTTCTTGTCATGGCTTGCGGAGGTTATGATGGGATTGATCCCGATTGAGAAAGGGGGAAAGAACCAATGGAGAAAGTCAACATCGGAAACAACCCGTTCCTTCTACCCATGCCCATGGTTATCGTGGGTTCATGCATCGGGGAGAGACCCAACTTCATGGCAGTCGGCTGGGCAAGCCGGGTGAATGCCAAGCCGGCGATCATGAGCGTTGCCATCGGTCTTCACGCGACGGCCGGTTCGATTCTCGAAACAGGCGAGTACAGCATCAACATCCCTTCGGTTGACCTGCTGCGGCAGACCGACCTGATGGGGATGGTCAGCGGAACCGATTTCGACAAGTCGGTGCTTTTCGACATCTTTTACGGTTCTCTCGAAAAGGCCCCGATGATCCGGCAATGTCCCGTGACCATGGAATGCAAGGTGATCCAGGTCGTCGAGCTCCCCAGGGACAGCCTTTTCATCGGGGAAGTGAAGGGCGTCTGGTCGGAGGAAAGATTCCTGACGGGAGGCAGTCCCGACATCGAAAAAGTCCGTCCTTTCTGCCTGACGATGCCGGATAACCGCTACTGGTCAATTGGACCGTCAATCGGCAGGGCCTGGCATGATGGACTTGAGCTAAAGGGGCTGCTGACAGCAAAATAATCGCTCAGGGCTTCCCGGGAAAGGATGAGGTGAAGACTCGCAAATGAAGCATTTGGCGAACCTGATCTCGCTAAGCCGGGTGTTCCTTTCAATGTTGCTGGTCCCTCTTAGAAACCACACCGGTATTTTTATCGGGGTTTACCTGCTTTGTGGGTTCAGCGACGTCCTCGATGGCTTTGTCGCGCGAAAAACGAAGACGGAAAGCGTGGCAGGGGCGAGACTGGATTCCCTTGGGGATGTTTTCATGTTCACGGCGATCGTCCTGGTCCTGTACCTGCGGACAGGAAAGGAACTGGCGGCATACACCCCGATACTGGTTGCGGTCGTTCTTGTCAGGCTGTTGAATGTCGGCATTGCGGGATACAAGTTCCAGGTCCTTGTCCTTGGCCTGCACACCTGGGGAAACAAGCTGACGGGATTGCTGGTTTATTTGGCCCCGCTCCTGGTGATGGCCTGTCCGCCTGAAAAAGTCTTCATGTTCGTTTGCCTCGTTGCCATCCTGTCGGCGGTCGAGGAGGGGTGCATTCACCTGGGTTCCCGCAAGCTCGACTTGAACAGGAAGAGCATTTTCCTAAAGGAATGACCCGGAAGGAATTCAACCGCGCATAGGAGGATTCGATCCGGATGATCGAAAGAAAGGCCGGCCGTTAATGGCACGCGTAAGCATGAAGATACTCATCCTCATTGCCGCGCTCATGGTCGCCGCTTATTGGGGGGTGGCAGGCACCGGCCGGGTTCCCACCGGAAGCGTCCAGGTCCCCGGGTCGACCGTAGCCGGCGACAAGGTGCTGGCCAGCCTCTTCTCGGAGCGGAGAAGCTCGGTCCAGGTCCAGGGAAGCGGTGTCGTAACAAAACTGCTCCCCGATGACAATGACGGGAACCGCCATCAGCGCTTTATCGTCAAGCTTTCATCAGGGCAAACGCTGCTCATCGCTCACAACATCGACCAGGCGGAAAGAATTGAGGGGCTCAAACCGGGAGATCGCGTGGAATTCAGCGGTGAATACGAATGGAACCATCAAGGGGGCGTGATCCACTGGACCCATCGGGATCCCGCCGGCCGCCATCTTCCGGGGTGGATCCGGCATAAGGGGCGGACCTACGGTTGAACCCGAGGCAAGTCGGTTGTGTTAATCTAGGGTGACTTTTTCGTGGAGGTTTCGCCGGATGATCCTTAAAAGGTCCATGTTCCTTGCGGATGCCGCGCTATTGGGAGTGGCCCTGTTCTGGGGCGTCGGTTACGTCGCCGTGAAGGCGGCCCTTGAAAGTTTCACTCCCCTTTGGCTGATCGTGTTCCGATTTATACCGTCCTTCCTCTTTTTATCCGTCATTTTCCGTCGCCGAATGGCTGCTCTCACGCCCCCGGCTATAAGGTCCGGCCTTCTGGCGGGGTGCATCCTGGCGATGTCATTCTTGGCCTCGACGTCCGGCTTGGTTTTTACCACCGCAGGGAAGCAGGCCTTCATTACGACGGCCTACGTTGTCCTCGTTCCCCTCCTCCTATGGGGCGCAACGCGTCGTTTTCCCGGGTTCGGGACATTCTTCACGGCCTTGCTATGCTTTGCGGGGATGTCCTTCCTGACACTCCAGGCCGATTTCTCCATTGGTCTCGGAGACGGGCTCAGCCTTCTCAGCGCTTTTTTCCTCGCCCTTCACATGCTGGTGGTCGAAAGATCCGTGCGGGATCATGACCCCGTGTCGCTTGCCATCCTCCAAATCGGGGTTGTCGGTTTTGTTGCCCTTCTCCTGGCCCCGTTTCTCGAAAAGTTCCCGGTCCAGGTTTCCCCGGCGGCCTGGACAGCGCTGGCCTATAACATCTTTCTGGGCACGGTTTTTGCCCTGGTGACCCAAAACGTGGCCCAAAGACACACAACGTCTACCCACACGGCACTGATCCTCAGCCTGGAGGGGGTTTTCGGGGCGTTAGCGGGGGCGATGGTTCTCGGGGAGATCTTCACCGGAAAAATGATCGTCGGCTGTGCCCTTATCTTCATCTCGATCCTCATTACGGAACTCTTGCCGCTCAAGTCGGTTCCGGTGGCTGTTGAATCTAATTCCGTCCCAGCCGGTATACCGACCAGTACAATAACTTAAGCGCATGCGCGAATGAACCGGGAGGGACTCATGAAATACCGACACCTGCGGCATGCAACAGGAATACTTCACTACGGGGGCCTGCAATTCCTGGTCGATCCCATGCTGGCGCCCAAAGAATCGTGCCCGCCTATCCGGAATTCATGGAATTCCCTGAAAAACCCCCGAGTTGACCTGCCGCTTGATTTATCCAGCCTGGAATTGCCACGGTATTGCCTCGTTACGCACCTTCACCTGGATCATTTTGACGAGGTTGCGAAAAACCAACTCCCCAAAGACATCCACTTGATTTGCCAACCCGAGGATGCCGAGCGTTTCGAAAAAATGGGATTTTCAAGGGTCATGCCTGTCGATGGGCAATTGACCATCGAATCCGTTACTGTCAGCCGTGTTCCAGGTCAACATGGTGTAGGCCGGGTTGCGGAGCTTATGGGAGTTTCGTCCGGTTACGTGTTTCGCGCGGCAAGTGAACCGACTCTCTATATCACCGGCGATACCGTATTTTTCGAAGGCATGGGAGCAACTCTCGATGAGTGCAAGCCGGGGGTCATCATCGCTTTTGGGGGAACAGCCCAATTTTCCGAGGGTGATCCCATTACGCTGACCCCGGACGATTTGCTGGAAATCCATCGTTCTGCACCAGGAGCGAAGATCATCTGCGTCCACATGGATTCAATCAACCATTGCAGGACGACAAGGGATGACCTAAAGCGATTTCTCTCGCTGCAACTTCCGGGTTCCGAATCCGGGGATTCGTTCTTTGTCCCCGTCGATGGTGAAACGCTTGAGTTTCGATGATGCCGGGGACTGTCGCCCGGAGGAAGGAAGAGTACCCATGATCACCGTATCGGAAAACTGGAAGAGTGCCTTTCCGTCAGCCTGTTTCGGGGTGCTGTTGATGCAGGGCGTCAAAAATTGCATTGGCAACCCGGGAATCGAGTCCAGGAAGACACGACTCGAAGAAGAGCTTCGAAACAAACATCTTGGAATGAGCAGGAAGGCCTTGTTGGAAGACCGTAGCATGGCGTTGTATGAAAATCATTTCCGGAAGTTTGGACAGGGATACCCCGTGTTGCACCAGCTGGAGACCGTTGCCTTGAAAGGAAAACCGATTCTTTCTCCCTCGTCCCTGGTGGCGGCCATGTTCATGGTTGAGTTGAAAAACGGTTTTCTTACGGCCGGGCATGACTTCGAGAAAGTGTCTCCCCCGATGGTTCTTGATGTCGCCGAGGGAAACGAGACCTACCAGTCCATGGGGGGCAAGGACCGGAAACTTCAGAGAGGCGACATGTTCCTGTCGGACAGGAATGGGATCCTTTCGAGCGTTCTTTACGGTCCGGACAACCGGAGCCATATCACCCTCGAGACTTCCCTTGCACTCTTCACGGTTTATGGGGTTCCCTCCCTTGGGGCACACGAATTGCACCGGCACCTGGAAGAAATCGAAGAATTGGTCTTAACCCTAAGTCCTGGCGCTGCCAGGATGGAACTGGGTGTTTATCCCTAGACCGGGTTTTTTCTGCCAGGTGGGGGATGTCCGCTGCATCAGGCAAGGTGATTGAATGCTCTTCAATCCATTGTGCGAGGTTTGGGAAATGCTGTTTGAAAAGTTCAAAAAGGTTGAGAGATACGCAAGGTATTCCGCCAGAGCTTTTTTTAGGGACACCTATAACAGGATCGCTTATGGTCCTGGCGCTCCGCTTTATGCGGAAAGAATCTGGGTTAACCCCCAGGATTGCCTCGATTGCCTTGACGGCCTGGGAGACAGGTATTCGGCGAAGGTCATCCTCTCCGGCTGGCCTCCTCCCGGCGGGAAACTAAGGAAAATCGAGGATCTTTTGAAAATACGATCTTCCTATGATCACTGGGTAAAAGGCATTCCCTGGGAGGAAACGGGCATTTTTGGATTTTTGGAGAAAGAGATTGAGAGGCACCCTAGATCCTGTTTTGACGACTGCAGGAACCAGGAGGATATCAGGAAAAGGTATAGCCAGCTGGATGTTATTTTTGAGGAAGTCAGGAAAGAAAGAGCATTAAAAAGGCAGGTTGAAGTTGATCCTTGGGCGTTCAGGGAGAAGGAAGGCGTTTATTTCCACCTGGGGCCGGGGGGCTCCCTTTTCATGGGCGGTGGGGGATGCCATAGGTTCGCAATGGCCCTGATCCTCGGGTTAACCAGGATCCCAGCGAAGATAGGCTGCGTCCATGTGACCGCGTTCCCGCGTCTAAGGGAATTAAGGGAATTCGCCGCCCGCTGAGATTGCGGGCGCGCAGTTCCCCGTGGAATTGATACACTGGTTCCGGGCAAAACTCATTTTTGATAACCTGGTTTGGGAGGCTTTCGATGAAGGCGATTTCCCTGCAATCCGGAAGCAACGGGAACTGTATATACGTGGAAGCTTCCGGCGTCCGTCTCCTGGTCGACGCGGGAATCAGTGCCAGGGAAACGGGCCGTCGACTTGAATACCTGGGGTGCAAGATATCAGATATCCATGCGGTTTTGGTTTCGCACGAACATGTCGATCACACATCCTCCGTGGGGACCCTCTGCAACAGGTACGGCATACCGGCCTACATGACACCTGCCACGGAAGAGGCCCTTTGCCGCAAGGCAGGATGCCGTTGCCTGTCGCATGTTCGGCACTTTTCATCGGGGAGTTCTCTGGCTATCGGCCCTGTCAAGGTCGAGACCATCCCGACCTCGCATGATGCGGTTGACGGGAACGCATTCGTGATCGAGGACCAGGGCCTCCGCCTGGGCGTCCTAACGGACCTCGGGCATGTCTTCGGGGGCCTTGAGAAGGTTGTCGGATCCCTGGATGCCCTGTTCCTGGAGAGCAATTACGATCCCGGCATGCTGAAGAACGGGTGCTATCCCGCTTTCCTTAAGCGGAGGATTGCCGGGCCCGGCGGGCATATCTCGAACGATGAATCGGCCCGGTTGATCTCTGCAACGGGGAAAACCTATTCATGGGTTTGCCTGGCACACCTGTCCCAGGCGAACAACACTCCGGAACTGGCTGTCGCCACCCATATGGGTATCGTGGGCAGCAGCCAGTCCTACCATGTCGCACCTCGAAACGGGATGGGGGAAGAATTGGTTGTGCGGAAAGCCGTGGAGGCGGGGAGAATCGACGGAGGGTTTCGGTAAAAGCCTGGCGGAACCGGGGCGAAGGCTTGGCTTTGAATGAAGACAAATAAGGAAAGGGGTTAACACATGATCCGCTTCAACCGTATTGTCAATATCATCGATGCGCACACCGCCGGAGAGCCGATTCGTATCGTGACGTCGGGCTTGCCGCTGATCCAGGGAAAGACCATGCTGGAAAAATACGACTGGTTTGAGAAGAACCTCGATGGGGCCAGGAACATGATCATGCGGGAACCCCGCGGCCATCGGGACATGTTTGGCTGCATCCTGACGCCGCCTGCTACCGAGGACGGGGATTTCGGCGTTTTGTTCACGCACATCACGGGGCAGGCGACGATGTGCGGTCACGGCACGATCGGCGTCACGAAAGTGGCACTGGAAACCGGGATAATCCCCGCAGTCGAGGGGGAGAATGTCGTACGGATTGACACCCCGGCAGGGCGGGTCACCGCAACGGCACTCGTCGAGGACGGGTATGTCGCGGAAGTCTCCTTCAGGAACGTACCATCTTTCCTCTTCCGGGACAACGTAAAGGTTCCCCTGGCCGGGCTTGGGGAAATCGAGGTCGCGGTTTCCTTCGGGGGGAATTTCTACATCTTTGTCGAGGCCGAGAAGCTGGGCCTGGAAATCAGCCCGGAAAATGTGCAGGATTTGGCCAGGAGAGCCATGGAACTGAAGAAATGGGGAGACGAAAACCTGGATGCCGTCCATCCTGAAGACTCCGGGATAAGGGGAATTTACGGGACGATCGTCACCGGGAAGACCGAGAGGACGGGGAAAGGCTGGAAATCCCGCGAGACGTGCGTCTTCGCGGATGGGGCGGTGGATCGTTCTCCCTGCGGGACAGGGACCTCCGCCAGGATGGCCTTGCTCTACGGGCGTGGCGAAATGACGCCGGAAGAGGAGTTGAACAATGGAAGCATCATCGACACCCGGTTCAGGGGAACGATAGAGGGAACCGTCATGGTCGGAGGCATCCCGGGGATTGTCCCGAGAATTGCGGGATCAGCCTGGATCACGGGTTTCAACCAGCTTGTCCTCGATCCGACGGATCCCCTGCCGGAAGGATTCCTGGTGTAAACTGGGCAAGGCAAAGTAAAAAAGGAGGCGATCCTGATGGATGGAGAATCTGGGACGGTATTCGCGGGGCGGCTTGAGGACCTGCCTGTTATTCCGACCGAGGATCATGGAGGAACGGAAAAAAGAGTTGTCTTCGGTCCGGGGCAGTTCTGGGACGATTACGTGGCACGGTTTTTCACAACCGCCCCGGGCGCAAAAACACCGTTCCATGCCCATGATTGGCCGCATTATGTCCTGGTCACGGAAGGCTCCGCCAGGGGCATGATCATGGGGAAGGTCTACGAACTTTCGGCGGGTTCCTGGGCTCACGTCCCCCCGAATACGGAGCATTTCTTTGAAAATACGGGGGAAGGCAACCTGTCTTTCATCTGCATCGTCCCGAAAGAGGGGGATCTGTACTGGCTGGACCAGCAGGGGAGTTGCTGAGGGATCTGAATCATGCCTCGTGCAGGCATGTCGTTTCAACCGCAGGTTGGCCAGGTTGCCAATAGCGGAAAAACCCGGCAATTTTGCAGAATCGAAGGGAATTCCTTACCCGGAGTTCCCTTTTGTTCTGCCCGGCGGCAATGTCCCGGGTTTGCGGTTGTGCCATCAATGGCATAAGGTTTGTTTGCTTGGGGGTGGAATGCATGGAGATCATAGAGAACGACCCGTTGAACACAATGCTCCTGGAACAGATGATCAAGGACCCGGAGGATCTTAAGCTTGTCTGGCCAATGGCCCGTTACCCGTTCGATCATGAACAGTGGGGGCAGGTGCTTGACCGGGAGAAAGGGGCCGTTTCCTTCCTGGTTTACGAAGGGGAGAGCCTGGTTGGGCATGCTGCCCTGGACAGGGCGGAAGAGCCGCAAACGAGAGTGGCCAGGTTTCTTTACATCATCCCGGAACTACGGGGCCAGGGCCTGGGGCAGAAACTCATGGTCCTTCTGGAGCAATACGCCAGGGAGAAATTGGGCGCGAGCCGACTGGTGTTAAGGGTCAGGAACTTCAATGAGAAGGCGATCGGCTGTTACGGGAAAAGCGGGTTTTCGGTGTTTTTCCGGGACGGTAGCCTGCTCATGATGGAGAAGGATATCGGGCGGGGGGAAAACGGTTGATGCCGACAAGCAAGCTGGAAGAGATTTTTAGGAAACACGAGGATGACCTTGTCGAGTTTGCCAGTAGCCTGGTGAGGATCCGGAGCTATTCGGACCAGGAAGGGGAGCTGGCGCGGCACATCGCGGGGAAAATGGAAGCGCTCGGTTATGACGAGGTCTTCATTGACGGCACGGGAAACGTGGTCGGGAGGATCGGGAACGGCCCGAAGAGCATCCTTTTCGATTCGCACATGGACACGGTCGAGGTCAATGACGAACAGGACTGGGTCCTGCCCCCGTTCTCCGGGGATATCATGGATGGCCGGCTCTACGGGCGCGGCTCGGTCGACATGAAATCCGCGATTGCGGCTTCCGTTTACGCGGGGGCGATAGCGAAGGGACTTGGGTTCCATTCCGGCAAGACGATTTACGTCACCACGACCGTATGCGAAGAATACTGCGACGGCGAAAACCTAAGGATGCTGTTCAGGGAGAGTGGCATCAAGCCCGATTACGTCGTCATCTGCGAGCCCTCGGACAATCTTATCGTCCTTGGGCACAAGGGAAAGGCGCAGATGCTGATTAGGACGCACGGAGTGTCGGCCCACGGATCGGCGCCGGAGAAAGGGGTCAACGCGGTCTACGAAATGGCCGAGATCATCAGCCGCGTGGAGAAGCTGAATGACGACCTGGCGGCCGCAGGCTCGCCGCACGGGACGATCGTCCTGTCAGACATTTCGAGCGTAAGCGTGTCGCTTAACGCGGTGCCGAGCGAATGTTCCATTTACCTGGACCGGAGAATGGTGCCCGGAGAGACCGAAGAAGACATCCGGAGCGAAATGGGAAGCCTGGTGAAGGGCAAAAAAGCGACGTGGGAGGTAGGAACAATCCGAAGGAAGAGCTGGACAGGCGTCGACCTTTGTTATGAGCCCCTCCACGCAGCGTGGAAAATCGACCTCGGGCATGAACTGGCAATAGCCTGCAACAAGGCCTATGAAAAGGTTTTCGGAAAGGCTCCTGGACGGTATGACTTCTGGGATTTCGGAACAAACGCCGTCACGCCTGTCAGCATGGGCATCCCGACCATCGGGTTCGGTCCCGGCGAATACAAGCTCGCCCACATGCTCAACGAAAGCTGCGAGATCTGCAAAATCAAGGACGCATGCCGATTCTACACATCCCTGGTGGGGGAGATATGAAGTCCCCGGGGCGATAGGAGCTTACGGTCCCTCTTGGCGTTCCTGGTAAAGAAACCGGGGCTGCGGTCGCAGCCCCGGTTTCTTATTATGTATACGCATAGGATTTAATTTTAACTTTATTCAGGTAAATAGGGGGAGCAGTATAATGTCGCCGGTTTTATCCGAATACACTATGAATAGAAAAAATAGACATTAAACCGATTCGGAGAGGGGAGGTGGAAATCAGGGTAGATTGGCGGGTCTTCGCGTGAAGAGTGGGGCATTCAAACTTACGAGACAGAAGAGGAGGAGACAGGCATGTCGAGGATGAATCCGTACGAAATGTTCCTCAAGCAGGTGGACGAAGCCACACCGTACCTGAATGTCGAGCAGGAATTCATCGATATCCTCAAGGAACCCAAGGAAGTCCTGGAAATTTCCATCCCCTTGCGCCTGGAGGATGGGACCGTCAAGCTCGTAAAAGGATGGCGCAGCCATCACAACAATGCCCTGGGCCCCTACAAGGGGGGCGTCCGCTATCACCCGAATGTTTCCAAAGACGAAGTCATGGCCCTTTCGGCCTGGATGTCCATAAAGTGTGCCACTGCCATGCTTCCCTACGGTGGGGGCAAGGGCGGGATAAGGATTGCCCCCAGGGAGCTTTCCAAGGGGGAACTGGAGCGCGTAAGCCGGGCCTATGCCCTGGGGATTTCCCGTTTCATGGGGACGGATGTCGATATCCCAGCTCCCGATGTTTATACGAACCCGCAGGTCATGTCATGGTTCCTTGATACCTACGAAAAAGTGAAAGGGTGGAGCGAACCTTCCTGTTACACCGGCAAGCCCATAGAACTCGGGGGTTCCCTGGGTCGAGGGGACGCTACGGCCCGCGGGGGGATGTACGTTCTTCGTGAAGCCCTCAAGGAAATGGGACTTCTCGGAAAGCCCCTGACGGCAACCATACAGGGGTATGGGAATGCCGGCAGCTTCGCGCATGCCCTGTATGAAAGCATCGGTGTCACCGTTGTCGGGGCGTCGGACAGCAAGGGGGGCACCTATAACCCGAAGGGCCTGAAGTACGAAGACCTCATGAAACACAAGAAAGTCAGCGGAACGGTAGCCGATTATCCTGGCGGTGAAAGGGTCACGACCGACGAACTGCTTGAAAGAACGGTCGACATCCTCATCCCGGCCGCCCTGGAAGGCATCGTGAACGAGGCCAACGCCGGAAAGATCAGGGCCAAGATTGTGCTCGAACTGGCCAATGGGCCTACGACCCCGGAGGCCGAGGCAATCCTGCACGAGATGGGCACGCTGGTCATTCCCGATGTTCTGGCCAATTCCGGCGGTGTCACCGTGAGCTGCTTCGAATGGATCCAGGGGCGGACCGGGGACTTCTGGAGCGAAAAGACCGTCCACGAAAAACTTGACGAGCGCCTCACCCATGCCTTCCACGAAATCTGGAAAATCAAGGCCCAGCATAATATCCGGATGCGCCAGGCCACGTACGTGCGGGCTATGGGGCGAATCATATCCGCGATGCGTTTCCGCGGAATTTGGCCCTGATTCCGGGCTTCCTGGTTTAGGCGGAAACAAAGTCGCCCGGCTGCCCATAGAGTTTTGGATTAGCAAGTGAAGGAACTCGATGGTTCCAGGTTGATGGCAGGGTAAATGGAAGATTTACGGGAACAGGTGCTTTGGAAAGTCAGGGCATCTCCTGGCCTTACGGATCGGGAAATTACAGACAGCCTTCTGGGGAAGGCAGCCCGGATACAGGCTGTCAACTGGGCGGCGCACTCTTTGGAAAGGAAG
Organism: Synergistaceae bacterium UBA5827; assembly: GCA_002432945.1. Taxonomy (GTDB): domain Bacteria; phylum Synergistota; class Synergistia; order Synergistales; family 79-D21; genus 79-D21. Next base: position 21,510 of record DJHE01000012.1, read on the forward strand.
CGCCTACTGGAACGGCATCTACGCCCTGACGGGAAAATCGGCAATTACGCTGTCGGGTTGGGAACAGGTCCCTTGCAGGAGAGGTGGCCCGAAGAGACGTCCATTGGTTCCAGCACACCTGTCGTGCAGATGTCGGAAGGCGAAGTGAAGAGAAAAATCAAGGAATGGCTTGAAAGGGAAGGTTGGTCTGTTGTCGTCAACTGGGGGCCCGATCGCGGCGCGGATATCGAGGCATGGCGCGGGAACGAGCATTGGGTCATAGAAGCAAAGGGGAGCGGATCCCGTAACGAGATGAGAAGGAACCACTTCTTGTCGGTTCTCGGTGAAACCCTGCAACGAATGGATGTTCCCCAGGCTCGTTATGGCATCGCTTTGCCGGATATGCGAAAATTCCGCAATTTGTGGGCCAAATTCCCGGCCTTGGCAAAATCGAGAACCGGGATTTCCGCTTTTTTCGTAGGAACTGACGGGAAAGTGGACCAGGAGAACTGAAAAATCAAGGTTCAACAAGGGATGAGGCACTCCACTGCATGTGGAGTGCCTCATCCCTCCTGTATTTGTCCCTAAACGGAAGGCATGAACGGTCGCACGAAAGGCGAGGTTTCCCCCTTGCGCATGAAGTGTCCCGATGGCCCTTCTCCCAGGAATTCAGAGAACCAGGACTCGTGCTCGATTTCCTCGTGGAGGATTGCCTGGGCCAGGGCGTACGTGCGATGATCCTTTCCCGCCGTGATGTTGCAGATATGGCTGTAGCCCCTGACCGCGCAGCGCTCGGCTTCAACCAGCACTTCGAGGATGGCCTTGACATCCGTGGGATCCTCGGGAAGCCTGGCGGGCGGGCAAGCGGACATGTCGTGGAAGACTTTCATGTCGTCCGGCAGTTTGCCGCCAAGTTCGTAAATGCGGGGTACCAGGGCCTCGAAATGGTTTCTGTCCTCGATGCGCGCAGCCTCGGCAATTTCCTTGATGCCCTCGCCTTCCAGCCCGATCAGGTTTGCCCTCAGGACCGTGTAGTAGTAAAACGTCGTCAATTCCGCAGCCGCGTTGGCGATGAGCAAAGTCAGCAGCTGGTCCACATTAACGCCTGCCTTTTCCACCACTTCTCTTGAGACTTTTGCCATTACTCTCCACCTTCCCTTCTTCTCTCTGGCCAAATGTCCTATGGCGTTTGCGTGCCCGATGTTTTGGCAACTGATTTAAACAAATACATATGCTTAGATACACCATAGAGTTGGGTAGAATATACCACGGTGGGTTTAAATTGTAAAGGTTTTAATTTAGGCGCCCTGCTTCGCCAGGGCGGCGTCGATCTGGTCGCCCAGTCGGTCGATCTTCTTCATGAGATAGGTCGCTGACACCGCGCAAAGGCCGCCGCAAAGGAACAGGGACCACCCTGTCCCGGCGAGATCTCCCAGTTTCCCCGCAAGAAGGCTTCCGAACGGGGGAATTCCCAGGATCGCGAAGGTATAGAGTGCCATGATGCGACTCCTGTTCTCCCTTGGGACCATCGTCTGGAGCAGCGTGTTGCAGCTTATCGTGCTTGTGACCATGCAAAATCCGACGGGAGCCGCAAGGGCGATGCCGAAGGAAATGCTGCGCGACAGGGAAAAGAGCAGGACCGAGATCCCGAACCCGATGCAGGCCCTCGTGCACCACCAGCTGAGCCTTGCCGCGGATTTTAGCGAAGCCATGAGAAGGGAACCACAAAGGGCCCCAATGGCCACGCCCATCAGCAGGAAGCCGAGAGTCTCCGAAGTGCCGCCGAGGACGCTTTTCGCCATCGCGGGCATCAGGACGAGGCTCGGGAAGGCAAAAAAGCCGGTCAGCGCGATCAGGATGAGGAAATAACGGGCAGGGGCAAAGTCACGTGCCATCCGGATCCCCTCGATCATGTCCGCCAGTGGCTGGTTCTTTCCTACGGAGGTTTTCCCGACCGGGGGGTGTTCCATCTTCATGATCCTGACCGCGTAGAGTGTCGAGGAGTAGGCCAGGCCGTTCACCAGGAAGCAGACCCCCTCGCCGACGAGGTGTATCACGAACCCGGCCACGGTCGGCCCGATCATGCGGGCTACGTTGAAAACGGTTGAATTCAATGCAACAGCATTGGGAACGTCTTCCTTCCGGTCGACCATGTAGGAAACAAGGGCGTATCGGCAGGGGAGCTCGAAGGAATCGACCAGGCCAAGAAAGAGGGCCATGAAGGCGACGATGTGGAAGGTCACGACGCCTGTAAGCGTCAGGACAGCCAGTAGGAAAGCGATGGCCATGCAGATGGCCTGGCACCGGAAAAGAGTCTTGCGCAGGTCCCAGCGCTCTATCAGGGCTCCGGCAAAAGGCGAGAGGAGGAAGATGGGGATCGAGGCGGCAAAATCCATGATTCCCAAAGCGCTGTTGGAGCCGGTCAGCCTGAAGACAAGCCAGCCCATCGCAACCCGGTGCATCCACAGGCCGGATAGGGAGATCGATTGGGCCGTGAAAAACAGCCTGTAATTCCTGCTTCGCAGGGCACGCAGTGTTTCCGGAAATTCCAGGGACAAAAACAGGACTCCTTTGGGGCTGGAGATAGGCGACTAACAGCCGAGTCCTATCATTTTGTGCCAGGGAGACGGTGAATGCAACCGCGATAATCACCCTGCCGCAGGAGGCGTTTAATCCAAGTTAGTTAAATCACAAATGCGTCGTTTCATCCCTTCACTTGCACGATTAAACCGGATGTGATAGAGTCTCTCCAACCTCAAATCTGTACCACCACCTCCTGATGGGCTCCGGCCTGACCACCCGGGGCCTTTCGCATGCCGTAAACCCCACTCGTTATCAGCGTCTTGAAATCATTCTAGCGTTACAGGATACTGGATAAGCTTGATCTCCTGCTGGATTTGGAAACCCCCGAGAAGGGGCAAACGCACGATTGGGGAGGCGTAAGAATGGGCGAGGAAAGAACGGTACGCGTTGCAGTTGTCCAGGCGGCACCCGCCATTTTTGACCGGGAAAAGACGATGGAAAAGGCACTCGCGCTAATCTCGGAAGCGGCCGAAAAGGGCGCGAACCTGGTCGTTTTCCCGGAGGCTTTCATCCCCTGTTATCCTCGCGGATTGAGCTTTGGCTTTGCCATGGGATCCCGGACGATGGAGGGAAGGAAGGATTTCCAGCGTTTCTACGATAACTGTGTTGCGGTTCCGGGGCCCGACGTTGATCGCCTGGCAAATTCCGCGGGGGAGAACAAGGTTTACCTTGCGATGGGCGTCAATGAGAAGAACGGCAACGGCCTGGATGGCACGATCCATTGCTGTGTCCTTTTCTTCGGTCCGGACGGCAGTTTTCTTGGACGGCACAGGAAGCTGAAGCCCACGGGCTCCGAGCGGACCATCTGGGGTGAGGACGACGGCAGTACCCTGACGGTGGTGGATACGGCCTACGGCAAGATGGGCGCATTGATTTGCTGGGAAAACTACATGCCCCTCGCCCGCACGGCGCTGTACCAGAAGGGGGTCCAGCTCTATCTTGCACCGACAGCCGACCAGAGGGACGAATACCAGTGTACGCTCCGGCATATCGCCATCGAGGGCAGGTGTTTCGTTATCGCCTGCAACCAGTACGTGGAGAGAAGCATGTACCCGAAGGACCTGAACGGTTACAAGGAACTGGAATCCCAGCCTGACGTGATGTGCCGAGGAGGAAGCTGCGTGATCAACCCGTTTGGCCAATACGTGGCGGGTCCAAGCTTCGGCGGAGAGGAAATCCTGCTGGCTGACCTCGACCTGGATGAGATCTCCCGCGGGAAGGCCGACCTGGATGTTGTCGGACACTACGCACGTCCCGACATCTTCGAACTGGTTCTTCACGAGAGGAAATCAAGCTGATCTCAAGAGACAAAGCAAAAGGCCCCGGCAATTCAAGCCGGGGCCTTTTGCTTTGTCAGTCTGTGAATCGGCCCTGCTCGGCCAGGTTTTCCAGGCCTTGACGGTTGAGCAGCAGAACTTCGCCTCGGCTGTTACGGATGAAGCCCCGCGAAGACAAGTCTGAAAAAATTCGGGATAAAGTTTCCGGTGTCGTGCCCAGCATGCTGGCAAGCTGGGATTTCGAGGAACCCAGGACAAGGCGTTCTGCCCCCTCCTGTTTTTCCGAGAGGTAAAGAAGATAACTGGCCAGGCGGCCTGGGACTTCCTTCAGGGCCAGGCTTTCAACCTGGGCTGTCAATTCCCTCAGGCGCATGGAGAGGACCGAGAGCATGCTCAAGGCAACGGAAGGTTCGCTGCCGATGAGGTTGACAAAGGCTTGCCGGGGGAAGAAAAGAAGATCGCTATCGACCAGGGTTTCGGCTCCGGCCGGGAAGGTTTTTCCTGCGTAGACGGCCACTTGCCCGAAATGGTCACCCGCCCTGCAGATGTGGAGGATGGCTTCCTTGCCGTCCGGCGAAACCTTGAAGATTTTGACCCCCCCCTTAACGACAACGTAGAAACCGTTGCCTTCTTCTTCCTCGACAAAAACGGTTTCTCCCTTTTTGAACCCCCTGAGGACTGATATGGCTTCGATTTTTCCCAAGTCTTCCTCTGAGAGGCCATTGAAACCGGGTACCTGGGCAATGAACTTTTTCGTCATCCTGTTTTTCCTCCCTGTGGAAAAAAGGTACCCGAGTTCTTGATTTAGATCAAGGGAAAAATCCCCCTTCCCGGATATCATAAACAATAAAGCGAGGAGGGAATGACATGAAGGTCGTCAATGCAATGGAAGCGGACGGAATGCAGACACCCCATGGAGTCAAGGTGGCCAGGATATACGACACGGAACACGCACAGGCGGTCCACATTACCCTGGAACCGGGAGAGTCGCTAAAAAGGCATATTACCCCGGTGGACGTATTCTTTTACGTCCTGGAAGGTGCCGGTGTCGTCGAGATCGGCAGTGAGCGGCTGGAAGTCACTAGGGACATGCTTGTCGAAAGCCCGAAGGACATCCCGCATTCCTGGGCAAACGAGAGCGGGAGTACGTTCCGGGTCCTGGTGGTGAAAGTCCCCCGCCCCGCAACCTCTACAAAAGTCTTATAATAAAGAAATAAAGCAACCTCAAATTAGATAACTGACTGAAGGAGGAAGATCGAATGTTTTGTTTCCAGTGCCAGGAATGTGCGCAAAACAAGGGATGCACGATAAAGGGGGTCTGCGGCAAGCCTGAAGTGACGGCAAACCTGCAGGACCTGCTGATTCACGCGCTCAAGGGAATTGCCGTCTGGTCGGAGAAGGCGGTTGAACTGGGTGTTTCCGACAAGGCAGACGGGCTTTTCGTCGCCCAGGGACTCTTTACCACTATCACCAACGCAAACTGGGATGATGAGCGTTTCGTCGGTCTTATCCGCGAGGCCTTGGGACGCCGCGAGGCGATCCGAGGGCGTGTCCTCGCCGCATACCAGGCAAAGACCGGCAAGGCATTTGGTGAACCGATGCCCGATGCCGCCACCTGGATGGCGACGGACGAGGCGGAATTCCACGAGAAGGCCCGCTCCGTCGGGGTGCTGGCAACGGAGAACGAGGATGTCCGTTCCCTTCGTGAACTGCTCGTCATCGGCCTGAAGGGTATCGCGGCTTACGCCGATCATGCCGCGGTGCTCGGCTATGAGGACGAAGCCATTTACAACTTCTTCATGGAGGCGCTGGCGTCGACGACGAAGGACCTGACGGTCGACGAGATGGTCGGAATGGTTATGAAAGCCGGGGAAAAGGCTGTCGAAACCATGGCTCTCCTGGACAAGGCCAACACATCCACGTACGGCAACCCCGAAATCACGGAAGTGAACATCGGCGTTCGCGGCAATCCGGGCATCCTGATCAGCGGCCATGACCTCCGCGACATGGAAGAACTCCTCAAGCAGACGGAGGGAACCGGCGTGGATGTCTACACGCACAGCGAAATGCTGCCGGCCAATTACTACCCGGCGTTCAAGAAGTACGGCCATTTCGTCGGGAACTATGGGAACGCCTGGTGGAAGCAGAACGAGGAGTTCGAGTCCTTCAACGGGCCGATCCTGATGACCACGAACTGCCTCGTTCCCCTGAAAAAGGACAACACCTATCTCGGACGGCTTTTCACCACGGGCATGGCGGGATACCCGGGCGCGGTCCATATCCCCGACAGGCAGGACGGCAAGCCCAAGGATTTCTCGACGGTCATCGAAATGGCGAAGTCCTGCAAGCCGCCGGTCGAGATCGAGACGGGGCACATCGTCGGCGGTTTCGCCCACAACCAGGTCCTGGCCCTTGCGGACAAGGTCGTGGATGCCGTCAAAAGCGGTGCCATCAAGCGTTTTGTCGTCATGGCAGGCTGCGATGGCCGCCACAAGAGCCGCGAGTATTTCACCGAGGTGGCGAAGGCCCTGCCTAAGGACACCATCATCCTTACAGCCGGCTGCGCCAAGTATCGCTACAACAAGCTGGCCCTTGGCGATATAGGCGGGATTCCACATGTGCTCGACGCCGGGCAGTGCAACGATTCCTATTCCCTTGCGGTGATTGCCCTCAAGCTCAAGGAAGTCTTCGGGCTCAGCGACATCAACGAACTGCCCCTGTCTTTCGACATCGCCTGGTACGAGCAGAAGGCTGTCGCTGTCCTGCTGGCCCTGCTGCACCTGGGAGTGAAGGGAATCCGGCTTGGCCCGACCCTTCCCGCCTTTGTTTCGCCGAACGTCCTGAAAGTGCTCGTGGACAACTTCGACATCAAGGCCACCAGCGAGGTGGAAGCGGATGTCGAGGCGATGATGGCGGGCAGGTAGGCTTTCGCCGGCAGAAAAGAGAGGAAGAAGAGCCTCCCGGTTTTGAAAACCGGGGGGCTCTTTGTGTTTTAAAAGGTGAAACTGGGCCCGCGGAAGCCTCGAAAGGTTAAAATAATCAGGTACTGAAGGAAAAAATGGAGAAGGAGGAGTCCAAAATGCCGATCGTTCGTGTCCAAATGTGGTCCGGGAGAAGCGATGAATGCAAGGTGAACCTTGCAAAGGCAATCACGGATGTCGTGGTCGAACAGCTTGGGTGCCCCCTGCAGGCGGTCACGGTGGTGGTGGAGGAGTCCCCAAAGGAGAATTGGGTCATAGGAGGGCAACCCTGCTCCGGGTCTCCCGCTGGGAAGAAATAGATTTCGGCAGGAAAGGAGTTGCCGTCATGCTGGAAGTGTTGAGGAAGAGGAGGAGCATCCGGAAGTACCAGGAGACCGCCCTGAAGCCCGAAGAGGTGGAAACCCTGAAGGAAATGCTCCTGCGTTCGCCTTCCGCCCACAACTACAAGTCTTGGGAATTCATTTTTGTCGACGACCGAGACCTGCTTAAGCAGCTTTCCGCGGTTCGCGCCGGCAGCTCGGCTTTCCTGGCCGGAGCGAGCCTGGGAATTGTCGTCATGGGGAACGAAAACACCCAGGACGTCTGGGTAGAGGACGCTTCAGTCGCTTCCATGGTCGGGCAGATCGCCGCTGCGGCCATGGGGATCGGGTCCTGCTGGATCCAGATCCGCAATAGGGACCATGCACCAGGGGTAACGGCCGAGGACTACGTTCGAAAACTTTTGGACATCCCGGCCCCTTTCAGGGTCCTTGCCATACTCGGGATGGGGTATCCAGCCGAGGAAAAGGCCGAGGTCCCCATCGTAAAACTCCCATTCGAAAAAATCCATAGTAACCGGTTCTGATTCTGCCATTCGAGTCGAAAAAGGAGATCCCCAATCGGACGATTGGGGATCTCCTTTTTCAGGATAAACAGGGTCGCCAGTTTACCGATTCAAGGTTCCTTCCTTAACCAGTTCTTCGACCCATGTCTCAACCTGTTGCCGGATCTCGTCACGGATCAGCCGGGTCTTCTCCAGCTTTTCTTCCCAGGTTCCTTCCAGTGTTGCGGGATCCTCGAACGGCCAGTGGAGCCTCTTGCAGACGCCGGGGAAAATCGGGCATTTCCCGGCCTTGGCGGCATCGCACACGGCGATGACGTAATCATACAGCCGTCCCTGCTGGAACAGGTCGAAAACGCGCTGCATCCTTTTTCCTTCCAGGTCGATGCCGATTTCTTTCATGACCTCCACGACAAGCGGGTTGATCCGATCGGCCAGTTCCAGGCCTGCACTCTCGACCTCGAAGGCCTCCCTGCCGATTTTCTTTAGAAAAGCCTCCGCCATCTGGCTTCGAGCGCTATTGTGTCCACACAGGAAAAGGACCTTGATTGTTTTTCCCGGCAAGACTCATCCCTCCCGATCATTCGGCTGCCGCTCCAATATACGCGAGAGGGGCAGGAATGTTGTATCGGAAGTGTTCCAGTTTGGTTACAGGGTAGTTCTCCTGGTCGATGCTTGGCAATATGCCTTGCTATCAGGCAATCCGTTCCAATCGCACAGAAGAAAATAAAGCGCCTCGCCGGGGGCAAGGCGCAGGTCAGGGAAATTTTTTCCCTGTCGGTTTTAGGCTTCTCCTGAAGTCTTGACCTTGGCGGCGCGTGCCATGAACAGCGATCCCAGGACGAGGCCGGCAATTGTCGGCACGACCCACGGGAATCCCTGCTGGCTCAGGGGCATGGCAGCTACGACCTGCTGCATCCAGGAAACTTCGAAACCGGCGACCTTCACGGCGTCGAAGAATCCGAAAAGGAGGGCCATGCAGACTCCGCCGAGAAGCATGGGACGGAATTTCTCGACGTCGAGGAAGTAGGTCCCGAGAATGATCACGATCAGGGCGGGATAGAGCAGCATCAGGAAGGGAACCGTGTAGCCGACAATGCGTGAAAGCCCGACAAGTCCAAGGGCGAAACCGCACGCGCTGGAGGCAATGACCACCGTTTTGTAGCTTAGCTTACCGTCGGTGACCTGTTCGAAGAACGTTCCCGCAGTCGCGGTCAGGCCTGCGGAAGTGGTGAAGCAGGCCAGGGCCATGAGCAGGGCAAAGATCGTCATGCCCGGTGTCCCGAAAAGGTGGGTCGTCACCTTCAAGGGCAACTCTCCCAGGCTGGCTCCCGGGTATACCGCTCCTGCACTGGCACCGAGCCAGGTGAGGCTCATCTGGGTCACGCCGAGGAGAACGACCGTCACCAGCCCGACGCGGACCAGGTTCCTTTGCTGGGCTCCTTCATCGGTGATTCCTTTCAGGGAGAACACGTTCAGGATCCAGCCTCCCATCAGGACGGCTGCGATGGCGTTCATCGTGTTGAAGCCAAAATTGAAGCCCACCCCGAACGCGGCTTTCGAGGTAACCGTGCTGGCAACGGGCATGGCGATGGGGGAAGTGACCCCTTTGAAGGCGATTGCCGTGATGAAGAGGACCAGGGCCGGGGAAAGGATGTTCCCGAGCCGGTCTACGACAGCGGTACGGTTCAGGCAGACATAGGCATTCAAGGCGAAAAACACTCCCAGGGTGAGCGCGATGGCGGTACCCGGGAAGAAAGGCAGGATCGACATTTCATGGGTGGCGGAAGCCACGCGCGGCAGGATGAAGACGGGCCCGACCACCAGCATCAGGATGGCCCCGAATACTTTGCCCCAGAAGGGGGTGATAATTTCACCGGCCATGTGGGCGATGCCCACCCGGTCCTTGGCCATCGCCAGGTAGCCGAGGTACGCGATGACCGTGTTCACGAAAAAGTAGCCCAGGCCGGCGATGAGCCATAGCGATCCCGTATCCAGGCCCAACTTGCCCGGGAAAATAATGTCTCCAACCCCAAAGTGGGCGCTGAACAACGCCAGTCCGATCGTAAGAATCCCTGTTAACTTCAGGTCCTGTTCCGACATGGATGATTTCCCTCCTCTCGTTTCTCAGAAACGGAAAACGGTTCCGGAACCCATCGTCGTAAACTTCTTGCCGAATTTCGCGTACAACGCTGCCTGGGCCCTGAAGCCGGTGCAATGTCCAGCCGCAACCAGGGAAGGCGAGAACTCGGCAAGGGCCGATGCGGTTTTCTCGATTCTCTCTTCGGATGCTTCCACCAGGTGCAGGCCGCCGATCACTCCTTCGACGCGCTCATTTGGGGCGGCAGCGTGCTTCAGGATGTTGATGATCCCCGCATGGCTGCAGCCGGTGATGATGACAAGTCCCTTACCCTCTATCCTTGCTGCAAGGGAAAGATCGTCCGGCATGCTGTCCGGGACCACCCGGCCGTTTTCGTCCAACGTGGAAAGCGCGATTCCCACTTCTTCGAAATCCGTGACCCTCGGCACCTCGCCGGTGGTGGAAAGCCCCGGCATCAGCTGGAGCGGACCAGAAACCAGGACAAGCTCAGCGCCTGCTGCCCTGAGGTCCTCGGGTTTATCGCCCTGCATCACGCCGACGTGCTGGAAAAACGGATCCGTGACGAAATTTAGCCTGAAAAGGGCCGGATGGGCGATGACGGGCAGGTCCTTCCTGCCGATGGCTTCCAGGATCCGGGTCAACCCCTGCGTGTGATCGTAGTGGCAATGGGTCAGTACGACCGCATCGGTCTCGGCGAGAGAGATACCGAGTTTCCCAACGTTGAAAAGCAGGGCTTCCGGGTTCTGCCCCACGTCAACGAGGATCCTTTTGGTGATTCCTTTCCTTTCCGCCTCCAGCCAGTAGGACACCCCATGCTGGCCGAGAAGCGGGCTTTCGTAAGGAACACTGTCTTCCGCCAATACGGTTACGGTCAGTTTGTCCAACACCATTCCCACCCCCTTCGAATTTAATGAAACGCAATGGAGAAAGTTTTGGGCATATGCTCTATTTTGTCAATATGGCGCTTTAGATTAAAGTTTTTATAATGAACCTCATTATCAACACGACAGACCGCGGTATGGGTTTGAATGGCGGCGGGAGTGATTTCATGGTAGGGATGTGGAGAAGCCCTCGCGTTCGAGCAGCAGGGCGCACCCTTTTACAAGGGCTTCCGCGGTTTTGCGCCTTGCCGAGGAAAGGATGCGCCCAAAAGTCTGACGGGAGATTCCCATCTTTTCGGCAGCCCGGGCGTGGTATTGGCCTTCCAGGTCCGCGAGGCGCAAGGCCTCGAATTCGTCGGCATGCAGGACCACCTCTTCGAGATCCTTCTTCGGCACTCCGGCGGGTTTGAAAACCCAGGCAACAGGGCTTCCTTCGATCTTTGGGCAGCAACGAGGTCTCGGCAAGTTCTTCCCTCCCATCGGGATCTTTCGCCAGTGAGCATTTCAATGGCTTCGAGGATTCCATTCTATCAAGCCTGTTTTCAGGTTCCCGCCCGGCTATGGTGGCGGCCATAGGGACCATACTGATCCCGGCCATGGTGAAGGTCGACGCTTCGGTAGATTTTGCGGTCGTAATGTTCATCATTGCATTTGCTAGTGTTTTTGCCTGGGTCTTGGCGACCAGTCACTTTGCCACGGATCTTCCCGAGAAATTGCTGTCCATCACATCCAATAAAAGAATCCTCCTGCTCTTGATCAATGGTATCCTGTTCCTATCCGGTTGTTTCATCGACGCCGCATCGGCCAATTACATTTTCCTGCCCATTATGCTGCCGGTTATTAGACAACTGGGAGTCGCCCCGATCGTTTTCGGGGTTTTCATGACCATGAATCTGGCGATCCGGATGAGAACCCCGCCAATAGTTCTTGCCCTGGTGACGTTCATCCCCACGCTTTCCCTGTGGCTACCCAATTTGATGGGTATCAAGCAACAAGTTGAAAAACAATAAAGAGGCGATGGGAACCATGCGTCTTTCAATAATCGCAGAAAACTCCACCCGCTCCCCGCTTATCCAGCCCGAATACGGGCTTAGCCTGCACGTATCTACAGGAGAAGCTTCCATCCTCGTCGACACGGCCCAGGGAATGGGGCTTTTCGCGAACGCAGGGAGAATGGGTATTGATCTCGCAGCCCTGGACATGCTGGCCTTGAGCCATGGTCATTTCGATCACGTCGGTGGGGTGGCTTCTCTCTATTCCTTCCACGGGCCGATGCCGCTTTGGGCGCACCCGGCTGTTGATGGAAGGCACTCCAGGTTGAAGAACGGAAAAGTGCATTTTATCGGTTTTCATGTCAACAAGGCCGCCATCGATTTTCGCCCCGTGACCGGCCAGGTGGAGATCGCATCCCGGTTCTGGGCCCTGGAAGTTCCAATGGAGCGGAGAGACCCGGAGTTCATGAAAAACCCTCCGCACCTTGTCCTGGATGGTCCGGGAGGCCCGATCCCCGATCCTTTCGAGGATGATTTGTCTTTCGTGGTGGAAGGGGAGAAGGGGATCAGCGTGCTCCTGGGGTGTGCCCATGCGGGAGTAGTGAACATCCTGGAAGAGGTCGCCCGGGTATTCGGGACACGGGCCTTTTTCTCCGTTGCAGGCGGGATGCACATGGCGGACCAGGACGAAGATTTCACGGAAAAAGTTGTGGAGGTCCTGGCCGGACGGTTTTCGGTGCGTAAGTGGTACCCTTGCCACTGCACGGGCTTCAAGGCTGCTTCTTTATTGGGTTCCCGGGGACAAAACGTGGATTGGGGTTACGCCGGGACATCGATTGAGCTTTAGAAAACGACCGGTGACGCTATTTTTCTGAAGGGCAATCCCGGGCAAAATAAACGGGATTGCCCTTCTTCAGTTCTATCCCATAATTTTTCCCGGATCACAGATCCTCGTAAAGGTCCGTGCTGAGGTACTTCAGCCCGCTGTCGTTGAGCGTCAGGACGATGTTCTTTCCCCGCTCGATCCCCCCGAGGAGTTTCAGGGCCGCGCACACGTTCGCGCCGGAGGAGAAACCGGCAAATACACCCTCTGTCCGGGCAAGGGCCCTCGCGGTTTCTATCGCTTCCCCGTCGGAAACCTGGATGAACCCGTCGATCAGGGTCTTGTCCACGAGGGGCAAATCCATGCTGTACCCGCCCCCCTGGATCTTGTGGGCACCGTCCGTAATGCAGTGCCCCGCGTAGATCGCCGCTGCGCAAGGCTCGACGGCATAGCAGCGGATGTCTTTCCTGAATTTTTTCAGGCCGCTCGCGCAACCCTGGAAAGTGCTCCCGCTCCCGAGAAAATCGACAAACACGTCGATGTTTCCGGAAGCCTGTTCCCACATCTCTTTCGCCGTGTGCTGTTCGTGCGCGTTCACCGTGGCGGCCAGGTTGAACTGGTCTGCACGGAATGCGCCTCGTTCCCTCGTGATCCTTTGTGCGGTTTCCTCGACGCGGGCGAGATCTTCGCCCGACACCTGCCCCTTGACGGACCCGGGAGCCTGGTCCACCAGCACGACTTCCGCCCCAAGCGCTTTCATCATTCGTGCCCGCTCGGTGGAGTTGCCTTTCGACATGCAGGCGATAAAGTGGTACCCCTTGACGGCGCAAACGATGGACAGGCCGGTCCCGGTGTTGCCGCTCGTCAGCTCGACGACGGCCTGGCCTTTCTTCAGCAACCCGGCTTCTTCGGCTTCTTCGATCATCTGCAGAGCAACGCGATCCTTCTTGCTGAATCCAGGGTTCAGGTATTCCATCTTGGCGAAGATATTACCCTCGACGCCGGCCTGGGCCGCGATGCGGGAAAGGTGGACCATGGGGGTGTTGCCGATCGCCTCGTTCACACTTTTTAAAATTCTCGACATCGTATGGCCTCCCTCGAAATTACGCTTTACTGTCACGAAGAACCAGGTAAATCATAATGCTGGAAGGGGAAGAACGCACGGCTGTAAAATGGGAAAGCTGGATCGATCTTATAGGAAGAAAAGAGGCGAGCCGCAATGAGGAGAAATGACAGGGCGATCACCGACCCGGCCGAACTGGAGTCGATACTCAGGGAAGCGGTTGTCTGCAGGATGGGGCTCTGTGACGGAGAGGTTCCCTACGTGGTTCCCATGAACTACGGCTATCGGGACGGGAGTGTTTTCCTCCATTCCGCCATCGAGGGAAGAAAAATCGAACTCCTGCGAAAGAACCCGAACGTTTGCCTCGAGTTCGAGAAGGACGTCGAACTAATTCCCGCCGAATCGGCATGCAGCTTCAGCATGAAGTACCGCAGCGTCATCGCCTCGGGGAAGGCCGTTTTCCTTGAAGGCCCAGAAGAGAAGGCGCAGGGGCTTAACGTCATCATGGGCCAGTACACGGGGAAGGAATTCGAGTTTCCGCCACAGGCCCTGGAACGGATCGTCGTCATCCGGGTCGACCTTGAAGACTGTTCAGGCAAGCACAACCGCTGCTGAGGAATTGACCAGGAAAGGGTGATTGTCATTGAAGAAGGTTTGCCTGCTCCTTGCGGACGGGTTCGAAGCCGTCGAGGCCAGCGTCTTTACCGATGTCCTGGGCTGGAACCTCTACGAGGGGGACGGTTCCACGAAGGTCGTGACCTGCGGAACCCTGCCGGAGTTGAAGTGCACCTGGAACTTCACCGTGATCCCCGAGATGTTGATCGAGGACTTGGACGTTAACGAGTTCGACGCCCTTGCCATCCCCGGAGGTTTCGAGGAAGCTCATTTCTACCGGGGGGCCTTCAGCGATCCGTTCCTGGATGCAATCCGGGAATTCGACCGGCAGGGAAAAATCATCGCCACGATCTGCGTCGCGGCCCTGGCCGTTGCAAAGAGCGGTGTGCTGAAGGGGCGAAGGGCCACGACCTACAACATCGGGGGCTGGAGGCAAAAGCAGCTTGCGGAAATGGGGGCCGTCGTGGTTCCCGACAGCAGGATCGTCGTGGACGGGAACATCATCACCTCGTACAACCCTTCCACGGCTTTCGATGTCGCATTCCTCCTGCTGGAGAAGCTGACCTCGACGGAGAACGCAGGCAAGGTCAAAGCCTTGATGGGCTTCAAGTAAAAGAGGAGGTTCTATTTCTCCAGGAACTTGCCCAGAAGAAGGCTTCCCTCGAAGAGCAGGTAGAGAGGGACTCCCAGGAGGATTTGCGAAACCACGTCAGGCGGCGTTAGGAGAGCTGCGGCCAGGGCGATGGCCATGATGATCCACGGCCTGAGACGGGAAAGGGTACGGGTTGAAACAAGTCCTGTCCCGACAAGGATCAGCAGGAGGAGGGGGAGCAGGAACACGAGGCCTGCAGCGACCATTAGGGTAAAGAGGAAGGATGTATATTCGCCGAAACCCCAGAAGGGCAGGACATTGTCTCCCGGTGAGAAGGAGAGGAAAAACCGGAAGGCCAGGGGGGCGATCGCCCGGTAGGCGAAAGCCGACCCCGCTGCGAAAAGCAGGGGCGCGGCCAGGATTGCGAAAAGGAAAAACCGGACCTCGTTTTTTCGGAGTGCCGGGTAGACGAAAAAGCTTGCCTGGAGGATGCACAGCGGAAGCGAGAGGACCACCCCGCCCCAGAAGGCGATCCTCATGTAGGTCATGAACTTCTCGTAGGGCTTGAAATAGTAAAGAGACAGGCCCAGCCCCTCGAGGGGCGCCTGCAGGAAGGCCACGAGGTGTCCGGAAAGCGAAAACAGGAGGACGAAGGCCGCCAGGAAGAAGAGAAGCACACTCAGTATCTTCCTGCGGAGTTCCTCCAGGTGGTCGGTAAAATCTCCCTCATTCTTCACGTTTGTTCTCGTGATCCTCCTTCTCCTTTTCTTCCTGTTCTCCCGATTCGAATCCCTTCTTGAACTCGCGGATGGCGCTTCCCGCAGATCTTCCGATCTCGGGCAGCCTTTTTGCCCCGAACAGCAGTAGGGCAAGTGCCAGAAGCACGAGGATTTCTCCCATTCCAAGGTTCATTCCGTTCACTCCTTTCCTTTGGTTTGCCCTTGCAGCTTAAAAGGGAAATTCCTCAAGCGGGTCCAGTACCGGTCCATCGCCGGGGGCCGTCACCGATTTGGCGGTCCCGTGGGTGGGCAGTCCCCTGACGGTCATCGCCTTCGGGGAGGCGGGGCAGGCGAAATGGCACGCACCGCAGCCGATGCAGACGGAAGGGTCGACTTTCGGGATCGTAAGGCCGTCCCGGTAAGGAACCATGTGGGCGGCCTGGGTGGGGCAGTGTTCGGCGCAGGCCCCGCAGGCCGTGCCGTTTTTCACCACGATGCAGGCGTTCCTGTGAAACTGGGCCCGGCCGATCTGCACCCGCTGCTTTGCCTTGAGCGATAGGGGTTCGATGGCCCCGGTAGGGCAGACCGTGGTGCAGGAATTGCACTCGAACTGGCAGTAGCCGAAATCGTAGTCAAGTCGTGGCTGGAAAAGCCCTGAAGCTCCCCAGGCCATCAGGGCCGGGCGGATTATCCCTGCGGGGCAGGCCTTCACGCAGGCGGAGCAGGCGATGCATTTCCGGCTGAAGTTCTCATGGCTTCGCGAGCCGGGGGGAGAGATGGGCGGGTCCGTCGCCTCCGCGGTTCCCGATGCACCCAAAGGTTTCGCGTTCCTGCGGATGAAGGCAAGGCCCAACGCGGTCCCCAACCCCGCGGCGGCCTTAATGAACGTCCTTCTTTGAAGCCCTTCCTTACCTGGCAGGACCCCCAGCCGGAGAGCGCTGCCCGGGCAGGCTTCGATGCAGGAAAGGCAGAGCACGCAGCGATCGTGGTCTATTTTCCTTTCGAGTGCGGAAAGGCAGGCGGTGGGGCAGGCGACCTCGCACCGCCCGCAATTCGAGCAGGAACTTTCGTCGAAACGAATCTTCAAGACGGAATGGGAGGAGAAAAGCCCCAGGAAGGTTCCCACGGGGCACAGCCCGTCGCAGTAAGGACGCCCCCGTAAAACGGACCAGGCCGCGAGGGCGGCAAGGAAAAATCCCGCTGCGGCGGCGACGGGTGGAGCCAGGGGAGCGGAGGGAAGGGCGTGAAGAAAACGTGACGTGCCCCCTGGAAGGGGGATGGAAGCCAGGAGGTTGTTTATCGCCACGATAGTGGGGCGGAGGATTTGCGTGACACCCCTGCCGAAGTTGGCGAACGGGTCGAGAAGGTGAAGAAGCCCCAGGGTTCCCGCCGCCATGGAGATCACGGTGGCCGCCAGGATCCAGTATCGAAGGGAGGTCCCCCTGCGATACCCTGCCATCCGGCGCTTTCCGAGCCCGTGAACGGCTTCCTGGAAAAGTCCCAGGGGGCACAGGAGGGAACAAAAGAAACGCCCGGCCAGGAGCGTCATCCCGGCAAAAAGGAGAATCGTGATCTCCCACCGCAGGAGTGCGGGAAACACCTGGATTTTTGCACCAAATCCCAGCAACCCGCTTCCACCGGCATCTCGCAGGAGGAACAAGGCCGCAAATCCTGACAGGAAGGTCCAAACAAGGAGTGGCCGCAAGCGAAGTTTTTTCAAGGGTTGCGCTCCTCTCAGAGGGCAATCCGCTCTACCTTTAGGCGGTTTAGATCCATGGTCCCCGCTTTGAGCGCTTCTCCCTGGCGGATATATTCCACCGAGTTGGGTTCGGTGCCGAAAATTTTCGCTGCTGCCGCATCTGCCGCCACGATGTCGGTTGAAAGGACCTGTGCCTTCCGGATCGTGATGTCCCTCTCCGAGGTTCCCCGGGGCCCGCTTTTGGTCATGACCCGGTAGGCGTCCACCACGTTGAGGTCCGGCTTCCGGAGGAGGCTTAAGTCCGCGATGCACTGGTGGAGCCCCCTGGAGTGGAACTCCCCGCGGTCCCACACGATTCCCATGAGGTTTTTCATCGAGATTGTGAGCCCTGCACCGCCATGGTTTTTCAGCACGGGAACGTTGATGAAAACGTCGCTTTGCAGGACCAGTTCGTGAACCAGGGTTTCCTTGAGGATGCGGGCCCCGGCTATGGGGGCTTTTTGGTAATAGCGTACCTGGTCGGCCGGGACGACCGTCGCTCCCGCACGCCTCGCTGCTTCCTCGATTCCGCTGGTGATGTAACTTCTCTTCCATAGATCGCAGGTGTGGTCGAAAACGTAGACTTTCGATGCACCCGCCTCGATGCATCTCCTGACGATTCTCTCGACCAGGGCAGGATTCGTGTTGGCGCCGAGCTCGGGTCTCACGTCCCATGCCATGTTGGGCTTCACCACGACGGTTTGCCCTTTCGAAACGAATCGCTTCATGCCTCCCATGGCGGCGATGCCGCGATCGAACATCTCCTCGGGTTCCCCTCCCCGGACTGCCGCGAGGTCCGCGGGGCCGGAGACAACGGCCCCAAGGGCGCGACCGGTTTTCCCGGGAAGGAGAAGGGCGCTCGTTCCTACGGCCAGTGCCAGGCTTTTCTTCAGGAATTCTCTTCGATTCACGGGCAACTCCTCCAGTCCTGGAGCGGAAGAGCGGGTTGAAAAGTGCAATAATTCAAATAATTATAAATAAGAACGAATCGCTTGGGAAGAGTCCGGCCCGGAATCCAGAGGATATAATTCGAAAGGTGAATTTCCCTGGAACGGGGAAAGAATGGAGGGGTTGCGAGGTGCCGAGGTTCTCCAGGGTGTCTGTTTTTATCCTTTTCGGGTTTTTTCTCTCATGTTTCTTTGCTCCCGCTGCTATTGCCCTTGAGCCCCTGGGTCCGGTTTCGTCGTACAGCATGGAAGAGTATTGGTATTGGCCTGCCTTCCATCCGACGGTCGAATCGGCTCTTGGGGCGCTCAAGAACCTGCAGGGCAAAGTGGTCGGTTGGCAGGGATCCTATGTTACGCAATGGGACGCCGATGCCTTTGGCCTCCGTGCGCTTGGTACGGTCGTTGAGGTGCAGCAAAGCAGCCTTTTCTTCTCCAACACCGTCCAGGTGCCGCAGGTCGAATCAACGGTCATTCCTTTTGAAGAAGTCACGGGTTTGCACCTGGTCCATGTTTTCGTTGACAGGCAATATGTTTTCGGGGTCCGGTGCGACCTGAAAAACGAGATGAAGATGTTCCGGGTTCCCGACTATGGAACCGCAACCCAGGTCTACAACGCCTTGGCCAGCCTGGTCATGGCTTCAGGGCATTCCCTTGTTTTTCCTGCTCTTGGCGCATATTTCCGGGATATCACCGAGAAGGATCTCTGGATCCCGGGGCTCAAGGAAGCCAAGGGCATGATCGTTACCGGCGTGATGAAGGGGAGCCCCGCCGAGAAGGGGGACCTGCGGGTTCGAGACGCCGTTGTCCTCTGCAACGACCTACCTGTTGAGAATTTTTCCCAGTGGTCGGAAAAAATCAAGCCGGGGGCGAAGTCCTTTGATTTCAAGGTGTTGAGGAAAAGCACGCCGCCGGCTGTCTGTCACGTGGTCCTGCCGCCGGATGACCTATACCCGAAACCACCCCGGGGGCTGGCTTTTGCCGCGCCGAAATCGCCCGGGCCTGCCCAGCCATCGCCCCAGCAACCATCGCAGGCAGCTGCAGCCGAGGCGCCTGTCCCGCCCAAAATGGGTTTTTCGCTGAGATACCCGAGCGAAGCGGAAAAGAGCACCCTTGGAGGTAGGACCGGGGCTGTCATCGTGGAAATGGTTCCGGGGGGCCTCGCGGAAAAGGCGCTTTTGCGCGTCGGCGATATCCTCCTGGAGTGCAACGGGAAGCCCGTAACGGCTCCGGAGACGCTGGGTTCCCTTCTCATCCCGGGGGAAAACCTCTTCCTCGTGAAGAGAAACGGGCAGGACATGACCGTGAAGGTTGGAGCAACCCTGGTGAGCTACTGACACGAACACCCGCCTTAAACGGCCCGGCTAATCGACGATAAAAAGACGGGCTCCTTCATCTGTCCAGGACCGGTGCGGGTTTTTGTCGTCATCTTCGGCATGGTAGCTTGTGCCCGGAAGAAGCTCGAAAATCCGCCCGTCCTTCAATTCCGTGGTCAGTCGGCCTTCAAGGACCAGGAGAACATGCCCCCTTGCACACCAGTGGTCGGCACGGTAGCCTGGGGAATATTCCACCATGCGGACGCGGATGTTCCCCTGTTCGAAAGTCCTCCACAGGGCCTGGCCCTTTTCGCCCTTGTGGACCGTCGGTTCGATAAGGTGCCAATCGACCGTGACAAACGGGACTCCCTCGATTTTCATGATGCCATCTCCTTTCCGGATCTCCTGCCTTGCGCCTGGGGACCTAGGATTCCAAGCTGTGACGCCTAACGAAATCGTCAATCAGCCGCCTGGATATGCTGATGGAAGGCGGTATTTCCGGGAACTCCTCCGGGGCGAACCAGCCCGCTTCCCCGATTTCCCGTGGGTCGACGGAAATCTCCCCGGAGTCCCAAACAGCCGTGAATCCCACCATGAGTGAGTGCGGGAATGGCCAAGGCTGGCTGCCGAAGTAGCGGATATCCCTGACTTTCACCGAGACCTCTTCGAAAACTTCTCTCTGGACGGCCTGCTCAAGGGTCTCCCCGGGTTCCACAAAACCTGCGAGTACGCTGTATCGGCCCTTGGGAAAGTGCGGGCTCCTGGCAAGGAGGAGTTTCCCCTCGCGCTCGATGGCCACGATGATGGCCGGGGAGACCGGCGGGTAAAGGGTCAGCCCGCATGCCTTGCAGGTGCGGGCTGTTTCGGTTTCGTGATCGGTCATCGTTTTCCCGCACTGGCCGCAAAAGCGAGTCTCCCGATGCCAGCCCATCAATTGGAATGCCCTGCCGGCCCTGACAAAAATATCTTCGCCCAGCAGGCTCCAAACCTCTCGCAGGGAAACCAGTTGCATCCCACCCGGGATGGAGAAGTCCTTGCCCAGGACGATGCAGGAACAAGCCCGGCCTTCCGCTTGTGGAAAAATGTCCAGGTGGCAATCGTCGCTTTCGGGAGGGCGTATCTCATGGGGGCCCGGAAGGGTTATCGAGGGTTCAATCCTTACAAGCAGCTTGTCCCCCTGGAATGCAAACAACCGCGCTTGGCCGCTTGGTATCGAAGGCAAGGCGATCCTCCCTTTCTTCTTTTGGACTTGCCTTAAAGGTTCACGAAGAAGAGGATACCTCTTTTCGCGGGGAAGTGCAGGGCCGGAAAAAGACAAGGGACCGCAAGGATCGCGGCCCCCGTGTCGTTTTAATATGTTTCTTCTATTCTTCTTCCTTGATTTCCAGCTTCCGCCCCTCTTCCACGTTCTGTTTTTCAGGCAGGACCATGGAGAGAAGGCCGTTCCTGATCTTTGCCTCCGAAGCCTCCGGGTCAACCTCGACGGGCATCGGGATCTCGCGATAGCAGCTACCATGGCTTCGCTCCAGCCGGAAGAAGCGTTCGGACTCTTCCTTTTTCTCTTCTTTCCGTTCCGCCTTCAACACGACACGGTCGGGATAAACCTTCAGGTCGACATCCTTGGGGTCGATCCCCGGGATTTCCATTTCAAGGAAGATCTTGCCGTCTTTCCTGTAAAGGTCCATCTTGGGAACGACCGGAGCCTGGACTGCGCGCGCTGCCGGTATGACCCCGGCGGCAAAATCGTCGAAAAGGCGTGACATCTCGTCGTGAATCTGGGCGATATCCCTGAAGACCGACAGGTTTGCTTCTCTTCTTGTTTCTGGGTTTGCCAACCAGAACCGTCTCATGAACCACACCTCCACTCTGACCTATTGTGACCTTACGCGTTCATTTTATAAGTCAGTAAAGGTCAGATAAAATTCCATGAGCGGTTTTGGGAAGAAATGAAATAGGTTTAGAGCCGATTATTTCTTTTTTCACCGGCAAATCATACCGAAAGTCCCGTTTTTGGTTCTCCTTATCGATCGTCACAGCCCACACAGAGCCTGGTCGAGGTCTTCGATCAGGTCCTGGATATCCTCGATCCCCACAGAGTAGCGCACAAGGCTCTCCGGGATGCCCAGGGCCTTCCTTTCCTCCGCCGTGCATTCCACGTGGCTCGTGGTGGCCGGCACTCCAGCGATCGTTTCCACAGCTCCCAGGTTGGCCGCCTTATGGGCCAGGTTCAGTTTCGGCAGGAACTTCCTTACCGTTTCAAAGGAATTCCCTTTCAGGGTGAAGCTCATCATGCCGCCGAATCCGCGCATCTGCCTTTTTGCGATCTCATGCCCAGTATGGGATTCCAGGCCAGGGTAGAAAACCCGGTCGATCGCCGGGTGGGCTTCAAGGTACCGCGCGATGGCCATGGCGTTCTCGTTCTGGCGTGCGATTCGAAGGCCAAGGGTCTTCATGCCCCGGAGGAGAAGGTAGGCCGACATGGGGGCCAGGGATGCGCCGTTGATCTCCCGGTAGTGGTAGATTTTCCTGACCAGGTCGGCCTTGCCGCAGGCCACACCTCCGAGGACGTCGGCGTGCCCTCCCAGGAACTTCGTGGCGCTGTGCAGGACGATATCCGCCCCAAGCTCCAGGGGGTTCTGGTTGATGGGTGTGGCGAAGGTGTTGTCCACCACCACGACGGCCCCCGCTTCGTGCCCGGCCTTGGCCAGGCGGGCGATATCGATGATCTTGATCGTGGGGTTCGTGGGGGTTTCCAGGTAAAGCAGCTTGCAGCCCTTTGCGATCTCCCTCTCGATGGCCTCGTGGTCAGTCGTGTCGCAGAGGGAGGAGATCACTCCCTGCCGGGGAAGGAACTCGTTGAACATGACGCTTGTGCCGCCGTAGGTGTCCTTTACGGACACGACCCTGTCCCCCGAAGACAGAAGGGCACAAAGGACGCCTGAAATGATGCCCATCCCGGTCGCAGCGCTGGTGGCGGCTTCAGCCCCTTCGAGCAGGCGGACCTTTTCCTCGAAGACGTGTACGGTCGGGTTGGTGTTGCGGCCGTAGATGTGACCAGGTTTCTTGCCTAGGGAAACGTCGATCCATTCGTCCAGGTCCTCGTAGGCATGGGCGACCCCCAGGAAAACCGGCACCTGGGTCGTGTTATCTGCGAAAACACGTTCTTCCCCTCCCCAAACGGACAGGGTCCCCTTTCCTGCGTTCTTTCCGTAGCGCATCACGATCCCTCCTGGATTCATCAACGATGTTTTTGCATGTTCCCGATAAAGGCCGCCACGGCCTCCTCGCATGTGGCCCACGAGGTGACGAGACGGATGGAGGAGCGGTTGTCGTCGATCTTCGACCAGATGTAGAAATCGAAATCTTCCTGCAGCTTTTCGATCAGCCGGTTCGGAAGGATGGGAAAAAGCTGGTTGGAGGGTGAGTCGGTCAGGAAGGAATATCCCGCACCTGCGATTGCGTTTCTCAGTAGGTCGGCCATCCTGTTTGAATGCCTGGCGAGGTCGAAATAGAGCCCATCACGGAAAAGCTCAAGGAACTGGATCCCCATCAGCCGTCCTTTCGAGAGCAGGGCCCCCTTTTGCTTCAGGTGGAACCGGAAGTCTTCCTTCAAGGAGGGATTGGAAATGACGAGTGCTTCCCCGACCAGGGCTCCGCACTTGGTCCCTCCGATGTAAAAGGCATCGGTCAATTCCGCCATGGCCTCGAGATCGAGCTCAGCCGCGGGTACACAAAGCGCCGAGCCCAGCCGTGCCCCGTCGACATAGAGAAGGAGGTTGTGACCCTTGCAGAAAGCGTGTAGTTCTTCCAGTTCCTTTCTCCCGTAGACCGTTCCCACTTCCGTGGGGTTGGAGATATAGACGAGTCGGGGTTTCACCATGTGTTCGTCCGTGTGGAAGTCAAGGGCAGGGGCAATCCGTTCGGGAGTCAGCTTGCCGTCAGGGGATTCAACTGAAATGACCTTGTGTCCGGTGGCCTCGATGGCTCCCGTCTCGTGAACGAGGATATGCCCGCTATGGGCTGCCACGGCCGCTTCGTGTGGCCGCATGAAAGCGGAAAGCGAGATGAGGTTTGTCTGGGTTCCTCCTGAAACGAAGTGGATGTCCACGTCTTCCCGGTTGATCCTTTGCTTGAGAAGCCCGATCGCTTCCAGGCAAAAGCGGTCCAGGCCATATCCCTCTACCTGCTCCATGTTTGTATCGACAAGGGTTTTCAGGATCCTGGGGTGGGCTCCCTCGCTGTAGTCGTTCTTGAAGCTGATCATCGGCCATCGACTCCTTTATATGAACTGCTGAGGTTGTTACCTATTGTAATCCAGTCCAGTCCGGATTCCCGCCAAGGGACGGGATGGAAGTGATCGCGGAATAGTTAGCAAAACCTTGCTTTATTAGGCACACCTAATATATAATATGAAGGCTCGTTTGACCGTAAGGTTGGAATTGCATAAAGGAGGTCCGTGCCATGCAGTGGTTATTGGCTGGAAGTTTGTTGCTTATTGCGGGTGGAACGGCTGAGGCGGGGTACGGGAGATGGGTGTGCCCCTGGAGGTGGGGACCGGGAATGATGTCCGGTTTTCCTGGAGGGATGGCCATGATGATGATTTTACTGCTTCTATTGGGCGCAGTTGTGGTTTACATGCTCCTGAAAAGGCAGGGTGAACTCCGGTCAGTGGACAGTGGAAGGGAAACTCCGCTTGAAATCCTGAAGCGTCGCTATGCAAAGGGCGAGATCACAAAGGAGCAATATGAGGAGATGAAAAAAGACCTCTAAGTCCTGGAGAGGTTTGTCATTTGGAAAAAGCCTGGAGTCCCGCTCGGGGCTCCAGGCTTTCTATTGTTCTTTTCCCGGTTCCGTTTCCTTCTTGCTCCCGCAATGCGTGCAGTAAGGCAGCAGTGCATGGCGGACCTTGTGGCAGGAGGGGCACTCCTCGAAAACCCGGTTTCCGCATGATGGGCAGGTGTATATTTCTTCTTTTTCCCCCGGCCCCGTCGGTACGACGATCCTGTTGACGGTCCTGCGAGTCCAGAAAAGGAAGCGCCTGGGACCGACCCGGATGGGGTATTCGCAGACCGGGCAGAGGAAGCGCTCGTAAGCTTCCCGGTATTGTTTGGCCACTGATGGGAGCCCCGGAAAAGCGACCGCCCTGATGAAATGCACGAGAAGCCTTATGACGACGGCGATCAGGGACAGGGTCAGTACGTATCGGAAAACGCGCGCGGGGAAGTATTGATGGATGACGAAGGCCACCCTGACCAAGCTGGCTGCCCCGAGGGCCATGAAAAGGGGGGCATAAAGGCTCCCACGCTTTTTCACGATCAGGGCAGCTGCAAGGACCAGGATCGGCAGCAGGATCATCAGTTGTATTGAAGCGAGCCTGATCCTGTGCCGAACCATCAGCCTCTCGAATTCCTCCCTGGCCGGCCGACGTTGTCCCTCTATTTCCCGGGACACCGTTTCCCTTTCCGCGGCGAGTTGCTGTTTCTGGCTTACCTTCTCGGTGATGGACTGGCTCAGGGCCTGGTAATTCTTTTGGTTTTCAAGGAAAAGGTTGAGGCTGTCGGAGAAGTTAAGCTGCTGTTTTTCCGTGAAGGCGATGTTTTTCTGGAGGCCCTGCTTCTGGAGTTCGATGATCTGGGACAGGGTTTGCTGCAGGCTGCGGGAACTGTCCCCTATGATCCTCTGTTTTTCCGCTAGGTTTTCGATCTCTCCCGCGAGCCCGGCGATCTGCTTTTCGAGGAGGGACTGCTTCTCGAGAAGCCGGGCATCGAGGTGCGCCTTCTCAATGGTAGGGTAATCGGGTCCCTTGATCGTTCGGATGTCCTCGAGAAAAAAAACGAGAAGCCAGAAGAAAAGCACCCCAAGGGCTATCGTAAAGAACCGGATAGCAAAACGGTGAATCCACGTTCCCTTTGCTCTCTCGGCGTTTCCCATCTTGATCCCTCTTTTCCATGAGGTTCGCCTTTCAGCGCGTTCTTAGTTTATCATGGCATAAGACAACCCATGAGGAGGGAGAACCATGTCGAGAAGAGCTTTCAGCCCGGAAGGCGCCGTAGCGGTTGGTCCCTATTCACATGCTGTGGAATCGGGGGATGTCGTGTACCTGTCGGGACAGACACCGCTGGATCCAGATTCAGGCAGACTCGTTTCAGACGACGTGGCAGTCCAGACACGTCAATGTTTCAGGAACCTATTTGCCGTGCTTGCTTCTGCCGGCCTGGGGCACGGCGATGTCGTCAAGGTGAACGTATTCCTCACCGATATGGAAGATTTTGCAAGGATGAACGAAGTTTACAAGGAACAGTTCGAAGCCCCTTTTCCTGCCCGGAGCACGATCGGGGTAGCAGCACTGCCCTTGGGCGCCCGCGTTGAAATAGAGATGATTGCCAGGAGAAATTGATCCAAATATTGGCCATAAGCAGTATAATTTAACTGTGCGAATAGATAGCTATTCGCCAGTTATTCACAAAGGGTCGGAGAGGGGGGCAATGACATGAAAAGGGTTGTTGTCGCAATTGACGGCAGCGAAGTGAGCAAGGGGGTCATCGACTACGCTATCCATTATGCTAACCGCGAGAAGGAAGCGGAAATGCTGTTCCTTCACGTCGTCGAGCCTTCCGAGCAGAGGGAAATTTTCTACCGGGGGCACGTGGTTAGCGTTCCGCCTTCACCCGAGGAAGTCCGAGCGGAGTTCGAGGCGTTCATCAAGGCGAGAACCGACTTGGCAGGGAGGACGATCCCGGTCATGTCGATTTCACTCAGGAGCGGAAGCCCCTATGAGCAGATCGTGAGGTTCGCCGAAGAGGAAAACGCTGATATCATCATGATCGGCCATAGGGGACTCGGCAACGTTCAGCGGTTTTTCCTGGGGAGCGTGGCAGCCAAGGTTGTTGCGCATGCCCCCTGCAGCGTTTATGTCCACAGGCCCAGGAAGGAAAAGGGAGAAGCCTAGCGTCCCTTCCAGACAGGTTTCCGCTTGCCCAGGAATGCTTCGAGGCCCTCCCTGGCGTCTTCGGAGGCGGCAAGTGCGGCAAAGAGGTCCCCGCCGACTTCCACCGCCCTTTCCAGTGGCAGGCCGTCCATCCGGTGAAAGCCCCGCTTGCCCGTTTCCAGGGCAAGCGGGCTTTTTGTAGCCAGCCTGCGGGCCAGTTGCAGGGTTTCTTCTTCAAGGTTTTCAACGGGGACGACTTTCCAGGTGATACCGATGCGTTGCGCTTCCGCCGCAGGGATGAAATCCCCGGACAACACGTACTGGAGGGCGCGCTTGTGCCCGATCCACCTGGAGAGCTGGAGGCCCGGTTCCAGGCAGATCAGGCCGACGTTGATGGCGGTGGTCCCGAGGACTGCGTTTTCGGCGGCGACGATGAAATCACAGGCCAGGGCAAGCCCGGCCCCGTTGGCGAGGGTGTAACCCTGTATCGAGGCGATGACAGGCTTGGTCATCGCCTCGAGTCGATGGTTGTGAAGGTCCATCTGCCGGATGAAATCCCTGATTTCATGACGTTCGCACGCCATGACCTCCTTCAGGTCGATACCGGTTGAGAAGTGTTTCCCGGCTGCATCCAGCACGAGGACCCTGACCTGCGGTGCGTTCTCCATCATTTCCAGGGCTCCCGAGAGTTCTCTCGCCAGGCTCCTGTTGAAGGTGTTCATCGCTTCCGGGCGATTGAGGGTAATACGCCCAATCCCTTCTTCGATTCTCGTCAGGATGGGTGAACTTTGGCTGGTCATGTCAAAAGCCTCCTTCAGTATGGTTTCCTTTCCACAGGGCCAGGATATCGAAGGGAAGTTCAAGCTTCCCGCGGTGGGCGACGATTTCCTGTCCCTTCCAGGTCGACTCGGGAAGGGCCCGAAAGGGGTAAATCACTTCCCCGGAACCGTTGCGGCAGGGGATCGGGACAGGAGTTCCGATAAGTTCGGCCGTGTAGCCGAATCCTGCCTGCAGGGCACGGCGCAACTGGTTTGCCTCCACGGGTGTTAAAAATTCATCCAGGTATCCGCGGGTGATGCTCAGTTCTTCAGCCGAGAGCTCCCGGTAATCTGCGACCAGTTCGTCAAGGGGGCCGAAGCGCAGCCTTTCCGCTCTCAACGGTACCCAGTGGACATGGGCCACGGGCAGCCCCCTGAAGTTTTCGATCACGGAAAACGCCCGGTAAAGCAAGGTTCCCAAGGCGCTCACCTCCCGAGGTAAAGCTTAAATGAACCGGAGGGTTCCGCATAGAGGCAAGAGGGGAAACGAGGGGTTCAATTCTCCTTTTTCGAATGAGTGGAGAATGATGTAAAATGTTATTTGATCAAGTCAAACAAAAAGTGGAGGGACGAGAGATGGAGCCATTGGAAATAGAGAGAATCAGGCGCTTCAACCGGTTCTTCACAGAGTTGGCCGGAGTGCTGGACCGCTCGATCCTCAAAAGCGAGTTCTCGTTGGCCGAGGCAAGGATCCTGTTCGAGATTGGGCATCATCCGGGCGGTCATCCCAGGGATTTCCTGGCACGGCTGGGATTGGACGCGGGGTATTTCAGCCGGGTGGCCAAGAGGTTCAAGTCGAAGGGGATGGTTGCCATGAAGAGGTCAAGCGAAGACGCGAGGCTCGTTTCCCTTTTCTTGACCGAGGAGGGGGAAAAAACTTTGGAAATGCTGGAAGGCAGGGCAAGCAGCGAGGTGGAGCGCTGCTTCGGGGGACTTTCGGGTGAAGAGCGCAGGGATATTCTTTCCTCGATGGCGTCGATCCTCTCCTACAAAAAAAACGTCTCCCCGGATGACCTGTTGATCCGTCCTTACCGGCCCGGGGAGCTTGGGATCATCTCGTATCGGCATTGTGTCCTCTATCGCGAGGAATACGGGTTCGACCAGACGTTCGAGAATTACCTCCTTGATGGAATGTCCAGGTTCCTGTGGGATTATGGAGGCGAGGGGCAGGTCTGGGTCGTGGATTACTGGGGTCGCGTCATGGGGGCCATCGCCATCATCGAAACCGGCGAAACGGAAGCCCAGTTGCGCTGGTTTTACCTGGAACCTTCCTGCCGGGGGATCGGAATGGGCAGTAAACTCATGGAAACCGCCATGTCCTACTGCGAGAGAAGGGGCATGGAGAAGGTTTTCCTGTGGACGGTCAAGGACCTGGAAGCAGCCCGGCACCTTTATGAGAAGTTCGGTTTCTCCCTCGTCGAGACAAATGCCCATTTCCTTTGGGGCAGGCACATCGTCGAGGAAAAATGGGAACTTCCGATGGCCGGCGTGAAAGGGCCGTGTTAAGGTATTTGTAGGAGAGAGGAGAGGCTGGCCGTGCGCGTGACTGAAAACGAGGATATCCTCTACATGGTATTGAGGAGCATAGAGGAGTCTTCCGCTCCGATCGGGGCAGGGTCCATCCAGAGGGCGATCTCGCCCCAGGCCAGCCTGAGCATGGCGACGGTGGGGATCATCCTTAGAGACTTGCAGGACCGTGGTTTCGTGGTCCGGGAAGGATTCAGGGGGCACCTTATCACACCGGAAGGGCGGGATTTTCTCGCCGCATACCGCAACCGCCAGAAGAAAGCCTGCCTGGCAGACCGAATATTCGATTACCTCACGGGGAGCGACAGGCAGCGCTTGGTCGATATTCTCGAAGCCCGACGCGCGATCGAAACGGAAGCTGCACGACTTGCTGCCGCAAGGGCGCTGGAAGCGGACATCGAGCGTCTTCGCCGAAACGTAACCGAGCAACTCTCCTGCCGGGGCGAACGAACCAGGGCTGCCCTGGACCGAGAGTTCCACGCAATCCTCCTCGACGCGGCCCATAATCCACTTCTGAATACCCTTTACGAATTTTCCGAACAGCTTACGGCGGCTTCAGACGGTGAGACGGTCGATCATTTCCTCGGGCAGGTCCGTGAAGAAATCGGGGCTGCTCTCGTCGAGGATCATCGCCGCGTCCTGGAGGCCATTGCCGTGAAAGACGCACATCTGGCGGAAAAGGCAATGGCTGCACACCTGGACCGTGTTATTGATTTCCTGCGGGATACCCGGGAACCCTCTTCCAGGCGATAAACTCCAGTCCGTTTTCGACTTGATTCCAGCATTGACAGCCCCAGACTTTGTGCTACGCTTGTTTCGCCACTAATAAAATAGTGGCGATCGCGTTTGCGAAAAGGGGTGGTAAGGAAATGGACCTGATCAAGGAGCATCCCATCCTGGATTTCCAGCATGGGAAGAAGGTCAAGTTTTTCTTTGACGGAGCGGCGATGGAGGGGTTCGAGGGAGAGCCGATCGCGGCGGCTCTGCACGCCAACGGAGTGGTCATCTACCGTGAGACGCCGCAGATGAAGCGTCCGCGGGGATTCTTCTGCGCCATCGGCAAATGCAGTTCGTGTTTCATGGTTGTGGACGGCGTGCCGAATGTCCGGACCTGCGTCACCGCCCTGGCGGAGGGGATGAAGGTGGAAACGCAGCGCGGCAAGGGCCTTGTGCCGGCACTGTCCTAGGGGAGGAAGGTGAGCGCGTTGCGTTCGACGGAAGTGATGGTCATCGGCGGGGGGCCTGCGGGTCTTTCTGCGGCGGTGGAAGCGGCGAGCCTGGGCTGCCAGGTGATGGTGGTGGACAGCGACCTGAAGCTAGGGGGCCAGCTGATCAAGCAGACGCACAAGTTCTTCGGCTCGAAGGAGGAGCACGCGGGGACGCGGGGCTTCGAGATCGCGGACATCCTGTTCAGGGAACTGGACGAGAACAAGGAGCGGATCCAGGTCCTGTCGAACACGACGGCGGTGGGCTACTACAAGGAAGACGGGGTCGTCTCCTGCGTGACGGGAGAGGACGAGTACTTCCGCGTGAAGCCGCAGCGTGTGATCATGGCGACGGGAGCGCAGGAGAAGATGATCCCGTTCCCGAACAACGACCTGCCCGGGGTGTACGGAGCGGGAGCGGTGCAGACCCTGATGAACGTGTACGGGGTCATGCCGGGCAAGCGTGTCCTGATGGTTGGAGCGGGCAACATCGGCCTTATCGTGAGCTACCAGATGAAGCAGGCGGGAGTGGACATCGCGGGGATCGTGGAGTTCATGCCGCACGTGGGTGGCTACTGGGTGCACGCGGCGAAGGACCGCCGCCTGGGGATCCCCATCTACCTTCGCCACACGATCCTCGAGGCGCTGGGCGACCGTTTCGTGACGGGAGCGGTGATCCAGGAAGTGGGGGCCAAGGGCGGCCTGGTGGGTGAACCGAAGAAGATCGACTGCGACGTGATCTGCATGGCGGTGGGACTGACGCCGACGTGCGAGCTCCTGTGGCAGGCGGGCTGCGAGATGACGTTCGTGCCGGAGCTATGCGGCTACGTGGCGAAGCGTGACAACCAGATGCGCACGAGCATCCCGACGATCTGGGTTGCGGGAGACGCGGCGGGGATCGAGGAAGCGAGCTCGGCGATGGTGGAAGGCCGTGTGGCGGGGCTGAACGCGGCGCGTTCGACGGGCCACCTGACGGACACGGAGTTCGACGCGAGGTCATCGCTGTACTGGAAGCGGCTGAGCGACCTGAGGGCAGGGCCGGTGGGGGAGAAGATCCGCTACGGGATCTCCCAGGCCTGCTGCGGCAGCTGGGAGGTGTAGGGAATGGAAATGGACATGCTGTTCAACAGTGGAATCCTGACGGAAGAGCGCCCGGGGGCGATCAAGCCGCCGCAGGAGCTGTGGGAAAAGAAGCAGAACGGGCTGGTGATCATCGAGTGCCCGCAGCGGATCCCCTGCAACCCGTGCCACACGAGCTGCCCGACGGGAGCGGTGATGCCGTTCGAGGACATCAACGACACGCCCAGGATCGACTACGCGAAATGCACGGGCTGCGCGATGTGCGTGGCGAAGTGCCCGGGGTTGGCGTGCTTCGTGGTGGACCTGACGTACGGAGGGGCGGACGAGGCGCTGATGAAGCTGCCCTACGAGATGCTGCCGGTGCCGGAAGTGGGAGCCGTGGTGGACTGCCTGGACCGGACGGGAGAAGTGGTGTCGCAGGGTAAGGTCGTCCGTGTGATGGAACCATGGAAAGACAAGACGCTGGTTGTCCACGTGTCGGTGCCTAAGGCGCTGGTGATGGACATCCGTGCCATCAGGGTGGTGAAGTAGGCATGGAAGACAAGAGCAAGGACATCATCGTCTGCCGTTGCGAGGAAGTGACCATGGGCGAAGTTCGTGAGTGGATCGCGAAGGGTTACGACACCTTCGACGAGCTGAAGCGCCTGCTGCGCGTCGGGATGGGCCCGTGCCAGGGCCGCGGCTGCCGCGAGATCATCATGCGGGAGATCGCCAGGGCCAAGGGGATTCCCATGGCCGCCGTGGATCCCGGGATCTTCAGGCCCCCCGTGAAGCCCGTCAAGCTTGGCGTCCTCGCCAGCTGCGAATACACCAAGGAGTAGCCCGACTCCGAAAAAAAAGAGAGGCGGCGCCGGAAATTCGGCACCGCCTCTCTTTTATTCCATGTTCAGCATCTTGCGGGCCCTTGCCACCCGCTCTTCGAGCCCCGGCACTTCCATCTCGGCCGCAACCTGTTTAAGCAGGGCGGGAATCGGCAGGTCCTGGGGGCATTTCGCGAGGCATTGCCCGCACTCGACACACTGGGACGCATAGCTCGGCACGCCTTTGCGAAGGATGCCGCTGTTCCTCATGGCATAAAGGGCCAGGGCTTCCGGGATGTTTCCCGACAGGTACATCTTGTTGTAGACCTCGAAACAGGAGGGGATTGCCACTCCTGCGGGACAGGGCATGCAGTAGCCGCAACCGGTGCACCCGACCTTCATCAGTTCCTTGTATTTGTTGGCAGCCCGTTTCACGAGTGCCAGTTCCACGGCCGTTAGCGAGCCTGGCAGGGCTTCGCCGGCGATAGACAGGTTTTCCTCGATATGGGCCTCGTCGTTCATTCCCGACAGGACCACGGTGACCTCCGGATGATTCCAGACCCAGCGAAGGGCCCATTCGGCTGGGGTTCGCTTTACTGGGGCCTCGTTCCAGACTGCGGCGACAGATGAGGGGGCTTCGGGCACGGCAAGGTTGCCTCCGCGGAGAGGTTCCATGACGATCATGCCGAGCCCCCGCGACGCGGCGTATTCCAAGCCTCGTGTGCCGGCCTGGTATTCCTCGTCCAGGAAGTTGTACTGGATCTGGCAGAACTGCCACGGGTAGGCATCGACGATCCTCTCGAAATCGCCCGGGGTTCCGTGGAAGGAAAAACCGGCGTTGGTGATGCGGCCGTCCTCCTTTGCCCTGTCAAGGAATCGCAGCACGCCAAGTCGTTCCAGTTGTTCCCAGAGGGAACCCGTGAGCGAATGAAGGAGGTAGTAGTCGATGTGCCGTGTCTTGAGCCGATGCAGTTGGGCGTTGAGAAAACGGTCCATATCCGCGGGAATTTCAACAAGGAAGGAGGGCAGCTTGGTCGCAAGCCGGACTTTTTCCCGGTAACCGTCCGAGAGAACCCGCCCGAGAAAGGGCTCGCTTTCGCCCGCGTGGTAGGGCCAGGCGGTGTCGATGTAGTTGACGCCCTCGTCTATGGCTTGCCGGATCTGGCAAGCGCCCCTTGCCTCGTCTATGTGTCCCTCCGCCATGGGTAGGCGCATGCAGCCAAACCCCAGGATTGACAACCTGTCTCCGTTGCTTGGCATGGTCCTGTAAAGCATCGTTTTTCCCTCCATTTTCAGGAAAGAGCGGGGGTGCCGAAAACTCGCCAGGCTTCTTCCTGTGCCCTTCGTAGGATCTCTTTCAACGGCAGCCCGGTCCTCTCGGCAAAGAGCCTGCAGTCTTCGTACTCTGCCGAGAGCTTGAGGATCGAGCCTTCCTGGTCGCAAGCGACTTTTACGGGGATCTCCGTCGTTTCGTTTCCTATGGACAAGGTCACGGCCCGAATCGACCTTTCCGCGGTAAAGCGGTGTACGGCCGGCAGGACCCTGATCCCGAGCGTCCCTGTCTCCCTCATGATCTCGCGAGCGAGGGTTGAGCTGTTTTCAGGAACCGTCACTACCCGGACGAGATGTCCCGGGCGCCCCTTCTTCATGGTCAGGGGGATGATGCTCACGTCTCGTGCGCCCAGTCCCATCAGCCGGTCGAAAAGGTTCCCGAGGATTTCCCCCGAGACGTCGTCCACGTTGGTCTCCAGGATATCGACCCTGTCGCCCCACGGTTCTTCCTGTAATTCCATCAGTAGTGTGCGAAGAACGTTCGGCCGGTCCGTTTCCGCATCCCCTGCGCCGTATCCCGTCGCAAGTGCCCTTCCGAGGGGCAGGTCGCGAACAGGTGCTGAGAAATGGGCAAGGAGCGCTGCCCCGGTCGGTGTAAGGAGTTCACGCTTGCCGTCTCCGTAGAAGGGCAAGCCGCTCCTTATCAGGATTTCCAGTGTTGCGGGGGCAGGGGCAGGGAAAACCCCGTGTGCCGCGTGGATTTGGCCTCCCCCGACATTGATGGGAGTGCAGAGGACGGAAGCGGGAGCGAGTTCGTTCATGGCGAAGCAGGAACCGATCACATCCGCCAGGGCATCGTCCTGCCCAACCTCGTGAAAGTGCAACTCCTGGAGGGATTCGCCGTGGACCGTGGATTCAGCCTCGGCGAGTAGGGCAAAAACCCCCAGGGCATCCTCCCGCACCTTGCCCGGGAGTGAGGCCTTGTTTATGATCTCCAGCAGTTCCGGGTAGGACCGGGAGTGTGGCCGGCGAGGTACCTGGACCCGGACGTCCAGGGATTTGATCCCTTTTTTCGAAACAGGGGAAACGGTTACTGAAACTTCAACGGCCGACTCGATGGATTTGCAGACCTTTGCCGGGTCAGCCCCGAGGTCGATGAGGCTTCCAAGGATCATGTCGCCTGCTGCCCCTGAGAAAGGGTCGAAAATCAGTGTTTTCAATATTAAGCACTCCTTTTCCTGGAGATTGGGGACAAGTTCCAATATGATCATCCCCTATTCTTTCTTAGCCTAATACGATTTTATATAAAAGAATGGGTCGAACCTATAAACAAGTAACCAAATATGACGATTTTTTTCGAAAACAAGGAGAAATGCCCTTTTGATTGTTACGATAAAACCATTATCAATTTGCCCTATAACCCTGAACTCGGGTAAATAGGCTTGAGATGGTTTGTTCTTGTTTGCCGTTGGGTTAAAAAAAATACGCCATGTATATATATTTTAAAAATATCAACCTCAAGACTACTTGCTTTGACGAAAGGACTAAACTAGCATGACCCTAGCACAAAATATATTTTCATGTATTGAGCCATGGATTTATGTTTTGTGGTTTGTATTTTTTATGCTTCATAAAGTCTTTTGTCGAAACCTACGACGAAGGAGGAAGGAGGGGGAAAAGCAAGCTTATTGCAGGCAACAAAACGTGAAAAAGAACCAGAGCTGAGAGGAGGATGATTATGGCTAAGAAACTTGAGGGCAACATGTGGTCAAGCCGATGGGGACTTATCCTGGCATCGATCGGGATGGCCGTCGGAACAGGCAACATCTGGAGGTTCCCACGGGTTTCAGCCGCAAACGGCGGCGCTGCTTTTTTCTTTGCTTACGTTTTGGCTTTGTTCCTCTGGGCGATTCCGCTACTGGCTGCAGAGGGTGTGTGGGGGAAAGTCTCCCGCATGGGCATCGTCGGTTCCTTCAAGGTTGTCTGCGGACGAGGGTGGACCTGGGCGGGGGCTACGATGGCGGCCTTCGTGCTGGGAATCGTCTTTTATTACGGCGTCGTCGTGGGCTGGTGCATCCGCTATCTGGTCTACGCCCTGACCGGGGTGTTCAAGCCCGGGCTCGACACGGAAGCCCTGTGGAAGGCGTTCGCCGCTAACGGGATGCAGCAGAGCATCCTGTTCTTCCTCGTCATCGCCATCTGCATGTGGATCTGCTCCAAGGGCGTGGCCGGCGGTCTTGAGAAAGCCTGCAAGGTCATGGTCCCCGGGATCTTTGTCCTTCTTATTTTCCTCGCTATCCGGGCCGCCTTCCTGCCCGGGGCTGTCAAGGGCTACGAGTTCTATTTCACCGCCCGCATGTCTGACTTCCTTAATCCGAAAACCTACCTGGAAGCGTTCACCCAGGTGGCCTGGTCGACCGGAGCTGGCTGGGGCCTTTTCCTGACGTACTTCGTGTACGTCAAGAAGACTGAAGACATTATGCTCGCCGCCACCACGACCTGCTTTGCCGACACGACGGCTGGCTTCCTGGCGGGTATGTGCGTCATTCCGACCATCTTTGCCTACGCGCCGGATCCCATGGCCGCAGTGAAAGCCGGCAACACCGGTATGGCCTTCGTCCATTTGACGAGGCTGTTCTCGGAGATCCCGGGCGGCACGATCATGGCCATCGGCTTCTTCCTGGCGCTGGTCCTGGCGGCCCTCAGCTCCGAGATCGCCATGATCGAAATGGGAGCACGCATCCTTGAGGATGTGGGCTGGAGCCGCAAAAAGGCAACCTGGGGTATCGGCATCGTGACCCTGGCCCTGGGACTTCCCTCCGCCATGAACATGACCTTCCTGGACAACCAGGACTGGGTCTGGGGCGTCGGGCTTCTCGTTTCCGGTCTCCTGATGGCCCTTGGGGCTATGAAGGTCGGCGTCAAGAAGATCTGGGACGAGCACATCGAACCCTACACCGAGATGAAGCACTATTGGATGTTCGGCCCGATCAAGCTCTTCCCCGTGTGGTTTGCGGCCATCTTCGGCTGGTGGACCTGGCAGTCCATCACCTGGTACCCGGGTGAGTGGTACAAGTGGCTTCCCATCAGCAAGTACACCTTCACGCCGGGGACGATGTTCTGGCAGTGGGCTATCGTTATCGTGGTCTCCATCATCCTCAATAACTGGCTCGCTGACCGGATGACCCACAGCCTGGAAGTCTAGCCCGGGCCGGACGGAAGGAGAGGATCTGCATGTGGATGTTCAACATGGCCATCGTCATGGTGGTTGTACTCGGAGGTCTCCTTTACTGCCTGAAAATGGTTGTCACAAAGACCGAAATCGACGAGTAAAGAGGTTACCATAATCAAGCGCAGTGGCCCCGGGGAGCTTTGCTCCCCGGGCTTTTTTTATTCTGGTTCGCTGGGCGAACCACCACTAGTGGTTATTATTTAAACGGGGATTCTATTCTGGAAAGGGGGCCGTTGTCGTGAAAAAAATCTTTGTCTCGGGTGCATCCGGAAACGTCGGCCGACTGGTGGTTCGGCAAGTGATCGAAAGAGAAGGTTTCGAACTGGCGGGCGGTTACTGTCGCGAGTGCGGCGAGGACCTGGGCAACCTGGCGGGGGTGAATCCCGTGGGGGTACTATCCTGCTCGAACCTCAGGGAGGGGCTTTCCGGGAGCGGCGCGGACCTGGTCATCGACTTTACTCACGTGAGCGTGCTGATGGAGCATCTGGCCGTTTACGCCGAGCTGGGCCTGGACGCGGTCATCGGAACAACCGGCCTCTCCGAGGAGGATTTTTACAGGGTGCAGTCGACCGTGGAGGAAAAAGGGCTGCGCTGGGCCATCATCTCGAACTACGGTCTCGGCATCAACCTCGTCATGGATTTCATGGCCAGGGCGAAGGCCTTTTACCCGTACGTTTCCATCACGGACCGTCACCATCCTGCCATGGGCAACGCTCCCAGCGGAACCGCCGCCATGCTGGCCCGTTCCGTTCCGGAAGGCCCCATCGGGGAAGTGCAGAGCAGGGAGACATACGAGGGAGTCCTGGGTGGGAAGATTGCCGGTATCCCCGTTCACTCGGAAAGGCTCCCTTACCCCGCGCCTTTCTCGGAGCACGAAATCGTCCTTGGCCGCCAGGACGAGATCATCCGCATCACTGTTTCCGATTTCACCAGCGACATCTACATTGACGGGATTTTCCTCGCGGCGGGACGAATTTCCGAACTTCCCGCCGGCACATTGGTTCGGACACTCTCGGAGTTCAACTGATATTTCCCTAGGATCGGAGTGACGAAGGTGCCTGCAGATAGATTCCTGGTCAGGGGATGGGTGGATGACGAGTCGGGTCCCCGACAACTTGACATGGAGTTGGATCCGGAGCGGGGCCTGATCCATTCCGTTTCCCCTTCGGGGAAAGGGCCGGGTTCGTGTGGGATCGACAAGGTCGAGTATGATGACTCGCTTCGCCTCCTGCCCGGGGACGTGAACGCACACAGCCACCCGGAACAATCCCTTTACGTGGATCGTGTCGACCCTTCCTGGGACTTGTCGACGTGGTGCCGAAACACGATCTACCGGTACAGTGTCGAACTGACCCCGGAGCATATCTACCTGGGGTGCTGCCGCGCTTTTGCCCACATGCTACTGCTGGGAGTCACCACGGCGGTGGTTTCCTTTTACTGCCACAATAGAAGGGGAAACGAACTGGACCGGGAAGTGGTCCGGGCCGCAAGGGACACGGGGATCCGGCTTTTCTTCGGACGCATGCATTACGACCTCGTTTCCACTGAAGCCTACCCGGAAAAGAGGGCTTCGCAGGAGTCCTATTTCGAAACGATCCCAGAATACGAAACGGCTTTCAGGGAACTCTTCATGGAAGTCGGCAGCGACCCGCTCGTGGTGGTAGCGCCAGCCCTTCACAGCTTCCACGCGAACACCCTTGACGCGGTTGCCCGTGGGATCCGCCTGGGTGAAAGCCTTGGCAGGAGTGTACAGTTTCACCTCTCGGAAGACAGGGGCGACGTGTCTCTTTGCCAGGAGAAGTACGGGATGCGCCCCGTGGAAGTCCTGGATGACTTTGTCCGCCGAAAGCGTGTCACCGGTCTTTCCGCTCTCCTGGCCTCGGACGGGATCTGGACCGATGACCGGGAAAAAGACCTGATGGCCAGCCACAGGGTCCGGCTGGTCCTGAACCCGAGAATGAACAGGCGGGTGAAGGCGGGTCGCGCGGACCTGCCTGGCTACCTGCAAAGGCGAATTCCCCTTTTCCTCGGGACGGACGGGGAAGCGAGCAACGAAGACCTCTCGGTAGAAGGGGAGAGGCGCTTTCTTGAAGGCGAGTTTCCCCAGGTCGATCCGGCCTTGATCAGGGACATGGGGAGAGGGGACTTTCCTTTCCCCCATTGTCCCTTGGGAAGACTGGCTCCGGGGTCGGCGGCGGACCTAAAGGTCGTGAGCCCATACGGTGTACGGGATGTCTACGTGGCAGGAAACGTCGTGGTCCGAAACGGGACACTCCGGAAGCTCGACCTTTCAAGGGACGTGGAGGTTCCATTGAAAAAACTTCTCTCGGGTTGGTGAATGCGGAAGCGCAACAAGTAATCTGATAAAATAAACAAGCATCAGGCTAACGTGTAGAGAAAGAGGGTGCGACCATGAAGATGCTTGTTGTGGTTTTGATTGCCTGCGTAGCGATGGTTTTCCCGATGGCCTCGACTTCGTGTGCGACGGTGAGGATGGAAACCTATCCCTACGGGAAGGGAGAAGTACGCCTGCTCGGGCAGCTCGCCTGGGATGACGCTGCCAAGGGACCTCGTCCCGCGGTCCTGGTCGTCCACGAGTGGTGGGGCCTGAACAACTATGCCAGGGACCGTGCGAGAGCCCTCGCTTCCATGGGCTATATTGCCCTGGCTGCCGATATTTACGGGGAGGGTTTCGAGACCACGGATCCTTCGAAAGCCCGGGAACTGGCAGGGAGGTTCAGGGAGGGTGACCGGGCGCTGATGCGGGAAAGGGTCCTTGCGGCCCTTGCCGCCCTGAAGGCACACCCCTTTGTCGACAAGGGCCGTGTGGCAGCCATAGGCTACTGTTTCGGGGGGACGGCCGTCCTGGAGTTGGCCCGGAGTGGAGCGGAACTTGACGGGGTGGTCAGCTTCCACGGGGGGCTGGCCACGCAGGCTCCCGCTTCCGTTGGAGGGATAAAGGCAAAGGTCCTGGTCCTTCACGGGGCCGATGACCCCAGCGTTCCTCCGGCAGAAGTACAGGCTTTCCAGGATGAGATGCGGAAGTCGGGTGCAGACTGGCAAATGGTCGCTTACGGGGGAGCCGTTCACACCTTCACGAACCCTGCGGCAGGAAACGATCCTTCCCGTGGCTCCGCGTACAACGAGAAGGCGGCCCTTCGTTCATGGGAGCACATGAAAGCCTTTTTTGCCGAGATCTTCCGTTAGGGAAATTCCAGTAAAAAACCTTTTTACAGGAAGCCCCGGTTCGATTAAACTATCTATCAAATCGATCCAAGGGGGCGGCAAGATGACGGTTTACAGAATCAAGAGCAAAACTCGGTCCTGGGATGGAGAAACGATCGGCATCCTGATCCTGGATTGTGCTTACCCTTGTGTCCCGGGTAACGTCGGCAACGCGACGACCTACCCATTCCCGGTGCGCTTCAAGGAAGTCCGGGGATCGTCCATCGAGCGCCTGCTGAACGAGAGAGACCCGGAACTCCTGAAGCCCTTCATCGAAGGAGCGAAAGAACTGGAGGCCGAGGGCGTACGGGCGATCACCGGGGCTTGCGGTTTCATGGCTCTCTTCCAGAAACAGGTAGCCGAGTCGGTCGAAATTCCGGTGTTTCTATCGAGCCTGCTCCAGGTTCCCTTTATTTGCCGGACGCTGACCTCGAAGCAGAAGGTCGGCATCATCACGGCCAACGCGGGCTGCCTGACCGACGAACATTTCCAGAACGTGGGAATCACCAAGGAGATGCCCCTCGTCATTTACGGCATGGAAGCGCAGGACGAGTTCAGGACGAGTGTCCTGGAGGAGAAGGGGACGATGGATTCCGACCTCGTGGAGAAGGAAGTCGTCGGGGTGGCTGAGAAGATGGTGCGGGAGCATCCCGAAGTTGCGGCCATCGTGCTGGAGTGCAGCGACCTGCCTCCCTACGCGGCTGCGGTTCACGCGGCGACGGGCCGGCCCGTTTTCGATTTCATCACGATGATCAAGTACGTCCATTCCGCGCTGGTCCCGACGAAATACGAAGGGTACATGTAAGGACGTTCACTGCTATATGCGGGGGAGCGGTATCGCGGCGCAGGTGCATGCCGTCGGGGTGTCGGTTAAGCCCTCGGAAATAGACTCCAGGTTTTCAGAAGGACCCGGCTCTGGACCGGGTCCTTCTCGCTTTGCCAGCCGAGGACACTCTTGACTGGGCTGGATTTCGTACCGAATATCGAGCAAGGTTTCCCGCCAATGGGTAAAATGGGACTAGGGGCCCCCACACAGGAAAAACAGAGGGGAATCAGGTGAATTTCGATGACTGGCAACGCGGAATTAGACTTGGAAGAGGTTCGTATTGAAATCGAAAGCTTCTCGGCTTCTTCGCCGGGAAATAGCCTGGGCGGGGATTTTGGCGAACCGGCCTGGGGGAAGCCCCTCCTGGGGTTTGCTCCAGGTGACGATTCCCTGTTTCTCGAGTACCGAGAGGCTGTGGATCCCCGGCACTTGCTCCCCGAAGAGGTGTTCAACCTGCATTTCCCGGGGAAACCGGCTTCGGGGTCCGATCTGGCAGTTGTTTGCTGGGTTCTTCCACAGACGGGGAAAACCCTGGAGGATAACCGCCGCCAGGACCGGCTGCCTGCGGAACGGTGGCTCCGGAACAAGCAAATGGGAGAAACTTTCAACGACATTCTTAGAAGACACGTGATCGGCTGGCTGTCGGGAAAGGGAATTGACGGGGTGGCTCCGGTTCTATCCCCGCATTACGGGAGGTACTTTTCCCTCCGGTCCGGGCTGGCCAGTTCCTGGTCGGAGCGGCACATTGCCTACGCCTGCGGGCTTGGGACATTTGGGCTTTCGGACGGGCTTATCACTCCTGTTGGGAAGGCTGTACGCATTGGTTCGGCGGTAGTCCGGGCAAAGGTTGGACCCGCGGTTCGCCCTTACTCGGATATCCATGAATACTGCCTTTTCTACCGGGATGGGTCATGCGGGGCCTGTGCGGCACGGTGTCCTTCGGGGAGCATCAGGAGGGACGGCCGTGACAAGGGGCTTTGCCAGGATTACATTCACGGGATCGTTGAGCCCTACGCACGTGAAAAATACGGCCTGGAGTCGACTTATGCCTGCGGGCTTTGCCAGGTGGGGGTACCCTGCGAGAACGGCATACCCGCCAGGCTGCTGAAGGAGAATCGGCTGGAATAACGAGGAGGGGGATGCCGATGTCCCGGATCTGGATCTTTGTC
Organism: Synergistaceae bacterium UBA5827; assembly: GCA_002432945.1. Lineage (GTDB taxonomy): Bacteria > Synergistota > Synergistia > Synergistales > 79-D21 > 79-D21. The sequence goes on from DJHE01000012.1 coordinate 63,016, forward strand.
CTGATGCTCCTGGCCGGGGCGGTGTCAGCCCTCCAGCCTTCTGTGAATGCCCGGTTGGCCCAGAGGATCGGGCTTCTGGAAAGTGCCTTTGTCTCTTTCACTGGAGGAGCTCTATGCCTGGGTGCAGTTGTCCTGTTTTTCGGCAGGGGGAACTGGAAAGCATTGTCCGGGGCGGCACCGTGGGAAGTCCTTGGCGGGGTTTTCGGGGCCTTTTACGTCACCTGCCTGGTCCTGGCGATGCCGCGCATCGGGACCACGGCCGCGATGGCCGCTGCCATCGCGGCCCAGCTGGCGGCCGGGTTGTTGCTGGATTCAGCGGGGGCTTTCGGATTCCAGAAACTGCCGCTGGATATCCCCAGGCTTGCGGGAGTGTTGCTCGTGGTCCTGGGTTCCCTACTGGTTTTCAGGAAGTAGGAAAGGGGAAACAGGGAAAGACTCTCCAGGCACAATGGAGAAAAGCTTTTTAACAAGCCGGAGGAGGACTGACATGAAGAATTCAGATGAAGAGATCCTGGTAAGAGTTGCCGAAGAGGCCTGCCGGAACGAGTCCCAATACCACCTCTGCAGCCAGGGGACGCTGGCTGCCCTGATGAAGGCCTTCGGAATCCATAACCCGGATGTCCTGCGCTCATCCACCGCTTTTGCAGGAGGCGGGGTGCGTCGTGGGCACATGTGCGGTGCCCTGAGTGGTGCCCTCATGTTCATTGGCCTGCTCGCCGGTCGCGATGACCTGGAAATGCGCGACCAGGCAACCCGGGGGCTCGGATACTGCGACAAGGTCTACCGGGAGTTCGAGGAGAAATTCGGGACCGTTTTGTGCCGCAATATCCAGAAGGATCTTTACGGCCGGGAATACGAACTCACCCGGCAGGAAGAGCGGGATGAGATGCATGCCCTTATGGAAAAAATGGACTTTGCCTGTCCACAGGTCTGCGGGGAGGCTGCGCGTATGGCTGCCCTTGTCGCTTTCGGGATCCTGGAGGCCGGCCATCCCTTTGCCAACTCGGTTGTTCGCCTCCGGCGCTAGCCGGCGTGTTCACCACATCCAGGCAAGCAGTGGAGCGCAGTTTCGGGCCCCTTATGGTCGGGGGCCCGTTTTTTGCTCTCTTGCGAGCGAAGCAGGAGACGGCTATAATCCAAATAAAGATTGCATATGCAACTAAAATAGGGAGGAAAAAATGGGCATGAATCGACAGGAGCGGTCTCCGGGTCGCTGGATTGCCACCCTCTTTCGAAGGAGCAGGGTCCACCTCGACCGGGCATTTGAACAGATCGGACTGGGCAAGGGACTATACCTCTATCTGGCACTTCTCTCGAGGAATGAAGGATTGACCCAGCACCAACTGGCCATGGAGCTGGCTCTTGATGAAGGCACTGTCGCCCGGGCCTTACAGAGGCTTACGGGCGCGGGTTGGCTGAGGAAGGAACGGGACGAAAGGGATGGTCGCGCTTTCAGGGTCTACCTGGCTAAGCGAGCCGAAGAGATAATGCCGCGTGTCCTGCAGGAACTCGAGGCATGGAATGGGCTCCTGGTCGAGGGTTTCACAGCGGAGGAACGGGAAATCGCACTCAGGCTGCTTGTAAGGATGGCGGAGAATGCAGATCGGCAAGGAAGGTGAGTAGGAATGAAGAGAATGGGAATACTGGAAGAAATGAAGGCGACGGCCTTGAGACTGGATGGGCAGGACCCCCTGGGAAAGTTCAGGGAGCGCTTTGTCATGCCGCCTGGCCGGATCTACATGGACGGCAATTCCCTGGGCCTTCCGCCGAAAAAATCCCTCGAGGGCGTCCAGCGCGTGATGGAGGAGTGGAAGACCCTGAACATCGACGGGTGGCTCGAGGGGCACATTCCCTGGTTCACGATGCCGGAAGAAATGGGTCGGAAGATGGCACCCCTGGTAGGTGCTTTACCTGGGGAAGTCGTCATGTCGGGTTCCACGACTTCGAACCTGCATTCCCTCGTCAGCACTTTTTACAAGCCTGAAGGAAGTCGGCGCAAGATCCTGGCCGACGAACTCAACTTCCCTTCCGACCTTTACGCCCTGGCAAGCGAAGTCCGGCTTAAGGGAGGAGACCCGGCTGCGGATCTCGTTCTCGCCAGGTCGCGGGATGGGGGCACACTGGACGAGGAGGACATCATCAGCCTGATGGATGAAACCGTCTCTGTGGCCTTGCTTCCCTCGGTCCTCTACCGCAGTGGGCAGCTCCTCGACATGGAGAAGCTGGCCCGTGCCGCCCATGAGAAAGGGGTAGCCATCGGTTTCGATTGCGCCCATTCCGCGGGCTCGGTGCCTCACAAACTTCATGACTGGGGCGTCGACTTTGCCTTCTGGTGCAGCTACAAGCACCTGAACGGAGGGCCCGGCAGCCCCGCCTTCCTTTTCCTGCACGAGCGTCACTTCGAACGCGAGCCCGGGTTGGCGGGCTGGTTCGGTTACGTGAAGAACCGGCAGTTCGACATGGCACTGGGTTTCGAGCATGCCCGCTCAGCGGGAGGATGGCAGCTCGGCACGCCAAGCGTCCTTTCAGGGGCGACCCTTGAGGCTGCCCTCCAGGTGCAGGAAGAGGCCTCTATCGAGCGGATAAGGGAAAAATCTCTCAAGTTGACGGATTTCCTCATCGAGCTGGTCGACGGCTATCTTTCGGTTGACCCCTACGGGTATTCCATCGCCACGCCGAGAGACCATGACAGGCGGGGAGGGCACCTGGCCATCGAGCATCCCTCGGAAGCCTGGCGGATTTGTTGTGCCCTGAAATCCCGCGGGATAGTCCCCGATTTCCGACCCGCCCGGGTCATACGGGTGGCCCCGGTTGCGCTTTACAACACCTTCATGGAGGTTTGGGAAGTCGCCAATGCACTGAAAGAAATCATCGACAACCGGGAGTATGAGAGGTTCCCGAAGGAGCGAAGCGCGGTTTCCTGAGGCCAGGAGGTTTCCCTCCCTCGAAGAACTGAGCCCCGGCCGCGACCGGGGCTTTTTTGCGAGCCTCCACTTCAGGATATTAGCGTGATATGATATTTATGCTTGGCTTTGCCTTGAGTTTTGAAGGTTGCGTTTTCCCAGGGAAGGGGGAAACGGGGGATGGTCGGAAAACAGGCTCCCTGGAGACTCGAAAACGTAACGAAAACCTACACGATGGGACAGGTCCAGGTGACAGCTCTCCGGGAGACCTCCATGGAAATCCATGAAGGGGAACTTTTGGTCATCCTCGGCCCGAGTGGTTCCGGAAAGACCACCCTGCTGAACCTCCTGGGAGGCATGGACACCCCGACAGGCGGCCGGGTTTTCTTTGACGGTGAGAGCATTGAAGGGGCAAATGAAAAGCGCCTGACTGCCTACCGCAGGGATGTCGTCGGCTTTGTTTTCCAGTTTTTCAACCTGGTCCCGGATCTCACTGCGCTCGAAAACGTAGCCCTTGGGGCGCATCTCGCACGAAACCCGCTTTCCCCGGAAATGGTTCTCCAAGAAGTGGGCATGGCGGACAGGATGAAACACTTCCCTTCCCAGATGAGCGGGGGGGAACAGCAACGGGTTTCGATTGCCCGTGCCGTCGTCAAGAATCCCCGCCTGCTCCTTTGCGACGAACCGACGGGTTCCCTTGATTGCTCTACGGGCAGACTCATCCTTGAACTGCTGGGAAAGGTGAACCGGACTTACGGGACGACGGTGGTCATCGTGTCGCACAATGCCGCCATCGGGGGCATGGGGATGAGGGTCGCCACGATGAGCAGCGGCCGGATCGCGAACTGGGCAACCCACCCCATCCCGGTTTCGCCGGGTGAGATCGAATGGTGAAATCGCCGCTCCTCCTAAAACTGGCAAGGACGATCAAGAGTACCCTCGGGCCTTTCCTCGCGATCGTGGCCGTCGTCGCGGTCGGTTTGGCGGTGTTCGTTGCCATGACGGCCGTTTCGGACAACCTGGTTCGATCGAGGGAGGCCTTTTACAGGGAGATGGATTTTGCCGACCTCTTTTTCCATGTGGTTCGGGCCCCGGAGGCGATTCTCGAGCGGGTTTCCGCCGTGAACGGCGTCATCCGCGCCACGGGCCGCATCCAGAAGGACGTGTCTCTTTTCCGGGAGGACGGGACCCGGGCAACGCTTCGCCTGACGAGTTTCCAGGTACCCATGGAGAAGGAATTGAACCGGCTCAGGGTCCAGAAGGGGCGCTTATTCGAGAAGAACCCTGAGGGGGGGGTCCTGGAAATCCTCTTGAGTCCCCAGTTTGCGGAGGCGAACGGGCTTCGCCCGGGCAGCACGGTGTCCGTGGCCGCGGAGGGGAAGGAAAAACCGATGGAAGTCGTCGGCATAGCGGCCAGCCCGGAGTTCGTCTACGTCATCAAGGACGCCGCATCCGTGTTCGAAGAACCTTCAAGTTTCGGGGCTGCGATGATTTCCCAGGAGCAGGCCCAGCAGGTTCTCGACATGGCGGGCTCCATCAACCAGGTCCTGGTCAGGGTGGCCCCGGGCATCGACGAGGCCCGGGCAAGGGAGGAAATCCGGGCGATTCTCGCACCCTATGGGAACTTGGCGGACTACCCGCAAAAGGACCAGGTCAGCGAGGCGATCCTGAGGGGTGAGCTGGAGCAGCTCGAGGTTTCTTCCACCTACCTTCCGGCCTTTTTTCTCGGGCTGGCTGCCTTGATGCAGGCGGTGTTCCTTGGTCGCTTGGTGAAAGCAGCCCGCACGCAGATCGGCCTGATGAAAGCGCTGGGATTCGATAACGGGAGGATCATGCTCCTTTACGGTGGCTACAGCCTGGTCTCTTCAGCGACCGGGGCCCTTGCTGGAATCGTTGCGGGTTACGGGCTGGCCGGCCTCTTTATCAGGCTTTACGCGACCTACTTCAACCTGCCGCGACTGGCGGCGGGTTTCAATTTCCGAGCGGCCGGGCTGGGGCTTGCACTGAGCCTATCACTGGGTGTTGCGGCAGGACTCGCAGCTACCCGCCAGGTCCTGTCGATCCATCCGGCGGAGTCCATGCGCCCGTCGGTTCCGGCCAGGGTGCGTCCTCTTCTCCTGGAGCGGTGGGGACTGCTTTGGAATCGGCTGGACCTTTCCTGGCGGATGAGCCTGAGATCGATGTCCCGCAATCGATTCAGGTCAGCCGTGACCTTCCTGGGGATCCTCGTTTCGATCGGGATGCTGGTCGTTTCACTTTTCACCCGGGATTCGATGGATTCGCTTTTTGATCGGCATTTCAACATGGAACTCAGGTACGATTTACTCCTGCGTTTTTCTTACCCGGTCAGGGAAATGGAACTTCTGAACCTTGAACGCCTGCCCGGAGTCACCCTCGTCGAACCTCTCTTTGAGTTGCCTGTCCGCCTTTATTACAGGGGCCGCCGGGAAGAAGCGCTTTTCGTGGGAATCACTCCTGGGCAGTCTCTTTTCGGGATTATCGACGCGAACGATCGCCCCAGGGGCCTGCCGGCTTCCGGCCTGCTGTTGGACTGGAATGCGGCCCGCAAGCTGGGCGCAAGGCCGGGAGACACCCTGGAAGTGGAAACCCTTCTCGGGAAAGGGCCGTCGCGGAGGGCTCCGATTGTTGTCGCAGGCCTAAGCCGCAAGTCGGTAGGCGGGGCTTCCTACCTGGATATCGGGGCATTGAATGAGATCCTGCGAGAAAGCGGGCTGGTGACCGGTGCAGCGATCAGGACAGAACCGGGAGAAGCTTCGGTGGTCGAAAAGGAAACGGTCGACATGGTCAACGTTTCGTCCGTTCTCAGTCGAGAGAGAGAGGAGCGCTATCTCAACGAGAACCTCGCTTACCTATATGTTTCGATCAGCATCCTTGTAGGCTTCTCGATCCTCCTAGGCTTGGCCATCGTATTCAACGCGTCAGCCCTTTCCTTTTCGGAAAGGCGCAGGGAACTGGCCAGTCTCAGGGTCATCGGGTTCTCGCGGGAGGAGGTCGCGTTGTTCCTCCTGAAAGAAAACCTACTGCTGCTTCTTGCGGGCACCCTCGTTGGGCTTCCGTTCGGAAGATTGCTTTCGGAAGGCTATGCGAGGGCCGTCAGTACGGACCTTTTTACCTTCGTTGCCGTGGTTTTTCCCCGGACATACCTGCTGGCATCCGTTGGAGGGGCGATCTTCGTGGTCCTTGCTTTCGTCCTTGGGCTTCGAGGTCTAGACCGGCTGGATTTCGCGGAAACCATCAAGGCAAGAGATTGATTGAGGAGGGCCTGCGATGAAAAAACTCCTATTCCTGGTCCTGGCGGTTGTAGCGGCTGGAGCGGTGGCTTGGTTTTTCCTCGGCCGAAGGGTGGATGTTGAAACGGTCCGAGTGTCGAAGGGGTCCCTCGTTCGTACGGTGGAAGAGGATGGGGTCGTCGAGGCGCCGGATGACCGGAAGATCTTCGCAACACAGGTTTCCCGGGTGGTGGAAGTCCACGTGGAAGCGGGCGAAGCCGTTGCCAGAGGGCAGGTCCTGGTCCGGATGAAGAACCCGGACCTCGACGTCAGGACAGCGGAAACGCGAACCTTGCTCGAACAGGCTGCAAGGGAACGCCGAGGAGCCGCTTCCCGGGTGGGATCAGTAAGGCTTCTCCTCGAGGATGCCGTGAAGAATGCCGGCAGGCGGGAGCGCCTTTACGAGGCAGGAGCGATTTCCCTGTCCGAGCTGGAAGAAGCTCGCCTCATTGCCGACCGGCTTGGGAAGGATTTTGCGGAAGCCCGCTCGGCGGAGGGGGCGGCCGTCGCCCTCGAGTCTGGATTGAGGCGGACCTTATCGGAACTGCAGGCCAAGGGCGGGGAACTTGTCGTGAAAAGCCCGATCAAGGGAATCGTACTCGAACTTCCTGCCGAGAAGGACAAGGTCTTCCAGACCGGGGACCATGTCGTGACGGTGGCACCCGATGACAGGATGGAAGTGGTTTCGGATGTCCTGAGCGATGCGCTCGGAGGCGTGGTGGTCGGCCAGAAGGTCCGCGTTTCTGCCCCGATCCTAGGAAGCAGCGTCCTGGAAGGCAACGTTTCAAAGATCTATCCACAGGCCGAGGAAAAACTTTCCGCCCTTGGCGTGGTCCAGCGGCGAGTGAAAGTGAAGGTCGACCTGCCCTTTTCCCCGCTGCTCAAGCCGGGTTTCGAGGTCCGCGTGGCGATCGAAACGTCACGCCATGCCGAAGTTAACCTCTTGCCGGTAGAGGCTGTCCGCACGACTGAAAACGGGGAGCGCCTGGTGTTGAGGGTCGAAGGCAACCGGGTCAGGACCGTAAAGGTAAGTACGGGGCTCAACGACCGGAGATCCATCGAGATATTGGAGGGACTAGGCGAAGGGGACGAGGTTGTCCGGGACGCAGGCCTGGATATCGAGGAGGGAACCCGGGTCCGGGTTCAGAGGTAAAAAAGGCGGACCAGGGTCACCGCGACGAGGATGAAAAGGACTGTCATGAAGCCGCCTGCCTTGATGAAATCGGCGTTTCGGTATCCTCCGGGTGAAACAAGAAGGGCGTTCACCTGGTGCGTCGGCAGGACGAATGAGTTCGCGACGCAGATGGCCACGAGCAGGGCAAGGCTCCTGGGGTCGAGTCCCGACTCCCTTCCGACAACAATTGCGAAGGGGACCAGCAGGACCGTGGCGGCGACATTGGACATGAAAAGGGAGAAAACGGTCGAAATCACGGCGATCACCAGGAGGATCACGGTCGGGGGGCCTCCTGCAAGGAGAAGGGTAAGTTTTTCCGCAAGGAACCTGGCGGCCCCGGTCTGGTCCATCGCGAGACCCAGTGGAATCAGCCCGGCCAGGAGAAAAACCGTTTTCCAATCAATGGCCTCGTATGCCTCGTCCATTGACAGGACCCCTAAGAGCACCATGGCCAGGGCACCGCTCAGCAGCGAGAGGGAAAGGGAAAAACCGGCAACGGCCAACCCGATCGCAGCCAGGAAGCAAGCGGCAGCAGGAACTGTCTTTGCCTCCCTTAGGGGTTGGCCTGAAAGCGGTGTAATAAGAGCGATTCCCTCTTCTCTTCCCAAACGTCGGAGGTTTTCCCAGGGTCCGTGAACAACGAGTGCGTCTCCCGGGCGCAGGTGGAAGTCGGAAAAATCTTCCCGGTACTCGTTTCCCCCTGAAAGCAGGACAAGCGGTTCCACCCCGAAATTCCTTCTAAGGGCTATCCCCCGGATGGTCTTGCCGGCAAGCGGGGAGCGGGGCAGGACGACATACTGGGCGAACGAGGCATTCTCAAGCAATAACACCTGTTCCTTATCGGCGGTGTGATCCAGAACCCTCAGCCCGAAAGCCTCCGAAAAAGCCTTTTTTCCTTCCTGCGTGCCCGCGACACCAAGGACCTGGCCCTCCTTGAACAGGGACTGGCGCCAGGGGGCATACGTAGCCTTGCCCTTGTCTTCAACGAATAGCAGGTGCAGGCCCCAGCGCTGCCAAAGGCCGATCCCTTCGAGGGTTTGCCCTGCAAGGGAAGACCCGGGCGGAATCTCAAGGCGGACGATTTCCCTTGGGAGGTCCCAATTATCGACAAGGCGTTCCCTCTCGCTTGGCTCCTGTTCCCCAGGTTTCCCGGGCAGCACGGTCCTCCCCAGGAAGAGAAAATAGAGGATCCCGCTTGTCAGCAGGGCTAGCCCGACCGGTGTGACGCTGAAGAGGCCCAGGGGGGCAAGCCCCCCCTGCCGGAGCAGGTCGTTCAGGATGATCATGGGACCTGATGCGACGAGGGTAAGGGTTCCCCCAAGGATGGCTGCAAATCCCATGGGCATCAGGAGCCTGGATGCAGGGATTTTTGTCTGCCTGGAAATCCCGAGGAGGGCAGGGAGGAAAAGCGCGACCGCCCCGATATTCTGCATGAAGGCCGAGATCGAGCCAACGAAAGCCGAGATGAGGGCAATCAGGCGCTTTTCGTCTGATCCCGCAACGCGGATGATCGGGCGCGCGATCCGGTTCATCAGGCCTGTTGCTTCTATTCCCGCCCCCATCACCATGACTCCAATGAGGGCCAGGACAGCGCTGCTGGAAAGGCCTGAAAAGGCCTGTTTCGCCTCGATCAGGCCAAGCCACGGAAGGGCCACCATGACCATGATGGCAACGACGTCCGAGCGCAGTTTTTCCGTCGAAAAGAGAATTATGGCCGCAACGAGAACACAAAAAACCAGGACGATCTCCCGTGTCATGTGGGAACTTCCTTCAAAGCCCCAGGAAGGACATGGCGGACAGGGCCGACGCGATGACCGCGGCGACGGCTATGACAACTTTCCACCGGGCTGAGTGCAGGACTTCGGGCAGCGTGATGTCCCCGAAGGTTCCCCAGCGGAGGACCGTGGTTTCGATCCGGGGGTAGATCCCGGAATAGAAGGCCGTTCCCAGGAGCATACCGAAAACTCCCCCGAAAAGGGCGTCCAGGGACCCTTGCCCAACCGCCCCTGCAGCCGTTCCTGGACAGTAGCCCAAAAGGCCGAAACCCAGGCCGAAAATGAGGCCGCCTATGACGGATGATCCCACTGACCCGTGCTTGGGGTGCAGGGCGACAAGCTTGAGTTGCAGGAGAACCTGTATTCCCAGCATGCCCGCGAGAACGGCGGAGAGCATGACCTTCAGGACCGTGAAATCGAGCAGCAGGAGTTGCCCGATGATGACCTCGTAACGGGTGACGCCTCCTTTCTGCAGGAGGAACCCGAACACGATGCCCAGGAAAAGGGCGAAGGGCTTTCTAGCGGCTTCCGGCAGGAGAAAAGGTGTTTTTCCCATCACGGATCCCTATCCTCGCGCCAGGGAGAAAAGAAGCATGGCAGACAGGATTCCCCCCGCAAAGAAGGCGGCGGAAGCGAGCCAGCTGCTCACTGCCAATTGAAGGGATCCGCTGATGCCGTGCCCGCTCGTGCAGCCTCCTGCCCACCGGGCTCCAAGCCCGGCCAGGAACCCCCCCGCCAGGGCCGTGATGAGGCGGCTGGAAACCCCCGGGCCGAAAATCCCGGCCCAGAGCGAGGGAACCCACTCGATTCGGAAAGTTCCGCTCGAGACTGCCGAGATAAAGGCCCCCAATGGAATCCCGAAAACGAACATCCATTCCCAGTCGATCACGGGAGGGAAAAGCCTGTAATAGGGCTTTTCCGCCGTCGCACTTCCGCGAAGGGCTTTTTCAATCATGCCGCTTGTCCGGGCAAAGGCCGTCGAGCAGCCGATCGGCTTGTCAAGCAGGAGGAACGTGAGGCACTCAAGAAACCCGATCAGGATCCCTACGGTCACCGCCGGCCATCGAGGCAGGAAAAGCCATTCCATGGGTTCCCCCTCCTTCTTCGGGTTACTGCTTCCCGGCCTGTTTCCCCATGAACCGGGGTCCGTGGGGAGAAACGCAAAGCGGGCAGGCCGGAGCGAGTCCGGCAGCGGCATAGCCCATCATCCCGCCGGAAAGGTTGTGGACTTTCTCGAACCCCCTCTGGAGGAGGAGGCTTGCGGCCATGCTCGACCTGTGGCCTGTACCGCAAAGGGTGACGATCCTCGAACTCGGGTCCAGTTCGACGAAACGGTGCCTCAGGTCGGGGGCTGGAATGTTCACGGCCTCCGGGATGTGGAACCCCTCGTATTCCGCCGGGGAACGGACATCGACGAGCGTGACGCGGGGGCCTGCGGAGGATGCAAGGTCATGGATTTCAAAGGGAGAAACCTGCGGGACATGGGCGGTGGGCAACCCTGCCCTGGCCCAGGCGAAAAGAGAGCCGTCAAGGGTGCCCGTGACTTGGTCCAGCCCGACACGGCGAAGCCAGGTGACGGCAATCTCCACGTTTTCAGGGCGGTCGGCTACAACCATGATTTCCTTGTCCGCGGGGAGAATCCAACCGGCAAAAGTGGCAAAATTGCCCCCAAGGTCCAGGTGGGTGGAACCCGGGATGTGGTTGCCCCCGAAAGCGCTGTAGTTTCTTATGTCCAGGACGGTGACTCCCGGGTCGGAAATCTTGCCCGAAAACACGTTGGGAGCAAGAGGCACAGGGATCGGCAGGCTCTCCAAAAGAGCTGGGCCTTCCCCGTTGATGCGGCTGCACCGGCTGAAGTGATCCGGTGCGGCAGGCATCCCGGAGGTGAGGGAGGTGACGAAGGCTTCCCTGTCGGTGATCCGGAGGGCGTCGTTGTAGAGTTTTTCGTATCCCACGGTGCTTTCCCTCTTGGCTCCCATCGAGCGGCCGCAAAGGGATCCTGCACCGTGAGCAGGGTAGACCTCGCAAAAATCCGGAAGCTTCAGTATCTTTTCGTGCAAACTTTCGTAAAGAAGGTTTGCCAGGGGAATTGCCTGCCCCGGGAAGAGGTCCGGCCGGCCCACGTCACCCACGAAAAGGGTGTCTCCACAGAAGATCGAAACGGGTTCCTGCCCGCGTGCGAGGTCTCTCGCCACGTATGTGACGTGTTCAGGGGTGTGTCCGGGAGTTTCAAGGACGTTGAGCTCAATTTCGTCTATCCTTAGGGTGTTCCCTTCCTTAACGGGGATGTGGGGAAAGGCAGCATCCGCTGCCGCGGGCATGACGATCGCCGCTCCGGTGGACTTCGCCAGGTCGAGGTGTCCCGATACGAAATCGGCGTGAAGATGGGTCTGCAGGATATGGGTGATTCTAAGGTTGAGGTCCCTTGCCGCATGGAGGTAAATTCCCGTGTCCCTCCTCGGGTCGACAATGGCGCAGGAGCTCGTGCCCCCCAGCAGGTAGGACGAATGGGCGATCCCGGGTACGAAAAAGGACTGAACGATCATGCTACCCCTCCTTTCTGTCTTTTCATATTATCATGGAGAAGTGGCGAAAGGTTGTTCGTGCATTTGAAATACCCGGCACCGGGGGAACAGTTTGTGGTAAGGTCAAGGGGAGTGGTAACTTGCCAAGGCCACGTGCCGAAATTCCAGGGGGGATCCCAAAATATGAACATGAACCCAGTTGCTTTCGGTTCCTTTCACAACCCGGTCAAGATCGTTTTCCGACCCGGCGCCCTGTTCGAATTGCCAGGAGAATTCAAACCCGGGGATGTTCCGCTGGTCGTTACGGACCCGGGTATCGAGAAGGCGGGAATCGCGGACCGTGTCTGTCGAACCCTTGAAGAGGCGGGGATCCGGTTTGCAATGTTTTCAAAGGTTGAAAGCGATCCCCCGATCGAAACGGTCGAGGAGGCCGCGGTTTTTTACCGGGACAACGGGTGCGGTCCTATCATCGGCCTTGGAGGCGGTAGCAGCATGGATGCCGCGAAAGCCCTGGCGGTGGTCGTCTCGACGGGAGAGGACATCCGGGCATACCGGCACGGCCGTCCCGTGGAAGCTCCGGTCGTGCCCCTGCTGGCCATTCCCACGACCGCCGGAACCGGGTCGGAGGTGACGGGAGTCATGGTCATCAGCGACTTGCAGGAAAAGGTCAAAATGGTCATGAGAGGCCCTTCCCTTTTCCCGAAAACGGGAATCCTTGACGCGACCCTGCTGGAAGGCATTCCGTCACGCGTTGCTGCCGCGACGGGCAGCGATGCCTTCGTCCACGCTATCGAAGCTTTCCTGTCCCGGAAGGCTACGCCCGTGACGGATGCCCTGGCATTCGAAGCGGTTCGGCTTCTGGCCTCCCACGCCAGGAGGGTCGTCGCTGACGGGCACGATTTGGATGCCCTGCACGCCATGCTCATGGGAAGCTGCATGGCCGGGCTGGCCTTTTCCAACGCCGGGCTCGGGCTCGTACACGCCCTTGCCCATCCCGTAGGGGCCTTTTACCACGTACCTCACGGCATCTGTTGCGGGATGTTCCTCCAACCGGTCCTGCGCTATAACCTGCCGGTCTGCCCGGAAAAACTGGCAAGGCTTGCAGGAGCTCTTGGCGTGGACGTGGGCAGGGATAATGCCGTTTCCGGGGCGAAACGGGTTGTGGAAAACCTTGCGGAGCTCTTTGACGACATCGGGATTCCCCAGGATTTGCCCGGCTTGGGCATTTCGGATTTCCGGGTGAACGACGCCATGCTGGACGATGCGATGGGGGCGGCACCGACAAGGCTTAACCCGAGAACATCAACAAGGGAGGACATCAAGGCCCTTTTCGAGTCAGTCAGGTAGGAACGGGAGGAAAAAGGCCCGGGGCCGGGTGCATGCTGCCGGCAAGGACGGGATGGAGGTGAGGGGCATGGCACGGGAAGACGAAGTCGAAACGATTCTTTCTGCCTTCCGGGAGCCGGAAAGGCAAATCCCCGCAAGCCGGATACTGGCGGGGGAAGTTCGGGTTCCCGCGGAAACGGGAGTCTACGCCTGGTTTTTCGAACCCGCAAGGCTGGGTATCAGGGGAGGCTATTACGAGGTCCTGGTCGAGGGACAAGCCCTGCTTTATGTAGGGATGGTCCCAAGCCGAAGGGATAGTAAGAAAAAGCTCAGGGACAGGATAAGGAATCACCTCAGGAACACGGCCAGGCAGTCGACGCTCCGACTGAGCCTGGGTGCGCTCCTGATGGAAAAGCTATCTCTCGACCCGAAGGCCCGTCCAGACGGGCGAGTCGATTTCGATGCCACCGAATCGATCCTGAGCGGCTGGATTTCCGAACATGGCTCCGTCTCCTGGGTGTCCCACCCGGCCCCCTGGCAGATCGAGGGCAGTCTTGTCCGTGCCCTGGGCGTTCCACTGAACCTTTACGGGAACGAGGGGCACCCCTTTTTCCAGATCCTGACCTCGGCCAGAGCCCGGGTCCGCGAGGCCGCCAGGAACAAGAGCCAGCTTCTCCTGCAGGAAAGTTGACGGTCCTTTTTGCGCAGGGAAGGGTAATACAGAAAAGATGGGGCCCCTTCGAGGGCCCCATTGCCGGTTTTTCCTGGTTGATTTGGATCCTTCAGGCTTTCGCTTTCTCGATGATTTCCTTCGCGACAGCTTCGGCGTTGTTTCCCTTGGTTTTGATCAGTTCGTCAACGGTAGTCTCTGAAAGATCGTAATCTGCAATTTTGAATATTGCGGCACAAACATACTGGATCGCCTTGGCTTCCTTTTCCTTTGACCTGGCCCTCAGCTTCCGGGCCTTTTCCTGGGCTTCCTTCAGTCTTTCTTCCAACGGGCGCCTGGTGCGGGTTCCTTTCTTTGCGGGTTCCTTATCAGCAGACATTTTCATGCGCTCCTTTCAGCAATATTTTAAATAAAAAACGTGATCGGATTTGGTAAAGAGTATAGAAAAAAATCTTGAAAACTGCAAGTTATTTAAATAATTTTCCGTATTGGAGACAAGTTTTGGAATCTTATATTAGACATAAAATACTATTTGCCTTATCCGGAACCAGGCGAATTGCTTATATTGAAACGGGTTGGTGATTGGAAATGCCATTGGACGAAAAAATTTCCTGCGAGGTCATCGAAAGTCGCCGGGCGCGGATCGCGCGGATCCGCATTTCTCGGGAAGGAGCCCTTTCCGTGGTGGTTCCTGCCGGGTTTCGAAAAGAACGGGTCCTTGCCTTGCTGGAGACAAAAAAGGAATGGATTTGCAGGAACCTGGCGCGGACACGGGCGAGCACCCCTCCCGATAAAGTCACGGCACCATACAGGCCGGATGTTGTCAACCTGGAAGCTTTCGGGGAGACCTGGGAAGTTTTTTACGATTCGGGTGCGACATCCGCTGATCGCCTCATCGAAAACGAAAAATCCCATGCCCTTGTCCTGGCAGGCAGCCGGGTATGCAGTGAACCGGGGGATCTCCTCAGGAAGTGGCTGGTGAAGCGGAGTCGCCTTATTCTTGAACCCAGGCTCGATCACTTGTCGAGCAGCCATGCGATGCCCTACAAGCGGCTCTGCATGAGGCTCCAGAGGACAAGATGGGGAAGCTGTTCCGCGAGAGGGAACATCAGCCTGAACGCCAAGCTCGCCTTCCTTCCCGAAAGCCTGGTGGACTATGTCCTGTGCCACGAGCTCTGCCACACGATCCACATGAACCATTCCCGCTCCTTCTGGGACCTCATGGAGAGGAAACTCCCCGGCAGCCTTGTTTTGAAGAACACCTTGCGGAAAGCGGAGAATCGGGTACCTGCCTGGGTCGAGCCAGTAAGGAAAGGTCTGCTGAATTCGCCTTACCGGACGATATTGACAATATCTTTACGTTAGATATGATGTGTGAAGAAATATCTACATAGGAGGAGCCATGACGCCTACCGATTTCCCCGGTATCCTTGACCGCCTGGCCGGGCTTTCCCAGGAATTGCCCCCGCGGCAGCTCAAACTGGCTCGCTTCATCCATGCCAATCCTCACGGCGTCGCCTTCATGAACTCCGTCGAGCTGTCCAAGGCTGCCGGGGTCAGTAACCCCACCGTGATCAGGCTTGCGTACCGCCTCGGCTTTTCAGGTTTCCCGGAATTCCAGAAAGCCCTGCAGAAAGCAGCAGAGAAAAAAATCGACTCCCTGGAACGTTTTTCGGGAGATGCAGCCTCCGGGGAGGAAGAACTTTTCCAGAAGGTTCTTTCCCTCGAGTTTCATGTCCTTAGGGAAATGAAGGAGAGACTTTCCGAGGAGGCTGTCTCGAGGGCAGTAGCCCTTCTGGAGAACCCCGGGGAGGTTTTCGTGGTGGGTCTTCTGGCCAACACCTGCCTTGCCGAGTACCTGGCCTATTTCCTTTCCATCCTGCGGGAGAACGTGCATGTCCTGAAGGATTTCGGCCACGAAGCATACGGGAAGGTCAGGGCGGCGGAGCCAGGGGCTGTGGCCGTGATTTACAGTTTCCCGCGGTATCCGGCTGGCACCCAGTCGCTGGGGAAGCTCTTCCGCAAGCAGGGGATTCCCGTCATCGGGATAACGGACAGCGGCATGTCCCCCCTGGCTCCCCTGGCAGATGTCCTCCTGGAAGCCCCGATGAAGTTCATCACCTTCATCGATCCCTGCGGAGGGGCATTTGCGATGACCCACGCCCTGCTTACGGCGTTTTACATGAAAAATCCGGGGAAAATGCGACGAAAACTGAGAGAGTTTGAAGAGTTTGCCGCTGAAAGGGATCTTTTCGAGCGGAAGGATATCGACATCGTCGAGCTTGTCTGATCGGGGCGTCGAAAATTCAAGTCCAGGGGGAATGGAAGATGAAGGTGCTGTGCATATCGCAGGAACAGGTCGAATCTCTCGGAATCCCGGTTTCGCAAGTGATGCGAGTGGTTGAGGAAGGCTGGGTCCTGAAGGGGCAGAAGAAGATCGAGATGCCCGCCAAGATCGGCATTCACCCGCGCCAGGACTGCTTCATCCACGCCATGCCGTGCTGGCTTGGTGGAGACGTTGATGCCGCAGGCATCAAGTGGGTCGCCGGCTATCCGATCAACCAGGCCGCGGGGTTGCCCTATATCACGGGGATCATGGTCCTGAACGAATCCCAGACGGGTTTCGTAAAGGCCATCATGGACGCGAACTGGATCACGGCCTGGAGGACGGGGGCGGCCAGCGGAGTCTGCGCGAAGCACATGGCAGACCCGGATTCGGAAACGATTGCCGTTATCGGCCTCGGTGTCCAGGGACGCACGAACACCGTCGCTCTCCTGGAGGCGCTGCCGAAGGTCAAGACGATCAAGGTTTATGACAACTTCCCGGGGCAGGTGGAGAAATACACCGACTTCATCACGCCCTTTCTCAAGGGAGCCATGATCGTGCCGTGCTCCACGGTCCAGGAAACGGTGAAGGACGCCGATGTCGTTGTGACCTGCACGCCGATCGTGGCCAACCCGCAGCGTTTTGTCCGCGCCGAGTGGCTCAAGGAGGAAATGCTGGCCATTGCCGTGGATTACGACTCTGCCTTTGACGCCGACGTCATGACAAACGCGACCGCTTTCGTGTGCGATGACCTTCACCAGTATCTCTGGACCCAGGAACATGGTGTCTATTTCCAGGAAGGTTACCCGAAAGAGGAACAGATCACGGGAGACATGGGGCAGGTTTGCGCAGGGCTTGTCAAGCCCTCCAAGAAGGGGCGCCGCGGTGCCGTCCTCATGGGCATCGCCAGCCACGACGTGATGACCGCCCGCCTGATCCTGGAAAAAGCAGCAGCGAAGAACGTCGGCACGACAGTGGACCTCTAGGCCCGGCCTGGCAAAAAACAGTGTGGGGTTCCGCGGCCGCTTTGCCGCGGAACCCCTTTTTTGTCGAAAGGTATGCCCTGGCGTTACGGCGTTACAATAAAAAAAGGCAAAAAGCAGGGAAGGGGGGGCGAGGTTGAAAATCCGTTTCAGGGAAGGGCAAATGCTGCTCCTGGGGTTCAACCTGACGAGCCTTGCCCTGTTCGGTTTTCTATTCGCGGGCTCGAGAAACCTCGAGTTCCTGGCCTACGAAGGAGTCATCCTCTTTTTCATCGGCCTGGTTGCCCTGACCGATTCGAAGGTCCTCTACCCGAAGGGGCTTCTCTGGGGCCTTACACTCTGGGCGCAGCTGCACCTGGCCGGAGGAGGACTCTTCCTGGGCGGCCAGAAGCTTTACGAGAAGATCCTTGTGCCCCTGGTCGATGCTCCCTACCATGTCTTCAGGTATGACCAAATGGTCCACATCCTGGGATTCGGCGTGTGTACGATCCTGGCCTGGCATTTGCTGATGCCGCACCTCAGGAAGCCGGACGCGCCTCCACGGGGTGGCCTTGCGTTCCTTCTCGTCCTGGCCGGCCTTGGCTTCGGCGCCGTCAACGAGATCGTCGAGTTTTCCTCAACCGTCATTCTTGCCCGGACAGGTGTCGGCGGCTACGTGAACAACGCGCTTGACCTCGTCGCTGACCTCATCGGGGCCCTCATCGCCCTTGCCTGGCTGCGCTTCCGCAAAAGGAAGGTCCTTGTGACAGCCGCGGTGATCGATAGGGACGGAAAGTTCCTCCTTGCCCAAAGGGGTCCTGGGGACCGGCTGGCCGGCAAATGGGAGTTCCCCGGAGGGAAGATCGAACAGGGGGAAACCCCGCAAGACTGCCTTTCCCGGGAAATCCGCGAAGAACTGGGAATAGTAGTGCAGGTGGGTGAATTCCTCTGCTCCAGCCGCTTTGACTACGATCACGCATCCGTGGAGATATTCGCCTACCGCTGTAAGTGGGTCAGTGGAAAACTTCAGCAAAATGCGCACCAGGCCCTCCAATGGGTCTCGCCCGAAGCGCTTTCGGAGGTGGACCTTGCAGCAGCAGATCGACCGATCGCGAGATGCCTTTTCGGTGATTCGCCCGAAAGGAACAAACGGGCATAAAAAAACAAAGCCCCGGGTTGTCACCCCCCGGGCTTTGCCATCTTCCGAACGCTTCTTACCAGCCTCCGCCGCCTCCCCCTCCGCCCCCTCCACCGGAAGACCCTCCTCCCCCGGAACCCCCGGAGGAAGTAGAGGAAGCCGAAGAAACCGCCCCGGAGAAGGCGCCGGAAAAGCCGCCAACGAATCCTGCGCTGCCCGCAAATGAACTGCCCCGGTACCAATCGGGTGTGTAGGCGGACCCCAGCTGGTCGGCAAACCGTCCGGCCCAGGCCTCTTCCACCTCCAGGGCCATTGCGAAGGGCAGGTGCCGCTCGAAAAGTTCGGGGCTGGGGGATGGGGCAGACAGGCTCCGGAGAGGGCCTTCTTCCGCCATCGACAGGTAGAGCCGGTAACCTTCAACCTGTGCCCGGAGAAGCTGGCCTTCCGCTGAATAACGCTTGAGAAGTCCCTTGAAGAGGGCGACGGTCGCGAAAACTGCGGTGATTGCGGGCAGCATCTGCTTAAAGACCGGGGTGTAGGTGACCAGGGCGAGCTGGTAAAGGACAAAGGCTTCCGCAGCCAGGAAGGGAATCGTGAAAAGCGTGAAGAAGAGAGCCATGAGGGTTCCCGAAATGGAAGGGGCCCTGAGCAGACGGCCCCAGGCGATGATAGTCCCAGTAACCAGCAGGACGACCCCGATCGTCCAGAAGGAAAGCCAGACCGCCAGGAAGATTCCCCCGCCCTTCACGAAACCGATGGGGTCGTTCGCGTAGAACATCCCCGCGAGGGCCAGCAAGGAACCGGCCAACCCGAGGATCCACTTGCCGGTGTTTTTCGAAAAGAGGTTGCGGGAGGCCTGCTTCACTTCAAGCGCCTTGCGCAGTGAGCCCCAGGCCGATTGCAGGCCGCTCGCACGGGAACGGGTGAGCGGAAGCTCGATCCGGCTTTCCGGGGAAGGCTGGCTGGCCGGAATATCCCCCACCTTGAGGCTCATGCGGGCCAGGCGACCGACGAGTCCCTTTTGCCGGGAAGCAGCCTTTATCGATTCGATTCTCCTGGAAGAGTCCTGGGCAGTTGCAAGGATGGAGTTCACCAGGGCTTTTTGGTGCCCGGCCAGGCCGGACATGTCGGGAGACCTTTCCAGGCTAAGGGTGAATTCTCCCTCCGTTTCCTCGATCCGGAGGATCCCCTTTACGGCCAGGTGTACCAGTTCCGCAGGGAAGGCGCCGACATCCAGTCCCATTTTGGAAACACGCCGGGCTTCTGCTGGCGTCATACCTCCAGGTAGTTCGAAAAGGGGGGTGATGACGCCTCTCGGTGCGTCCCTTCCCGAAAAATACCACGTCAGCAGGTAATAGAGGAGGACCAGTCCCATCCCTGCGGCAAAGGCCAGCCAACCCCTGTTTCGGGACCCCTGGGAACCAAAGGTGACCGCACCCTTTGGCCAGCCAACGGCGACCGTCAGGCCTTCCCCCGGGACAAGCGGGCGGATGGTTTCGAAGCGAACGCCGCTGTCGTCGACCTCGTAGCGGAAATCCTTCCCACGCGAGCCCCGGTGCCCGGAATAGGCGGCGACTTTGAAGCTTTCAGGGTTCCTGGCACCAGGGGGCGGGATAACGAGGCAGGAAACACGGTCGATGGGAAAGGACCAGTCGTTTCCCGTGACGTTCCAGTAGATCTCGTCCCGGTCTTCCAGGTTGCCGACCTGGTCGCTCATGCGGTAGACGAGAGTGAAGACGTGGATGCCGGGAGGCAATTCCGTGTCGGGGTCTCCAAGGTAGATCCGGATCCCCTGGGTAAAGTTCTCCCCCCTGGTGGCTACGGGAGATCCGTCGAGGGTCCCATGGAGGACCTCGATCCTGGAAGGCCGACCCGCCCAGTTGCGAAGGAGGATATCCCTGAAGATCCCGTGGCGGATCCCGGTCCCTTCTGATCTGGCTTTGAGCTTTTCCTGTACCTTGATGGAGGCATCTTCGAAACATTCGACCTGTCCCTGGAAATCCAGGATCCTCTCGTCTCCCCTGGCCTCCTCCGCAGGGACAAGTGCCACAAGGGGGATCACCAGGATTAGGAGTAGCAGGGAAAACCGAAGCATGGGCCGCGGTTTCATGAAAAGCCCCCCTTCTCTTTCTCTCATCGACTAACGTGTTTATTTTATAGCGAAATAAAGGCGATAGAATATTGACAGGGTAAACGTTGGGCTCATAATGACCCTTAAATTTTCATAAGGGCGGTGGCTGGAGTGGATCGGGAAGCGAAGGCAGTGCGGGTGACCTGGCTCGGGCTGGTTGTCAATACGATCCTGACCCTTTTCAAGTATGCCGCCGGATTGATGGGGAACAGCGCGGCCATGCTTGCCGACGCAACGCACTCCCTGACGGACCTCGTGACCGACATGGTCGTCATCCTTGGCTTCCGTATCGTCAGGAAACCGGCGGATGACACCCACGACTACGGGCATGGCAAAGTGGAAGCCCTGCTGGCCGGGCTTTGCGGCATCACGCTTATAGCGGCAGGGATCGGGATCTTCTGGTCCGGCGCTCATGCCATCTGGCACTTTTACAGGGGAGAACCCATCGAACGTCCGGGACTGGTTGCATTCATCGCTGCGCTTCTCTCCGTCGTTTCAAAGGAATGGCTCTACCGCTATACCGTTGCCTGGGGGAGGAAGCTGAACAGCTCGGCTGTTATCGCGAAGGCCTGGGATCACCGATCGGATGCTTTCTCGTCCATCGGGACCACCCTGGGCATCGGCGGCGCCGTCTTCCTGGGGGAAAGGGCAAGAATCCTTGACCCTCTCGCGGCTGTCGTTGTAAGCGCTTTTATCATCAAGGCCGCCCTTCCCATCCTGAAGGAATGCATGGATGAACTCCTGGAAGCTTCACTTCCCGAAGAAAGGGAGAGGGAAGTGGAAAACCTGATCATGAGCGTTGATGGGGTCCGGGGTACCCACAAGCTCCGCACGCGGAAGATAGGGCCGGTGATCGCGGTCGACATCCACGTCCTCATGGACGAGTCCCTTTCCCTTTATGAAGCCCACGAGATTTCCGACAGCGTTGAGCGGCTTCTTCGGGAGACCTTCGGCCACGGGACCTATATCTCCCTCCACATGGAACCGGTTTCCTATTACGACAAACCCGGGATAAGAATCGAAAACCAAGTGGCCGGAACAGGAAATGGAAACCGAAAAACGGACGCTCCTTCGGATTCCTTTCCGTGACGGTAGGTAAGTCCCCTGGAAGGAGTGAAAGGCGATGCGATTCCGGATCGACGAGAAAGTACGGGAAAAGTACCCTCAAATCGAGGCGGGCTGGCTTGTTGCGGAGATTTTCCCGAAGTCCCTGGACTCGAGGGTCGAGAAATGGAAGGGCACATTGGCGGAAGAGCTGGCCTCTATAGGGCTTTCCATCGACAACCTCGCTTCCCATCCTGACGTGGCAGGCTGGAGACAGGTTTTCAGTTCGATGGGGGTCAAGCCGAGCAAATACCGGAGTTCCCTCGAGGCTCTGCTCAGGAGAGTGTTGAAGGAAAAATCCCTTTGGACGGTCAATAGCGTCGTGGACCTCTACAACTGCGTTTCCGTAAGGACTCTCCTCCCCATGGGCGCCTTTGACCTCGACAAGATAAAGGGAAATATCGAGATCCGGTATGGCAGGAGCGGGGAAAAGTTTTACCCCTTGGGGAGTGAGGAGCAGGAAGAGGTCTTGCCGGGGCATGTCGTCTACGCCGATTCCGAAAAGATCTGTACGTGGCTGTGGAACCACAGGGACAGCCGCCTGGCAGGGCTGGACGAGGGGTCGAGACGAGCTGTTTTCGTCGTTGATCGTGCCTTTTCGCCCACGACCACGAAACTGGGTCCGGCCCTTGACCTCCTTTGGGAGAAACTTGAGGAAACGGGCGCCAGGCCGAAAGCCAGGGGCATCTGCTCGGCCGTTGTACCCGAACAGGACTTGGGATGAAGACTGGCCCGACCTCTTCCCGGATCACGGAGATCCTGGAATCCAGTGGTTTCCGCTACGAACTGCTGGAGAACCGGATTCCCATAAGAAGCGCCGCGGAAGGAGCCGCTTACTGGGGCATCGAGCTGGGTGCCACGGCGCCGGCCCTTGTCCTCTGGGCGCAAGGTCGGTTCCTGCTTTTGATCGTCTCCGGGGCGGCCAGGAAGGTCGATTTCCGGGCGCTAGCGCTCGAAATTGAAGTAGACGGGATAAGGATGGCCACTGCAGCGGAAATCAGGGAGCAGTTCGGGCTGAATCCCGGGCAAGTCCCACTTTTCGGGCTCGGTCTGCCGACGCTGGTCGATCGGCGCCTTTTCGCCTACGATTTCGTCTACGGGGGCTCCGGGGACCCGGGCAAAACCCTGAAAGTTGCCCCGGAAGCATTGCTGGACCTGAACGAGGGAAGTCGCATGATCGATGTGCCATGCCTCGCTGAGGAAACGGGAAAGGGGGAACGCGCATGCGAAGCCGGTTAACGGTGGCAGCGGCAATACTGGGAGGCCTGGTTGGAATTGGCCTGGCCCTGGCAGGTTTTTTTGTCGGCGAAGCCTTGAAGGAAGCCCGATCCGCGGAGCGTTTCGTGACGGTCAGGGGATTTGCGGAAAGAAACGTCGAATCGGACCTCGTGATCTGGCCGATCACCTTCCGGGACACGGGAAACGACCTGGCCGAACTGCAGAAGGTGGTTGATTCGCACAAGGCTGAAGTCAGGACTTTCCTTGCTTCGGCAGGGTTCAAGCCGGAGGAGGTCTCCGAGATGCCCCCGCAGGTCACCGATTTGAAGGCGCAAGCTTACGGGGACGGGCAAAAGCGTGAATACCGCTACATCGCGACGGCGACGATCACGCTACGGACCCCGGACGTGAAGGCAGCCAAGAAGGCCATGGAAGATTCGGGCAAACTGGTCCTCCGGGGCATCGTCCTGGCCGAGCAGGATTACGCCCGGTCTACGGAGTTCCTGTTCACGGGACTCAACGCCATCAAGCCGGAGATGATTGCCGAGGCGACCAAGAATGCCCGGGAGGCCGCCGAGCAATTTGCCCGTGATTCCGGGGCCCGCGTGGGGAGCATTCGCCGGGCTTCCCAGGGACTCTTTACGATCGATGACCGGGATAAGGGTTCACCGGATCACAAAAAGGTTCGGGTTGTAACCACGGTGGAATATTTCCTGTCAAACGAGTAAAACGTTGTGTTGCATAGCATAAATAGATATTTGCAATTGGACCGGGAGGAGGAATCCTCCCGGTTTGCCTTGCCCATATTGAACTGTAAGGTCATTTTGGTTTACAATATCGGGCGGATGGATTCCAAAATAGAGGAGAGAGAAGCCGATGAGTATCACGAAGGTTGTCATCGCCCTGGGGGGAAATGCCCTCCAGGAAGCCGGAACTCCGCCCACGGCAGAAGCCCAGTTCGAAGTGGTGAAGAAGACCGCGGGATACCTTGCGGAGATCAGCAGCAAGGGGTACGAGATGGCGATCGTGCACGGCAACGGGCCGCAGGTCGGTCGGATCGTCCTCGGGCAGGAGATTGCCTCCAGGGAAAACGCCCAGACACCCGCGATGCCCTTTGATGTCTGCGGGGCCATGAGCCAGGGGTACATCGGCTACCATATCCAGCAGGCACTCCGCGATGCCCTGAGGAACCGTAACCGGAACCTCCCGGTTGTCACCATCGCCACGCAGGTTGTCGTCGATCCCAACGATCCCGCCTTCAACAAGCCGACCAAGCCGATCGGTCCCTTCTACACGGAGGAAGAGGCCCGCCAGATCGAGAAGGAAAAGGGTTTCACGATGAAGGAAGACGCGGGTCGCGGTTGGAGACGAGTCGTACCTTCCCCGGATCCCAAGAAGATCGTGGAGCTTTCTGCCATCAAACGGCTCTGGGACACGACGATCGTCATCACGGCGGGCNNGCGGGCGGCGGAGGAATCCCGGTCATCGAGAACATGGACGGCTCGCTTACTGGGGTTGCGGCGGTCATCGACAAGGACCTGGCGGCCGAGAGGCTCGCCGAGGACATCGAGGCGGACATCCTCCTGATCCTGACGGAGGTCGACAAGGTCTGCCTGGACTTCAAGAAGCCCGGCCAGCGTTTCCTGGACCACATGACGGTTCCCGAGGCTATCCGGTACATGGAGGAAGGGCATTTCGCGCCTGGAAGCATGCTGCCGAAGGTCATGGCAGCCATCAAGTTTGCACGGACCTTCCCCGGCCGAAAGGCGATCATCACGTCTCTCTACAAGGCCGTTGACGCGCTGGAGGGGAAAGAGGGCACCATCGTCACGATGGCCTAGGATTTCCGACCTCTTTATGGAACCGGGAAGCGGCGTCCCCAGAGTACTGGGGAACGCCGCTTATTTGTTTTTCCTTACGGTAGAATAGAAAAGTGGCACACCTCGAATACCCGAACAGGAGTGAGAGATCTTGGCGATTTTGCGCATACTGGCAGCGAAAGACCTGGAATCCACCCTGCGGATGGGAGAGGTCATAGAAGTCGTAGGCGAAGCCTATCGCCTTTATTAAAGCGGGGAAGCGGGCGTTTTCCCCATTCTTGCGACGGAAAGGGCTCTTGACCGAACCGGCTGGGAAAACCCGGGCGCCAATGTTGAAACCTGAAGGCAAAAAAACTCTCCGGGGTTTAGCCCTTTATTGGCTTCTCCCCGGAGAGTCAAGTTCAATGATTTTATTGGAAATCAAGAAGCCAGGCGGGACGTCCGGAGCCAGAAATCCCTTCGTAAGCTCATTTTTTGACGAATCTGCCGGGGAAGCGTGTCGGAAACGTACTCTTTCAAGGAAGATAATGTCTTGGGGTTTTCGGCCGTGAAAAGGACGCCATTGGCAAGTTCGTCAAGCGTCAGGTTCCAGGAGTCCTTGGGAGTGAAGCACTCTTCCTGGCATCCGTTGCGGGTACAGAGCGTCACGCAGGCGGGGCGGACGGGGTTCATTGAGGCGATTACGGTTTCAGGCCCGCGAAAAAGCTGGCAGACTGGTTCGCGTTCATTTTCCTCGAAGATCCACCGGACAAAGAGAGTTGCGCAAACGTCCCCGTTTTGGTGAGAAGACTCGCATTCCTGGAGGAATAGTCGCATGTCCATCACCTTTCGGCATGAGATTTTCTCTTCATAAATTATACAATCAAAAACAGAAAAGATTCATTTCAATTTGTTAAAAAGGGAGGGGTGCCGAATGGATTTCGGAGATTGGATGAACCGCCGGGTCAAGAGAATGGACTGGATCGACATGGGGTGCGTGAAGGCGGGGGCGATGCTCTTCGCCCTCCTGGCCGCCAAGCTTTGGCCGCCCCTTCTTGCGGTGAACCCTTGGGTGTACGCAGTTGCACTCGTTCTTGTTTCCCTGCGGCCCATAGTCCGGCTCCTCGCAGCGGAGGCTGTTTAGTGCGAGTTGTCCTTTACAACATTCGTTACGGGACTGGGACGGGCTGGGATTACCATCTCCCTCTTCCTTTCTCGGGCCTTTTTCGCAGGACGGAGCCTTCCCTGAGGCGCCTTTCATCTTTCATAGACGGGATGAAGCCTGATCTCGTCGGACTGGTGGAAGTGGACGGGGGGTCCTACCGCCACGGGGGAGAATCCCAGGCAAGGTGCCTTGCCGAGAACCTCGACCTGGATCATTTCTTTTCCTGCAAGTACGGCAGGGATTCGATCTTCAGGAAGGTTCCGGTCCTGAGTTCCCAGGGAAACGCGATCCTCTCGAGGATCCCCGTGAAACGGACGTCAAAGGTCGACCTGGCCAGGGGAATGAAGAGGACTCTCCTGGAGGTGGAATTCGAACAGTTTGTCTTCCTCCTCGTCCACTTGCCGCTGGGTATGAGTGCGCGCAAGGCCCAGCTTGAAACCCTTGCGGGGAGGGTCAAGGCCCACAGCAAGCCCGTCATGCTCGGCGGCGACTTCAACCTGCTTCACGGAAGCGGTGAACTCCGGGAGTTCCTCGAGACTACGGGTTTGCGGGACGCGGATCCTTCCTCCCGCAAGACTTTCCCCAGCCGCTTGCCTCGTTTTCGCCTTGATTTCCTGCTGGCCGGACCCGGGGTCGCCGTCCGCAGTTTCGATGTTCCGGATGTCCGGTTTTCCGACCACCTGCCCCTTGTCTGTGATTTCGAGATCAACGAATCCATTGCGGGGGGCGAAAAGGCATGAGCCTGGGCGTCATTCTCCTGGCTGTTCACAACACCCTGTCCTTCCTCGTGCGGATTGCGGCTCTCTGCCTCCTCCCCCTGCGCCATGCTCCCGCTACCGCGATGGCCTGGCTCCTCGTGATCCTGTTCTGGCCCTTGCCCGGCGGGCTCCTTTACCTTCTACTGGGCTCCACCCGCCTTCCAAGGGAAAGAAAGGCCCGGCACGAAAAAGCCGTCGCTGCACTTCGGAAAGCCCATCAACGGGTCTGGAAGAAGAGCTCGGAAGAATGGATTAAAGGCCTGCCAGATTCATTGGCGCGTTTCGCCCTGCTGGGAAGGAAACTCGGGGAATGGCCAGTTGCCGCCGGGAACAGGATGGCCTACTTCGATTCCGCCCCGGCCCTTTTCAATAGCCTGGTGGAAGACATCGACAAGGCCCGGCACCATGTCGACCTTCTCTTCTACATCTTTGTCGCCGACCCGACGACGCGGCCCCTGCTGGAGGCCTTGAAGCGAGCCTCCTCGAGAGGCGTGGAATGCAGGCTCCTCGTGGATGCCCTGGGGTCGAAGGTTTTCCTGAAAAAGGATGCGGGGCATCTTCGAAAAGCGGGAGTGCAAGTCGTTGAAGCGCTGCCTCTCGGACGCCTGTTTCGCCGGACCAGGCTTACCGCCCGATACGACCTGAGGAACCATAGGAAACTCGCCCTTATGGATGCGAAGGTCGGGTACATGGGATCCCACAACATTACCGACCCGACCTACGGGGGAAAGGCCCGCGGGCTTGCCTGGCACGACCTGACCCTCAGGCTGGAAGGGCCTGTGGTTTCGCAGATCGAAGGGGTTTTCCTCGAAGACTGGTTCGTGGAAACCGGGGAGATTCCCCCGGAAGACAGGGTGCCGTTGATTCCTCCTGGTCCCGGGGAATATGTCCTGCAGACGGTGCCAAGCGGGCCCGCCTATACCACGGAAAACTTCCAGCGCCTTGTCCTTTCGGCCCTTTTCGAGGCGCGGGAGCGTGTGGTAATCACGACTCCCTACCTGATCCCCGACGATGGGCTGCTCCAGGCCCTGGAAGTCGCGGTCCTGAACGGAGCGAGAGTTGAACTCGTCGTCCCGGAGCGCGTGGACCAGCTGCTCGTGGGGAACGCGGCCAAAGCCTACTACGGCAGGCTGCTCGACCTTGGGGTTTCACTTCACCTTTACCAGCCGGGAATCCTTCACGCCAAGACCATGACCGTGGACGGGCACCTGGCCTTTTTCGGATCGAGCAATTTCGACATCCGGTCCTTTTCCCTCAACTTCGAACTGAACATGATTCTTTACGGTGAGAAGGAAACCGGTTCTCTCCTGGAGATCCAGGAAAAATACCTGGGACTTTCCCGGAGGTTCGAGGCCCAGGAATGGGACAGGATCCCTCCCTGGGAAAAGGCGTTCCAGGGGATGGCCAAGCTGCTTAGCCCAATCCTCTAGAAGCAGCCTGGAAACCTTCCTTGCATAAATCCCCCTATCTGCTACT
>DJHE01000012.1:90779-97039 GCA_002432945.1 Synergistaceae bacterium UBA5827
AGTAGCAGATAGGGGGATTTATTGTGGAAAGGAACGAGCGGCTCGAACGCATCGCCGGACTTCTCGAGGCAGCTGAAGAACCCCTGAGCGGGGCGGATCTGGCGGATCGGTTCGGGGTCAGTCGCCAGGCCATCGTGCAGGATATTGCCAGGCTGCGGGATTCGGGTTGCCCCATAAGGGCAACGGCCGCGGGATACGCCCTTGACCGGCAGGGGTGCGGGGTAAGGCGGCTTCTGGCGGTCAGGCACCGGCCCGAGGACGTCAGGGAAGAACTGCTGGCGATCGTAGAGATGGGGGGGCGCGTTATCGATGTGATCGTCGACCACCCGGTCTACGGCGAACTGAAGGGGAATATCGACGCAGGAACGCCGGAGGAAGTCCACCGGTTCGTCAACCTGCTGGAAAGCACGGGCAGGGGAACGCTATCCTCCCTGTCCGGCGGGTTCCACCTTCACACGATCGAGGCAAAGGACACGGAAACGCTGGACCGGATCGAATCCGTTCTCGGCGAAAAAGGATTTCTTGGGAGGTAACGAAATGTCGAAAACGGAAGTGAAATGGACTCTTTTTGGCGTGGCGGCCCTCTTGATGAACGTGACCGTCCCCTATGCTTTCCTGAAAGGCCGCGAAAGCCTTGGGGGAGCGTTCCTTTTCTGGTGCGTTGTCACGATGGCGGTTATAGGGGCGGGCGCTGCGGTGATGTCCTGCTGGGGCGGAAGGGGTGACACCTCATGCCGCTGAGCTGGCTGCTGTTTGGGATCCTCGCCTGGTTCCTGCTGGGAGCCGTGCTTTCAGCCAAGGCCCGACGGGGGATGGGGAGCGGCGTGATCGACTATTTCCTTGCCAACCGGACGGTGGGCGGGTTCGTTTCGGCCATGAGTTACAGTGCTACCACTTACAGTGCCTTCATGATGGTCGGGCTCGTGGGGCTGACCTACAAGGGAGGGGTGGCGGCGCTCGGTTTCGAGCTGACCTACCTTGTGGGTACGGTTTTCCTGCTGGTCCTCTTCGCCCCTCGTTATTGGTTGGCGGGACGCCGCTACGGGCTCATGACCCCATCCGAGCTTCTGGCAACCCGTTACGGTTCCAAGTGGGTGGGGGCAACGGCTTCCCTCCTGTGCCTCGTAACGCTGGTGCCGTATGCCTCGGTGCAGCTGATGGGCATGGGCTACCTCCTGGAAGGCGTGTCAGGCGGGGCTTTCCCCTTCTGGGCAGGGATGGCGGTCGCCGCCGTAATCACCGTTGTCTTTTCCATCTGGGCAGGACTCCGGTCCGTCGCCTTGACCGATGCCCTGCAGGCCTCGATCATGCTCGTCGTGAGCTGCCTGCTCGTGGCTTTCATCGTCGTATTCCTCTTCCCGGGCGGCTGGGGAAACGCCGTGGCAACCCGCCCCGACCTCCTGAAAGTGAGTTGGCCGTTCCCCATGTTTCTTGGGCTGACCCTGCCGTGGACCTTTTTCGCCCTCACGAATCCCCAGGTTGTCCAGCGACTTTACGCGCCGAAGGATATTCGCAGCATCCGCGGGATGGTGGCGGGCTTTTCAGCTTTTGGTTTCATTTACACCGTCCTTTGCGTCGTTCTCGGGCTTTCTGCGGCGCTGCTGGTCCCGGGGCTGAAGAACCCCGACGGGGCGATGGCCGCCCTCCTGACGAAGGTCCCGCGCGCCCTTGCTCTTCTGGTCGTCCTTAGCATTTTCGCGGCGGCGGTGTCCACCCTGAACTCGATCATCCTGACCTTGAGCTCGATGTTCGGCCGGGATCTTCTCCGAGCCGTTTTTCCCCTTTCCGAGGAAAAGGAACTGTTTTGGGGGAAGCTCCTGATACCGGTCCTGACAGTCGCCTGTTTTGCTTTCGGCGGGCTGAAGCTCGGGCTGATCGCCGTGTTGTCTTCCATGGCCTCGGCGGGACTGATGGCCCAGCTTCCCGTGATCCTTGGGGCCTTTTTCTGGAAGCGAGGCACGGCAGCCGGGGCTATCGCCGGGATGGTTGCGGGAGGAGGAGTCACCGGGGCGCTCTACCTTACGAAAGTCAATTTCCTGGGGCAATGGCCTCCCCTCTGGGGCCTGGCTGCAAGCGTCTCTGCTTTTGTCCTCGTGAGCCTCATCACCCAGCCGGATCCTGCCGGGGCAGCTTTCATCGAAACCGTGGAGGCGGACGTGCAGGAAACGTTCTGGCCTGCCCGGAAAGCCTGAGCAAAAAAAGGGGCCCTCCGCAACGAGCGGAGGGCCCCTTTTTGCTTATCGGGGAGGCCTATTCCCGGGCCAGGCCTTCCTGCAGGACCCCGAGTGCCTTTCCAAACTCGATCCGATAGCCGCACTTGGCGCATGCCCGTTCCACGGCCCCTACGGCCGAGACGAGCGTGTGCTTGTCGATGTTTCCCATGTGACCCATGCGGAATCCCTTGCCCTGGAAATCTCCCAGGCATCCGGCCGACTGTACCCCTTCACCTGCGAGCGCGTTCCTGAATGCCACGTCGTCCAGGCCGGGTTCCACCGGGTACAGGTAGACGGAGAGCGTGGGAGCCCTGAAAGGCTCCTTCGCGGCGACGGTGAAGCCGATCGCCTCCATCGCCGCGTCCACGAGCGCTCCCTGCCGGACGTGGCGGGCGTAGCGTTCCTCGAGCCCTTCCTGCTTCATGATCCGCAGGGATTCCTTCAGGGCCCAGATGAGGTTGATGGGGGGCGTTCCCCAGTACTTGGCCGGGTTGTGCATGATCGGTAGCCACTTGTCGAAATCCACGTAGGATTCTGGGATCCGGCCCAGGGTGGCCCGTTTTTCCATGGCCCGGGTTCCCGCCCAGAGCATCGCCAGGCCCGGGGCCACGCCAAAAGCTTTTTGGGAGCAGGTCAGGAGGACGTCGATTCCCATCGGGTCGATCGTTTCCTCCACGCCGCCCGTCGCTGCAACCCCGTCAACCAGGTAGAGAGCCCCGCTTTTACCGTGAACGACTCGGGCAATGTCCGCCACCGGGGCGGCCACCCCTGTCGAGGTTTCGACGTGGGTGACCGTGACGACCTGGTATTCCTTCAAGGACAGCTGGGCCGACACCATTTCGGGAGTGACCGAGGAACCCCACTTCGCCGAAAGGACATCGACGTTGAGTCCCTTGCGCTCGCAAAGGTCGATGAAGCGGTCGCCAAAGAAGCCGTTGGAGCACACGAGCACGTTTTCGCCTTTCCTGGTGATGTTGGCGATGGCCATCTCCATGGCCAGAGTGCCGGAACCTGCCACGACAAAAGCCTCGCCGCTGCACTTCCAAAGGGCCTTCAGGTCGGAGACGACCTCCGCAAAATCGGCCACGAAATCCGCGTCCCCGAATGCGACGGTTTCCCGCCCCATCTGGTCCTGGATGGAGCGGACAACCGGGGTCGGTCCCGGTATCATCACCAGTTTCTGGGTTTTGAACATTCATTTCACTCCCCTTTTGGGTGACATTGATGGTAATGTTATAGCGCGATCACGGATTTGCCGCTAGATTTAGGGGTAAAGCTTTTTTTGGCGGAGCTGGACAGGCCGCTGAGAGACAGAAGGAGGAGTCTGCAGTGAACAACGTGGGCCTTTTCATCTTCGACGATGTCGAGCTCCTGGACTTCGCCGGCCCGTACGAGGTCTTCTCGGTGACCTCGGAACTGAACGACTACACCCTGTTTCGCGTGTTTTCCGTTTCGGAGGACGGGGACCCGGTTCGGACGGTGAACGGGTTGAAGGTCTTGCCGGATTTCGCCTTCGACAACCACCCGCCGATCGATATCCTGGTCATTCCTGGCGGGGTTGGCACGAAGAAGGAAATGGACAAGTCCGCCATCGTCGAGTGGATTCGGTGGAACCATGACCGGGCCAAAATGACCGTTTCCGTCTGTTCCGGGGCCCGGATACTGGCGCGAATGGGGCTCCTGGACGGGTTCGAGGTCACCACTCATCACGAGGTCTTTGACGACGTGAGGCGAATCGCCCCGAGCGTCACACTGAATACCCAGGCCCGCTTCGTCGACAACGGGCGCATCCTCACCGCGGGAGGCATCTCGGCGGGTATCGACGTGTCCCTGCACATCGTCAGGAAACTTCACGGGGAAGAGGTTGCCGGCCGCACGGCGCGTTACATGGAGTACGGCGACTGGCACAATTTGCCCGAGGAAACCCTGTAAATCGAGGAGGCAGCCCGTCATGGAACTGAACCAGGTGGGGGAGCGCACCTACGTCATCGAGGGACCCACGAACCTCGGGGTCTACGTCGAAGGAAAAGAAGCTCTCCTCATCGACAGCGGGAACGACGAATCCGCCGGCCGGAAAATCTGGAAACTGCTTCAGGCCCGCGGCTGGACCCTGAAGACGATCCTGAACACCCATTCCAACGCGGACCACATCGGCGGCAACGCCTTCCTCCAGAAGAGGACGGGATGCCGCATCGCCGCGACCCGGAACGAAGCTCCCATGATCGCGGACCCTTCCCTCGAGCCGCTCTTCCTCTGGGGCGCCGCACCCTTCAAGGAACTACGGGGGAAGTTCCTCCAGGCAGAGCCCTCGATGGTGACGGACATCCTGTCTGCCGAGGGCCCGGTGGGTGGGATGCCTCTTTCCACGATTGCCCTGCCCGGGCATTACCTCGAGATGGTGGGGTTCCGCACGCTCGACGACGTCGTTTTCCTGGCGGACAGCCTCTTTTCCGAGACCATCCTGGACAAGTACGGCTTTGTCGTCTGTTGCGATGTCGCAGGGCAACTTGCGACGCTGGACCGGCTGGATACCCTTGAAGCCTCGCTTTTCGTTCCCTGCCATGCCAGGCCGGTTTCCGACATCCGGGCCCTTGTGAAAGCTAACCGGCAGGCACTCGAGAAACTCCTGGGTCATGCCCTGGAGGCCTGCGCCAGCGGTGCCTCCCGCGAGGACGTGCTTGCGAAGCTCGTCCTCGCCTACGGGATCAACCTGTCCTCAATCCAGTACGTCCTGACCAGTATCACCGTGTCCGCCTGCCTAGCCCACCTCGCCGACAAGGGGAGGATCGCCCCAGCCTTCGAGAACGGCCGCATGCTCTGGCATCGCCTTTCATGAAACACCCAATCCTTTGGGCCGACATCGGCCTGTTCTTCGTCGCCATCGTCTGGGGTGTCGCCTTCGTCGTCCTCAAGGACACCCTCAACACCTTCCAGCCCATGACCCTTCTCGCCGTCCGCTTTGCCTTCTCGGCGGCGATCCTGTCGCTTGTCTTTTTCAGGAGGATTTCCGGAACGGGGTGGAGCGATCTCAAGGCCGGCTTCATCGTCGGTTTCTTCCTTTTCCTCGGGTTCATCGCCCAAACCTACGGACTCGTCTACACGACCGCCGGGAAGAACGCCTTCCTCACCACCACCTACGTGGTCGTCGTTCCCTTCATGGGATGGGCCCTGACCCGGCGATTTCCCGGTTTCCACGCCTTCCTGTCGGCGGGCTTGTGCATCGCCGGAGTGGGATTCCTGACCCTGGGCGGGGAGGGGATCGAGGGTTTCAACAAGGGAGACGCCCTCACCCTGCTTTGCGCAGTCTTTTACTCAGCACAGCTGATGAGCATCGACCACTACGCGAAGCGGATGGATCCCATCGTCCTGGCGGTCACCCAGATGATCGCCATGGTCGTTTTCTGCACGCTCTTTGCGATTCCCCTGGAAACCTGGCCGGCCGCCATCAGTGCGCGCGGACTATGGGGCATGGCTTTCCTCGTCCTTTTTGCCACCGTTTTGGCTTTTGCCATCCAAATGAGCGCCCAGCGGCATTCCCCGCCGACGCACGTCTCCCTCATCCTCTCGACCGAGTCGGTTTTTGGGGCGGTGACGGGCGTGCTGTTCCTGGGGGAGCGTTTCACAGGCAAGATGATCTTCGGCGCGGCCCTCGTTTTCGGGGCCATCCTCGTGGCCGAGGTTTTGCCCCGGTGGGTGAGGCAGCGAATGGAAATTTCACGGGGCGGGATTTCGAAATGAGAGGACAATGATTTATAATACTATCAAGGCAGTGCGAAGCGGCAATTGCCCAAGTCGAGCGAAAGAGGAGGAATGGCGATGCCGAACAGCGTATACAAGATCATCGAACTGGTGGGGACCAGCCCCGATTCCTGGGAGGATGCGGCAAAGAACGCCGTGAACACCGCGGCAAAGAGCCTGAAGGACCTCCGAGTAGCGGAAGTGATGAAGCAGGACATGGTCATCGAGGAGGGGAAGCCCCTCCTGTTCAGGACAAAGGTCAGCCTTTCGTTCAAGTACCATACAAGTGAATAACGAAGAGGCCCCGGC
>DJHE01000018.1 GCA_002432945.1 Synergistaceae bacterium UBA5827
GGTTGTGTGTGGTTTTGCGGTCTCGCCGGGGGTCGGGTCGAGGCAGGCCTGTGAAGTGTCCACGTTGCCTTCAGCACCTGTGCTCTTTCCTTCCCTCTCCGGTCCGATCCGCCTTCGAACATCCGCTCTCCCTTGTTGGCTGGGGGTTGGTGCACCTCCTTCCGTGCCTTCCGGGGTCGTCGCGGTCATTGAAGCGAATGAATTCCAAGGTTAAACTGTCAAGGAACCTTGAATCCCTGAATATGATAATCCCCGAAATAATATTTACAATGGGTCCAGGGTCCCAATCTCTCTCAGGAAACCGCTCGGCTGCTGTTTTTCCGGGGAAGGAGCGCGAATTGATGAACCGGATCTCTGTGGTGATCCCCCTTTACAACCAGCAAGGCTCGATCGGGAAAACCCTTTCGGACCTGCTTTTGCAGTCTTTCGATGGATTTGAGATCATCGTGGTCGACGACGCCTCGACAGACGGAAGCGCCGATTCAGCCGAACAAACCCTTCTGGGGGCACGGATACGATGGAACCTGCTTCGTCTTCCAGCCAACCGCGGTGCCTCTGAAGCCAGAAACACGGGACTCGATACCGCCACGGGGGAAGCGGTTTTTTTCCTGGACGGGGATGACAGGATCGCTCCGGAAACTTTAGCCTGCCTCTGGAACTCTATGAAAAATACTGCCGCGCCGGTTGCCTTTTGCGGTTTCCGGGTTTGCGGGGAAAGCCTAGAAGGAGGCAAGAATTACGCATTTCCGCTTTCACCCGCCTCGTCATCAATCCCTTCACGGCAACTGCTTAGGGAGTTCCTCAGAGGGAAACGCTACCTGAACGCTTCGAACGTTCTCTACAATCGTTCGTTCCTCCAGGCCAACAGTATCCGTTTTCCCCGCGGCTGCCGGTTCGCCGAGGACCGGGAGTTCATCGCAAAGGCCCTTTTCAACGCCGAAACGGCGGCCGTTGTACCGGATACACACGTTAGCTATATCCAGCACGAAAACCAGAGCACCTGCCGGATGGCAAGGGATCCGTCGAAATATGCCCACGAGGTCGGTGTCTACCTGAGGCTGCGCAAATATTTGGAGGAACGGAAGGCCGATGCGGAGTTGCTGTACCTGGTCGATTCGCTCGAATTGCCCAGTGCGGCCATCAGGATGGCAACTTCGGCGGCTCGGTCGGGGAGGATCGATCTTTTCTGGAAAACTGTCCGTTCAAGCCGATTGCGGGAACTCGCCGGCCTTGGGCGCGGAGCCTGGCCCGTCAAACCGGAGGTCGGTTTCAAGGCGATGTTGTTTTGCCACGCCCCCGGGCTTTTGCTTCGCCTTTACACGCGAAAGGCCGAATCGGTGCGTTAGATTCGCTCATGGTGCCGCGCTTTCCGCCAGGAGCCGGCCAGTTCCCGCATCAGGCAAACCGCCGCTTCCGGGGAGAGGCTTTCGAGCGGGCTGCCGCCTTTTGCCTTTTCTGGATAAACCTCAAAAGGATTTTCCGCCACCAGTGAAAAAAGGTTGTTCCCCCTGTGTCCGTACCTTGCGGGATCCCTGACCGCGAACAGGCCGATGCAGGGGATCCCCGTCATGCGGGCAAGGTGGAGGGGCCCGGTGTCCCCGCCGATGGCAAGTTCGGATGAAGCCGCAAGAGCGCAGACTTCCTCAAGCGACAATTTCCCGGCCAGGTTGATCACCTCCTGCGGGCTGGAGGACACGATCTCGCCCGCCATTTGCTCTTCCTCGGGCCCGCTCGCGACCAGGACAGGCGTAAGCCCGGTCCTGCACGCCTCCTCGATGAACACGGCCCAGGATCCCGAAGGCCAACGTTTGAACCCCTTGCTGGCACCTATGGCGCAGAAAAGGAACCGTCCTTCCGTGACAGGCATCTTCTCAAAGAGTTTTTCCCTTTGCTTTTCAGACACCTGGAGGGGGACCTCTTCCCGCAGGATTACATCCAGTTCCCAGGCTTGCCTGGCCTTCGCCAGCGAATGATCGTAGGCAAACTGCAGGTTCTTGTGAAAGCCGATCCGGACGGGAATCCCCGATAAGGCCGAGACCAGGGCAGACCGGTCGTTATGGTGGACGCTGTAGAGAAAACGGAAGTTCGCCTGCCTGGCCCGGCTGATCAGTTGAAAGACCGTCAACCTTCCCCTGCCGATGTCCCAGGGAAAGACATCGTCAACGTAAGGCTGCATCCGAAGTATCCCCTCGTATTCGGCCTGGACCAGCCACGTCAGGTGAAGGCCGGGGAATCGAGTTTTGAGAGCTTTTGCCTTTTTCAAGGCAAGGAGGACATCTCCGAGAGAGCTGAACCGGATGAAAAGGAGACGGTCCCCTTCTACAGGGAAGGGAATCGGGCGGTTTTTCATTCCACCCGTTCTCTCTTTCCGTTCGAGACGGATTTCAGGATCCGGGTCGTGCTCAGGTTCTCAAAAATGGGGACGGTGACAACCCTCCCGCCCCAGGAAACCGATTCCTCGGCCCCGACAACGTCCTCCGGACGGTAATCCCCTCCCTTTACAAGGAAGTCGGGTTTTATGGCCTGGATGAGGCCCAGGGGAGTATCCTCTTCGAAAAGGACGACAAGATCGACCGGTGAAAGCGCGGCCAGCAGCATGGCACGGAAGTTCTCGGAGTTGACCGGGCGTTCCGGGCCCTTGAGCCGCCGTATGGAAGCGTCCGTGTTCAGGGCCACCACCAGGCGGTCGCCGAGGGATTTTGCCTTTTCCAGGCAGTAGACATGCCCGGCATGCAGGATGTCAAAGCAGCCATTCGTAAAGACGACCCGCTTCCCGTCTTCTTTCCATGACTTTACCCGCGACAAAGCCTGGCTCAAGGGCAGCACTTTGGACAAGTACGCAGTAAGGGGACCCTGCCTCAGTTCCTGCAGCAATTCATCCCTTCGGATCGCGTAGGTGCCAGTTTTTCCGACGACGAATCCCGCCGCACGGTTCGCCGCACAAGCCGCTTCCCGCAAAGAGGCCCCTCCGGATAGGAAGGCCGCCATCACCGCTACAACCGTATCCCCCGCCCCGCTGACGTCGAAAACCTCCCGGGCCTGGGCCTTTTCGTGAAAGGCTTCCTTCCCTGCAAAAAGGGACATTCCCTTGTCCGAACGTGTCACGAGGATGTTTTCCAACCCGAAGCGTTCCATCGATTCCTTCGCGGCCTTCTCAACCTCGTCGTCCTCGTTCGGGATCACCCGGTGCACGGCTTCCCCGAGTTCTTTCAGGTTCGGCGTGACCAGGGTGCAGCCTCGGTAACGCTCCCAATCGGTCCCCTTGGGGTCCACGATGACGGGGATTTTCCGGTTCCGGCAAAGGCTGACAAGAGGCCGGCACAAACCGGCCGTGCATACGCCCTTGCCGTAATCCGACAGGATAACCGCATCTATCCCTTGCCGGAGGCAGTCCAGGATTTGGGCAACCAGTTCCTTTTCTTCCCAGGGTTCGATGGGATCGGTTTTTTCGAAA
>DJHE01000026.1:0-16574 GCA_002432945.1 Synergistaceae bacterium UBA5827
GATAAAGATGTATCATGCTACTGTGCAGGCTAAGCCGCTCCGGCGCCTAAGTCACTTTGTTCCCAACGGGCAGAGGGTTGCCGCTTTCGGCTGTAAGTTGAAGAAGGGAGGTGTCAAGATGAAAACGGAGCGGAACGTAGGACGTCGTTCTCTTGTCCGCTCATTTCTCATTCTGTCTTTGGTGTGTCTCTTCCCTGTGGCGAGTGTCTACGCAGCACCTGCATCAANNTCAATGCCGGTACCAAGCCAACCGGATATTCTTCAAAGAATGGATT
Organism: Synergistaceae bacterium UBA5827; assembly: GCA_002432945.1. Classification (GTDB taxonomy): domain Bacteria; phylum Synergistota; class Synergistia; order Synergistales; family 79-D21; genus 79-D21. The sequence goes on from DJHE01000026.1 coordinate 276, forward strand.
CGGAATTGATCAGAAAGGATTCGGAACTGGCACAGCCGATGATCCTGCCGATTTCCCGCACGTTGGATCGGGGTGTGGACTATTCTTCCCACGTCACCCTGACGGGGAACCAGGATGGCTGGGGTGGCTGCATCGGCCGTTCGCTAATCCATGTGATAGATATCTTGAACGAAATCAAGCACCCTTATGCCCCGGATCTATCTTTCTGGTATTTTCACATACGACAGGAACAGGCCGGCCTGGACGGCTTTGAGCTGGTGCAAAAATACGGCTTATGTCCTGAGACCGACCTTCCCTCGAACTATGACAAAGCCAAGTTTTACATCAGCGGATACGGTGTTGACGGGGTTGCCCAATATTTCTGGGATTGGAGGGATTTGCCCCAACCCACCCCGGGGATCGACGCGTTTGCCGCAAGGTACAAGGCGTGGGTCGGTCTCCCGAACATTCCCGAGGTTGAAGACATGAAGTACTGCCTGGCGACAGACGGCCCCATACTTGCAGCAGGCCCCCTGGTCAAACTCTCGGGGAACAACCCCCGGGAAGGGCACAGCGTCGCTGTCGTGGGCTACAGTGACGCAAGGAAGACCTTCAAGTGCCTGAATAGCTGGGGGGATACCTGGAACAACAATGGGTATTTTGAAATCAGCTACGACGAGATTAAGGAAAATTTCACATCATTCCGCCGGGTGGTCCTCTATGATTCGGATCCTGATGCCTTCACAGCAAGGATCTGGATCGATGGCCTGACGGACGGGCGGAAAAAAATCGTCGTCAGGATCGGGATGGAAGATGTGGGAGACGTGCCGGTCTGGAACGCGCCAAACCAGGTCCATTGTGTCGATGACAGCCGATACCTGAAGATCGACGTACCGATGCCGATTCTGCGCGCAATGTACCCGAATAAGCGATGGTACGTGGAGATAACGAATACGGGATCTGGAAGTATACGTGTGTTGGAGCTGACCCTGGCTAGGCGGGGGAAGGATCAATACGGCAAGCCGGTCACGAAGTTGCAGAAGTATGTGAATGATGGGGAGTTTTATATTGGCTCGAATTCGCCGGGCAATAGTCAACCGGCGACAAAACGATACTACTTCCCGCTCGAGGGGAGGCTCCAGGTGAACCCCCAGAGAATATTCAAAACCAATTAGCCCGGACTGCGTGAAATCGGACCTCTGCTAAGTCGTTCGATAGGACGCGGAACACCTGGGAGAGAAGCCGGAACGACCGGCTTCGAACTGAACGATGAAGAGGGCCTCCCTGGATGGGGAGGTCCTCTTTTTGCTTGTTGTGGGAGGGCTGTGATCTTGCATTGCCCTCTTGTTCAAGTTGGCCGGTCCAGACTCACTTGATTCCTGGACCCGTTTCCCGAGGTTAGGACACTTGCTTGAGAGGCTTTTTGCCAAAACAACGCAAAAAACTGGTTAATCGATATACTGCTAAAATGTTAGGCAAGGCGTGCTGTCGCATAGAGGTGAGGAGGAAAATGAAAAAACCCGTTTTCATAGCCGTTTCCCTGGTTGCCGGCTTTCTCTTCCCGGCTGCGTTGTCGCCGGTTGCCGCCCTGGCCGGTCCCAAGATCTACTGGCATTTCACGATCAAGGCATTCGTCGACCTGCCGGATACGAATGGAGTGGAATGGGCGTGGGTGACGATGGTCGAATTCGACAAGCCCAAGGCCTTCCCGGCAGAGGCCGAAGTTGCCGAGGACTACGGGGGAAAACTCGAGGGCACGATTTTCGCCTTCGTGCAGGGGACCGCGTGGCGTTCCGCCCACCGATATCAACGGGATGCCACTTGCAACGGGCGGCCTTCCAAGAGCGAGACCTACTGGGAGGCAAGCGAGAGCGACAGCGTCTACGCCATGGGCCAGTTGATCGATACGAACCCAGTCTATTCGTTCAGGTTTGGGTTCACAAATAGAAGGATCCTCCTCCCGGATGGCTCCTGGATAGAGCCGGGAAGCGAGGCAAATGTCTTTACCGGGGCGATCAATATCGAGGGTGGAGTGCATGAGGAAACCAGGGGACATTTCCACCTGCAGGTCGTCAACTATATGGACGACCTCGAACATCACCGGCGCTGCGGAAAGGCCTGGGTGGAGCAATACCTGACCGCTTTCAGGAGTTTCCATATCGTGGAGGAAAGGCCGGCAATCGGCCAGTACGTTTTCGGCCAGACCCTGGATGGCCCCACATCGAGAAAGCATTTCGTTTACCGGGTAGATCGCTCCACATCACCGGAACACCCTTTCTGGAAACAGCAGACGATGTAACCAACCCCCTACCAGGATTACCCTTGCCTGTGAACAATCCCATGCCGGGTTTATAATCGAAGTTGCGTTTCGAATTAAATTGATGTTCCGAGGTGAGGCTGGACGCGCACCTGGCGGGCCGGGCAGGTGTGATCTCGGGAAGCCAGGAAAGCGCAGATCTTCTGGTTAGGCCGTGACCGAGTCGATTCACACACATGAGGAGGTTCCCCGAAATGGACATTCCACGGATCTTCAACATCGCCGAAAGTGCTCACCGAATCCATAACCCCTTCACGCCCGAAAAGTTCGCCACTCTCGGCGTGGCGCTGCGCATGGAAAAGGGCACACGAGTGCTCGACCTCGGCAGCGGTTCCGGGGAGATGCTGTGCACCTGGGCACGCGATTACGGAGTCATCGGCACCGGTGTCGACATGAGCCAGTTGTTCACCGAGCAAGCCAAACTCCGCGCTGAAGAACTCGGCGTCGCCGATCAAGTCGAGTTCATCCATGGCGATGCTGTTGGCTACGTCTCCGACGAGAAGGTCGGTGTCGCAGCCTGTGTCGGTGCCTCATGGATCGGCGGGGGAGTCGCGGGGACTATCGAACTCCTGGCGCGGAGCCTGCTCACCGGAGGGATCATCCTCATCGGCGAGCCCTACTGGCGGCAGTTACCGCCGACGGAAGACGTTGCCAGGGAGTGTCATGCCAACTCAATCTCGGACTTTCTCACGCTTCCGGAACGGCTCGCGTCTTTCGGCCCCCTTGGCTACGATGTCGTTGAAATGGTTTTGGCTGACCAGGACGGCTGGGATAGATACGTGGCGGCCCAATGGCTTACCATGCGCCGATGGCTTGAAGCCAATCCGGGGGACGAGTTAGCCCAGGAAGTTCGTGACAAACTGACCACGGAACCCGAGCGCTACGCCGTTTATACACGTGAATACCTGGGTTGGGGTGTGTTCGCGCTGATGAAGCGCTGAGGAGCTCGGGCATCCGGTGAATCGGACCTCGGCAAGATCGCTCGATAGGACATGGAACACAGTGAAGATAAGCCGATCATTCGGTTTCGAACTGACAGATGAAGAGGGTCTCCCTGGATGGGGAGGTCCTCTTTTTGCGTGTTGCGGAATGGGGAGTGTGGGGGAAACTCCCATGCGCCGGCAGACCTGGAGTAAACTAAGCCCGTGGCCAGTTGGTGAGGCTTTTCCTTGTCGGAAAAGGGGGTGGGCTGAATAGGGGACTACAGGCGGGGCATCTTAATGGCATTGGGCACAGCCCTCATATGGGGTCCGACAGGCGCTATTGCCAAAATGATTACATCGAACGGCTTGAGCCAGATTTCCGTTGTCTCATATAGAGCGGTCTCTATAGCAATCCTGATCGGTGCCTGGCTATGGATGAAAAAAGGGATTTCTGTGTTTCGAATCTCCAAGGAGAGGCTGACCGCCTACACTCTTCTTGGGATATTGACGATCATCTTTAATTCCACTGGCTTCATGATGTCCTGCGTCTATCTTTCCGTTCCGCAGGCACTGATGCTGGGGTACACATCCCCTATAGTGACGATGGCCGGGAGTGCATGCCTGACCGGAGAAAAACCAACGCCTGTTCAGGTTATTGCGGGGTTCATGGTTCTGCTTGGCCTCTACATCGGTTTCGTGATGGGTACGGAGAGCGGAGGTTCGATTTCCCTTGTCGGTGTGGCTTGGGCGGGCGTTTCCGTAACGGGATCTTCGGGACAGGCCTTGCTTTCCCGCCGGATTTCAAAAACGGGATACCCGGACCCTCTGCTGCAGCTTTTCTTCGCGCATCTGCTCGGTGGTTTTATCCTTATAGTCGGCAGGACCCTTTTCGGCGGCTGGTCAGACTTGGCAAACCTGACGCCGCATGCCTTTGCCCTGGCGCAGTACCCGGCGCTGATGTCAGGACTTGTCGCCTACGGGCTTCTCTTTTCGGCCCTGAAGCATATCCCGGCACCGTTGGTCAGCCTCATCTGCACGCTGGAAATCGTGTTTGCTCTCATGATGACCCCGCTGCTTGTTCACCAGATCCCGACGATGCATGAAATTACGGGCTGCTCCATCATTCTTGCCGCTGTAGCCTGTTCAACAATAAGGCCGAAACCTCTCGAAGCAGTTCTGCCGTGATATGTCCTTGAAACCATGCCATCTTTCGAGAAGGATGTCATGCTTAGCACGGAACGCGGACCGCGCGAGATCGGACCTCGGCAAGATCGTTCGATAGCAAGCGGAACGCACTGTAGAGAAGACGGAACGACAGGCTTCGAACTGAATGATGAAGGACCTCCCTGGATGGGGGGTCCTCTTTTGTGTTGTTGGGGGGCTCCTGGTGGATAGAGACCGGGGAAGCTCGGGATGCTCCTTATCGAAGTGCCGATACCAAGCGATCGATTTCTTCTTCCGTGTTGAAGTAGTGAGTGGAAATCCTTGCCATACCATGGCCAAGGTTGACCCTCACCTTGTTCGCCGCAAGCGAAGCCGAAACCCGCTCATGCTCAGTGATCCGGGCGTAAAGAATTCCCGAGCGGTTGTCATCCTCGAAGGGGCCCAAAACGCCTATGCCGGCACGGAGAAGGCGTTCAGAGAGGATCGTATTCAGGCGGAGGACCCGTTCTTCGATAACCTTGGGACCCAGTTCCCGGTAAATCCGGGNNNATATCCCAGCGATCTTCCATCCCGAACCAGCCGACACTTTCGGGGATGGCGTTTTCGAGCAGGCGGGCAGAACAATAGAAGAACCCGACACCGAGCGGGCAACAAGGCCATTTGTAAACGGCTGAGGACATCATGTCGATGTTGCTGGCCTTGACGTCAATGCGCAAGGCCATGATGGACTGCGTGCAGTCGACATGGAAGAAAAGGTTCCTTTCCCTGCAAAAGGCCCCGATTCGGTCCAGGTCGTGGCAAAACCCGCTGGCGTGCTCGACGTGGCAGAGAAAAACGGCTCGAGTCCGTTCATCGACCTGCCGCGTAATCTCTTCGAACGGGACTGTTCCATCGATGCTTCGCGCCCATCTTACCTGCACTCTCTCTCTTTGAAGATTCAAAAGGGCGTAAGAGTTTGAGGGGAAAGAAATGTCCGGGATGACCACGTTGTCGCCTGGAGAGAGGTTCATCAGTCGGGCTGCGAGGTTGATCCCCTCCGAGGCATTCTTGGTATAGGCAAGCTCTTCGGGCTTAGCGTTGAAGACCGAAGAGATATCGCTCCGGGCGTCATCGATGAAACTGGCCCATTCCTTGTATCCCGGGATGCTCAAACCTTCTTTCAGGCGCTGGTCGTAGCCCCTTGTGGCCGCTGAATGTACCCTTTTGTGGAAAGGCCCCGTGGTTGCGGTATCCAGGTAGGCCGTATGTTCCAGGACCGGGAAATTCTCTCGGATTCGTGCGATATCCTCCATTGCCGATTCCTCCCTCTATCACCTGCTCGCTTCTTTTCCACCCGACATATCCTCAAGTTGATCTTAATATGAAACTTTTTTGTTTGCACCGGGATCTTGGCGTATCGCCTAGCCCTAGAAAACGGTTCCAAGGATCGGTCAGGCTGGATCTTCCGTTTCACGCCGGAAGGCCTGGGGGAGAAGCCGGTCAACCGATTTCGACTCTGGCCAACTGGTAGAATGAATTAAATCCGCCACGCTCAGGGCTTCTTGTGTTTTGGCAGCGTGTGCTTTATTGGGGGTGGCATCGTGTCAGATAGAGAATGCTTACGCACTTTGGCCAAAAGGCATTACAGGATCAACCGGGTGCGGCTTGCGGGGGAGACAAGGATCGAGGGGGACACCCTTTTCCTCGCTTCCGGTCTCTGCTCGGAAGCCTTGGCTTGCAGCGACTCCAGGATCATCCTGGACGTGGGAATCCGGATTGTCAGCCCTGCCGAATATGGAACCTATACCGATACGATCCTCGATGTGCAGCCTTTAGCCGTAAAGAGCAGGGATTCCAGGCTCGGGGAGGGTATCACGCGTTCGCTCTCCGGGGTCGTCCTGGTGCTTTGCGGCAAGGATGAATCCGGTGAGCAGGTCAGTGAAGCGGGATCAAGCCAAGGGGTGTTGTCGAGGACGGTGCGGTTTGATCGACCCGGTTCCATCGATAGCGGCGAGATCGTCATCAAGGTCGACTGCCTGCTCAAATCCGGGGAAAGGATGAAGCGCCCGGGTCCCCTGGCTTGCCATAAGGCTGCCGATTACCTCGGCGAACAGGTCAGGGCGGCTCTGCTCGCGTTGAGTGAAGAGGATTTCGCGGCGGGGTGTGCAGGTGAAGAGGAATTTTGCCACGTCCGCCGTCCTGGAAGGCCAAAAGTCCTCCTGGTCAAGGAGGTCATGGGGCAGGGCGCCATGCACGAGAAGCTGCTGCTTCCACTGCAACCCTGCGGCATCACTGGTTCGCGCTCCAATATCGATATGGGGAACGTTCCCCTGATGCTCTCTCCCCTGGAGGCGATCGACGGCGGAGTGCATGCCCTGACCTGCGTCGGTCCCTCGACAAAGGAGACGAGCCGCCATTATTTCCGGGATCCGCTGGTGGCGATGGCCTTGGTCGATTCCGAGATTGACCTCTGCGGGGTGGCGTTTGCCGGCAGCCCGGCGATCAGCCAGCAGAAGAAGATGATTGCCGAGCGCCTGGGAATGCTCGTCGAGGCCCTGGACGTACAGGGCGTGGTCGTGGCCACCGAGGGCTATGGCAACAACCATATCGATTTCGCCGCTTACCTGGAAGCGATTGGCAAGCGCGGGATTCCTGCCGTAGGGGTGAGTTACTGTGGGAATTTCGGCCCGATGATCACCGGTAATCCATACACATGCAACCTGGTGGATTGCGCCAAAGCGGCCAATGGCCTGGAAAACAGCATCCTGGCGGATAACACGATGGTTGCGGAGGATGCCCTTTTGGCCCTCGCCATGCTCAAGGCCGCCATGCGGGGGGAAAGCGTGTCCAAGGCTCCTCGGCGCTGGGATCTCCGGGTGCGCGAGAAAAACCTGGCAAGGATGAGGGGCGAAAACCAGAAGCCGCTCCAGTCCGAGATACCCACCGCAACGCCTCCTCCCTCGGTCTGGACCCCGGTAAACAAGCCCCTGGCGGAGATGAAGGTCGCCCTCGTTACCGGTACCGGTGTGCACCTGAAAACCGATGCACGCTTCAACTTGGTCTGCGACAGCACATTTCGGGTCATCCCGGGGGATGCCGACACTGCCGATCTCACGGTCAGCCATGGCGGCTATGACAACTCGGACGTATTGGCGGACATCAACAGCATGTTTCCCCTTGACCGCCTCAGGGAGCTGGCGGAAGAAGGCCTGATCGCCGGGATTGCCCCGCGCCATTTCGGTTTCATGGGGGGCAGTGGAGATCTCAAGGCCTTGGCCAATGAAACCGGGCCCGCGATCGCTGAAATTCTCAAGAACGACGCGGTGGACGCGGCCATTTTCACTGCCGGCTGAGGGACCTGTCACCGCTCTTCTGTGATTATCCAGAGAGCGGTCGAGGGATCGGGGATCCCGACCATCATCATTTCCGCGCTGCCCGACATTTCCATCCGCTGCGGAGCCCCGCGTGGGGTGTCGCCCATCGTTCCGATAGGAGCCAATGCCGGCGCGCCGAATCATCCTGGCCAGCAAAGGGATATCCTGAAGGCGGCCCTGCTCAATCTTGCCGCCATTGACACCCCGGGCCAGAACGTGCCGCTGCCCATCGAGTACTGACCAGGGACAAAAACATTATCCCGCGAGTCAAATGGAACGGAAGGAAGGAAACTGGCGACGGGTGGTCTTCCTTGGTCCAGGCGGGGAAAGGATCGGATTCAATGCCGAGTGAGAGCGGGCTATTCGTCGAGCGCGAGATTGCCAACGGCCAAGTCGTTTGATAGCAAGCGGAACGCCTAGGAGAGAAGCCGGAAGAACCGGCTTAGAACTGACAGATGCCAAAATATGATTGGAGTTGCCCATGAGCGTCTAGCCCACGAAGATGGGACCGGCCTGCTCGAAGGTTACTCTGCCAAGCCTAAACGGAAGTGCAAAAGATACGGGGCACTACCTGGAAAGGAAGAATACCATGTATCCATTTACAGACCAGTTTATGTCCGATGATAAAAAAGTTGACTTCCTGAAAGCCACAATGATGGGGCCAAACGCCATGCGATTGTCGGAGGAATTGTCGTCGCACCTGAAAATCAACGAGAGCATGCGAATTCTTGACCTCGGTTGCGGGTGTGGTCTTTCCACGCTTTTGCTGGCAAAAAAATATGGCGCATCCGTTTTCGCCGCCGACCTTTGGATATCGCCTACTGAAAACTATGAGCGTTTCCAATCTATCGGGATTGATGATAAAGCTGTTCCGATTTCCGTAGACGCGACCAAGGGGCTGCCTTTCGCAAACGGATATTTCGACTTGTTGTTCAGCGTGGACGCTTACCATTATTTTGGTGATACGGAGGAAATGCTCCCGTCGCTCATTCCTTTCGTGAAAAAGGGCGGCACTATCGCCATGGCCATCCCCGGCCTAAAATACGAATTTGGGGGAAATATTCCCGATGAAATGCAGCCCTTTTGGAATGATGAAATAGCAAGGACGATACATTCGATTGACTGGTGGAAAGGTTTGTGGAAGAAAGCAGAGGGCATGGAAATTTTGGACATTCATGAAATGGCTTGTTGCAAACAGGCGTGGAGTGAATGGCTGGCCTCCGACCATCCCATTGCCGCTGAGGACATCCAAATGATGGAGGCCGAGGGTGGAAAGTATTTTAATTTTATCCAGTTGGTTGCAAAAGTAATCTAATCTGAAACAAGACGACGAAAATAAGCATACTGCCTAGCCAACCCTATCAACAATAAATGAAAGCGCTTCTAGTTAAATTGGCCTGATGTGACCTGTCTCAACCTTGCCGACGGTAGAGCGGTCGGTGGTGATCCCCTTGGACAGTAGTGAATCCTGCAGGAAGAGAGCACGGGAAAATGCCAGGATTTTTTACGGGTGATGTCTACTATGGTAACTATCGGCATCCTTATCTTTCCTGAGGTGGAAGAACTAGATTTCGTAGGACCGTTCGAGGTATTGAGTTATGTCAATAAAATAAAGCCGGAAAGCACGACAGTTCGATTGATAGCGGAAAACCAGGGCACGATCTGCGCATTCAATGGCATGAGGATCATCCCGGACCTGTCCCTAAGCGATTGCCCAAACTTTGATGTTATCGTGGTTCCCGGGGGTAAAGGCCGCTTGGTGGCAATGAAAAGCGCAGCTATTCGAGGATTTATCCGGTCACAGGCAAAAACCGCCAAATACATCGCTTCCGTTTGTACAGGAGCATTTCTTTTGGCAGAGGCGGGTCTGCTAACAGGGAAAAAAGCAACAACTTACCATAGCGCATTTCCCGAACTGGAATCCTACTCCGTTCATCTCGTACGGTCAAAAGTCGTCCGGGATGGCAAGATTGTCACTTCAGCTGGGGTGAGTTCCGGCTTGGAGCTGGGCCTTTATTTGCTCAGAGAGCTTTTTGGAGTACCCCTTGCCCAGGAAGTCGCCGGCAAAATTGAATATGAGATAGATGTCGCGACACTGGGAAATCGTCCATGATCTCGAGAATTGGAAGTCTCTCCACGCGGATTGGGACTGGATGATGAAAGGGCCTCCCCATACAGGGAGGTCCTTCTGTGTTTGCTGTGGAGCGTGAAGATGGGGGGAGCTGGAGGTTCTCCCCATTTCCTGTATCCAGTTTTACCTATTTCCCAATCAGCGCTTGCTTGATCTCTTCAAGCTTTTCGTCCGGAAGCCCGAAAGCCTTGCCGAATCTCTCGTCGGTAAAAGTTTCAAAAACAACCGCGGTTGGCTTGAGTAGCCGGAGAGCGTTCCTGATCCATTCGACGGAATCCGGGTCGTCGTTTGCGTCCTTGATCAGGGTCACGTAAACGGTGAAGCGCCCCTTGTAGCCATCCCGGAAACGGGTCATGTTCTCCAGATAGGTTTCGAGGGAGTAACCGGTTAAAGGTCTCTGGAGCTTCTGGAAGGACGGTTCGTTGACGGCCTTGATCTCCCCGGAGACCTCTTCGCAAAGGGAGGCGATCCTGGCGAATTCCGGGTTGCCCAGCGGGTAACCGTTGGTGTAGAGGCTGACCTGGACGTTCTTGCCCTTGGCGAGGGTGATGATCTCTTCCAGCTGGTCGTTCGCGAACGATTCGCCCATCGAGTTGATGAAGAGCACGTCGGGTTTTTCGGCGTCGATTCGCTCAGCCAGGGACAAGAAGAACGAGGCCGTTTCGTTGAAGCGGAAGGCTTCTTCCGTCTGTTCCCCTGCCTGCCCGATGGGGCAGAAGACACACTTGAAGGTGCAGAACTTGGACGGGAGAACGTTGATCTCCATGACCTTCCTGTTTTCGGAATCGGTGTAAACCTTTTTCACGCGCATATCGAGGGTGCTCTCCTTCTCGTCCATGTCGCTCGATCCTCCAGTAATATAGGGCTCTTCTATTTATACTTCCATGGCTAAAGGGAAGCAAAAGTTCCTGTCTTCAGGCGAACGGAAAGGCGAAGCGGAGATTTCTTTCCTTCTTGCCTTTTATTTTGAGAGGTCATTGAACTACGAACTGGACGATAAAGGACCTCCCTGTGAGGGGAGGTCCTTTTGTGCGGTGCTTCTATAGTTGTACCTTCATTCCACTCCCAAATGTTTTTTAAGAACTTCCATGTGCCGCTCGACGAAATCGCAACTGGGGATATGGCCGCACTTCCTGCAGGAAAGATCATAAGCCGAGTTGAGCGTCCCGCACTGGCTGCAGGCGTATTTTTGCTGGACTTTCGCGACCCATTGGGCTTGCTTCAGCTGTTTGGCATGCTCGAGATCTTCCCAGAGGTCGAGCCGATGGGGAAGGGCTGCCTGGAAACCTTTTAGGTCCTTGCAAGGGAAAGACTCACATTCACTGCAAAACGCGAGCCCTTTCTCTTTCGCACAGGCTGAAAAGCTGCAATCCGCACAGGGGCCGAACCTCTTGTCCGAACCGCAGCCGAAGCATCGGACCTGCTCCTCCGGAATTCCGAACCTCAGGGAGATCCGCTTGAGCCGTTCAGGGTCCTCTTTTGTGGCGATAAAGACCGAGCAAGCGCTGCACAAAAGCCCGCAAGTTGCCGCCAATTCGCTCATGTGAAGCCTCCTATTTCTCTTGGAGCAGTTCCAGCTGGACTGGTGTCGCCATTTCGACCGTGTCGCAAACGGGACAAAGGGAAGCGACCCTTTCCAGGAATTCCCGCTTGGTTTCTTCCGGGAGGGGAGAATCCAGTTTGACTGAAATCTTGAGGGAAGGGAAGCCCAGGCGGTTCTTCCCTTCCTTTCCCATTCCCCTCGTGAGGTCAACGGTCCCTTGGACATCGGCGGAAATGGAATCGATCGGCAGTTGTTCCCGGATCGCCCATGTCCTGGCCGTAGCGACGAAGCAGGCCCCGAGGGCGAAGGCGAGGGTTTCAAGAGGGCAGGCGTGCGAATCGCCGCCTCCCCAGGATGAAAGGAGATCCACTGCAAGAGTGTGGCCACGGGCCTTGCCTTCGACGACCCTTCCGGGTCCTTCTTTCAGGGAAACACTGACTGGGAAAAGGATCGGTTTCTCTTCCGCTGGCATTGCGCTCAACCCCTCCTCGTAAAGTGAAAACAATCACATGAAGATGATTTTAGCATACGCAGGAAACTCTTTGAAATGAAAATTTGCAAGGTAGGGACGCAATGGGGAGAAGCCGGTCATAGGGTTTGGAATTTGGCTTGAGTGGCGGATTCCAGGGAAACTTCACGGAAGGTGGCATTTTATTGGTAGGGAATGCTTGCGCTCAAATTTGATTTGCAGCCGCTTTTGATGTGGGGGAAAGCGTTTCCAAGGTCCCTCAAAGGCGATGAACGCTTCAACCTGGTCTGCGACAGCAGCTCCAGGGGCATCCCCGGTGACACTAAGACAGCCAACCGCGGAGCCCCGCGTGGAGTGTCGCCCATAAGCATCCAGGCAAGAACGTGTCCTTGCCCATCGGGTACTGGGCGGGACCAGGTTATCGCGTGCGGCGGAATCTCTCGAAATCCGGATTTATCAGGCCCGGGATCCTCTCTTCCTTCAGGCAGGCGATTACCGAGTCGATGGCTCCCCGAACCTCCCTGTACAGGGCCTCTGGGGTCCAGGATGAAAGATGCGGGGTCAGGATCACGTTTTCCAGCCCCAGCAGCGGATGATCCGGGCCGGGGGGTTCCACCGTGAAGACGTCGAGGGCCGCGAAAGCGATCCTCCCGCTTCGTATCGCCCTTTCAAGGGCTTCTTCGTCGACTATCTGGGCTCGGGCGGTGTTGACGATTCCGGCATTCGGTTTCATGAGGCCGAGCGCCCGTTCGGAGAGGAGTCCTCTCGTGGAATCGTTCAGCGTGCAGTGCAGCGTGAGGATGTCGACCCTCGGGAGCAACTCGTCAAGGCTTCCCGCGAATTCCACGCAGGCCGGTTCGCTGCCGTCGGGCTTGTAAAGGGGGTCGAAGACCAGGGCTTGGCAGTCGAACCCGGCAAGCCGCCGGGCGACTTCGTGCCCGATTGCCCCGTATCCGACGATGCCGATGGCCTTCCCCCTCAGTTCCCTGCCGAACATGTCCGTCGTGTTGCGGTTGAGCCCCTTGCCGATGGAGGACGAGATGAAGGGAAAGCGCCTCAGTCCGTCGAGGATGAGCATGACGGCGAATTCCGCCACCGTTGATGAATTGGCACCGGGGACGTAGGTGACGGCGATCCCCTTCTTGGTGGCGGCGTCGATGTCGACGTTCGAGGGTTTGCCTCCGCACTTGGCGATGATCCTCAGCCTGGGAAGGAGCTCGAGGTCCTCCGCGGAAAAACCGCAACTCGAGGTGATGATGGCGGCGTCCGCATCCGCGGCAAGTTTCATGGTCTCGACGGGGCTTGTCGAATCACCCGGGACGACGAAATCCACCCGTCCGAGTTCTTTCAGTGGGGCATACCAATCGTCGGGGCCTTCCGGTTCGATGACCAGTATCCGGGTATCCAAGGGCACACTCCTCCTTCCTTGCGTTCCTGCGAAGCCTGCGTGTTTTCATTTTAATTCGAAGCGCCGGAGCAGGGCAATGGCCTGTTCGCGGATAATGTAACCCGGTGGAGGCATATTTTTATTTTTCTTGTTTTGAGGTTTAAGGGTAAAATGAATACTTCTGCGGAGGGGGCTTTTTTCTTGGAGAAGAAACGGCTATACATGCTGCTGGGTGACCTTTCGATACTCTTCGTAGCCTTTCTCTGGGGTGCTACCAACGTGGTCATACGTGACGCGCTGAACGACATCACTCCCCTCTGGTTCTGCGGGATCAGATTTTTCATCGCCTGGATCACCGTCTCGTTCTTCTTCGGGAAACGTGCGCTTGTGATGAAAAGGCAAGACATGGTTGCCGGAAGCCTCACCGGAATGGTTTTCATACTTGCGTACCTCACCTCGAATGTTGCCCTGCTTTCGACTACGGCTGGCAACGTGTCATTCATCATATCGATGTCGGTCGTGTTCGTCCCGCTCCTGGTGTGGGTATTTACAAGGCGATTTCCCGGCTGGCATGTGCTCGTCTCTGTCATTCTCTGCACCATGGGCATGGCAGGCCTTATGCTGGGCAGCAATTTTTCTGTCAATACAGGTGACGCCTGGGGCTTTGCTTCCATGATGTCCGTAACGGTTTACATCCTCCTGGTGCAGAAGTACGTGGACGGCGTGGACCCTTACGGGCTGTCCTGCTGGCAGTCGTTCGGAGGGATGCTGTTGGCGGTTGCGGTGTCGGTAATTTTTGAGCCTTTCCCCGTCCATATAGGAAAAGCGGGATGGATCGCACTTGTTTACTCAGGTACGGTCGCGTTTGCACTGACACTTGTTCTCCAAACCGTTGCCCAGAAATACACCACTGCGACGCACGCGGCGATACTGCTTTCAACATCGAGCCTGTTCGGGAGCATCCTCGGGATCATCTTCCTGGACGAGCCGATGACACCGAGGATTTTCGTTGCATCAGCCCTGATCCTGACTGGCGTCATCCTTGTCGAAACGATTCCGGCAATGAGGAAAAGACACGCACAATTATCAAGCTCCAGCAGCATCTCGGGCTGATCGGTCGCGATAAAGTTAATCTGGAAAGCAACGGGCTATTCGTCCAGAAGCAGGACCTTACAGGATGCTATACTCCGGAAAATCCCTTTTGGTGGGTGGCTGAGCCCTTGTCAACTATCGCGATCCTTTTCAGTTTTGCAGCGGCTTTCTGCTGGGCCGTTGCGCCCCTGATCTATCGCCGAAACTTTGGCGGCATATCCCTTTATGAGCTGAATGCAGTCCGGTCCATAGGTTTTACCGGAGGCATGCTTTTCCTGGCCCTTGTTTTCAACCCGGAGGTCCTCTTGCACATCCCTTCCCCCACGGTAATCGCCGGGGCGGCAGGGGTGACCTTGCTGGCCAACCTTTTGGGAGATGTCCTCTACATGGCCTCGATTGAAGCGATGGGGGTCAGTTTCGCTGTCGCGGTAACGAGTACCTACCCTTTGGTGACCATTGCTTCTTCCTCCGTCTGGTTGAAGGAAACACTTTCCTGGCCCCTGGTAACAGGTGCGATCGTCATTATCCTCGGGCTGAACTTGATACGAAAGGGTTATTCCGCGACGGAAATAGGTCCTAACCTTCGAAAAGGCTTTTTTCTGGCAATCATCGCGGCCGTCCTATGGGGCGTATCCGACACGATGATCCGATGGGCGATCCTGGAGACGAACGTCGATAGCTTGACCTTCAACCTCTGGAGATCCCTGGCCTTCCTTCCCCTTGCCTGGGGTACCTGGTTAATCAAGTCTTTCAGGGGCTCCAGGAACAGGCACTTGCTGGAAGTGGTCGGGTTCCGGCGTGGGGTCGAGCTCGCTTTCGTCGGGATGCTGTCGCTGGCAGTCGCAGGAACATTTGTGAACCTCGCCTTGCAGGAGGCACCTGCCTCGATCGTCATTCCCCTGACTGCGACAAGCCCGCTTCTCTCCACGCTGCTTGCCGTTTTCTTCTTCCGCGAGAAGGTGGCCGGAATGCAATGGACGGGAGTTTTTTTCATCGTTGTTGGCTCCGTGCTGGTGTGCAGGTGAGAGGACAGAGAACCCGAAAGGAAGATTTGTACGAGTTTCCTTTTCTGTCTCTTTCGCTCTCGATGCGGACTGCGCGAGACCTGCAACGGCAAAATGATCTAAAGCAGAACACAGGAGGGAAGCAGAAAAGATCCACTGGTGCGGATTTGGCGCGCTATTCGGCAGTGTCCATCCCAGGCTTTTTTCATTTATCAAAACGTTTTTATGTATTTTTCAACCGTATTTATCAGGATTTCTCTATCTTTAGGCAATGTTCCCTGAATCTTTATTATATTTGTCGGGTGTGTTGTATCGAATAGCATCGGTTTTTTTGGTTCGAGTTTTTCCAATAGTGTTTTTATTTCCAGCAATCTCTCGTTTCCGTCTGGAGGGATAAAATCACCTTTTCTTACCATGCTGTCTAGTGCTGTTCCATAAAAGACTGTTAAATTCATAGTGATAACCCTGCTTGTTATGAACTGGTTGATCATTTTAGCCGTCGCAAATGCGTTATCCACGGACTCTCCTTTACCCGCTATCCCATACATAACAACCGTATTAAATTGTATTTTCGCTTCGTTTAGTTTTCTTGCTTGCTGGGTTGCCTCATTCACTGTATGTCCCTTATTCATCAATTTCAGGATATCGTCCCTGCCTGTTTCAAAACCGATATAAAGGAGCCTAAGTCCCGCATCGTGAAGAATGGATAGTTCATCAACCGAATACCTGGAAATATTCTTTATGGATGCGTAAGAGGCCACACACGCGCAATATGGCAAATACTGATGTATCATATCCAGCAATCGCTTCATTTTTCCAAACCCTATTGACATAGGATCTGCACCCGTCAAAAAAACCTTTTCAGTATAGAGATATCCGCTTCTCAATTGCATTTCGATATCCGCAAATGGAACCTGGCAATATTTTACGTCTTTAT
>DJHE01000026.1:16619-17291 GCA_002432945.1 Synergistaceae bacterium UBA5827
TTTGTACATAATGATTATCATCCCTTTCGATTCCGAAAAAAACCTGGAGTAGAACTATTTTCAGGTGCTATAAGGATAACGGAAAGCTGCAAAGCAATTATATGTTTTAAACGCGTCCGCAATCAACAGCTTGGGTAACGCAAGATATCCTTAAAAAGGCAAGATGCGAGCGCCGCCACTTGGAGAGCTGTCCCACACCGGAAGCCACAGATAGCCGCAAGGACAAGGGTATGAACTGGCCTTAGCCTTTTGGGTCAAATGAACCGTTTGTCGGCCCGTGCACATTTTACGTTTTGGGATCTTCCGGAGTACCAGCCTGTGCAGATATCTCCGCACGGCTGATCAAAATCGGGAACATACGGTTTGATGTCCAGAAGAGGTGTCCCGTCAACCATATCGACATCTTCCACGTAGAGCGTTCCCTCAATCACGTCGACGAGGCGAACCAGGGAAAGGCCAATCGGGTTGGGCCTTCGCGGAGCTCGAGTCGAGAATACCCCGTGGAGGGCATCATCCAGGAAGGGTTTTACGGTCATGCAATACCCCTTGGAGAGATGCAGGAGGTAGAGCAGGTAAATATGCGAAAACCCCTTCAGGTCAAGGAGTCCTTCCTGGAAAGCCGCCTCCACTTCGATGGTTCCGCGGATCCCGCGTGCCCCGGGGGGCTGAATC
>DJHE01000026.1:17320-61821 GCA_002432945.1 Synergistaceae bacterium UBA5827
TCTAAAGATTTCCTGGTCACTTTATAAGTTGCCTGGCTTGATCTTTGCGGCTAAGGATCTTCAGGCAGCTGGCCTTGAAGATGAAGAAGGCTTCGTTGCCGGGTGCCAATTCGAGGGCTTCGAGAGAGCTTTCCGTGAGGATGGCCTTCAGGTTGCCCATGCAGGTTTTGGCCTGGACCCAGACCATTGGGCCCCTTCTTTCCGTCTTGAGGATTTGTCCCGGAACCTGGTTGCGTGCCGAGATGTTGAGGCGGTGAGGGGCCAGGGTGATGGATTCCGGCCGAACGGAAACGATCACCGACTCTCCCGGGCTGGCCTTGTCGGCTGAAAGGAGGCTTGCTTTTCCCTTGCCGATGAGTAGGGAAGTCAGTTCCCCCTCCTGGGATGGGGCTACCGTTGCGGGGAAGACGTTGCATGCGCCAAGGAAGTTGGCCACCTGTCCGGGCAGCGGGCGGGAAAACACCTCTCGCGGGGGGCCGGACTGGAGCACCTTGCCGTCGAACATGACGATAACCTTGCTGGCCAGGGCCCAAACGTCGTCCACATCATGGGTGACGTGTACGACGGTGGTTCCGAGTTCCCTCACCAGGTCCCGGATGAAACCGCGCATTTTTTCCCTCGTGGTGACATCCAGTGCGCTGAAGGCTTCGTCCATGAGAAGGACCTGCGGTCGAGTCACTAGTGCCCGGGAAATGGCCGTCCTTTGTTTCTCGCCGCCCGAAAGGGTTTGGACATCCCGGTCAAGCAGGTGTGAGATATACAGCCTTTCCGACATGGCATGAACGCGTTCCTTGATCGTTTCCTTCGAAAGGTTTTTCTTGCGCAAGCCGAAAGCGATGTTGTCGTAGACGTTCAGGTGCGGGAAGAGCATGTAGTCCTGGTAAACGATGCCCAATTCCCTCTTTTCGGGAGGAAGGTGCGTGATTTCACGGTCTTTAAGGAAGATCTTTCCTTTCATCCGGGGGTACATGCCGATGAACGATTCGAGGAGAACGCTCTTGCCAGCTCCCGTCTCACCGAGGATACAGCAGTAGTCCCCTTCTTCGACTTCCAGCGAGACATGGTCCAGGTGGAAATCGCTCAGACGGATCGTGATGTTCTCTCCCCGCAGCAAGGGCTTCATAGCATGACCTCCCGGTTGAGGAGTTCGAAGACGAGGATGGCTCCGAGAGAGATGGCGATGAGAATGATTCCGGATGTCATGGCCATGGCCAGGTTGCCGTAGGAAATATTCAGGTAGAGGGTGATGGGAAGGGTTTCGGTGAACATGCGGGTTCCCCCCGCAAGAATCAGGACGGTTCCGAAACAGCCCATGCAGCGGGCGAAGGAAATGACCATTGCCGCAAACAGCCCTCCCTTTGCGAGAGGCAGCGTGACATGCCAGAAGGCGGAAAACTCGCAGTAGCCGAGGCTCCTCGCCACGAGTTCGTACCTGGGGTTGATCCCCCGGAACGTGGCATATGAAACCCTGATGGCGTAGGGTGCGGCCGTGAAGACCTGGGCGATGACAATGGCTGCCTGGCTGAAGACGATGTTGATACCGAATCCCTTGAGCCATTGCGAAAGGATGCCGTGCCCGAAGAGCAGGAGAAGGCAGAGCCCGAGGACGAGCTCGGGAAAGGCCATGGGGAGGTCCACCAGGGTCCTCAGGACGTGATGCCCGGGAAAGGTGAAGCGTGCCAGGACGTAGCCGATGCAGACGGCCAGGACCATCACGATGGCCACCGAGATCAGGCTGGTGAGAAGGGAAAGCCTGATGCTGTAGATCATTTCCTCGGAGAAAGCGCTTTGGACGACCTCTTCCCAGCGGGGCATGAAGACGAGGGAAAGAACCGCCCACAGGAGCATGGCGGAAAAAAGCGTCGTAACAGCCGCGAAAGACCCGCGGAATATCCTGGTTTTCATGGAGAACCCTCCTGGTTCCGTTACGGGTTCCCCGGTCAATGGAACCCTGCCTTGAACATTCTTGATTTTTTCGGGAGCCGAAAAAGAGGGGACGGGGACCTCCAGCTTATGGAAGTTCCCGTCCCTCAAAGTCCTCCGGTCCTATTCCGGTCGGGTGATGGGGAAGCCCCACTCGGCCCAGACTCTTTTGCCTTCCTCTGACGAGAGGTAATCGACCAGTTCCTGGGCCAGTCCTTTCTGGGTTGAGAAGGAGACAACGGCCACGGGGTTGGTCTTGATCGCGTTCTGCTTGTTGGGGATCCGGATCATTTTCACTTTGCCCTTGGCCTGTCCCCAGAGGGCCTGGTCTTCCCAGGCGATGACGGCGTCGACCTGGCCGGTGGCGACATAGATCAGGAGCTGGTTGGTTGTGCTTGGCCTGACCACGCAGTTCGCCAGGACCGGTGCCGTGAGTTGGTTCTTTTCGAGGATTTCCATGGAAACCTTGCCGATGGCTGCGGCCTTCTCGTCGGCGAGGGCGATTCGAAGCCCCTTGCGGGCAAGGTCTTCGAGTCCCTGCACCTTGCCGGGGTTTTCGGCGGGAACGAGGATCACCGGAACGTGGAAACAGAGGTTGCGGGCGCTTTCCTTCGCGACAAAACCTTTTTCGGCGGCGTCTTCGATGTACTTTTGGGCCCCGGGCATGAAAACATCGCCCTCTTTCCGGGTGGCGATCATCCCGAAGAGTTCCCCCGATCCCCCGTAAATCATCTGGAGCTTGACGCCGGGATGGGCTTTCTCGAAACGGGCTTTCAGGTCGTCCATGGGGTGCATCAATCCCGCACCGGAATAGACGGTCAGTGTTTCTGCGCCGGCTGATGCGGCAAGACAGAGGACGAGGGCCGCGAGGAGGAAAAACTTGCAAAGAGAACGGTACTTCATTTCCAGGAACACCTCCAATAAGGATAGTAGATAGTGGACGGCGGCATTCCGGCAAGGAGGTGTCCAGGGCACGGTGAAAATGCCACTCCTTTCCGGCACGGGAGGCTCCCCCGTTTCCGGAGAAACCCTGACGGTCCTTCCCCTTGGGCTTTGCCTTTAGGCGGCGAGGACTCGGAGTGATAGAAAAATTTCGTCAAGATTCTAGCACATTTATTGACTTTCTTTCTCAAATAGATTTGCCGGTTCCCAAATTGGGAAATGTACTAAACAGCGGAATCGGTTGAGGCCCCCTTTGGGGGATGTTAAAATGCATGCATGTACATAAATGCAATGGAGATGGTGGCAATGGACCGGCGATGCTGCTCGGAACTCGATAAACTCTTGTCTCCCCTGTTTTTCAAGGCTTTGTGCGAAACCAACCGGTTGAAAATTGTTTCGATGCTGACTGATTGTAAGACGCCTCTTGCCGTCGGACAGATTGCCGAAAAACTGCCGGTTGATTCTTCCGTGGTGTCCAGGCACCTGGCGATTCTTCGTGATGCTGGAATCGTCCTGGCACGAAAGAGGGGAAAGGAAGTCCACTATTTCCTGGATACGGGTAAATTGATCGGCTCCCTGCGGGCGATCGCTGATGCCTTTGAGGCTTGCTGCCCCGAAGTTTGCCCGGTAATCGACGACGAATGGAGGAAGCGAGAACGATGAAGAGAGATTTGAATGTGGATCTTCTGGTCATTGATTTGAATACCTGCAAGAGATGTGTCCCGACCGGAGAGCAGCTTAAGGAAGCGGTAAAGATTTTAACTCCTGTCGCAGATGTGCTCGGTATTGATTTGCACTATCGGGAATTCGTGGTAAAGAACCCGGAAGAGGCAAAAAAGCTTGGTCTCCTCTCCTCGCCGACGATTCGATTGAATGGCCGGGACATTGCCCAGGATATCCGTGAATCGGAGTGTGAGTCCTGTGGAGACCTTACTGATAACAATACACGCGTGGACTGCCGTGAATGGCATTATCGCGGGCAGGTTTATCCTGCAGCTCCAACAGCTATGCTGGTCGAGGCGCTTATGGGGGCGATGTTGGATGTGGAAGCCCCATCCGTGGACATTGAACCCCTGGAAGCGTTACCTGGGAATTTGGACCGATATTTCAAGAACAGGAAGGAAGGTTCCTGTTCTTGCTGTAGTTGAAGGCGATCCCGCTTCGAACTGAACGATGAAGGACCTCCCCCGAAGGGAGGTCCTTCAATAACGGAATCAAATGGTGGCTGCTTGCGGGCATTTGTGCGGTTAAGTCGTCTTTCCGGATATCCCCTTTGCTTCGTCAATCCTTGATGGTGACAAGGTCGGTCTTCCCTTCCCTCGAGAAAACAACGACGATCGAGGCTTTTTGCGACCATTTCTCCTCAAGGTAGGCCTGGAGGGCACTCACATCGAAATCTTTCGTCGAACGTCCGTTGACCTCAAGCAGTAGATCGAGGGCGGCGAGGCCGGTCTGCGCGGCCTTGCTCCCGGGTTCCACCTTCTCGATGACAATGTATCCGTCGGTGTTTTTCTTTCCCAGGCGGATTCCCAGGCTTTTCCCGGCCTGGTTTGCCGCTGTTGCGACAGGTGTAACGGTTTCGTTCGTGATCTGTTCCTTCGGTGTTCCGTCGACCCTGTTCCGGATCTCCCTTATCAGCGGGACGAGAGGAGCGACAGGCCTTTGCTGGCTTTCCGGGCCAAGGCTGTCGACCTGGTTGACCATCAGTTTCACGTTCGTGTCCCGTGTCAGCATGTTGAACCTCACACGGCTGTAGGCCCCTGGGATAAACAGCACGGACGCCCCCTGCTTGCCCACGACCACCTTGTTGTCGCCGACTTCTTCCAGTGTGAACTTTTCCCTTGTCATGACCTCGATTATGGCATCCTGGACCTCCTGGATGGTTGCTCCCATGATGGTCGTCGTGAAAAGGGTGGCCGCCGCGCCTCCTCCCGAAGCCGTTGCAACTGCTCCTTCATTTTTCGGGGGAGGTTGGGAACTACTCGCCTCCTGGGTGTTTGCGATTGGTGCGGGCACGACTCCCTCTTCCGCTCCTTCCCTGGCATATTGGAGAGCGGTATCGATCTCGTTCCTGACGGCATTATCCTTGGCGTGCTTTGAGGGAGTCAACGATTGGGAATCATGCTTCCCGTTTACGTACAGATGCGCTTCCAGGATTCGGTATTGATGGGAAGACAGGTCGGCTTCAATTCTTTGTACCTTCTCGCTTGCCCCAAGTGGCTTAACAACTTTGAAGTTGTACCAGAAAGTTAGAATTGAGTCTTTCTTTATCACGGTATCCGCGTCTATATAGCTGTACATTTTCCAGCCAAGAGAACTCGTTTCCTTGACAAGGACCCAGTTTGCGGCAAGGGCAGTGCTGGGTGACAGCAAAAGAAGAAGCAGCAGGGATGTAAATATTTTCTTCATATGGATTCCCCCTTCGCCTTTTTGGGAAGTGCTGTCGAGTACGCATTGCTAAATCATTGATCATTCATATCTTTATATCGGACATTGCAAATTCTACAACGCCGTGGGGAAGGCATCAACTTACCAGGGTGCGAATCGATATCGTCAACGGCAGTTACGTGCGAAGAACACGGCAAGAACGGGAAAGAAGCCGGAAGGCCGGCTTCGAACCGGCGACGGAAGGACTTTCCTGCAGGAAGGTCCTTCCGTCGTTGTCGGGAGTGGGAGAGGAGGGTGGAGGCAAGCTGCGGAAAAGTCTCAATAGACAGAAAAGTCAGGTATTTAATAAATAGAATTTAGTTCAATAGATGATAAAAAAGAAGAAAACGGTATTCAAGTGTTGAAACAACAGCATTTATTGGAAAGTGTAAGCAGCAAAAACAGAAACGGTAAAGAAATAAAGTTATTAAAGTATCAAACTTATGTCTTTGCATTCGCAAAGAAGTTAACTTAATTTTTATTTGACTAAATCGCGAGAGGGATATAATTGCGCAAGCTTGGCTCAAAGCCATATTGCAGTAGAAAAAATTAACATTAAACTGGGGGGATGAAAAAAAGGGGAGTAAGGGGATTGAGAAAGACGATGCACGGTGCTTCAAATCCCAGGACCCGAAGAAGAGGAGGAGGAAGACAGGCATGTCCAAGATGAATCCATACGAAATGTTCCTCAAGCAGGTGGACGAAGCGGCGCCGTTCCTGAAAGTGGAGCAGGAGTTCATCGATATCCTCAAGGAGCCCAAGGAACTATTGGAGATTACCATTCCCCTGCGGCTGGATGATGGCACCGTGAAAGTCGTCAAGGGGTGGCGCAGCCACCACAACAACGCCCTGGGCCCCTACAAGGGCGGCGTTCGCTACCATTCAAACGTCTGCAAAGAAGAAGTCATGGCCCTTTCGGCCTGGATGTCCATAAAGTGCGCAACGGCTATGCTGCCCTACGGCGGCGGCAAGGGTGGCGTCCGGATTGCCCCCAGGGAACTCTCCAACGCAGAGCTCGAGAGGCTGAGCCGGGGTTTCGCCCTCGGTATTTCCCGGTTCATGGGGACGGACGTCGACATCCCGGCCCCCGATGTCTATACCACCCCGCAGATCATGTCCTGGTTCCTGGACACCTATGAAAAGGTGAAGGGCTGGAGCGAACCCTCCTGCTACACCGGCAAGCCCCTCGAACTCGGCGGCTCCCTCGGACGCGGCGACGCCACGGCCCGGGGCGGCATGTACGTCCTCCGCGAAGCCCTGAAGGACATGGGCCTTCTCGGCAAGCCACTGACGGCGACGATCCAGGGATACGGGAACGCCGGCAGCTTCGCCCACGCCCTGTACGAAGAAATCGGCGTCAAGGTTGTCGGGGCTTCCGACAGCAAGGGCGGGATCTACAACCCGAAGGGCCTCGACTACGCTGATCTCATGAAGCACAAGAGGACCACCGGAACGGTCACAGACTACCCCGGCGGCGATAAGGTCACGACCGACGAGATCCTCGAGGCCCCGGTGGACATCCTGATCCCGGCCGCTCTTGAAGGCGTCGTGAACGAAGTCAACGCGGGCAAGATCAAGGCGAAGATCGTGCTCGAACTCGCCAACGGCCCGACGACCCCCGAGGCCGACGCGATCCTGCACGACAAGGGCACCCTGGTCATCCCGGACGTCCTGGCGAACTCCGGCGGCGTCACCGTTAGCTGCTTCGAGTGGATCCAGGGACGCACGGGTGATTTCTGGAGCGAGAAGACGGTCCACGAAAAGCTGGACGAGCGCCTTACCCACGCCTTCCACGAGATCTGGAAGATCAAGAAGGAGCACAACATCAGGATGCGCCAGGCGACCTACGTGCGGGCCATGAGCAGGATCATCTCCGCCATGCGCTTCCGCGGCATCTGGCCCTGATCCCGAAGTTTCACCTGCAGTTCGGTGAAAAACTCGTTGTCCACTCAACGACTTGACCTGGGTTCGGAAAAGAATTGCCGGTAACAAAGGGTGAATGAAAAAAGTTTGGACATCGCGATCCCTGCATGATCGTAGAAGGGCCTCTTCTTGCGGAGGCCCTTCTGGGTATTCGGGCAGCTACCCATGAATAGAAACGGTGTGTAGAGGCAGGAACAGGGGGGGGTGAACGTGATGGCGGAAAAGTGGAGAAGTGAACTGACCGACCAGCTTTGCAAGGCGGTCGTCGCGCTTGAGTCGGAAGAGGAGGCCTGCGATTTCCTTGTGGATGTCGCCACAATCGGCGAGATCCGCGCTTTGGCCCAGCGCCTGGAAGTTGCGAGATTGCTCGACAATGGGTACACCTACCCGCAGATCTCGCAGCAAACCGAGGCAAGCTCTGCAACGATCAGCCGGGTCAAGAAGTTCCTGGACTACGGATCCGAAGGCTACAAGATCGTACTGGGGCGCATGAAGGGGTAGAAAGGTTCATGATTTGGCTGACTGGTCGTCAGAAGCCCCAAAAACTTTTCCTGGGATAAAATCTTGAGTCAACTACGCAGGAACCTTTGCGGCAGAGGAGGACTTCATCATGTTTGGAGAACATTCACGCGCCGTCATAACCGTCATCGGGAAAGACCAGGTCGGCATCATTGCCGGCATTACGACTGTGCTTGCCGCCCGTGGCGTCAATATCCTGGACATCAACCAGACCATTCTGGACACTTTTTTCACCATGATCACCGTAGTGGATCTTGAAGGTTGCAGTATCTCCCTTCCGGAGCTTAAGAGGGAGCTGGAGAAAAAGGGCCAGGAGCTCGGCGTGGATGTCCGGACACAGCATGAGGACGTCTTCAATTACATGCACCGCATCTAGGAGGGAAAAGGGATGCCTCTTCAAATCAGCCCCTCCGAGATCCTGGAAACGATCCGCATGGTGGACAACGAGAACTTCGACATCAGGACCATTACCCTGGGCATTTCCCTTTTGGACTGCGCACATGACGACATTGCCGAAGCTTCCAGGCGCATCTTCGAAAAGATCGTCCGGAAGTCCGCGACCCTTGTGGCTACGGGCGAAGCCATCTCAGACGAGTACGGCATCCCCGTCATCAACAAGCGGATCTCGGTGTCACCCATCTCGATGGTGGGAGCCTCCTGCAAGTCGGGGAACTACGTGGAATTGGCCTTGGCCATGGATCGGGCTGCCAAGGAAGTGGGGGTCAACTTTATCGGTGGTTTTTCGGCGCTTGTCCAGAAGGGAATGACCGAGAGCGACCTTAAGCTCATCAACTCCATACCGGAAGCCCTGGCCAGCACAGAGCGGGTCTGCAGCTCTGTCAATGTCGCCTCGACCAAGGCGGGCATAAACATGGACGCGGTGGCACTTCTTGGGCGGATCATCAAAAAGACGGCCGAACTGACTGCCGATAGGGGAGGACTGGGTTGCGCAAAGCTGGTGGTCTTCTGCAACGCCCCGGAGGACAACCCCTTCATGGCAGGAGCCTTTCACGGTCCAGGGGAACCGGAAGCGGTCGTCAACGTGGGAATCAGCGGACCCGGTGTGGTCCTAAACGTTGTGAAAAAAAACCCCAACATCCCCCTTGGACAGTTAGCGGACCGAATCAAGAGGACAACCTTCAAGATCACTCGCATGGGCGAACTGGTGGGACGGGAGGCTGCCCGGAGACTAGACGTTCCTTTTGGCATCATCGACCTGTCATTGGCTCCGACACCTGCCTGGGGCGACAGCGTGGCCGAGATACTGGAAGGCATGGGGCTGGAACGCTGCGGGACACACGGCACGACGGCCGCATTGGCCATGTTGAACGATGCGGTAAAAAAGGGGGGTGCCATGGCCACTTCTTACGTAGGCGGCCTGACGGGGGCTTTTATCCCCGTCAGCGAAGACGCCGGCATGATTCGTGCCGTCGAGGAAGGAACCCTCTGCCTGGACAAGCTGGAGGCCATGACCTGTGTTTGTTCCGTGGGGCTCGACATGATCGCCGTTCCAGGCGATACGCCTGCTTCCACTCTAAGCGCCATCATTGCCGACGAGGCGGCCATCGGAATGATCAACAGAAAAACCACTGCCGTGCGCATCATCCCCGTTCCGGGCAAGGATGTCGGTGACGAGGTGGAATTCGGCGGCCTACTGGGGCGCGCACCCATCATGCCGGTCCACAAGGAAAGTGCAGCGGCCTTCGTTGCCAGGGGAGGGCGAATTCCCGCTCCCATCCAGTCAATGACAAACTGAAGCGAAAGGCGTCGGCCCCGGCCAGGAAGCCTATCGATTCCACCAAAGCTCGTGCTACTATCGAAAAGCAGGGGGAATTTACCATCTTCAAAGGGGTGGCCTGAGTGAAAAAGCTTGGCCTTGTCGGCGGGATAGGCCCCGAATCCACGGTGGATTATTACAAGGGGATCATCGATGGTTATCGCGAGAGAACAGGAATCGACCACTATCCTCTCATGGTTATCGATAGCCTGGATCTTGCGGAAATGTATGCGTACGCCTCAAACAAGCAATGGGAGCCCTTTACGGCAAGATTGGCAGATTCGGTAAAGACCCTTGCGGCAGGCGGAGCGGAATTTGCCGCCATGGCCGCCAACACTGCCCATATCGTTTTCGATGCGGTTGAAGCCCAATCGCCACTACCCCTTGTCAGTATTGTCGACGAGACCTGCAAGGTTGCGCAGTCAAAGGGCTGCCATAGTGTCGTGGTGTTCGGTACGGCTTTTACGATGAGCAGCGGCCTCTACACGAGAGCGCTTGAGAAGCATGGCATCGAGGCCTTTGTTCCGACGGAGGAGGAGCAGAAGGCGATCCATAACATCATTTTCCCGAATTTGCAGGCAGGCATCATTTTGAAAGAGGAGAAAGAAAGAATACTGGAGATAGCAAACCGAAACCTTACCGCTCGCAAGGCAGACGCCCTGGTATTGGGTTGCACGGAGTTGCCGCTTATTGTCAAGGCAGAAGATCTTGATACTTTGATCTTGGACACGACCCGGATCCACATCGAGGCCATCCTTGATTACATGCTGGCTTGAAAAGGCCTTCCAATCGTTAAGATTTCGAGCTTGATAAGGAAGGACCTCCCTCCGTGGGAGGTCCTTTTGTCTTTAGAGAGCGCATGTCATCAGTAAAGCAGGCCAAAAGCCCATATTTTGGGCCTAATCTGGGTATGGAAAGCCGGATTAGTTAGAGTATGCTTAAATGCAGGCAGCGGCGAGAGGGGAGGAGCACGAGATGAGAAAACTTGTGATGGGCAGCAGGGGATTCCTGCTTATGGGGCTTTTAGTGGTGTTGTCCGCGAGCGTTGCATCGGCGGCAGAGCCTATCCTAAACGCGTACACCATATGGTCGGAGAGGTATGCCACCGCGGTCTTCAGTGCTTTTACGAAGGATACGGGCATAAAGGTGAACTGGATGAGGTTCTCTTCGGGTGAACTGCAGGCCAGGCTGGAGGCGGAGAAGGGAAACCCCCAGGTGGACGTGGTTTTTGGCAACATGGCGGAGGCCTTTGTCAGCGGTATACCAAAGGGGCTATTTGAAGCCTACAAGCCCAGGGGAAGCGAGCGTATCCCGGCCAAGCTCAAGGATCCCGAAGGTTTTTGGACGGGAGTCGCCCTAGACCCCATCTGTTTCATGTTTAATGCGCAATTTCTCCAAAAACACGGGTTAACTCCTCCATCATCCTGGCAGGACATGCTGAACCCGGAATACAAGGGCCAGTTGCAGATGGCGGATGCCCGCACTTCGGGAACGGCGATGTACCGCATTCTCAGCCTGGTGCAGGCCATGGGGGAAGATGAGGCTTTTGCTTTCCAGAAGAAGATGAATGTAAATGTCCAGGTCTATACAAAAAGTGGCGCAGGCGGGGCTTTGCCTATCGGCCGCGGGCAGGCTGCGGGTGGGGTCTTCTTCCTGGTGGATGCGCTGGAGATGCAGCAGAAGGGGTATGGCGTCAAGATTAGCTACCCGAAGGAAGGGGTTGTGGCCGGCATCGAGGCGATGGCCCTGGTCAAGGGAGCCAGGCAGCCGGAAATCGCCAGGAAATTTTTGGACTGGGCTTCCACCGAGCGGATGCAGCGGATCTACGAAGAAAGCAAGATCAACCTGATCCCGAGCAACCCGGATGTGAAAGTTTCAAACCCGGGGCTCGACATGTCCAGGGTAAAAATGCTGCCGTTGGATCTCAAGTGGGCTGGAGAGAACCGTGACCGGCTGGTCGAACGCTGGGTAGACGAAGTTCTCAGGTAGGAGTGCAGGTCGCATCGTGCCTTTGACGCTTCCAGGCCAAACCCGGGCGAATGAGCAAAAGAGAATTGATCGGGCCTTGTACCCCATGGTCTTTTTACTGTGGGGTGCAATGGCTGTTTTTGTGCTTTATCCCCTGGTGCGGCTATTATTCACGGTATTCACGGTTGAGGGTGCGGTTACGCTGGCGAACATTGCCGGGACCTTTTCCCACTGGTACAACCGCATGGCGCTCTTCAACAGCCTCATGCTGGCTACAGCGGTCGCTTCAGCCGGAACTTTCCTGGGGTTTCTCTTTGCTTTCTCCGTAACCAGGATTTCCTTGCCGAAGGCGATGAAATGGTTCCTCGGAATCGTCGTTGTGTTCCCTTTCGTTTCTCCTCCCTTTACGAGCAGCATCGCTCTCACCTTGGCTCTGGGGCCTAACGGCTTGCTCCTGGAGATGCTCAATGTGGCGGACTTCAACATTTACGGATTCCTGGGGACCTGGATTTCGGAAACATTGACCTATTTCCCGGTCGCATTTCTCACCCTGGCCGCTGTCCTGGGTGCCATCGATCCGGACATGGAAGATGCCGCCATGAGCATGGGCAGTTCCCGGTGGCGGACCTTCCTCACCATTACCTTGCCACTTAGTGTTCCAGGCATGGCGAATGCCTTTCTTCTTCTTTTCGGCAATTCCCTTACCGATTTCGCTACGCCGCTTGTTATGGCCGGTCACAAGTTTCCTGTCCTGACTACCCAGGCTTATCTTCAAATTACCGGCATGTACGATCTCAAGGGAGGTTCGGCAATCTCCTTTGTCCTCCTGGTTCCGGCCCTCCTTGTTTACTTGCTCCAACACCACTGGGTGGAGCGTCGTTCTTATGTCACCGTAACGGGGAAGGGCGGCCGGCAGTCGGTGGCAAGAGGCGCAGGATTTACCGCAGAGGCGCTGATTTTATCGGTCGTTTCACTCGTGACCCTGTTCATCATTTTTTTGTATTCGATCATTTTCCTGGGTTCGCTGGTGAAAGTCTGGGGGGTGGACAGCAGTTTCACTCTCGAAAACTACGCATACGTCTTCACGATAGGGCTGAAGGCCGTCAAGGATACGGTGCTTATTGCGGTTACCTCAACGCTTGCGGGCACAGTTGTTGCGGTTAGCATCGGTTACCTTGTAAGCCGGAAGGAACTTCCCTGGAGAAAGACACTCGAGTTTGTGTCGTTGCTGGATTATATCCTGCCCGGAACTGTCCTGGGCATTGCCTACGTGATCGCCTTCAACACGGGCCCCGTCGTCTTGACGGGGACGATGGCCATCATCGTTGCGCTCTGTGTTTTCCGCTACGATGCAACGGGGATACGGGCGACGGTCGCCTCCCTGCAGCAGCTTGACCCCTCCCTGGAGGAGGCCTCGCTCAGCCTGGGTGCGACTAGGAGGACCACCTTTTTCAGAGTGACGCTTCCCTTGATCGTGCCCGCAGTTTCAGCAGGAATGCNNGCCACCATTTTCCTGGTGTCCGTGCGGTGGAGCCTGATGACGGTGCGTATCCTTGAATGTGTGACGGAACTGCTTTTCGCAGAGGCTGCCGCATTCTCGGTCGTCCTGGTTCTCATTGTTTTTGCAGCCATCGGGGCTATCTCGCTCCTGTTCCGCATCGCCTACCCCGATTATTCTCGCCATCTGAGGAGGCCGTAAGGCATGGCACTCGGCATTTCTCTCGTGCACCTCACGAAAACCTTCTGGAAGGATCGGCAGACATCCTTCAAGGCTGTCGATGATGTCCACCTGGATGTCATGCCCGGCGAACTGGTTACCTTACTGGGCCCCTCGGGATGCGGCAAGACTACGATCCTTCGGATGATCGCAGGTTTTGAAAGGCCTACCGAAGGACGTGTCCTGATCGGTGGGCAGGATATTACCGATGCGGCAGTCAACGCACGGGGCATCGGGTTCATTTTTCAAAACTACGCTCTCTTCCCACACATGAACGTATTTGACAACGTGGCTTACGGCCTGAAGGTCAAACATACCCCGCCAGGAGAAACAGGGAGAAAAGTGGCCGAGGTCCTGGAATTGGTGGGACTCAAGGGTGCGGAGAGACGTTTTCCAAGCCAGCTTTCCGGGGGAGAGCAGCAACGCGTGGCTCTTGCACGGGTTTTTGCCATTAATCCCAACGTGTTGCTGATGGATGAACCGCTGGCGAACCTTGACGCGAAACTCCGCATCTACATGCTTGCAGAGATTCGCAGCTTGCAAAAGCGGCTGGGTGCAACCTGCATATTCGTTACCCATGACCAGAAGGAAGCGCTCACCATTGCGGATCGGATCGTGGTGCTGAACAAGGGAAGGATCGAACAGGCGGGCACCCCGTTTGACCTCTATGCCAACCCGGCAAGCTTCTTCGTGGCGGACTTCATTGGCCAGGCCAATATTTTCAGGGGGCGGATAGAAGTGATTCGCGAGGGGGGATTGGAAGTTTCATTTTACGGTCGCAGCCTGAGCGTAAGGGGCAATCCCGGTGCAAGATTCAGGGGAGGAGATGCGGTGGCGCTCGCCATAAGGCCTGAAGCCCTGGTCTTGGGGGAAACCGAGGGAGCTTTGCTGGCAGGGCAGGTGTTAAGCCGCGTTTTCGTGGGTGACAAAATGGAGTACGTGATAGAGGTGGAGCCCGGATTCCTTGTCAATGTTTTTGAGCCCTTCTCAAGGGATAGCCAGCTTTTCCCTGTGGGGAGCAGGGTGGGGATTTCTGCCGACCAGAGGGATGTCATTCCCTTGCCCGTTTAGTGTAGCTTCTTTCCATGCCGCGACCTGCGTTCACCGCATCAGCAGGTTCCGTGGGCGAACAGCGCAACGCTTTCCCCGTCGTGATAGAGCTTGTTGTATTCTTTGCAGGCTTCCGTGGTCTTTTTAACGATCACCGTTTCAATCTCGTTTCCAAGAAGGTGCTTTACGACCTCTTCAGGGACAGATAAGGCTCCATCTTCCCCGTTCCCTATCACGACCACCTTGACGCCTTTCCCAATCACGGTGTCGACCATTGGCAAGTCAAGCGTATGCCCTTTTCTCTCTTTCCATCTCTTGACTTTTTTGCCGATGATCCTGATGTCTTTCCCTTTCCCTTTTCTTGAATCCCCGTTCCCGGAGTGTTCCTCTCCGAATATGACAAATTTCCCCCATGAGAAATGTTCCACAGGCCCCCTGGGATCGTCAAACACAATTTTCAACCTCCCTTGCCCCAGATTGGCAAAGAGTATTGTCGATAGCTATGTGTATCACTAATAGGGTAATACGGCAAGGACATTTTTCCCCTGCCTCTTTTGGCGAGATCCGGTGGAGGAGCGGAAAAGGGTAAGATGTGGGGGAGATAAATCGATGCCAGGGGGCACGATAAAGTATCCGTTTGGCTGCCTCGAAATGCGGGGTTCCCGATCTGGCATTCGCCAACTGAAAGGGGTGGAAGTGATGGGTCGGTTCTTTTTTCTTTTTGTCCTGGTTTTATGCCTTGTGGGGGTCCAGCCTGCTTTGGCGTGTACGACCCTGATTGTCGGGAAGGAGGCTTCCTTTGACGGTTCGGTGATGGTTTCCCATTCCGATGACGGGTTGAATGACGGAAGCCTGGTCTATGTACCGGCAATGGACCACAAGCCCGGGTCAAGGCGAGCCGTTTTTTATTCCCATGCAGCCTTTGATTTCAAACCCCAATGGGGGGGAAGTGTCAGCCATCGCATCGTTACCAGGGATCGCGGCCGCGCCTACGACAAAACAGGAGTTAAGCCAAGCGTACCGTTGGGTTTTATTCCACAAGTCGAACACACCTATGCTTATTTTGACGCCAACTACGGAGTAATGAACGAGCACCAGCTTTCGATCGGCGAGTGCACGGACAAGGCAAAAGTCCATCCGGAACCTGAGCCGGGGAAGCGGATCTTCTACTCGTCCGAACTTTCGCGCGTTGCCCTGGAGCGAACAAAAACCGCCCGCGAGGCAATTAGGCTCATGGGTGAATTGATCGAAAAGTACGGATATTACGGTACGGGAGAAACCCTGCTCGTAGCTGATCCGAATGAAGGCTGGGTCATGGAAATGGCCGGTTACGACATGAACGGTACCGGTGGGGTATGGGTGGCGCAGCGTGTGCCGGACGACATGGTTTTCGTCGCGGCAAACCAGTTTCGTATCCGCGAAGTGCGCAAGGACAGCGACGACATGATGTTCTCCGGGAACATTTTCGACATTGCCCGGCAAAAGGGATGGTGGGACCCCTCGAAGGGGTCGTTGGACTTTGCCGCCGTCTATGGTGACGGGGAGTTCCACCACCCGTATTATTCATTGCGCCGGGTTTGGCGGGCCCTGTCCTTGGTTGCCCCGTCGCTGAACCTTTCGCCCTGGGTCGAAGGTCCCTTCACCCTTGCCTACCCTTTCGCGGTCAAGCCGGACAGGAATATGAAGGTACAGGATCTGTTTGCCATCCATCGCGATAATTACGAAGGAACGGAGTTCGACTTGACCCGGGGGTTGGCCGCCGGACCTTTCGGCAATCCCACCCGGTTCGAAGGGAACGCGGAATCCGTCGCCGACAAGGAGGGAAAACTCTCTCCGCTGGTCGGTGAATTCGAAAGACCGCTGAACATTTACCGTTGCGTCTATTCCTATGTGAACCAATCACGCAAATGGCTGCCGGATGCCATAGGCGGCGTGGTCTGGTTCGGGCCCGATCGTCCCGCTACGACAGTCCTGATGCCCTTCTATGCAGGGGCATTCGATTTGCCGGATTCCGTCCAGCGGGCTGATATCCTCAGGCTCGATAGAAAGAGCATGTGGACGTCTTTCAACTACGTAGCGAACTATTCCATGCTTAAATACGCGTTCATGATTAAGGATATTCGCACCGAACAGGGTCGCTTCGAGGGAGCCGCATTCGGAAATCAAAAGGATTTGGAAACGAAGGCTCTCACCCTTTGGCAAAATGGCAACCGAGCCGGAGCCCGGGAATTATTGACAAGGTACAGCGACAAAAACGCTGCCGGAATCCTGGATGCATGGTGGGAGCTTTCTGAATTCCTGTACGTGAAGTACAACGATGGCTATATCAACACCGATGAGGAGATTGCACATCCTGTTTTTTATCCTGCCTGGTGGCTCAAGCAGGTGGGCTTTGAGGATGGGCCCACCAGCTATAAGCAGAAAACCAGGTAAGCAGAGTCGGAGGGAAGATCAAGCTTGCGAGGAGAGTCGGCCATAGGAGGAGAAATGAAAATGCCTAAAGAAAACGCAGGGCTTCACGGGAAAGAGGGAAAGATCGTGACTGGGGCTTTTCCTGCGGCCGCCAGGTGGCGTGTTCCTTTCGGTATGCTTTTGCCCTTCCTGCTCATTTCCTTCGGCCTTGCATGGGGCATCCTGGCCCTGTTCGTCTTTTTCCCGGATCAAATGAACAAGGCATTCGGCGAGCTGACTGGCCAGCATCCGCTCTTTTTCCTGGCGGTGTATGCCCCCGCCATCGCTGCCCTGGTTATCGTCGCCTGGTGCAGCGGCTATGCGGGTTTGCAGCGGTTTCTCCGCAGGCTCTTGATATGGCGCTGCTCTCAATCCTGGTATGGCTTCCTCCTAATCGGCATTCCACTGGTTTATTACGGGAGCTCGGTCCTGAAAGGGGACCCTTTCCCGGGATCGTTTCCGTTTTCTTCGTTCAAAGCGTTCATGCTGGCGATATTCTTCACCGCGATCAAGGGCCCGGTCGAGGAGCTCGGCTGGAGGGGGCTGGCCCTGCCCCTGCTGCAGCGAAAGCTGGCGCCCTTGTGGGCGGGGCTGGTCCTTGGCGTTATTTGGGGATTTTGGCATTTGCCCGCATTTCTTTTGAGCGGCACGCCGCAAGGCGCCTGGTCCTTCACCCCGTTTTTCGCGGGTTCAGTAGCGGTTAGCGTGATCGCAACTGCGTTGTTCAACGAATCAGGCGGCAGCATCCTGCTTCCCGCCTTGCTCCATTTCCAGTTGAACAACCCGGTATGGCCCGATGCGCAGCCTTATGACATGTACGCATTCGTGGCCGCTGCGATAGCGGTCGTTTGGTATAAAAGGAAAGAGTTGCTCGATGCAGGAACAGGGATGAAAGAGGTTATTCCCTAGCAGGAAGCGCGTTGCCCTGATTCTTGAAGACATTCGTTTATCGAGTTAAGCTGTTCGGGTGAAACACAAATGCCCATTGCCTTGGCACAAAACGAGGTATTGGGCAAATCTTTTTGCCAATTGGAGGATGACATGCCAAATTTTGCAGAACGCATGAAGGCCATGGAAAAATCGGCCGGGATAATTCGGAATCTTTTCGGGGCCATGAATGATCCCAGCCTCATCTCATTCGGGGGAGGAGCCCCGGCGAAGGAAGCCCTGCCCATCGATATCGTCCGTGAAATTTCCAACGACGTCATGACCGTTGGCAAGAGAGGCGTTGAAGCGCTTCAATACGGAAGTGTCATGGGTTTGCCCGACTTGCGGGAAGTGGTTGTCAGCGAGTTGCTGGCCCCGAAAGGAATTGACGCAAAAGCGGAGAACATCCTGGTCACCAGCGGCGGGCTGGAAGGTATCAACCTGTTGTGCCAGTTGTATATCGATCCCGGAGATGTGATCCTGGTCGAGTCACCGACTTTCGTCCATTGCGTGGAAATCTTTGAAATGTTCCAGGCCAAGTGCATCAGCGTCGTAATGGATGATAACGGCATGGTCACGGAAGACCTGGAAGAGAAGATCAGGCAATACAACCCCAAGATCGTTTACGTGATTCCGACATTTCATAACCCCACGGGAAGGACTCTTTCCCTAGAGAGGAGGAAAAGAATCGCGGAATTGGGCAGCCGGTATGACGTGGTGATCCTGGAGGATGACCCTTATCGTGACATTCGTTACAGCGGAAGTGAACTCAAACCGATCAAGGCCTTTGACAAGACGGGACACACCGTACTTGCGAACAGTTTCTCCAAGATTTTCTCCCCGGGGTCCAGGCTTGGCTATGTCCTGGCCAGCGATGAGGTGAGCGCGAAGCTGTTCGACGCCAAGACGGCGACCAACTCCCACACCTCGATGCTGCCCCAGGTGATCTGTGCGGAGTTCTTCAAGCGAGGTTACTACCCGGCCCATCACAAAATGATTTGCGACCTTTACCGGGAAAGAAGGGACACGATGATCGAGTGCATCGACCGGTTTTTCCCCGAAGGGACAAAACGAACCTTTCCCGATGGCGGCCTTTTCACCTGGGCCGAGTTGCCGGGAGGGCTCAACACCACGGACCTGCTGGTCGAAGCCACCTCAAATCCGGCCGTCAAGGTTGCCTTCGTGGCCGGAGAGGGTTTCTTCATCGAGGGCGGCGGCATGGGCAATAATTGCATGAGGATCAGTTTTGGCTCGGTCACCCCCGAGAAGATCAGGATAGGAGCCGAAAAACTGGGAAGGCTGATCCGCTCAAGGCTGGAGTAACGTGGCCCCGGAACTCAGTAGTCCGTCACGTACTGGAAGCGTTTTCTGAATTCTTCCGGGGAGAGTTGGGCTGCCACGGCGAGCTTTTCGAACTCGATCCCCGGTTCGAAATCCCGTTTTTCAAGGCGGATCATGTATTCTCGCGCGATCCGGTATTGAATCGACTCCGTGTTCACCATGCGAATCTGCGTCCTCTTCGTCACTGGGTCCATGATGTCCTCGAAGGGGATTGGGACGATACGGTTGTTCTGGATGGTGATCATTGCGTTGGTGCCGCCGTTTCTCAGGTACTCCATCGCCGCATAGCCGAGGTTCCGGGTATATTCGATGTCGAAGGCGTTGGGTGGAGCGCACCTCACTTCGTATCCAACCTCTTTGTTGTTGATCGTCATTTTGATACCCAAAGAGTTGAGGTTGGCCAGCACTTCCTTCTTCAGGACGTCGGAAAAGTTGATCTCGGCGTAGCGCATATGTCCGTGGTCGTCGCACTCGAGGCAGGCTGCGGCCTCGAGATCTTCCACCCGAATTTTCTCTATAAGCCCTTCCGCGGCGACGGCAACGCCGTAATTCCTGCCTGAAGCCAGCCTTTTGATGATGGAGCCCGTGATGATATCCACGACGAGGGACAAGGGGATTTTCTTGTCGGGGGAGAATTCCTCCGGGATGAGAATCATTGTGGCTCCCGCGCTCTTTCCGATACCCAGGGCAAGATGTCCTGCCACCCGTCCCATGGCGACCACGATGAACCATCTTCCCGTTGTTTTTGCGTCAACCATGAGGTTCGAGACGATTTGGGAACCGAGGGACCGTGCCGACTCAAAACCGAAGGTCGGAATTCCCCCCGGCAAGGGCAGGTCGTTGTCAATGGTTTTCGGTACGTGGACAAAACTGATCGTCAGCCCGAGACTGTTCTTTGCGAAGTCAGCCACACGAGACGCAGCATAAGCCGTATCGTCCCCTCCAATGGTGACGAGATGGGTGACTCCAAGTTCGATAAGCGTGTCCACAACATTTCGAAGGGATTCCTCGGTCTTGGTCGGGTTGAATCTCGAAACCCGAAGGATGCTGCCCCCGTCGGAATAAATGCGGCTGACCATGTCAATAGTAAGGGGAGTGACCAGCTTTTCCCCTTTTCCCAGGTTGGCGAAGCCATCGTAAATGCCGTAGACCTCCCAGCCTGATTTTTTCGCTTCGATGGTCACGGAACTGATAACGCTGTTAATCCCAGGGGCTGGTCCCCCACCGCAGACGATGGCAAGCGTTTTCTGTCCGGGAGAATTCATTGTTTGTCCCCCTTAAGAAGATTGTTTAAAAAATTGTATCATACACTTCTATCAATCAAGAAAATAAATAGAAGAACAAGCGAAGCGTTATGCTGCTGGCGAGTTTTAAGTATGTGCCGGGTATGCCCCGGGGTTTTGATTTTGGAGTTGAGGGTTTTCTCTCCATGGTTGGTGGTATAATCCTGTAAAATACTTATGTTAAATAGGTAAAGTAAAAGGAGGTGAAAATGGTGGCAGAAAAATGGAAGGACAATCTGACCGATCAGCTATGCAAGTCGATCCTGGCCCTTGAGACGGTGGATGAAGCTTACCGGTACCTCGAGGATGTGGCCACGATCGGCGAGATCCGCGCCTTTGCCCAGCGCCTGGAGGTATCCAGGTTGCTCAGCGAAGGTTACACCTATCCGCAGATTGCGCAGCAGACTGGGGCAAGCACGGCAACGATCAGCCGTGTCAAGAAGTTCCTGGAGTATGGCGCGGACGGCTACAAGATCGTACTGGAACGCCTGAAGGAAAAGAGCTGACACCGGCTTCGATCGATTCATCGCAAATCGCAAGGGTCTCTTGAAGGAAGGGTCCTTCTCCCACCTCTTCTTTACTGGTGAGGAGGACCTTTCCTTGTGTGCGAAACGAGTTTCGGGTTCGTCCACGGCCCGGAGGCGTTCCACCGGGGGGCTCTCTGCCGTACCTCCGGGAAGAAAGGGGAGTGTCCCGTGAGCGCCCAGGTTGTACCCCGGGAAATCTTTTGCAAATCCGCCATGAACAAGACAGGGATTCCCGGCTATGACTTTTGCATGAATCCCTATGGAGGCTGCACCCATGGCTGCATCTACTGTTACGCTTCGTTCATGTGCCGCTTCAGGGACCATGACGAGAAGTGGGGCGATTTCCTGGACGTGAAAATCAATTTCCCTGCCGTCCTGGAGAGACAGTTGCAAACCCGGAGAACGCAGCCTCGGGGCAAGTTATTGCTGGGGACTGTGACCGATGCCTACCAGCCGGCCGAGGCCCGCTTCGGGATCACCCGGTCCAGCTTGCAAATCCTGGCTGACTACCCGCTTTTGGAAGTCCACATATTGACCAAGTCGGACCTGGTTCATAGGGATGTTCCCATCCTGAAGCGACTGCGGGTGTGCGAAGTTGGTTTCAGCATTACGACAATGGATCGAAAAGTTTCCGGAATGATCGAGCCAGGGGCTTCGCCACCGAACTTGCGATTGGCCGCAGCCCGGGATCTGATGAAAGCGGGCGTTGCCGTTTGGGTTTTCATCGCTCCCTTGCTGCCCGGGCTGACGGACACGGAGGAATCCTTGGGCACTCTGCTTCAGGCTCTTCGTGAGTCCGGCATAAGGAACATCCAGTTGGATAAGCTGAACCCTTATCCTACTGTCATTGATCGTTTAAAAATCTTTTATCGCCTTTATTTTCCCGGCGCATTGCCCAGGCTGGAAGAGTACCTGCACCACCCTGGAATTTACCGCGACACAATTGCGTGCTGGCTCCGGAAGTTGAAGCCAGTCGAGTGAGGCAGGAAGGTGATGTCCCCTTGGTGGGTGAAAGAGAGGGAAGGAAAATGAAGCATGTTCGCTATGAAAGAGGCGGGCGAATCCGTTTCGGTGTCCTGGAAGGAGAGATCGTAACTCCCCTGGCTGGGGATTCCTGGAGTGCCCGGGGACTTTCCGGAGAGCAGATCCTGCTTGGGCAGGTTCGCCTGCTTGCCCCTATCGAACCCGTCAATATTTTTTGCATTGGCCGCAACTACGCAGAGCATGCAAAAGAACTTGGGAACACCTTGCCGGAGGAACCCCTGGTTTTCCTGAAGGCCACCAACTCGCTCCTTGAACCGGAAGGCACGATTCGAATCCCTCGCTGGGCAGGAAGGGTCGATTACGAGGGGGAGATGGCGGTGGTCATCGGAAAAAGCTGTCGCAACGTTTCCGAGAAGGATGCCATGGATGCTGTTTTTGGCCTGACCTGCCTGAATGACGTCACGGCAAGGGACCTGCAGAAGAAAGACGGGCAGCTGACTCGCTCAAAAAGTTTCGACACGTTCTGTCCGCTAGGGCCCTGGATTCTTGAAACCCGCGAAACAGGCGGCAGGCGAATCGAGACTCGCCTCAACGGGCAGGTCGTCCAGTCGGCCAATACCGACATGATGGTATTTCCCGTGTCCCGCCTGATCGCTCATATCAGCCGCTTCGCGACTCTTCGCCCGGGAGATGTCATCGCGACGGGAACGCCTGCGGGTGTAGGGCCCTTGAAAGCGGGGGACCGAGTCGAAGTGGAAATCGAGGGTATCGGAGTGTTGAGGAATTCCTGTGAAGCTGAATAGTCCAAGGCGAGCATCCCGCCAGGGTCGCTAGGCAAAGGCGCGACATGTCGGCTCGTAGAGGATCGGTCGGTTCGGAATCTCGCCCCGCCCCTATTGCGATTTTCCCCGACACAGCACGGGCCACACGGTTTCCACGCTTCCGCTCCGGACCCCGTATATGACGTCGTAAAGGTTGGTGGTTGGGCAGGCATGGTTCGGGATGACCTCAAGCTTCCGGCCGATTGGAAACTCGAGCCCGGATCCCTCGGGAATGTCGAAGGACGAGTGCTCATCCGACATTTTGTCCAGGAAAATGTCGGGATGGGCCTTCAGGCGCCCGTGCCCGGTCGAACGGGTCACTCCCTTGTCCTGGACGTAATAGGTCAAAGCTTTTGTTCCCGCGTCCAGGACCACGCGTTCCGGGGTAGGGCGGCTGATGACCGTTGCAAGGACGGTCTGGGCGCAAAAGGCATAGGTCCCCAGCAACTGGGCCTGGTCCGCATCAAGGAAAACATAAGTCCCGGGGCGTATTTCAGTAATCCCGGGTTCGATTCCGTCAAGCAGCAGCGAGGGGGTCGAACCGATCGAGATTTCCTCGGCGGCTAAGCCAGAGGAACGCATCAAATCGGCGGTTTCCAGCATAAGCCCCTGGCTTTGCCGGTTGATCGCCCGCACTTCATCCAATGTCTCCGCGTCATAACTCTGCCCATCATGAGTGTAGATTCCCCTAAGTCGGAGCCCGGGAGCCTTGTCCACCAGGCGGGCCAGTTCAACGGTGGGTTTCCCCGGGTGGATTCCCGTCCGTGGATCCCCTGTCTCCACGTCGATCATGATATCCAACGGACGAGGCTCAGCAGCCATCACTCCCGAGAGGGCCTGGACATGAAACGGATGGTCGACTCCCACGGCCAATCGCCCGACTCGTCTTGCCAGTGTCCGAAGCCTTTCGAGCTTGATTGGTCCGACGATTTCGTTTGCAATCAGGATATCGTCCAATCCCTCGGAAGCCATGATCTCTGCTTCTCCCAGCTTGGCCACGGTGATTCCGGAGGCTCCCATTGCCAGCTGCATCTTCGCAATGGCGGGTGTTCGATGGGTTTTCGTGTGGGGGCGGAGCCGGACCCCGGCAAGGCAGGCCTTTTCCTGCATGGACTTGAGGTTCCGTTCCATGCGGTCCAGGTCGACGATCAGGGTGGGGGTGTCCAGTTCGAAAAAGGAAGGATCCTTCATTATTCTCGCTCCTTTCCGTTTCCCGCCAATTTCCCGGTTATTCTCTTGTGACGACGAGCATTCTCCATCAGGGGAACTTGGGGTCGTGATTGTTGCCTTAACTCTTGATCCAATCGTAGAGGGTTTCGGCGAGGGCAACCCGCTTCTCGGAAAAGTCGTGGGAGCAGGGTAAGGAAACCAAGGTTTCCTGGCCTTGGAAGCGTCTCATCATTTCCGCAACGGGGAACTGGTGGGTGGAGGGTGGGGCGACTGTATCGGAAGAGGCGATGACCAGCAACATTTTCTTGCCGGAATAGGAGTTGTCATCACCGAGCAAGTCCCACTCCTGCCTGTTCTCGATGATTTCGGCGATGAGCGATTCTGCGGTCGCTCCATTCAGGGGATTAAGCCCTCCCGAGAACAAGCAGAAAGTTTCGCTGCGTGCGTCTTCCTCTCCAGCTTCGATCCGTTTTGCCTGGAGGGAAAGGTTGTAAGGAGCCAGTGCCGCGAAGCCTTGGAAGCCCATCTCGTCCCTTGCCGCAAGCAAGGTTAAAAAACCTCCGACACTGTGGCCCGCGAGGAAGACTTTATTCCTGTCGATCCTGTGTTCCTGTGCGAAAGCGGCATCCTCAATTGCCAGGCGCACGGCTTGAAGATCCCTGTAGGCTTGTCCGAATGAATAGGTCCCCCTGCTGCCCCAGGACCCCGAATAATGAAAGATCACCACGTTGACACCGCCGCGCCTCAGCATGTGGGCAATATCCTGGTTCTTCTCGTTACCCGGGAATCCATGCAATAAAACGACCGTTTCATGGGGCCCTTTGCCGTCAGCCACATAAACCAGGCCCAGGATTCGACCTTCAATGAAAACGGGGTGCATCTCAGGCGGGAAAATTGAGTCGACGCTGGAAGGGTCGCTTGTTATATCGTTCTTCACGTGAATCCGCTCCTCTAGGGACAAAGGATGTTTTCCGAAAGTTTCTTCCAGTTTAGAGGTTCAGGAAAACCAAGTCTATAAAAAAGCGAACCGCAACCCAATTGAAGGGGGGGTTCGCTCTCTGCGCCGATTTTATGAGGCCGACGGCCCCAAGGCTTCAGATCCCTCAACCGGAAGGGGCGCAGGAACCTTGATGCTGGCGGGTTGACTCTCCTTCCAACAGGAAAAGTATCCGACACCGGCAGAAAGGGCACTTTTCCGGTTTTCCATCATGCTCGAAGGTCTTTTCGCATGATGCACAGCGATACCGTCTAAGTGGTTCCTTTTTCATCGCGGCTTTCCTCCTCTCCCCAAATATACTGCAACAATTATACCCTAGGAGGATAATCTTTTCTATCTATTTGGATGCGTCATTATAGCCGATCTCCAGCTGGATGTGTTCCATAGGGTACTTCCAGGCATGTGGTATGATTCTTTTGTCGCTTCGGAAGATATTTTTTTTGGAAAAAGAACATTAAGTAGCGTGGGAAATTCTTCAAACATCAGGGAGGGTCGTGCAAATGAAAAACCTGAAAGGCACAAGAACGGCGGAAAACTTGATGAAGGCTTTCGCGGGTGAATCGCAGGCAAGGAACCGCTACTCTTATTACGCATCTGTCGCGAAAAAAGAGAATTATGTTCAAATCTCCAATATTTTTTTAGAAACGGCTGAAAACGAGAAGGAACACGCCAAGCGTTTTTTCAAGTTCCTCGTTCGGGATTTGAACGAAGAAAAGGTTTCTATTGCCGCAACCTTCCCCGTAGCCCTGGGAGATACCAGGTTGAACCTGCTTGCCGCTGCTGAAGGCGAAATGGAAGAGTGGGGAGAACTTTATCCTTCGTTTGCTGAGGTGGCGGAAGAAGAGGGTTTCCCTGATATCGCCACCGTTTTTCGCATGATTTCTGAAGTTGAAAAGCGTCATGAGGCAAGGTACCGGAAGCTTCACGCCAACCTGGTCGCTGGTACGGTTTTCAAGAAAGCGGCAGTTGTCGAGTGGAAGTGCAGCAACTGCGGCTATATCCACGAAGGGGATGCTGCCCCGGATATGTGCCCGGCCTGCGCACATCCGCAGGGGTACTTCGAGGTTTTTGAAGAAACTTACTGAAAAGGCAAAGAAGCGGCCTCCCGGGAGGGAGGCTTTTTTATTAGTATTTAAAAAAATATATCGATGGCAAGATGATCATATATTTGAGTAAAGCCATGCTTGGGCTTATAATAACAAGTAACCCTCCTACGTAAGAAAAAAATGAAAGGAAGATGGAATGTCTGACATCGCAGTTTGGGAAATGGTAAAGGAAGCGATCCAGGCCCTTGGCGGAAAGGCAACGTACGCTGAGATAATCGAATACGTCGTCGATAAGTGGCCAAACACCAAACCGAGAAACATCCTGACCGAAATATTCGCCTGCACGGTGAACCACCATGCCCGGATCCATTACAAGGCAAAGGAAGAGGGGCCTGCCGACAAACCTTACGACTTCCTGTACCAACCAAGACATGGAGTTGGCTATGTCGAATGGTACGAAGCGTGCAGGCATGGCATGTGGGGAAACATGCGCGGCCCCAGCGGCAAACTGGTCGTGACCTGCCTTGTACCGGTGGAGACGTGTCCCCAGGTTAAACGGGGGAAGTCTTTACGAAAGAAGGCGGCCTCCCCCAAGACACCCAGGCGAAACAAAGCCCAATCTGCCTGATACGCAAAGAAATAGCCAGTGGAAGAGCTGAAAAGGCGGCCTCCCCAGTAAAGGGAGGCCTTTCCTTTTTTGGGGGACTTGACAGTATTTCGCGGTGCCGGAAAGATGGGGTTTTTGTGGGGGGTGATTGTTTTGCAGGAGTGTTTTGACATTGTTTTGCGCGGCGCAAGGATTGTTGATGGAACAGGAAACCCATCGTTTCCTGGCGATGTTGGGATAAGGGATGGGCGGATTGCCCTTGTCGGGCATGTCCCGCAGGGAGATAGGGACCTGGATGTTTCGGGGATGTTGCTGTGTCCCGGATTCGTGGATATCCACAACCATGCCGACCATGGGATATTGGCCTTCCCGGACGCGGAAAGCCATGTCATGCAAGGAGTCACGACTTCCGTAGTGGGAAACTGCGGCCTTTCCATGGCGCCTATTAACCCCAGGCGCACGGAGTTGGCTCGCCGCTACCTTGCTCCTTTCCTTCGCAGCGAAGTCGAGTATGGCTGGGATTGGAAGACGAGCGCCGAATTTTTTCAAAAAATAAAGAACAACGGAACCGCCATGAACCTGGCCCCCTTGGTCGGGCACGGGACGATCCGGATTGCCGTTATGGGGTTTGACGATGGAGTGCCGAGCGTTGAAGAGATGGGGCTCATGAAGGAAATGCTGGCCCAAAGCCTGGAAGAAGGAGCTTTCGGGCTTTCCAGCGGCCTGATCTACCCACCGGGGAGCTATGCCCGCGCGGAGGAGTTGGTGGAACTGGCGGGAGTCATGAAAGATCATGGCGGATTTTACGCTAGCCATATGCGCAACGAAGGAGATCGTCTAATCGAATCCCTCGAAGAAACCCTGGCATTGGGAGAGCGTTGCGGGATACCGGTCCAGGTTTCCCACCTCAAGGCCGTAGGCAGGGCGAACTGGGGAAAAGTGAACGAAGCCCTACGTCTTATGGAAAGT
Source organism: Synergistaceae bacterium UBA5827 (assembly GCA_002432945.1). Taxonomy (GTDB): domain Bacteria; phylum Synergistota; class Synergistia; order Synergistales; family 79-D21; genus 79-D21. The sequence continues at coordinate 44,690 of DJHE01000026.1, forward strand.
GCCCGGCAAAGGGGGATCGATGTGAACTGTGACGTTTACCCTTACCAGGCGGGGATGACCACTTTGACGGCCCTACTCCCTCCAGCCGCACTCGAAGGGGGGGTGGAGAGGATGCTCGCCCGCCTGTCCGATTCGGCGGAAAGAGGGAGGATTGAAGCGCAGGTGGAAAAGGGAATTCCCGGCTGGGAAAACTGGGTTAAAAGCCTCGGTTGGGAAAAGATCGTGATCAGCGAATGCGAGGCACGAAAGGACGTGGAGGGGAGATCCCTGGAAGAAATCTCTTGCATGTGGGAATGTTCTCCATGCCAGGCGCTTTTCGACCTGTTGCTCGAAACGAGGGGAATTGCAACGATGCTGCTTTTCGGGATTGGCGAGGAGGATCTTAGGGCTGCGGTCAAGAACCCGATGTCCTGCATCGCCTCCGATTCCTGGGTCAATGCCCCTCGTGGAGGAGGCAAGCCGCATCCAAGGGGTTACGGCACTTTCCCCCGTTTCCTTAAGCGTTTTGTTCGGGAGAACGGGGATCTATCCTGGGAGGAAGGTATTAGAAAGATCACCGCCATGCCCGCGGCAAAAGCAGGAATAGAAGAACGAGGCTGCGTCAAGGAGGGGTTCTGGGCAGACCTGGTCGTCATTGACCCGGAAAAGATCGCTGACCGTGCAACCTTCCAGGATCCTCACCGGTACCCGGAGGGGCTGAGCCATGTCCTCGTGAACGGCGAATTCGTCGTGAAAGAGGGCCGGCCGACTGGCCATCGCCCCGGGAAAATCTTGAAGCGCCGCTGATCCCAGGTTTGGGGCTTCTCTCTATGGGGGCGGCGTTTAGCGATTCATTATGATAAACTAATGCCCAGAAGGTTCTGCTCGCCTCGCCAGGGTTGCGGGCTTTGCCGGAATCGATGCAAAAGATCCATAGAGGGTGGTGAGATTTTCATGACCGGTAGGAGAATAATCCAAGCCGGATGCCGGGTGGCATTACTGGCGGGAGTCCTGTTGTTTCCCGCCTGGGCAGGGGGTGCTTCGGGCGCTGCGATACAACCGGTTCAACCCGTTCCTGGGCAGCCTCCGGTAAAGGTTTTGCCTATCAGGAAACTTCCCGAGTTAAAGCCGGTTTCCCCGGATATCGTCATCCCACCCGGCCAGATCAGGCAAATACCCGGCCTGGCTGCGGGGATACAGATCAGGACGGAAAAGGTGGGTGCTCTTTCCGCGAAGCCGGCAGGCACCTGGAATCCGCCCTATACCCGGTCGGGGACAGTTTTTGTCCTCGTCAGCGAGAAAATCACCCGACTCGAATTGGTGATGCCGGATATCCGGAGGTATGCTGAAGATGTCGCATCAGACGGCTACAAGGTTTTTCTTTACACGATCTCATACGAAGGGAATCTCGATCCTTTTTTCAGTCACGCCCGGGATTTGAAATCCTTCATCAGGGGCAAGTGGCTTAAAGTCCTGGACGAAGTGGGGCAGGGCGCCCTTTCCAAGAATGCTTTTGACCTGGGAACCGGCGTGGTCCTGGTCGGCACGTTTCCCCTTCCTCTCGTACACAAGAGGATGGCGACGACCAGGGATGATCCGGATGTCCCTGGCCAGAAAATCCGTGTCGTTTACGAGGGCGTGATGCCTTGCGACCTTTTCCTGACCGATATGGACGGCAACTGGAATATCCTGGACGAGAACGGCATTCCCCTGGTTTCGACCATAGACGCTCCGGCAATCCCGCAGGATGCGGAATGTGTCCCCGGCGACGAGATTGATCCTTACTGGCAACCCCAGGCGGAATGGGGAAAGGCGGGAGCCCGGCCCGAAATCTGGATCGGGCGGATTGACCCGCGCCCCGTCGTTTTTTCCGGGAACGACGTCCGTGACAGTTTAATAAGGTATTTCAGGGGGAATCACAACTATCGAGCCGGTATAAAAGCGGAATCACAGGAAAAAATTGTGGAACTGACCTTTGAAAACCGCCTTCTCTACTACGACGATGACATGGAGGAACACGCAGCGACCGGGGCTTCCATGCTTTCGATGCCATGGCCTTCCCGTGGAACCACGCAAGTCGTCAGCAGCCCGGCAACGACGAGAAAGGCGGATTACATGGCGCGCCTGAAGGATGCCAACTTCCTCTGGGTCGAGGCGTTCATGCACTCTTCGCCGGCTCTCCACGAATTTGCATTTCCGGACGGATCGGAAACGAAGACGGAGGCCTTGACGAGAACCGAGTTATTCCAAGGCTTCAACGGGCAAAAACTCAGGGCCCTGTTCTACTACCATCACGGCTGTTCAGCCTGCCGTTTCTCCGAACAGGACAACCTGGGAGAGTCGTACCTATTCAACCGATTGGCAGTTCCTCAAGAGCTCCATCCTTTGGCGGTCCTGGGAAACGCTTCGGTTGGGCCGCACGATACGGCGCAATTTTATGCAGGCCTCATGTACGGCCTGAATATCGGGCAGGCCCAGATGGCCTCGCAGCGGGGCTTTGCACGGAGTTCGAACTGGCCTACCACGTTCCCGGCTTTTCCAGGCAGGGTGGATCCCAAACGGTATTACAACCAGACGCTGCTGGGTGATCCGACCTTGCGCCCAAGGCCGTTTTCCCCGATGTTGGCACCGACTCCGCCAAACCTCCCGCAGGTTTACGACACGATGAAAAGCCAAATGGCGAATGTTTTTTCGCCAAACCCGCAGGTGCTTAAGAACAGGGCCCTTTCCGCGGCAACCGCTCCATTGAGGAGGGTTGGCAAGCTCACGGCGGGCAAGCCCTTCCCGGTAGGGCGCGGAGGTATCGTGCTCGACCCGGACTGGAACCGCTTGGGCATTCCCGGGTTGAATAAGCGTTTATCGACCGATTGAGAAGACAAGGGCATTCTTTAACTGGCTGGGGCAAAGAAACCGTGCGGCGTTTTCCAGGGGAGGCTACTTTCTTTTCCTCTGCCATTCGTCCTTCAGCAGGGAAAAAACCCACTGGTCCTGGAACTGCCCACGGGCCCACTCGTAATGCCGGAGAGTTCCCTCCAGGGTGAACCCGGCTTTTTGCAGGAAGCCCAGGGATCTTTGGTTACCTACTGTCACGAAGGCCTCGACCCGGTTCAATCCCATCTCGCGGTAACCATAGTCGAGGACCGGAGAAAGGGCTTCGGTCATCAAGCCTTTCCGCCAGTGGCGCGAATCCAGTTCGTACCCCAGTTCGGCGCGGGCGTGTTCCTTTTTCCAATTGTGAAACCCGCAGGTTCCAAGGATCTTCTCTTCCTGGTGGAGGGCAATCGCCCAGCGTATTCCTTCTCCAGAGGGAAAGAGCTTCTGCAGGATGCACATCATCTCCCGCGTTTGGGCAATTTTCGTGAAAGGTTCAAGGACCAGGTACTCGAGCACTTGGGGATCCGTCCATATTTCGTGCAATTGGGCGGTGTGATCCGGGATGATGTCCGTCAGGTTAAGGCGGGGAGTGGTGATCTCCGGGAAAGGTTGGTTTTCGGTTTTGCCCTGTGCCAAGATTGTCGCCTCCGGGATGTCCCTGGGATCTCGTTACGATAGCATGAATTCGGGTAGATCTACCCCCGAATATACGCTTTTTTCATGCGATCCTGTATTATAATGATAACAAACATCAAATGGAAACTTAGAACAGGGAAGGAGTGATCACATGCCAGAGCAACCGGTAAAATGCACCGTTCCCGCGGCAACGGTAAGTCCTGTGGAGGAATCATCCGCATTGCCTGCAGCAGAAGAAAAGAAGGAGGTTAAAAGGATGGGCGTAACCGTTGCGATGAAGGCCCCGGATTTTACCGCTCCCGCCTACTTCAAGGGGAAATTCACCACGGTCAAGTTGTCTGATCATCTCGGGAAGTGGGTCGTCCTCTGCTTCTATCCGGGGGATTTCACTTTCGTCTGAGCGACCGAAGTGTCGGCGGTCGCCGACCGATTCCCTGAATTCCAGGAACTGGGCGTGGAAGTCATTTCCATGAGCGTGGACAGCCAGTTTGTCCACAAGGTTTGGAACGATGTCGAGCTTTCAAAGATGGTCGAAGGCGGTGTCCCGTTCCCGATGGGCTCGGATGGCGGAGGCGGGATCGGCAAGGTTTACGGTGTCTATAACGAGACTGCAGGGGTGGATGTCCGTGGGCGCTTCATCATTGATCCCGACGGAGTGATCCAGGGCATGGAAGTGCTGACCCCGCCGGTCGGACGAAACGTCGACGAGACGATTCGCCAGATAAAGGCCTTCCAGCACGTCCGCAAGACGCAGGGCAAGGAAGTGACTCCTTCCGGGTGGACGCCGGGCGGGAAAGTGCTGCATCCCGGCGAGGAGCTTGTGGGAAACGTATGGAAGGAATGGAACCCGAAGGACGTCTACGGGAAGAAAGCCTGATCGTCAGGATCTGCCGACGATAGATCGTTTCTCAAAGGCCTCTCCTTGCGGAGAGGCCTTTTGTGCTAGGGGAGTGGGGTGATGCTCTGCTATAATAAAGTAAAATAGCGTCTCCGTTTGAAGAAGGACAAACCGTTGGGGAAGGGGAGAAAAAGCGGATGTCTTTCCTAAAGTCCTACATCCTGACCCTGGTGCCTTTCGTGGTACTCGACGCATTTTGGCTCGGGCTGGTGGCGCCGAAGTTTTACCGGTCCCAAATCGGGTTCATCATGACAAAAAATCCAAACTGGACTGCGGCCGTCGTTTTCTACCTCCTGTATATCGCGGGGATGGTGGTTTTCATAACGGGTCGCGGCGGCACTCCAGCGCAGGCCGCCCTTCGCGGGGCCGTGTTCGGCCTAGTTTGCTACGCGACGTATGACCTTACGAACCTGGCCACCCTCGAGGGATGGCCGATTCTTGTAACGGTTGTCGACCTGTGTTGGGGAACATTTCTCACGGCAACGACGGCTTTTGCCGCGACCTTCCTGATGCGGGTCTTCTGAGATCCATATCCCGGCCGCTTTTCCTAACCGTTTCGGCGTCTTGGAGCTTGCTCCGTTCTCATGAAGGACTGGAGGTCGTTGGAGGTGTAAACCAGATGGTTGGAGAGGGCCCCGACGGCCTTTTCCAGGTCCTTTGACTCCACTGCGGCGAGGATTTCCCGGTGCTGCTTCTGTGAATCGATTCTCATCGACGCAAGATGGAGCCGGATGGTGCGGTCAGTCTTTTGGCGGAGGCGCGCCAACATGTCCAGGGTAAGCGGCCTGTCGGCGGGTTCGTAGAAAAGGTTATGGAACACTTGGTTGAGATCCCGCCAACGGATGCAATCCTTTTCCGCCTCCATCTCGTCCAGCGTCGAAGCCGCGTCCTCAAGGACCCGCCTCGTGATCTTTGGAAAGGCAATTCTCATGAGGTTGGTTTCAAGGGCGACGATCATCTCGTATAGTTCCCGTGCCTCTTCCAGGGAAAGAGCCGTGACCACGGCCCCCCTGGATCCCCTGAAAGTGACGAGTCCCTCCGTTTCCAGCAGGCGCAGGGCTTCCCTCAGCGGAATGGGACTGACATTCAGCCGCTGGGCGAGGGTAGCCTGGTGAAGGGGCTTCCCTTCTTCGACGATTCCCCGGTAAATCGCTTCCCGGAGCACGTTCGCAATGAAATAAGGGGCACTGGATGCTCCCGAAAGGCGGGCTGCCAGTTCTTCGAGATTCATTTGAGCTTCCATCCTTCTTGTCCCCCTTTTGAGTGTGCTTTCTTTTCCCCAGAAAATATATCCCATGGCTCTCAAAATATAGGAAATCAACCCAAAATATACCACTTTGACAGGGTTGTTCGGTCCACTCCATACTAGGCACAATTGGTAACTTGGAGTGAAGAGGGATGATGCGGCAAGAGAATTTTCCGCGGAATGATTTCTCACGGTATGGAGAGGAGATGGCAACAGGTCATGAAACGCATTCTCATTACCGGGGCAAATGGCCAGATCGGGGTCGAACTGACGCCATACCTTCGAAAGATATACGGAAGCGAAAATGTCCTTGCCACCGATTGTCGGGAAGGTTCAGGGATCGTGTCCGAAGGAGGCCCTTTCTCGCTTCTCGATGTAAGGGACGGAAAGGCGTTTTCAGACCTGATGACGTCCTTCAGGGCGGACGCGCTGGTTCACCTGGCTGGAATCCTTTCGGCAACGGGGGAAGCAAAGCCCCAGTTGGCCTGGGATGTGAACGGGAATGGGACTTTCGTCGCCCTTGAATGCGCCAGGGCGAACAGCGCCGCAGTTTTCTTCCCCAGTTCCATTGCGGCCTTCGGTCCCAGCACTCCTCGCCGGGATACCCCCCAGGATACCCTTCAGCGTCCGACGACCATATATGGGGTCGCGAAGGTCACAGGGGAACTCCTCTGCGACTATTATCACCTAAAGTACGGGCTCGATACGAGAGGCGTGCGTTTCCCCGGCTTGATTTCCTACGAAGCCCTTCCCGGAGGGGGGACCACGGATTATGCCGTCCATATCTATTACGAAGCCGTGTCGAAGGGGGCCTATACAAGCTATATCGCTGCCGGGACCTTTATGGACATGATGTATATGCCGGATGCTCTCGAAGCGGTTGTGCGCCTGATGGAGGCCGATCCCTCCAAGCTTGTTCACCGCAACGCCTTCAATATTTCCGCCATGAGCTTTGAACCCGGCCAGATCGCGGCCGAGATAAAGAAGCATATTCCCGGGTTTTCCCTGTCATATGATGTGGACCCGGTTAGGCAAGGGATTGCGGAGTCTTGGCCGGATTCGCTGGACTGTTCGGCAGCCAGGGAAGAGTGGGGTTTTTCTCCCAGGTACGACCTCGCCCTCATGACGGCCGATATGCTTCGGAGAGTCGGGGGAAAAGGGAGGTAAGCCTGGATCCTTTAGGAGGGGCTCCCTTCAAGGGAGCCCTTTTTATTACCGGACGGCGTTATGAGAAAATGTTCGGGAAGGGGGGATTGTCAATGAGTTTCCTGGGCTTTATCTTTGTCGGCCTTATAGCCGGATGGCTTGCAGGGCATTTGGTCAAGGGCGGCGGATTCGGGCTTGTAGGCAATATTGCCGTGGGTGTGGTCGGCGCCTTGATCGGAGGGTTCCTGGCCCGCAACCTGGGATTTTCCGTGGGGAGCGGTTTCTGGGGGAGCCTCCTTACGGCCACGCTCGGGGCTGTTGTCTTACTCATGTTGATTCGACTGGTCAACAAGTGAGGAGGCCCTTCCTAGTGGAGGGCTCCCGCCCAGGGACTTATTGTTTTTCTTCTTCGGTGGATAGGTCCCGGTAGTTCCAGAGGATGAGGACGTCGCCGTCCGCAAGGCGGAAAACGTTGCCCTCAATGGATACGGGGACAAGGGAACCGTCCTTGTGCGTCCTGAGGACGGCATCCGTGTAAACCTTTTCCCATGTCCTTATACGGTCGACCTGGGAGTCGGAACTTGCCATCATCTCCGGGGTGGTGGCGACGAGGTGATCGAGGCGCTTCCCGATTGCCTCCTCCGGCGAATGCCCGAAGAGTTCAGTGAAGGCCGCATTGATTTTCAGGATGACCTGGTCCGTATCGCAAAGTGCGATAGCGTCCTGGGAACCCTGCAAGAGGGTTTCGAATATTTTCGAGTAATCCTGTTCGGGATCCGGCATTTGGACCTGTCCTCCCTGTTCGAGAGATCAGCTTGGTATCAATCGGTATTTTACTCTCCGAACAATTAAATTTCTCCCCTCGTCTATACTAAATAAAATAGATACGGCTCTTTTTCCGAGAATACGGGAGGTGTGGTTTTAATGGAAAGTGTTCTTTTCCTTGGGATGGGAGCGGTGGGAATCACCTTTGCTTCCCAGTTCGTCGATGCGGGACACCCGGTCCAGTTCCTCTGCGACGAGAAGCGGAGGGAAAAATACCGTAAACAGGACCTGTCGGTGAACGGAAGGCCTTATGCTTTTTCATTCGTGGTGCCTTCCGAGATTTCCGAGGCACCCGATTTTGTGCTGGTCGCTGTCAAGGAATACCAGCTGGAATCGGCACTGGACCTCCTCGAGGGAGTTGCAGGGCCCCGAACGATTGTCCTATCCCTCCTGAACGGGATCGATAGCGAGGAGACCATCGCAGGACGACTGGGCGGAGAAAAAGTCCTTCCTGCTTTTGTCTCCCGAATGGACTCGACAAAAGAAGGTGACAAGGTGGTTTATTCGAGCCCCGGCCAGATTGTTTTCGGGGAGAGGGACGGGAAAAGATCCCCACGCGTGGAGAGGTTCGAGCGACTCCTGGCAGAGGCCGGTGTCCTTCACGAGGCAAGCGGTGAGATCATGCGGATGATGTGGTGGAAATTCATGGTCAATGTGGGAATGAACCAGGCCGGGGCGATATTGAAGGCTCCATATGGGCATTTCCAAGAGTTTCCCCCGTGCCTTGAGGTCGCTTTTTCCGCCATGCGGGAAGTCCTTGCCCTGGCACCTTTCTCCGGTGTCGACCTGTCTGAAAGCGACATCGACAGGAGTGTCCAAATGCTGATGCGTTTCAACCCTGAAGGGAAGAACTCCATGCTGCAGGACCTGGATGCAGGCAGGAAAACCGAGGTTGAGATGTTTGCGGGAAAAGTCTGCCGCCTTGGCGAGGAAGCCGGGGTGCCGACTCCCGTGAACCGGTTGTTCTATAACATGCTGAAAACGCTGGAATGGCAAAAAGCCCGGCACCCGGGAAAATGAGCGAAGGGATTTATTGTGTCTATCTTCTCCGGTGCTGCGACGGTTCCCTCTACTGCGGGATCTCGGCCGACCTGGATCGGCGGTTGAAACTGCATAACGAGGGAAAAGGGGCCCGTTACACGGCAACCCACCGGCCGGTCGTACTGGAATTTTCCACAGGGAAACGATTCCCCCGGGCGGAGGCCCAGGCTATCGAATTGCGAGTCAAAAAGATGCGGAGGGATGACAAGCGGCCTTACCTGGAAAGACTTGAAGCAAGCAGGGAGACCCATTCCAGGGTTGTCATGCGGGAAGGGGAGAACGAATCTCTTCCGGTTTAAGGGGTCAATCCAGCAGTTCCTTGACCCTCCCGATGATGCCGCTCTCCAGCCGGACCTTGATCCCGTGGGGGTGTGACGGGCTTTTAGTGAGAAAGTCCCGGACGATACCTTCCGTCAGGCGTCCTGTCGCCTGGTCCTGTTTCTGTACAACCCGCACTTTCATGCCCTGCCGGATCTTGCTCCTCTCTGTCCCTTGCAAAAGCTTTGCCCCCGATTGAGTCAACTTTGCTCCAGTATAAGCGAAGTTGCATTTTGCGATGGCCTTTGTGTTTCGGAAGGGAGGAGTTTGCATGTCGAAGGAAGAGGCAAAAACGGGCATACCAGATTTCACGATCCGGCCTGCAGGCCTGGACGAAATTCCCCTGATCCTGCGGTTTATCGTCGAGTTGGCTGAATGCGAAGGAGTTGCCAACGAGGTTGAAGCCACTGAAGAACTCCTTCGCGAAAACATCTTCGGGCAGAGGCCTTCGGCCGAAGTGGTCTTTGGTTGTTTTCATGGTTCCCCTGTGGGGTTTGCCTTATTTTTCCCAAATTTCTCCACGTTCCAGGGTAAGCCGGGGATTTATCTCGAAGACCTGTATGTTCGCCCCGAGATGAGGGGGAAAGGCTTCGGCACGGCAATGCTGGCCTATCTGGCAGGCCTTACCCTGGAGCGCAGCGGGGGACGGTTCGAATGGGGGGTTTTCACCTGGAACACCCCGGCCCGGGAGTATTACCTGTCCATCGGTGCCAGGCCCCAGGAGCGCTACCTTCTTAACAGGCTCGAGGGGCCTGCCTTGCAGAGCCTCGCGGCAAGGTTCCATGGTAAAGAAATCAAACGAATTTAAAAGGGTGACGTGATAAAATAAGCTTGGTAAATTATTTCACGTTCCAGCTTATCCTGAGAAACGGGAGGGATCCAGATGCCTCAAAGAAAAAGGATGTTCCTGGCGGTCGTTCTTCTTCTCTCCTTCCTGGTCATGGCTAATGAAGGTGCAGCACATCCACCGTCCTCGATCGATCTCCGCTTTGAACCTGCGGGGCGCTTGCTTGTCGTCGGATTCAAGCACTTGGTGCAGGACGGCCAGTCTCACTACATCAAGGAAGTGCAGGTATTGATCAATGGGAAAGCCTTCGCCAGGGTGGAGTTTTATGCCCAGGCCGGGAAAGACGCCGGGCAGGTGTCAATGGGGCTTCCCGAAGTGAAGCAGGGGGACCTGGTGAGCGTGAAGGCGACATGCAACAAGTTCGGGGAGATTAAAAAGGATCTTCGCATACCCTGAAGCAAGCGTTTATCGGGCTTTCGGAGCGTATCCAGGAGGTATAGGGCGGACGGTTGTTCCACGGGTACGGAACTACCGTTTTTCATGTCCCGGCATGGGCCCATATTGCCGGAAAGGTGTTCTTTCGTGTTGTGGGCAGGATCGATTAGAATAGTTTCATGAACAATCTCTTTTCGTCCTACAACTGCCATCCCTATTGTTTTATCCTGCTGGCGTCGGGCATCCTGGCTTCTGGGCTTTTCGGGGGCATTCGCAGAAGGCGGATGGGAGGGGGGGGGATATATCTCCTCCTCCTGTTGTGGTCTGTCGCCCATTGGTCTTTTGCCGCGGCCTTTGAAAACGCCGCGGCGACGATTCCTCTCAAGCTTTTCTGGTCGCAGGTCGCCTATCCCGCTGTTGTCAGTTGCCCGGTTTTCTTTTTCCTTTTTGCCGTCCGGTATGCCTCCACGAGCAGTTTTCCGCCGCGCAACTGGATCCCGCTGCTTTTTGCGCTGCCTGCCATCACTGTTTTTCTCGCTTTTACCCATGTCCGTTTTCACGGGCTTTGGTCGGGAATTTCCCTTTTGGCAGGAACGACCCTGGCGCGTTATGCCCACGGTCCCTGGTTTTTCGTCCATGTAACCTACTCCTACGCCTTGCTGCTTGTCGGGACGGTTTTATTGGTGCGGAGAGCCCTGAGGGTTTCTCCTCATTTCCTGCCGCAGGTCTGCGTGCTGGTCGCAGGTTCTATCGCACCCCTTGCGGCGAACGCGGCCTACGTGTTTCAAAAGGGTGGGGTTCCAGGACTTGACGGGACGCCTGTTGCTTTCCTTTTTTCCGGCTTGATGCTGGCGATAGGGGTCTACCGTTTCGGGATTCTCGACCTGGTACCTATTGCCCGAAGCCTTCTCGTGGAAACGATGCCCGATGGCGTGCTTGTCCTGGATCCAAGGGGAGTCGTGGTTGACCTGAACCCGGCCATGGCCTCCCTGTTGGGCCGAAAGCGGGAAGACGTGTTTGGATCGAGGGCTGAAGAAACCTTCAAGGACTGGAACGGGGTATTCCAGTTTTTTGAAGGGGAGGCGGATCGCCTGACCGAGGTTGAGCAGGCCTTGCCCAATGGGGGGAAAGCGACTTTCGATGTCCAGGTTTCAACCCTGAGGGACAGGCGCACCGGGGGAAGGCGAAACCTCATGGGAAAACTCCTGGTTTTTCGGGACGTCAGTTCGCGCAGGCGGGTGGAGGAACAACTGCGCGAAGCCGCCTTCGTGGATCCTCTGACCGGTCTGGCCAACATGCGGGCAGCCTACCGGATTCTGGATGAGATGGTTGAGCGAAGGAGAAGCGACGGGATGGTCTTCTCTCTTGCCTTGATCGACCTTGACCACTTCAAGCAAATCAACGATACGCTCGGACACCAGGCGGGAGACGAGGTTTTGGAAAGATTCGCACTCGTGGTTCGCAGGAATGCCATACCCGGGCAGGTCTCTGCCCGCTACGGGGGAGACGAGTTTCTCCTGATTTTTTCGGATTATTGCAAAAGAGAAGCCGAAATTCTCCTGCAGGGACTGCTGGAGGAAGTGCATCTCTCGATATGGGCCGACCCCGAAAGGGAAATTTCACTTGGATTCAGTGCCGGCCTGGTCGATTCGGAGGATTTTGCCTCTTCTTCGGACCTTACGGTGAGAAGCCTCCTCGAATTGGCGGATGCCTGTCTTTACGAGGCCAAGTCGGCCGGGCGAAACCGGCTTTGCGTCCATACGGGAATTGGGTTGCAGGGAGAGTTATGATAAAACCTTCTATGAGGCTCTGGGGACGGGCCGGGTTTTGATGGAGTCTCCATTCCGATAGCGAGGGTGGATGAACAACATGGAAGAAACGACGGCAAGAAGCGGGAACTTCGTCGAGCAAATCATAAGGGAAGACCTTGAATCCGGTAAGGTCGGCAAGGTCATCACCCGTTTTCCCCCCGAACCGAACGGTTACCTCCATATCGGCCATGCCAAGTCGATCTGCCTGAATTTTGGCCTGGCAGAAAAATTCGGCGGGGATTGCAACCTCCGTTTCGACGACACGAACCCGACAAAAGAGGAAATCGAGTACGTGGAATCCATCAAGGCAGACGTGAAGTGGCTCGGTTTCAAGTGGGCCAACCTTCGTTACGCCTCCGACTATTTTGACCAGTTTTTCCTGTGGGCCCTCGAACTGGTCGAAGCGGGAAAGGCTTATGTCGACCACCAGTCTCCCGAAGAGATTCGCAGGACTCGCGGTACCCTGACCGAGCCAGGCGTCGAATCCCCCTGGCGGGGACGGCCTGTTGCCGAGAATCTCGATCTTTTCGAAAGGATGAAGAACGGTGAGTTTGCCGAAGGGGAGTGTGTCCTCAGGGCAAAAATCGACATGGCGCATCCCAACGTCAACATGCGGGACCCGGTCATGTACCGAATCCTCAAGCAACCCCACCATAACACCNNTGGTGCATCTACCCGATGTACGATTTTGCGCACGGTTACGAGGACGCCATCGAAGGGGTCACCCACTCCATCTGCACGCTGGAATTCCAGGACCACCGGCCCCTTTACGACTGGTTCATCGATAACGTGTCAGTGCCCCATAAGCCCCGCCAGTACGAGTTTGCCCGCTTAAACCTGACCTACACGGTCATGAGCAAGCGGAAACTTCTCGAACTTGTCACCACGAAGTGCGTTTCCGCTTGGGATGACCCGCGGATGCCCACGATTTCCGGGCTACGTCGCCGCGGCTATACGCCGTCCGCTATCCGCCGGTTTTGCGAGGAGATCGGAGTTGCGAAGACCAACAGCATGGTCGACATCGAATTCCTTCAATTCTGCATCAGGGAAGAGTTGAACAAGACTGCAGGCAGGGTCATGGCGGTACTGAGGCCGCTCAAGGTCGTAATCGAAAACTACCCTGAAAACCAGGTTGAAGAAATCGAGGCCCTGGACAACCCCGAGGTGGAAACGCAGACACTCAGGAAGATCCCTTTCTCCAGGGAAATCTTCATAGAGCAGGACGATTTCATGGAAGAACCCCCGAAAGGATACTTCCGCCTTTCACCCGGAAAGGAAGTCCGGCTCAAGCATGCCTATTTCATCACTTGCAAATCAGTTGTCCGAAACGAAAGCGGCGAGATCGTCGAACTCCGGTGCGAGTATGATCCAGCGACGCGGGGTGGAGATGCCCCCGATGGCAGGAAGGTGAAAGGAACCCTCCACTGGGTTTCGGCAGCGCACGCTGTCCAGGCGGAGGTCCGGCTCTACGATCACCTGTTCACCTTGAAGAACATGGACGAGATGGAAGAGGGGAAGGATTACCGGGCCTACCTGAACCCGAACTCTGTCGAAGTGCTGAGCGGGTGCAGGGTCGAGCCTGGGTTGGCAACCGCGAAAGCGGGGAACCGTTTCCAGTTCCTCAGGCACGGGTATTTCTGTGTCGACCCGGACACGCGACCGGGAATGCCTGTCTTTAACCGTATCGTCTCGCTGAAGGACAGCTGGGCGAAGGCGCAGGAAAAGGCCTGAGCTGCTGCGAGCAAGGAGCGGAAACTGAAGGGGCGGGGAGAGAATTCCCGCCCCTTTCCCGTTGACAAGGGCGTTCGCTAGTGTTATTAAAATGACAATACGTAACACGAAGGGTGGCCTACCGATGCACATGGCAGATGCATTGCTTTCCCCGGCGGTCGGAGGGACCATGTGGGCTGTCGCGGCGGGGCTGACAGCCTATTCAGCGAAAAAACTGAAGGATTCGCCGGATGAATCACGGGTTCCGCTGATGGGCGTCCTTGGAGCTTTCATCTTCGCCGCGCAGATGATCAACTTCAGCATACCGGTTACGGGCTCCAGCGGGCATATCGGGGGAGGGATGATCCTGGCGATCCTCCTGGGCCCCTATGCCGCCTTTCTAGTCCTTGTTTCGGTTCTCACCGTGCAGGCCCTGTTCTTTGCCGACGGCGGGCTGTTGGCTCTAGGGTGCAACATATTCAACATGGGCTTTTTCCCCTGTTTCATTGCGTACCCCTTTATTTACCTGAAAATTGCCGGGCAAAACCCGACCAGGAAAAAGATCCTTCTTGCGGCCACCCTTTCGGCAGTGGTCGGCCTTCAGCTTGGAGCCTTTTCGGTCGTGCTGGAAACCATGGCTTCGGGTATCTCCGAGTTGCCGTTCAAGACTTTCGTGCTCCTCATGCAACCGATCCACCTGGCGATAGGATTCATTGAAGGGCTCATCACCACGGCGGTTGTGACCTTTGTGTGGCAAGCCCGCCCCGAAGTGCTGGAAGCCTCCTCCCGCAAAACCGGTTTGAGGGGTATTCCCATGAAAAAAGTGTTGACAGGGCTGGCATTGGCTGCCGTGGTGACCGGCGGTGTGTTTTCATGGTTCGCTTCGAGTTATCCGGATGGCCTTGAATGGTCCATGGCAAGGACATCCGGTTCCGAAGAGCTGGAGGCTCCAGAAGGAGGCATCCACGCGACTCTTTCGGCCCTGCAGGAAAAAAGTGCCTTTCTGCCGGATTATGGATTCAGGAAGGCTCCTGCCAATGAATACGAAGCGGCGGCGGGGGAACACGCACACTGGCCAGCGGTTGATCCGGGGACGTCCCTATCCGGCCTTGTCGGAGGGAGCCTGACGCTTATCCTGGCCGGGATGGCAGGAATGTTGATCAGGCGACTGTCTTCAGGCCGCAATTGATAACCGTCTAAATGGGAAGAGTTGAGCCTTCTCTTTTTTCCTCCACTTCGGACCCGGGGATCGACCAGGCAAACCGGCCGGATCCCCGTGCGTTCTGGGTTGTGACGTTTGCGTTCGTCCTCACGGTCACTTCTTTTGGAAAGTACGAGATTTCCCGGCTCACCCCGCTTTTCTTCTACCCCGTCACAATTGGGACCCTATACGGTGTTTCGGCCCGAGCTCTCCTGCGAAAGGCGTTTTTTGCCCTTCCGTTTGTTCTTCTTGTTGGCCTTTTCAACCCGCTTCTAGACCGGCAGGTTCTCCTGGAGATCGGGGGATATTCCCTAAGCGGGGGTTGGGTTTCCTTTTTCTCCATCACCATGCGGTCGATGCTCGCGGTGACATCAGCAATCCTCCTGGCCATGACGACACCTTTCGACCGGCTATGCCTGGGGCTGGAGAAGATGAGGGTGCCCAGGGTCCTGGTAACCCAACTCCAGTTCCTTCACCGCTACATGTTCCTCCTGCGGGGAGAAGCATTGCGCATGGTTCGGGCCCATGACCTGAGGGCCCAGGGGAACAAGCCGAGAATCGCCCTTTCAACCGCTGGCTCTATGATCGGGCTCCTCCTTTTGAGGGCCCTGGACAGAGCGACAAGAGTGCACCGGGCCATGCTTGTCAGGGGATTTGACGGCGAAGTCAGGGTGCTTCATCCCCTACGTTTTTCCTGGTCTCGGGACGGGGGTTTCGCCCTGGGCTGGATCCTCTATTTTGTACTTGTCCGGTTGGTCAACTTGCCTGAATGGCTTTTTGGATGGGTGGTGGGAAGGTGAGTCATCATTTTCTTGACGTTGCCGGCCTTTGTTTTGCCTACCCGGATGGGACGGAAGCCCTTAACGGAGTATCTTTCAGGCTCGAGCACGGGGAATCCGTTGGGCTGGTGGGAGCGAACGGGGCGGGGAAATCGACGATGCTTCTGGCATTGGCAGGGCTGGTTCTCCCTTCCGGTGGAACGGTGAATGTTGGCGGGACGATCCTGGCCAGAAACACCGTAGGGGAGATCAGGAAGCGTATGGGGTTCGTGTTCCAGGACCCTGAAGACCAGCTTTTCATGCCCACCGTCTTCGATGACGTGGCTTTTGGCCCTTTAAACCAGGGCCTATCCGTCCCCGAGGTCTCCTCCCGGGTCAGGGAATCGCTGGAGGGTGTCGGTGCAGCCCACCTGTCGGAGAGGCCGACCTACCGGCTATCCGGGGGAGAGAAACGGGCAGTTGCGATCGCTACGGTGCTTTCCATGCTGCCGGACATATTGGTCATGGATGAACCGAGTTCCGGCCTTGACCCGAAGGGACGTCGCCTTCTCATCCAACTGCTGAAAAAATTCACGCACACTCGGCTTGTCGCAACCCATGACCTGGATCTCGTGATGGAAGCCTGCTCCAGGACGATCGTCCTGCACGAGGGAAAAGTGGCAGCAGACGGGGCTTCCAGGGAAATTTTCGAAAATGCCGCACTTCTTGAAAGGTGCCACCTCGAACCCCCCTTGTGCATGCAAGGGAAATGCTAGCGAAAGAGGCGCATTTAACCTCTTGCCAGCCCGTTGCGGTTATGCTATATTTCCAACCGCTGTGGGTGTTACAGCGCCCGCGAGTGCAAAGCGAAGATTCCCCGATAGCTCAATCGGCAGAGCGGGTGGCTGTTAACCACTAGGTTCGAGGTTCAAGTCCTCGTCGGGGAGCCAGAAAGATAAAGAGGGCCATCTCAGGGAAGCATGAAAACCTTGAAATGGCCCTCTTTTTTGCGTATTGACCCTTTTTCGGGTTAACCTAAAATTTACGGAAAAGCGACTATCACCGTACATGTTTTCGTACATCACCAGTTGCACGGCAAAAAGTTGTACGGTGGCCCGGAGGTGTTGCAAATGCAGCTTTCGGACACACTCACCCGTAAATTGGAGTCCCGGGAGAAAACATACAGGTAACGGGATGACCGGGGGTTCTACCTCGCGGTCCTGGGGTTCTTGATTGACTATTTCCGGATAGTGACAACGAGCAAAAGAGGGGTCGGCTCTCGCCGACCCCTCTTTTTTAACCGATTAGCTTAGAAGTTGACCGTGGTGCGGAACCACACCATGTCTTCGGCCCAGTCAACCGCATCGAAGAGGTCGCTGTCAATCTTGTCATAGCCGAGTTCGAACCAGAGGTTCGGGGTGTAGTTGTAGCGGACGCTGGCGGTGTAGTTGCTGTAATCAAACATGT
>DJHE01000011.1 GCA_002432945.1 Synergistaceae bacterium UBA5827
TACGCTTGTCAAGGTGCTGGTGGAACGCTTTTCGCGCCGCCCGTCAGGCGACGCGACGGGTATCATAGCCAAGTTCCGTTATGAAGTCAAGCCCTGTTTCGTAAAAACTTTCCCTGAAGATAAAATGGGAGGAAAAATGGGCGGTGAGACGGATGATCAAACCGCAATTCCCTTCACTGGTGCTGCTGGACCTGGACGGAACCCTGACCCCTGTCAGGAGCCCGTGGCGCTATGTCTACGAGCGACTGGGCACCTGGGACTCGCAAGGATTGCCCATCTTTGCCCGGTACCAGGCCGGGGAGATCGATTACACGACCTTTTGCCGACTCGACGTGGAAAGCTGGGAAAAGGCGGGTGCAAACCTTGGCACGGTACTGGGAATGCTGGACGAGATCCCCTTCCCGGCGGAATCCCTGGCTTTCGTTCATTCGCTTCTCGAAAGAGGTTTCCTGGTCACGATCGTATCCACAGGCTTCGACAGGGTTGCCACGAACCTTGTTGAAAGGCTGGGCTTGCCTTTTTCGAGGAGGCTCCGCCCTGTCATCAATGGAATACACTCGAATGGCGGCCGCCTTGAAGCCGTCCTTCGAGTCCACGAGGGCGACACCCGGCGGGGAAAAGGCTCCTGGGCCAGGCGCCTGGTCCGTTTTTCCAGCATCGCCATCGAACGGACTTTTGCTGTGGGTGACGGAGACTCGGACACGCTCATGTTCGCCCATGTCGGTAGAGGATTCTCTGTACGGGGACCGCAAGACCTTCCGAAAATCCTTGATCAAATCATGCACTGAATCTGCCCACCCCCTTGCTTTATACCCTTATGGGTATATATAATATGAAATTATTACCATCTGGGGGGAGTAAATTGAATATGGGAAAGAAAGTCCTGATTATAGGTGGTGTAGCATGCGGCGGAAAAGTTGCCGCCAGGCTCAGAAGGCTTGCTCCAGGGGAAGAGATCACGGTATTGGAGAAGGGTGAATTCCTGAGCTACGCTGGATGCGGGCTACCGTTTTACGTGCAGGGGATCGTCAAGGAATACCGGGACCTCATGAGCACGCCCATAGGGGTCATCCGCGACGCAGCATTTTTCCGCAAGGTTAAGCATGTCGACGTTCATACGCGCCACATGGCCACCCGGATCGACCGGCAGGAGCAGAAGGTGGTCGCCCTCGACCTTTCCACCGGGCAGGAGAAGGAGTTCCATTATGACGAACTTGTCCTGGCCACGGGAGGAAGCCCCATACGCCCCCCGCTGCCGGGCGTTGACCTGAACCACGTCTATACGCTCTGGACGATGGATGACGCCTTGGCAATGAGATCCACGCTGGATGCAGGAAAAATCAACAGGGCTGTCATCATCGGAGGCGGCCTTGTCGGGCTGGAAGTCGTCGAGGCTCTCCAGGCTAGAGGAGTGGAGGTTTCCGTCGTGGAGGCCATGGGTAGGCCCTTGCCAGCCCTCTTTGATGAAGAGTTTTCCAGCAGGATTCGCAAGGTATTGGAAAAGAAAGGTGTGCATTTCTACGGCGGGGAAAGGGTTACAGAGATTCTCGGTGAAGGGTGCGACGTCTCGGGAGTCCGGACGGATGCCCGTGAACTGCCTTGCGATATGGTGCTCATGGCAATCGGGGTAAGACCGAATATCGTCCTTGCCAGGGAAGCAGGCCTCGCCATCGGCCCAACCGGGGGAATTGCCGTCAATCGTGCGATGCAAACCAGCGACCCCCATATTTACGCGGGAGGGGACTGCGTGGAAACCTTCCACCTCCTGACCGGAAAGGCCGTAAGGCAACCGATGGGATCCACTGCCAACCGCCAGGGACGCGTGATCGCCGACGCCATAGCCGGAAGGAAAGCTGATTTCAAGGGAGTTCTTGGAACCGCCATCCTGAGGCTTTTCGAATTCACTGCAGGCCGGACCGGGCTTAGCGAAGAAGCGGCTAGAGCTGATGGCTTTGACCCCGTTACCGTTTCAATCATGAATTCGGACAAGCCCCACTTCATGCCCGGGTCGGCACTTGTAACCCTGCGCATTGTTGCCGACCGTGCAACAGGCAGGCTGCTCGGGGGGCAGGCATTCGGGGCAGGCGACGTGTCAAAGCGCCTGGATACGCTGGTGGCTGCGATTACAGGCGGCATGACGATCGACGACCTTGCCGACGCCGACCTGGCGTATGCCCCCCCCTTCTCGACCGCACTTGACCCCCTTACCCATGCGGCAAACTCCCTGAGGAATAGCGCCGAGGGGTTGATGAGAACCTACAGCCCGATGGAATTGAAGGAGAAAGCCGGGCGAGGTGAAGACTTCGTTCTCCTCGATGTCCGGTCCCCGGAGGAAACCCAAAGGGATGGGAAACTGCCCTTTGAAAACATCGCTTATATCCCTCTTGGGGCCCTCTGGGAAAAGGCAACAACCCTACCGAAGGACAAGGAGATCGTGGCCTTCTGCAAGATTTCGGTTCGCGGCTGGGATGCGCTTAGCATCCTCAGATCCCACGGCTTCGAGAATGTGGCCCTCCTGGAAACGGGTGTCGCAGGCTGGCCCTTCCAACTGGAAGCCTGATCGGTTAAAGTGAAAGCGGCCCGGTTTCCAGCCGGGCCGCTTTTTGCGATGAGTAAAGGAGATTCAGGGATGGGCTGGAAAAAAAACGTCATGAAATCGGTCGCCCGGTTCTCGGCACCCGGCTGGAGGGCCAACAGCCTTGCAGGATCCCTCGATTTTGCCCTCCGCTGGGCCCGGCCGAGGAGCAGGGAAGCCTTGGCCAACCTGGCCCTGGCATACCCGGAATCCGACTGGGGTTTTCGGAAAAGCGTGCTTCGGGAGGTTTACTTCCACCTGGCCTGGATGACGGCCGAGTATCTTGCCCTCCAGAGGAACCCCGAACAATGCCTGGACTGGATTCATGGAACGGACGGCGAAGAACGGCTGGTGAAGGCCGCGGAGGCCGGGAAAGGTGCAATCATCCTGACCGGTCACCTCGGAAACTGGGAACTACTGGCGGCTTGGCTCTGCCAGCGAGGCTACCCCCTCACCGCCATCGTTCGCGATCCCGACGACCCCGACTACCGTGCGACAATCGACGAATTTAGAGCCCATGTCGGCCTAAAGACCCTGCCAAAGAACGCCAACATGAAGGCAGCGATCGACCTCCTCCGCAAGGGAGGCTTTCTCGGTATCCTTTCCGACCAGCTGGGGGACCGGCACGGCGGGCTCGAAGTCCCTTTCATGGGCCGACCGGCCACCACTTTTGCCGGCGCGGCTTCCCTCTCAATCCTTGCCAATTGCCCGATCGTGCCTGTTTTTTCCTACAGGGAGGCCCCCTTCATCCACAGGGTGGAGATTTATCCCCCGATTCCCTTCCCGGAGGCCGGAAACCGGGGGGAAAAGATCCTCGAACTAACCCGACGCTGCAACCAGGCCATCGAAGAGGCGATCCGGAAGCAGCCTGGCCAGTGGCTGTGGCTGCATCGCCGCTGGGGCAAAAATATTCCTCTCCCCTAATCCTTGTCGCAGGAGAGAACCCCCGCTATGGAGTAATCCTCCTTCGGCATTTCCGACAGGATGATCCGGACCTGTTCCGGTCGCGCACCCAGAGTCCTGCACACGGCTTCAGTCACCTGTCCTACAAGCTCCCGTTTCTGTTCGATTGTCCTGCCCTCAAGCATGTGAACCTCAATAATCGGCATCCCTGCCCCTCCTTTCGAATAAAATCCTTCCTCCATCCTACACGATCTGCAGCGCTTTTATTGGTATTGATGTTATATCTACAACGTGGTAAATTGATAGTCCGGAGGTGAGGGCCATGCTGTACGAACTTCTCTCAAGTGGAGAAATTGTCTCTCTTCCCGGAATTCACGTGCCCCCGGGCCTTCCTTCCATACAGCCCGACGACGTCGTCCTTCTCCTCCCCTTCAAGCGAGTTCTCGTGGGCCGAACCCTTTTCGGGTCCTTCGAAAAATGGCAATGGGGAAAGATCGGGCAGGCCGAATGGGAGGAAATCACCCTCTACGACGGAACTCCTGCCGTCATCCCGATCATGGGCCTTGAAGAAATCTGCCTGCCAGGAGAAGCGGTTTCCATGCTCCGATCGGCCCTGGCCAGCCGAATGGAGCCCCCGGGAGACCCTGTGTCTTCTATTGTTGTCCTTGAAGATGCCCTGAAGGCCATCCCTTCCTGGCGGGAAGAGTTCGGCGTGACAGAGCGGCGCCTTTCGGAGGCCCTTTCGGCTTCCGGCACCCTCCGTACGGCTTTCTGGGGCATCCGCTTCGCCCTCCTTTGGGGGGGCCGCGATATGCTGCAGCGAATCCGGACATGGCTTAGGCTCTGCCCATCGGCTTTTGAGGACCGCGGGAATCTCCCAAGGCAATGGTTCTCCCTGGGCGGGACTTTCGATGCAATTGTCTTCACCGAACTGGAAGCCCTGGGCTTCACGGGGCACTCCCTCCGCCGGCTTGACCTCGAGGAATCCAACCCTGCTGTCATCCGCGGCCCCGAGGGAACCCTGCTGCAAGTATGGCTCGAATCCTCCGATCCAAGATCCGGCCTTTCCGAGCTTTCGATCCGGAGCTGGATCGCCATACCTACTGCCACCTGGGAGGATTTGCGAACCAGGCGAAACCTTACCTTGCGGGAAATCGGTCTTGCCTGCTGGGGCTTCCTAGATGCCATCGAGGGAGAGAAGGTACTCTCTGCCTGGAATCGGGCCGCCCACCAGAAGCAGTCCTGATGAGGGAAAAAAACGGAGG
>DJHE01000025.1:0-22271 GCA_002432945.1 Synergistaceae bacterium UBA5827
GCCCGGAAGGGCGGCCCTTTGCTTTAATGTTATTTAATATCATAGACATGCCTGTTATTCCTTTTATGTATCCGTTAGAAGGCTATTTTTCGTATTTAATCGTTTTTATATTGCATATTTTTGCTTATGCTGGTATTTATGTCGTATCTTGGATCGCCGGGAGGAATAACCATGAACGAAGCTCGACCATCAAGCCAATTCGGGGAACTTGTTTTCAATCGCAAGGCCATGCGTGAGCGTTTGCCAAAGGAAGTCTTCACCCAGCTTGCGGCCTCGGCGGAAACAGGGGAAAAACTGGAACCCGGCGTCGCGGATATCGTGGCTTCTGCCATGAAAGAATGGGCGCTATCCAAAGGTGCGACCCACTATACCCACTGGTTCCACCCGAGGACAGAAAAAACCGCTGAAAAACACATGGCCTTCCTGACGCTCGACATGGAAGGAACCCCGCTCGAGTCTTTTACGGGCAGTGAGTTAATCCAGAGCGAACCGGACGCCTCTTCTCTACCTTCAGGGGGAATGCGATCCACCTTTGAAGCCCGCGGTTACACTGCATGGGACCCCTCGAGCCCCGCGTTCATCGTACAGACCGAAAAGGGAGGAACCCTGTGCATCCCGTCGATTTTCATTTCGTACGACGGAACCCCTCTTGACTTGAAAACCCCGCTTCTCAAGTCCCTCAACGCCATCGAGACCCGGGCACTGCGACTCCTGAGGCTTTTCGGAAACCGCGGGGTCAGGTGGGTAAAGGCAACGATTGGCGCCGAGCAGGAATTTTTCCTGGTAAACGAATCAAAAGCCCGCCTTCGGCCTGACATCATCTTTTGCGGGCACACCCTTTGCGGGGCGCAGCCTGCGAAAGGGCAGCAAATGGAGGACCATTACTTCGGAACCATACACCCGAAGGTTCTCGCCTACATGGAAGATGTAGAGAGGGAACTCTACAGGCTCGGAATCGCAATCAAAACACGCCATAACGAGGTCGGACCCTGCCAGTTCGAGTTTGCGCCGGAGTTTTCCGAAGCCAACCTGTCCAACGACCAAAACCAGTTGATGATGGCGGTGATGAAGCGCTTTGCACGTCGTCACGACTTGCGGTTGATGCTGCACGAAAAACCGTTTGCCGGCTTGAACGGGAGCGGAAAACACACGAATTTCTCTCTAATGGACAGCGAAGGGCGAAACCTTCTTTCCCCTTCGGGAACACAGAAAAAGAGCATCCAGTTTTTGACCTTCCTCGGCGGCTTCCTCCTTGGGCTTTCCCGTTACGGAAGCCTGTTGCGGGCTTCAATCGCATCCCCGGGCAACATGTACCGCCTTGGCGGGAACGAAGCTCCTCCGGCCATCATGAGCGTCTACCTCGGAGAGGTCCTGAACCAGATCCTTGACCGAATCGAAGAAGGTTTGCCGGAATCCATCCCTTCAAAGGGATCCCTGGACCTTGGGCTTACACGCCTTCCCGACATAAAGGCGGACAACACGGACCGGAACCGGACAGCACCGATTGCATTCACCGGCAACAAGTTCGAATTCCGGGCGACAGGGGCCCCCCAGGCAATTGCCGGTCCCACCACGATGCTCATGGCGGCCTGGGCCTGGGGGCTGGATCAGATGACAGCCATGATCGAGAACCGGCTCGGAGACGGCATCGAAGTTGCTGAGGCGGCCCTTGAGGCAATTCGCCATGCCGCGATCGAAAGCCGCAACGTCCGGTTCGATGGAAACTGCTACTCTGAAGAGTGGGCACGGGAAGCTTCGCTCCGGGGTCTTCCACTCGCCTACACCACCCCGGAGGCCCTGGCCTATTACCTTGTCCCTGAAAACCGCAGACTCCTCGCGGACCTAAAAATCATGTCTGACAGGGAGGTTTCCGCCTTCTACGAGATACAGATCGAGCGGTATGTAAAATCCCGCGAGATCGAAATAGGAGTCCTCGAGTCCATGGTGCGGGAAGGAATACTCCCGGCCATAACCCGCCAGCTTGAGCTGGATGGAAGGGCCTACAGGGTGCTTCCCGAGACGCTGGCAAAGGAAATGCCTCTCTTGAGGGAAGGGCTCTCCCGTCTTGCGATGACCAGGGAAAAACTAGTCGCAGCATGCGATCGTGCTCAGGTCCTGCGTTCCAGGCTTTCTTCCGCAAGCCTGGAAGAAGGGGCAGAGATCGTCACTTCCGAAGGCCTAGCGCTGATGGAGGAGATCCGGGGCCTTTGTGATTCTGCCGAAACCCATATCGATAAGGATTTCTGGCCCTATCCCCGTTACCGGGAGCTACTCCTTATTTTTTAACCTTAAACGAAAAGAAGAGGGGCGCTCAAGCGCCCCTCTTCTTTTCGTTTCGCATATGGAGTCCAGCTCATTTTCCCGAAGAAGGGACAGCTGCCGGCTTGATTGAGTAAGTGCCGGGCTTTAGGTAGGAAGTGAATGTTTCCAGTTTTTCCCGGTTTCCCAGGCGCCCATACCAGCTGATCAGGACGTTCAGTTCCCTGGTTTGCGGCTGTCGCGAGAAATAGGCTTCCAGCCTGGCAAGTCCTTCCGCAAGCGCTCTGCCGTCCTTCCGTGCCGTTGCAAGTGCTAGGTAATGCTCGGCATAGGCCCGGTCGGATAGGTCACGAACCATCAGGCTGTGTGCTGCCTTTTCCAGCATCGATTCCTGGAACTGGGCATCGCGGCTTCTCATCGCCCGGGCAAGTGCGTGGTCGGCCCTGAGACCGTTCCCGAGAAACACGAGTCCCGTCATAGCGGTGCCCGCGATCACCAGGCCGAATCCTTTCCAGATCAAGGGCCGATTGATCTCGGTCCATGAGAACTTTTCCGGCAAAAACTCCCTCCCCAGGAAGGCAAAGGCTAAACTGAGCCAGAGAGCATCCTCGATCCGGTGAAACGGCCTTTCGCCCCAGAGCGCCACGGTCCAAATCAAGGTGAGAAGTGCGACAGACCATAAACCTTCAAGAGAAACACTCTTTTTAGAGATCAGCGCTTTCACGATACACCATGTACACCATCCGAGGATCCCGAGCAGAAAGAATCCCCCGATCAACCCCATTTCGCAAAACCAATGGAAAAGTTCACTGTGGGCCCACATGGTGTACTGCCATTTCAACTTGGAATCCGGGTTGCGACGGAACAGGTCTCTTTGGGCATCGAGATAGTTCCACTTGAAATGGCCGATCCCCACACCCAGGAAAGGATGCTTTTTCAACATCGTCCAGGCGGTCGCATAGATGCTCAGTCGGCCGGAATCCGCTTCGGATAGCTCGCTCTTTTCTCCTACGGCCCCCTTAGCAAGACTTTCCGCCTTTTCGACAAAGGCCTGAGTCCGAACCGCGTTGAACTGGTATGCCGCCCCCATACCCAGAAGAGCGATCAATAGAACCGGGGCAAGAGCCTTGAGGAAATTTTTCCCCCTCAACCTCGCTCCCATCAGGAACAGGATGAATGTTCCCGCAGCGAAGGCAAGCAGGCTTTGACGGCTTGTCGTCGAGAAAAGTCCCCAGGCGTTTACGCCCAGAAGAGCCATGTTAAGGCCGATTAGCGCACCAGTGGCAGCTCCTGGCCGCGATTCCTTCCTTTCCTCCATGAGCATCAGGTGCAGCACGAGCCCTGACAGAAGTGCCATGGCCACCCATATCCCGAGCATATTCTGCTGCCCGGTATTTCCAACGTAATTTCCCGGGACGGGAAGCACGAATGCGGGCAGTTTGGCCACCCTGACCTGGAGTTCGGCGAAAAGGACGTTCAGCGCGGCGTTCAACCCCGCCCCGAAAAGGACGAGCATGAACATATCCCTGCGACGGAAAAAATTGACGCAGAGAAGCATCGTGATAAAAAGGCTCGCAAAGAACATCCATTCCCTTACGAAGGTGGGAATTGAGGATAGGCGTAACCATGCCGGCTGCGCCGTGATGTACAAAAGAAGAAAGAGCCACATCCAGCCGAGCGGGTCGACAAGGAAACCCTTGCGCTTCCGCGGCCCCGTGGCGATCATCACTCCGGTTACCGCAGAAAGGATTCCGATTGGCACCAGCGCCGTGGTCCATTTGAGGATGTGTAGAGATTGAAAGAAGGTCACCCCCGGTGCAAAGACAAGGTTCGGCACCACGAGGGAAATACAGATTAGCGGATAAAAGAACCACTCAGGAAGAAGGGGAAGGATTTCTTCCCGCAAGCTGTTGACAGGCTCGCGGGAAATTCCGGACAGCGCATCTGGAGCTTGAGGCCTCTTTTTTCCCATGACGTTGGGCTTTGCCCCCCATTGATCCCGCCCTAGGCTGGGCGATATCTTTCCGCATTCACGAAACGGGTGTATTCCCGGATGAAAACAAGGGGAACCGTTCCCGTTGGGCCGTTCCTGTGCTTGGCGATAATGGCTTCGGCAACGTTGTCCTCTTCTTCAGGGTTCGTTGAGTAATAACCCGGCCGGAAAAGCAGGACCACGAGATCCGCGTCCTGTTCGATGGCGCCGCTATCCCTGAGGTCGGAGAGTTGGGGACGCTTGTCCTGTCTTTGCTCGACGGCCCGGGAAAGCTGTGAAAGGGCGATGATCGGCACATCCAGTTCCCGGGCTATGCCCTTGAGGGAACGGGAAATCTCTGCGACTTCCTGCTGCTTGCTGTCCGTTGGCCGTGAAAGATGCATGAGCTGGAGGTAATCGACAACGATCATCCCGACGTCGCTCTTTCGCGCCTTGAATCGCCGGCACCTTGCACGCAACTCCAGGGTTGAAAGGACCGAACTGTCGTCAATGTAGATCGGCGCTTGCGAGAGTCGCCCTGCAGCATCGGCCAGGGCTTCCCACGCGCTTTCATGAAAAGTGCCGGTCCTCAGGTCGTGTACATTCACCCGGGCCTCCGACGCCAACATTCTCTGCGCAAGCTGCTCTCCACCCATTTCGAGGCTGAAGACAAGGACAGGACGTTTCTTTTCGAGCGCGGCAAACTGCGCAATATTCAGCGCCAGGGCCGTCTTCCCCATCGAGGGTCGAGCCGCGATGATATTAAGGCTCCCGGGCTGGAAACCCGCCGTGATCCTGTCAAAGTCAAGGAAGCCAGAGGAAACGCCGGTAACCGATTCCTGCTGCTGGAAATGGGTCTCGATCTGCTGGAAGGTGACACCAAGGATGTCTCCTATATGGCGGAATGATTTCTCCCCGCCCCTGCGTGCGATCTCGAAAACAGATCGCTCCGCCTCGTCCAGGATATCTTCCATCTCACGGTCTTCCGCATAGCCAAGCTTGACGATGTCGCTCCCCACTTGAACCAGGCGCCTGTGGACAGACTTGTCCCTGACGATGTGCGCGTGGTATTCGACATTGGCAATTGTCGGCACCGTATCGACGAGACCTGCGATGAAACCCTGTCCACCCAGCCTGTCGGCCATCTCGCGTCGCGAGATTTCCTCCCAGATCGTCAGCGGGTCCACGGGCTTGTCTTTTCTCGCCATATCCAGTACGACCTCGAACGCCAGCCGATGGCGCGTGTCGTAAAAATCTTCCCCTGCAAGGGTTTCCGTCACGAGAAGTAGAGAATCCCTGTCTAAGAGGCAGGCACCCAGGACTGCCCTCTCGGCCTCAAGACTATGGGGTGGAATCCTTTCGAAGGGGCTTTTCGACACCTTATTCCGCCTCCACGAGGACGCTCATTTCCGCCTCCACGTTCGCGTAAAGGCGAACCGTAAGGTCGTATCGGCCAACTTGCCGGATCGTCTCGTTTACCCGGATGTCTTTCTTGTCCACCTTGACCTTATGTTGAAAGTTGATTGCCTGGGCAATCATCGCGGTGGTTACGCTGCCAAAAAGCTTGCCCGAATCACCGGCGCTGGCTTTAAGCAAAACCTGCTTTCCCTGCAGGGTTCTTTTTGTCTCCTGGGCTGCTTTCTCGGCCCGGTCCGCCTTCAGTTCAAGCCCCTTCTTGCGCGTTTCCCACTCTTTCTGTCGCCCCGCGGTCGCCTCTTCGGCCAACCCCCTGGGAAGTAGATAGTTCCTGGCATAACCGTCGGAAACGTCCAGCAATTCACCTTTTTTCCCGATCTTGCTCACATCGTCCTTTAGGATGACTTTCACTTCGTTCACCTCCAGAGGCGGGTACGCAGGTCCCA
This sequence comes from Synergistaceae bacterium UBA5827, assembly GCA_002432945.1. Lineage (GTDB taxonomy): Bacteria > Synergistota > Synergistia > Synergistales > 79-D21 > 79-D21. Next base: position 6,094 of record DJHE01000025.1, read on the forward strand.
CCAAATATCAACAAGCCCGACAATAATTAAAAGATAGGAGAGAATGGGAACGAGGACCGCCACGAAAATTATAAGGCCTCTTGTCGCCTTCCCGGAAACTCTTGTTCTCCCGAGCAATGCCCAGGCAACGGACATTCCCTGGATCATGAACAAGAGGGAAACCAAAAGCCGCAAGTTGATGCCCACTCTCGAAAGGGTGGAGGCCCAGGGACCGGCTCCTCCAAGGAAGGGAAGGAGGGCGGAAGCCAAAAGCGCCCAAAAGATGTTCCGCGGAAAACGCCATTCCCCAAAGGGGGGCAAAGGGGGCAAAACACCCCGACCGAGCCTGACCAGGATCAACCGGCTGACTATATAGCTGGACAAGCAGTCGATCGCAGCCGCGATCGACAGAAGAGCGGGAAAAACCTGCGGGATGATGCGGAAGGTCGCTTCGAACTGCTGCCTCATTGGCTCCAGGGATTCGTTGGGGATCAAGCCCGTCTTCGAATAGATGGACATCACCTTGTCCAGTACAGCTTCGAATTCTCCCGTTTCCAGGGAAAAAGGGTTAACGCCGGTCAACCGGCTTACGATAACCATGAGAAGCAGCTTGCTGGCCAGGGAGACCAGTATGCCATAAAGGACAATCTCTACCGCATTGTCTCTCCTTCGTCCCAGGGCTCCAAGTCCCACGCCGAGGATTGCAAACCCGAACAGGAAGAACATCCCCCCCACAACACCCAGGAAAATCGAAATGATAAGGGTAGCAACGATGGAGCCTAGTGCAGCCCTTTTCATGCTGTGCCTCAAGCCAAGCACAACGAGGGGCGCAGGGCAAAGGAAGGTGAAGGCGATTCCCACGATCGGAATCGTGTTGCTCGCCATGAAGAGGACAACCGCGAGGGCAACAAGAAGGGACGACTCGACTAGCGCCTTTGTTCGGGTCATATCCGGCCTCCGTGTCTAAAAAAAGGGGGGAGGAGCCAGCCAGGCGCCCCTCCCCTCCCCGTCCGGTCTACCTTCCACGACCGCCTAATCGGCGGAAAATGGAAGGAGAGCCATGATCCGGGCGCACTTGATGGCCCGGGTCAACTGTCTCTGGTGCTTTGCGCAATTGCCCGTAACGCGCCGCGGTACAATCTTGCCCCGTTCGGTGATGAAACGCCGCAACCTTTCGATATCCTTCGGGTCGACGTAAACGATCTTATCCGAACAGAATTGGCAGACCTTCGGGCGACGCCGAGTCCGCTTCCTGGTGAAAGCCATCTGATCGTTGCCTCCTTTTCTCCTGTCGTGCAAGAGGCCGTTTAGAAGGGGATATCCGCGTCGTCTTCGCCGGACTCCACTTCAGAGATATCCATGGGAAACTCTTCAAAGGCTTTTTCATCCCTCAGGCTGGCCATCTGGCCGTTTGCCCTGGAGACGGGGGCTGGAGCCGCTTCATCGTCCCTGCGCCCTCCAAGGAAAACCACTCCCTGGGCGACGACTTCCGTGACATAGCGCTTTTCCCCTTCCTTCGTCTCGTAGCTGCGGACCTGCAGTCTCCCCTCAACGAGCACGGGACGCCCTTTGCGAAGATAACGCTCGCAGTTTTCGGCATCGCTGCCCCAAACCACGACGGGGATAAAATCGGTCTGGTCTACAACCTCGCCGCTCTTTCCCTTGTACTGCCTTCCGACGGCCACCGTCAACTTCGCTACGGCCTGCTTGGATGCCGTATAGCGAATCTCCGGGTCCCGAGCCAGATTACCCATGATGACAACCTTGTTGAAACCTCTTGCCAACACGTCCACCGTCCTTCCTATTCGTCTAGACGGATGACCATATGCCGCAGGACCTGGGGACGAAGCTTGAGTACCCGGTCAAGTTCGACAACCTGGGCGGGATCAAGCTTCATGTTGAAGACGGCGTAAAAGCCTTCCTGTTCCTTTTCAACAAGATAGGCCAGCCTCCTCTTTCCCCAGACATCGACCTTGGCCACTTCACCTCCGAGGGTAACGACTAGCGCCTGGAGTTCTTCCAGAAGGGTCTTATGATCTTCCACATCGGTCCTTAGCAGAAGCATCATATCGTAAGGTCGCACCTGGATCACCTCCTCCCTTTGGACTGTGGCCCCTCTCTACGGAGGGGCAGGGAACACGAAGGTTGATTATACCTTATGGGTCTTGCTGCGGCAACCGGTCTTCCGACTGGATCTCGATCCGGTAGATTCTCTCGCCAGGGAAGGCCAGGTTGAACTCCTGCCTGGCCCTCCTGGCAATTCCTTCCGGGGTCTGCAGGTAGCGTAGCTGGCCCTGGAGTTCCTGGATGGTCCGGCTAAGCCTGACCAATTCCTCCATGCGAGTGTCTACGAGCGTTTTCAGGCGGCTGGCCCTTCGCAACTCGATAAAGGTCCCGGTACCGATGATGGCCAAGACAACTCCAAGCACGGCCAGGGCCATAACCCAGCGCAACCGGACCACGACAAGCTACATCCTTTCCGGAGCCTTCACACGCAGAATCCCAAGGGCATTGGTGAGGGCGACACGTGCGGCTTCTACAAGGTAAAGGCGCGCCTTGGACACCTCGTCTTCAACTCCGAGCACGCGGTGGGCATTGTAGAAGGCATGAAAATCGGACGCCAGATCGTAGGCAAAAAAGGCGATCCTGTGCGCTGCCAATTCATACGCGGCTTTCTCTACCTCTTCCGGGAACCTGGCGATACGTTTTGCCAGGGCTTTCTCTTCAGGCTCCCTGAGGAGGCTGAAATCGACGGAACTCGAAGCGGCAACCTCGATGTTCCTGGAAGCGGCTTCCCGCATGATGCTCTGTATCCGGGCATTTGCGTACTGGACGTAGAAAACGGGATTATCGGTCGAAGCCTTTTTCGCCAGTTCGAGATCGAAGTCAAGATGGCTGTCGCAACGCCTCATGGCAAAAAAGAAACGGGCGGCATCGATTCCGACCTCATCCAGTACTTCCCTCAGGGTAACAAATTCTCCCGAACGTGTGGACATGGAGACCTGGTGCCCTCCCCTTAGGAGGTTCACGAATTGGATCAGGAGAATCTGCAGGGCTTCACGGTCCTTCCCGAGAGCCTCCACGGCAGCCTTCATGCGAGGGACATACCCGTGATGATCTGCTCCCCAGACATCGATAACCAGGTCGAATCCGCGATCAAACTTTTCCTTGTGGTAGGCAACATCGGAAGCGAAATAGGTCGTCACTCCGTTGCTGCGTACCAGGACCCTGTCCTTATCGTCCCCAAAGGCCGTTGTCCGGAACCAGAGAGCACCGTCCTTATCGTAGGCATGCCCTCGCTGCTTGAGGAAATCGAGTGCTGACTCGACAAGGCCCTTTTCGTAGAGGGACTTTTCCGAAAACCAGACGTCAAAAGAAACTCCGAAGAGAGCGAGGTCCTGCCGGATGCCCCCAAGGATGGTATTGGCGGCATAGGCCTGGAAGACGGGGAAACTCTCGTCAAGAGGCATTCCGACAAATCGGTTTCCTTCTATTTCAATGATTTCCTTCGCCAGGTCGTAGATATAATCTCCCTTGTACCCATTTTCAGGGAAAGGAGCCTTCTCCGCCACTTCAAGGAGCTCGAAATAACGGGCCTGCGTGGATTGACCGAGAAGGTTCATCTGGAGCCCCGCGTCGTTGATGTAGTATTCGCGTTCGACTTCCCAGCCCGCGTATTCAAGAAGACTCGCCGTCATATCTCCCACTGCCGCACCGCGGCCATGCCCAACATGAAGGGGACCTGTCGGGTTGGCGCTAACGAACTCGACCTGCACTTTCCTGCCCTTCCCCTGGCTAGACCTTCCAAAGTTTTCGCGCTCGTTCACCGCAGTTTCAAGGACATCGCGGACCCAAAGGTTGGTCACGAAAAAATTGATGAAGCCCGGTCCCGCCACCTCTATTTTCTCCAAGTGAGGGTCCTTGCCTATTTTTGAAACGATCTCTTCGGCAAGCTCACGGGGCCTTGCCTTCAGGGGCTTCGCCAGGAGCATCGCGATGTTGCTTGCCCAATCCCCCTGCCCCTCGTGCCTCGGTCTCTCAAGAAGGACCTCCGGCATTTCCCCGGGGGAAAGCCCCTTACCCGTGGCCACATCCATTGCAGCCCTCAAAAGGAGATCCTTCAAAAACTCAGAGACTTCCTTCATCCTTACCATCTCCAATCAGCGCTTTCTCAGCGGTATCGAGTTCGCTCCCCATCTCAGTGCCTGTGCGAGGGATTCATTCAGGGCGGTTAGCCCGTTTTCATCAAGGCGGGAAACCGTTATGCTGACAAGCTGGCTAGCTTCAACCAACCCTTTCTTTTCCCTGTTCCTGAAGCTCTCTTCCACCATTGCCCTTCCCATGTTCCTCTCGCGCATTGAGGGCGGTTCGAGTACGCGATAACCAGCAGGCAGCCTGACCAGGAACTCCTGCTGGATCGAAATGGGAAAGCGCAGTGAGGACTTTCCTCCGGCTTCGAGAATTTCCCGGATTCCCGGCAGATCCGTGGCGGGGAACTTGACCAACAGGTCCTTCTGTCCGGAAATTCCTAAAAGGCCCTTGACTGGAACGATGATCCGAAGACCGCTTCCCGAATCCGATAGTTCAGGTGTTCCCATTCCCGAGAGGAAAGGCGTAGAGAAAAGCATCTCCCTGGCCAGGTCGGTGGGCCTCTCCCTGGAAGTGGTCGCACCACTCCGGAGCAGGTAATCCCAACCTCCTTTAAGAGTGATCATGACTTTGCCTGTGGCAATGCCCGTTTCATCCAGGTCCAATTCCCATCGAGCAGCCAAGCGGTTGCTAGATGCGGACCCCTCCGGGTTTTTCATCGTAAGGACTTTTCCACCCTCGAGACGATAGAGAGTCGTCCCGATAAGAACCGAGGGAATTTTCCCCGGGCTCGAAGCGGACCCTCTCATGAAAAGGAAGGCTTTCCCTCCTGGAGGTGTCGCTTCTATAACGGGGCAGGCCCACAAGGAATTCCCGGCAGGTACGTCTTTAGCAACGGTGACGGAGGGCAACCACCAGACGATCGCAGTCCAGCCTAGTGATTTCAAACCGGAGACGGCGATGAGCGTCGCTTCCCAATCCGTCCAGGGCCCTTCCCCGAAGGCAGGTGCAGAAACGGGCCTAATCCAGCTCGGCGGGAGGGATTCGCTGCCGTATTTTTCTTCGTTGAGAGCCTGGAGCAAGCGAAAGCCCGATCTCTCGGGATCCCTGTCCGTTAGAATCGATGCGAGTCCCTGGGGTATCGGAACCGGCATCGACTCCAGTTCGCGAAGGTTCTCGAGGGAGGGCGAAAGACCGGTTCTCAGGCTGAAGCCCAGGGACGACCGGCCACTGTCGAGTATCGAAAGTCCCTGCCATGCAGGAGTGTTCTTGGCATGCCAGGTATATCGGTCAGTCCCTAATTTTTCAGTTTTTTCGGGCTGGCCGATGCCACTGCCGGCCCAATACAATTTCGCCCCGCGGGGAACCTCAACTTCCACTTGAAGTTCCCATTGCGGAAGATCAAGCGCAATCCAGACCTGGTCATCCAGGTTAAACCTCCGTGGAAATTTTTGGACCGTCTCGATGTAGAGAAGGGACTCATCAGAAGCCTCGGGTATTTTCACTGAGGCGTTCTTCGTTCCGCCTTCATCGCTTTCCGTCACTTCAAGAGTCCTGAGCAACTTCACTCCCGCAACCGCGTAAAGTTCCGCCCGGCCGATGGCAACAGAGCCGCCTTCCGGTGCAGGAATTGTCCAGGATCCCCACTTCGAGGGCAATCTCCCCTTGTAGAGCAAAATCCAGCGGGTACTCCTTTCCATGCTGCCATCTGCAAGAAGGCGGTCTTTCAAATGCCTTGAAAGGACAACAGCCCCTTTCCCAGGGTAGGAAGACAAACTGGGAGCTTCTTCCAGCAAGCGGGCCATCTCATCGCGGGCTGCTTCGTCAGCTGCATTTGCTTTTTCGGCGAAAAAGAAACTCGTGATCGACAATAGAAGCATAAACACGCAAAAACAAAACGAAAGGAGGAACCTCCGAGTTTGCGCCTTCAGGAATAATTTCCCTGCCGTTTTCAAAATATCACGCTCCTCGCCCGCAGCAATGCTTGAACTTTTTCCCGCTCCCGCATGGGCAGGGGTCGTTCCTCCCCACCTTTGGGCCACTACGAACAGGCTCGGGCAGGTTTCCCCTGGGATTCAGGCTTCCCTCTGCATCGACTTCCGACCCGGCAGGCAGAAGCAGGGCCTCGCGACTCTCGCGAATCGTGCGCCTTCGGGGAGCGCCCTCTTCCGGCACGATCGAGATGCGGAATGCCATCTCCGCGACCGCCGTGCGAATGCGATCCAGCATTTCCTGGAAAAGGTTGTAACTCTCGAACTGGTACTCCAGGAGCGGGTCCTTCTGCCCGACCGCCCTCAAGCCGATTCCGGATCGGAGTTCATCCATTGCCAGGAGGTGTTCCTTCCAATGGCTGTCCAGTACATGCAGGGTGATGAATCGCGCCACTTCCGTTGCCATGGCTTCCCCAATGGACGAAACCCTCGAGTCGAAATGCCCCTTCACCATTTCAATGATCGGCTCAATGTCGCGTTCCCGCTCGCCACAGGCGCCCGCTTTGGCGAGCTCTTCGTCGTACCCCTTCCCGAAGAGGCTCCTGAAGCGTAATTGGGCCCCCCTAACATCGGGTTCCGCATCGGTCGGGAAGGCTTGCTCGATGATTCCGCGCGCAACGTCGAGGACCATCTCCCTCGTACCGGCGAGGATCTCGGGATCCTTGAGGATTCTTGCCCTCTCCGAATAGACCGCTTCCCTTTGCTGGTTCATCACATTGTCGTACATCAGGAGTTGTTTCCTGATGTCGAAATGCATCTGCTCCACTTTCTTTTGTGCGTTCTCGATGGCCTTCGTTAGGAGGGAATGCTCGATCGCTTCGCCTTCCTCCATGCCGAGCTTTCCCATCAACCCCTGCACTCGTTCCGACCCAAAAAGCCGCAGGAGGTCATCTTCAAGGGAAAGGAAGAACCTTGTGCTCCCGGGGTCGCCCTGGCGCCCGGAACGCCCCATCAGCTGGTTGTCGATGCGCCTGGCCTCGTGGCGTTCCGTCCCGATGATATGGAGTCCTCCAAGCTGCACAACTTTCTCATGCTCGGCGCTGCATTCAGCAAGGACCTTTTCCAGTATTCCCCCGTAGGCTTCATCGGCCTTCGATTCCTCCAGGTCTTTCTTTCTCAGGACTTCTTTTGCCAGGGATTCGGGATTGCCCCCGAGCAGGATGTCCGTTCCCCGTCCCGCCATGTTGGTGGCCACGGTGATGGCCTTCAGGCGACCGGCCTGGGAAACTATTTCCGCTTCCCTTTCGTGGTACTTGGCGTTAAGGACCTGGTGTGGAATCTTGCGGGCCTTCAGGAGGCGGCTGACCATCTCCGAATTTTCGATCGACGTCGTCCCAACAAGCACAGGCTGCCCTTTTTCATAGCACTCCTCCACTTCGTCGGCGACGGCGTTAAACTTTTCCCGCCGGGTCCGGAAAATCACATCCGGGTAATCCTGCCTGATCATGGGGCGATGCGTCGGCAACTGGATCACTTCGAGGCCGTATATTTCCTTGAATTCCTCGGCTTCGGTGGAAGCCGTTCCCGTCATTCCAGCAAGTTTGCGATACATGCGGAAGTAGTTTTGCAGGGTGATCGTCGCCAGCGTCTGGTTCTCGCTGCCGACCTTGACGTGTTCCTTTGCCTCGATCGCCTGGTGCAATCCCTCGGAATACCGCCGGCCGAACATAAGCCGGCCCGTGAACTCGTCGACGATGACGATGTCGCCATCCTTGTTGACATAATGGATATCCTTCTGGAAAAGGTGGCGGGCCTTGAGGGCCTGGACAATCTTGTGGGCCATGTCCGCATGACGCGCCTCGGAGAACAGGTCTGGAGTTTTCGTAATTTCTTCGCACCGGCTTATGCCCTTTTCCGTCAGGACCACGTTCCGTTCTTTTTCGTCGACTTCAAAATCCGTTCCCTTGTTCAGTCTCGAGGCAATCGAATCCGCAGCCATGTAGGGCTCCACCGATTCCTCCGAGGGACCCGAAATGATCAGGGGCGTCCTTGCCTCGTCAATAAGGATCGAATCCACTTCGTCCACGATGCAGTACGAATGACTCCTCTGGACTTGCTGATCCATGGAGGTTGCCATGTTGTCCCTGAGGTAGTCGAATCCGAACTCGCTGTTCGTCCCGTAGGTTATATCCGCCTTGTAGGCTTCGATGCGCTCTGCCTGCGGCATGAAGGCATAAATCACTCCGACCCGCAACCCTAGGAACCGGTATATTTTCCCCATCCAGTCCGCATCGCGCCGGGCGAGGTAGTCGTTAACCGTGACGACATGGACCCCTTCCCCCTTCAAAGCGTTCAGGACAACGGCGAGTGTAGCGACGAGGGTCTTGCCTTCACCCGTTTTCATTTCCGCAATTCTACCCTCATGGAGAACCATTCCCCCCATGAGCTGAACGTCGAAATGACGGAGTCCCAGCTGACGCCGGGAGACTTCGCGGACAACCGCAAAAACCTCTTCCAGGATTGCGTCAGCCTCTTCGCCATTTCCCAGTCTTTCCCTGAAATGTTCCGAGGATGCCGCCAGGGTGCTGTCATCCCAGGAAGAAACCTCCGCTTCAAGGGTATTGATGCGATCTACTCTTTCCCTGTAGCGCTTGATGGCCCTGTCGTTCGGGTCGAGCCCCAGAGCTTTGACCAGCGATTCAAACATCACAACAACTCCCACTCGTCATTTGCCGGGGAGCGACTCCCACGGCCGGAACGACTCATTATAGGCTTTTCCCGGAAAGGGCGTCAAAAAGGGAGAGACGGACTTTTCGCCGTCTCTCCCGCAAGTCTTTCCTGTAAATCGGTCGTCTTAAAGAGAAACCGGGCGGAGCCGCGCCAGGAAGTGGTGAAGGCCCTTTACCGGCGGGGCGTAGTCGACAACAAGACCATAATTGATGGATTCGCGGCGCTTGTAGACATCCACGATCGATTGGGCGACATACTCCATGTGGCAGTTCGTATAGGTCCTGCGGTTGATGGCCAGCCTGTAGAGCTCGAGCTTGGGCATGACCAGTTCGCCGGTTTTTTCGTCTTCCGTTGCAAAGGCCAGGGCCCCAAGGCCTATGCCGCGGATGGCACCTTCGCGGTAAATCTCGATCGAGAGGACATCCGCCGGGTAAAGCTTCTGGGGAATATGCGGCAGGAAGGCTTTTGCGTCGATGAAGATCGCGTGTCCTCCGGCGGGTTTCACGAAAGGAACCCCGCCCTCTTCGAGAAGGTCCCCGAGATACTTGACCTGTGCGATCCTGTGAGCCATGTACTGTTCGTCAACCATTTCCCTGAGACCAACCGAAAGGGCTTCAAGGTCCCTTCCCGCCAGCCCCCCGTATGTTGCAAAACCTTCGAAAAGAATGACCCTGGGGAGAAGCCTGTGGTACATCTCCTCCGTCCGGCAGCAGATCATGCCTCCGATGTTCACGAGAGGATCCTTCTTTGCGGAGCAGGTGATGCCGTCCGCACAATCCATCGTGGCCTTCAGGATTTCCGCAAGGCTCATGTCCTTGCAGGTGGTTTCCCTGATCTTGATGAAGTAGGCGTTCTCTGCCATGCGGGCAGCATCGAGTATTAGTGGAATTCCGTGACGCCTTGCGACTGCCGAAACGGCCCTAAGGTTCTCAAGGCTGACCGGTTGCCCTCCGCCGGAATTATTGGTAACTGTGACCATGATAAGGGGAATGCGGTCCTTTCCATAGGTTCGGATCGCTTCTTCCAGTTTATTGATATCGACGTTGCCCTTGAAGGGGTGTTGCAGATCCGGTTGGTAGGCTTCTTCGATGACACAATCGACGGGTTCTGCGCCGACGTTGAAGATATGGCCTCGCGTCGTATCGAAGGGCATGTTGAAGGGAATCCTGTCTCCCGCCTTGGCCAGCGTGCCGAACAGGACGTTCTCCGTAGCTCGTCCCTGGTGACAGGGAATGACGAAGTCAAATCCGAGGATTTCCTTGACGGATTGTTTCAGGGCGTAGTAACTGTCTGCGCCCGCATAGGCCTCATCGCCCCTCATCAGGGCAGCCCACTGGTACTTGCTCATTGCTCCGGTGCCGGAATCGGTAAGAAGGTCGATGTAAATATCGGCTGATTTGAGGCCAAACATGTTGAAGTGGCCTGTTTCAAGTGCCTTCTCCCTCTGCTGGCCATCCGGAACGGTCACCGGTTCAACCATCTTGATACGGAAAGGTTCTGGCATGATTCTCTTTACCATCGAATTGTCCCTCCATGCACTCTTCTTCATCTCGGCTTGGGGACTCGTCTGGTTTGCGTTGCCTTTCCTCGTCTGGGCGTATTATACAAGAGAAACGGCCCGAAGGAGAGATTTTTTTGAAACGATTCAATCCGCTCGTGCACTTCCCGCTCGACTTCATCCTTTGCCTCGGAGCTTCATTTTCAGCTTATGCCTGCATCTCCGTTTTTTTCCTGTTCCCGTTGATCCTAAGCCTTGAGGGATACCAACCCATTGCCGTGGGTGCAGCATGGATCATCTTCGAATTCGTTCTCCTGGGCACGCGGGAATGGGTCAACCGATTCCTTTCGACCCGCGGGACACGCTTGGGTATGCTCGCCGGTTCGTTCATCCTCGCCTTGGGTGTCGTCATCCTTTTCACGGGCCTGCCGTACGCAACGATCCTCCTAGGGCGCTCGCTGATGGGGGCAGGCTGGGGGCTATTTTACATCGCCAACACCCTCCACCAGGCCCGGGCCCTGCCTCCCGCACTCCTGGGGCGCGGCTTCGGGATTGCCGGGCTCGCTCCTCTTCTGCCACAGCTCGGGCTTATCCCTCTCGCGGAATGGCTTGTCTTGAACAACCACCCCGGTTTTGTCTATGCGGTTTCCCTCCTGGGATGCCTCTTGTCGATCGTGTTTGCCTGGAGGCTTTCCGGGGAAAAACCGTCAACCGCTTCCCACATTTCCCTGAAAGAATGCTTCAGGGAGAGTTGGAAAGTTCCTCACCTGAAGGCCATTCTCCTTTCAGGCAGCATTTTTGCCTTTGCGGCAGCCGGGATCATGCCGTACGTAGCCAATGCGGCAAGGGAATGGGGTATTGCCGGGAGCACTTTCCTGTGGTCCGAGGCTCTTGCGGCCCTGGCAACGAGGCTTTTTTTCGGCGGGTGGGTTGACCGTTTCGGGAAAAGGCTCCTTTTCCCGTTATTTTCCTGCATCTCGCTCGGAGCCCTTTTGGCAATGGCTCTTGGAAACACGTGGGCTTTCCTGCTGGGAGGGGTGCTCTACGGTTTCGGAATGGGACTCGCGTATCCTCTCCTTTACGCACTCCTGGCAAAAGTAGCCGGGGAGGGATCGAAAACCGCGATCTTCACTCTTTTCGGAACTTTCATCGACCTTCTGTGGGCAATTGCCCCGCTGGTGGCCGCAGCCGGAGCCCAATTGCTGGGATTCGGCACCGTCCTGCGGGGCATGGCCATCATTCTATTAGTATCGGTGCTATTTATGCGTTTGAAAATCTGGCCCTGGCTAGGAGAAAAATCTTAGGTGTTCGCCTATTCGGCCTTGACCATCCCGGCAAAAACGAGCGCCTCGTTGACCATGTGCTCGATCACGGCATACTCGTTGGGCATGTGGGCGGTATCCGCTTCCTGGGCCCAAACGACCGCAGGAATCCCTTCCGCCCTGAAATGTGCGGCGCAGGTCCCGCCACCTACACCGCCGATCCTCGGCTCAAAACCGTAGACCTCCCGGATGCTGTCGCGAATCCTGCCGACTACCGGGGAATCTGTGGGGGTAACGGGTGCCGCTTCAGCCCTCTGTACATTTTCGCTTCTGATTTTTACGCCAGTTCTTTTCTCCACTGCCCTCTGTACATCCCGAATGACCGACTCGACTTCTTCAAGGCGAACCTGCGGCAGGATGCGGCAGTCAAAAGCAAGGGTTTCCTTCCCCGGGATCGTGTTGACGTTGGCTACGTTTGCAAAACGCCTCGTCGGCTCAAAGGTCGAGCATGGGGGTTCAAAAAGAAAAACCGATTCAGGGAAAGCCTTATGCAGGGCTTCATCGAGGTCAACTGAAAAAAGGTTTGCCGCCCTGCAGGCGTTGTTCCCAAGATCCGGCCGGCTCGCATGGACCTGCTTTCCTTCAATCGTGAACTGTATCCAGAGAACCGACTTCTCCGCCACTTCAACGAAGTCTCCTTTATCGTTGCCACCGTCAGGGACCACGACAAGGTCATCCCGCCTGAATATTTTTTCCTTCAACAAGTGACTGATCCCGTAAGCGCTTCCCAATTCCTCGTCTGCCACGAAAGCCAGGCCGATTTCCGTTTCCGGAGTCAAGCCCAGTTGTTTAGCTGCCGCTGCGGCGTAAAGGCTGGCAATCAGTTCCTGCCCGTTGTCATTGCTTCCGCGGCCATAGACCCGCCCTTCCTTAACGAACGGCTGGAAGGGGTCCGTTTCCCACAGGGATCGGTCACCTTCAGGAACCACATCCAGGTGTGAAACGAACCAGGTCCTGAGGGACGTGCGGCCGGGAATCCTTACGACGAGGTTCGGCCTGACGCCGCCCTGGGCCGCAGGGTCCGGCGCATCGAAGCGCTCAGGTGCCGGAAGCCCTAGGCGCCCAACCAGGCCCGTGAGCCACTCGGCCTTTGCAAGTTCTCCCTTCCCTCCATCCCTGGGGCTGACCGCAGGTATCTTCACGAGTTCGCAAAGGGATTCGACCATGTCCTTTTCATGTTCTCGGATCCATAATTCCATTGTCTTGTTCATTCGAAGAAGCCTCCTTGATCGATTGCCTTCATGACCGCGCGGAGGGCGGAGCGCTCAGGAGGTCCCAACCCTTCACGAGATAATTCATTCCGGACCAGACGGTTAAAAGAAGGGCGATCCACATGGCGAAAATGGCCAGGGGAAGGTTGAAGATCATCATGACAATCGCGACGATCTGGGCAACTGTCTTTGTTTTTCCTCCCCTGGAAGCTGCAAGCACCACTCCTTCAGCGGCTGCAATCATGCGAAGCCCGGTTACTATGAACTCCCTGGCCAGGATGACGACGACTATCCAGGCTGAAATTCGCTGCAGTTCCACCAGTCCGACCAAGGCGGCGGTAATCAGGATCTTGTCCGCTAGAGGATCGATGAATTTCCCCAGGTTCGTAACGATACCGCGCTTTCGGGCGATATAGCCATCCGCCGTATCCGTCAGCGCGGCCAGGATGAAGACGGCTCCTGCAATCAGGTCGCCCCACTCGATCCTGAGAGTCAGGAAAAGCACGACCAGGGGGGCGAGAAAGACCCTTGACAGGCTCAGCAGGTTCGGCAAGTTCAAAGCCGATGCACCCATGTTTTCCCCTCCGATTGAATTTCAATGGTTGACTCCCTGTGATTATCGCACAAGAAAGGGGCCGGCGATTAAGCGCCGGCCCTTATCTCCTAAACTTGGGGTGAGGGAGTTGTTCTTACCCCCCGAGGTAGGCTTCCTTGACCTTCGGGTCTTGGATTAGCGCTTCACCCGTTCCTTCCAGGACGATTTCCCCTACTTCCAGGACATAGGCATAATTCGCGACTTTAAGGGCCGCAAAGGCGTTCTGTTCCACCAGAAGCACGGTCTTGCCCTCCGCATTGATCGTACGAATGATTTCGAAAACTTCCTTGACGAGAAGCGGAGCAAGGCCAAGGGAAGGCTCGTCCAGCATCAGGAGCTTCGGGCGACTCATCAGGGCCCTTCCCAGGGCAAGCATCTGCTGCTCACCCCCGGAAAGGGTGCCTCCTTTCTGCCATGTCCTTTCCTTCAGCCTGGGGAAGAGCTCGAAGACCCAGCCCAGGTCCTTTCCGATCCCTTCCCGGTCATTCCTGATATAGGCCCCCAGCATCAGGTTTTCCATGACGGTCAGGTGAGGCAGTATCCGCCGTCCTTCCGGGCACATCGCGATTCCAGCGCTCACCAGGGCTTCAGGGCTTTTTCCCAGGATGTTTTGCCCCTCGAAAATGATTTTCCCTTTCTTGTTCTTTACCAACCCGGAAATGGAACGAAGCGTGCTGCTCTTGCCCGCCCCGTTTGCCCCGATCAGGGTAACGATCTGGCCTTCGGCGACTTCGAGCGACAATCCCTTCAAGGCATGGATCCCCCCGTAATAAACGTGGAGATCTTCAATTTTAAGCATTCTGCGTCGCCTCCTCCCCCAGGTAGGCTTCGATGACCTTGGGGTTTGAGCGGATCTGCTCCGGGTTGCCTTCTGCAATGAGCACGCCGTAATCGAGGACCCAGATATGTTCACAGACGCCCATGACCACTTTCATGTCGTGTTCGATCAAGAGAACCGTGAGGTTGAAATCAGTCCTGATTTTCTTGATGAATTCCATCAATTCCTGCGATTCCTGGGGATTCATCCCTGCGGCAGGCTCATCCAGCAGCAGGAATTTAGGCTTCGTGGCAAGAGCACGGGCGATTTCGAGCCTCCGCTGGGCACCGTAGGGCAGAGAGTTAGAAATTTCGTTCGCATGCATGTCCAGCCCCACCGATTTCAATAGTTCCATCGCCTGCTCCCGAAGTTCCTTCTCCTCCCGCGTGCAGGAAGGAATCATCAGCGGTGCCATCCACCAGGGGCTCTTCTGCCTGACGAAGCCACCGATCATGACATTCTGGAGAACCGTCTCGTTGTAAAAGAGACGGATGTTCTGGAAGGTCCGGGCGATCCCCGCCTCGCAGACCTTATGGGGAGGAAGCCCCGTAATCGGCCTCCCTTCGAGAAAGACCTCGCCCTTCGTTGGTTTATAGAAACCGGTGATGATATTGAAGCATGTCGTCTTGCCGGCACCGTTCGGCCCGATAAGCCCTACGATGCTGCCCTGGGGAACTCCTATATTGAAGTTATTAACCGCAGTGAGTCCTCCGAAACGGATCATCACTTCGCGGGTCTCAAGGACATACGTAGCGTCGCTCATCGGTTTTCACCTCCCCGGGGGAACCGCCGGAGAAACGCATCCCAGCTCAATTCCCTCATCCCCATGATTCCCTCTCGCCGGAAGAGGATGATGAGGATCAAGAGCAGTGAGAAAATGACCATGCGCATACCGGGAATCCCTTCAAGGTGGAATGATCCGATATCGATCGGGTTTTCAACGAAACGCAGCCATTCAAGCAGGATCGTGATGACGGCACTTCCAAGGACGCTCCCCGTAAGGGAGCCGAGGCCCCCTGCGACGACGATCATCAGGACGTTGAATGTGAGCAGGAAGCTGAACATTTTCGGGTCTATGGTCGTGATCAGGCTGGCCATGAGAGCGCCGCCGATACCCGCGAAGAACGCCCCGATCGAGAACGAAACGACCCTGTACTTGAAGGTGTTGATCCCCATCGCCCGGGCGGCAATCTCGTCATCCCTGATGGCCCGGAGAACATTCCCGAAGTTGCTGTTGGCGATACGGATCATGAAAAAGAGGGTCAGCAGGCACCAGCCGTAATTCCACCAGATGTTCGCGTAATCCGGGATCCCCTTTAGGCCTAGCGCACCGTTTGTTATTGGCGTGATGTTCGTGAAGACGACGCGGATGATCTCGGCAAAACCCAGCGTCGCAATCCCCAGGTAGTCCCCTCCAAGCCTTAGGACAGGCATCGCGATCAGCAGCCCAAGCAGTGCAGCCGCAATCCCTCCTGCAAGCACGGCGATGAAAAAGGGTGCTTGCATAACGGAGAAAGGCCAGACAAGAGGCTGGATGATGTAGATCATATCCTTCTGCACCTGTGGCAGGATGAGCAGGGACGAGACATAGGCCCCGATGGCCATGAACCCTGCGTGTCCCAGGGAAAACATGCCCGTAAAACCGTAAATCAGGTTCAGGCTTAATGCCAGGATGGAGTTGATCGCGATGAGGTTCAGGACCTGGATCTTGTAATTGTCCAGATTCCCGTTAGCCCACCATAGAAAAAGGGCAAGAACCGCTATCGCAACAAGGGAAGGCAAGAGGTAACGGGGTTTTTCGTTCCTGTTCATACCTTCTCCTCCAGCTTTTCACCCATGAGGCCTGTCGGCTTCATGAGCAGGATCACGATAAGCAAAACAAATGCAAAGGCATCCCTGTATCCCGAAAGGGTCGGGAAGAAGGCGACCGCCATGATCTCGATCAACCCGAGAAGCATCCCGCCGATCATGGCCCCTTGTATCGAACCTATACCGCCAAGCACAGC
>DJHE01000025.1:22291-23426 GCA_002432945.1 Synergistaceae bacterium UBA5827
TCTGCGGATACCTCAACGCCCACATGATGCCCGATGCTGCCGCTAGCGCCGAACCCAGGCCGAAGGTCAGGGCAATGATCTTGTCAACCGAAACCCCCATGAGCCGGGTGGTCTCTATATCCTTTGAGATCGAGCGCATGGCCAGTCCGGGCTTTGTCTTGTAAACGATCCACAGGAGCCCCATCACGAGAAAAAAGGCTATGACCGGAACGATAATTGCCAGCGGGAGAATCCGGATATTTCCGAATGTGATGATTTCTACCAGCCAATCGGGACGGTAGACCGGTTTCGGAAGGCCCGTAAAAATGACCAGGCCCAGGTTTTCGATGAAGAACGAAACACCGATGGCGCTGATAAGGGCGGAGATCCGAGGGGCATCCCTAAGGGGACGGTAGGCGATCCTATCAATAAAGACGCCACAGACTGCCGCAAGCGCAACCGCCATTACGACGGCCACAGCCCAGGGCAACTTCGTAAGCGTTACCCCGTAAAAAACGAAATAGGCCCCCAGCATGAAGATATCGCCGTGAGCAAAGTTGATCAGCCTGAGGATGCCGTAAACCATCGTGTAGCCAATGGCGATAAGGCCATAAAGGCTGCCGAGGGTCAGAGCATTGAAAAGGTGTTGCACGAACATTTCGAAACTCATGGGTGGCCCCCTTGCTCATCAAGAAAGGGAGGAGGTTGCCCTCCTCCCCTTTCGAGAATGTCGTAGGTCAGGTATCAGCTTACAACTTCGGCTGAATGACGTCTACGAATTTCCTCTCGCCGTTCTGGATCATCATGATCCCGACCGGCTTCTCGGCATCGTGGGTCGCGTTCATCGTCGTGCTGCCTGTAACGCCGGGGAAGTTCTTCGTCGCTTCAAGCTGGTCCCGGATGAGCTTGGGGTCGGCCTTGCCAGCGCGCTTGATCGCATCCAGGATCAGCATGTAGGAATCGTAACCGAGAGCGGCATTGACGTTCGGATCCTTGCCGGGGAAAGCTTTCTTCCAGTTTTCCGTGAACTTCTTGGCGATCGGGCTCATGTCCTTCATGGTCGGGTCGTACGGGAACGTTGTGTAGGCAAAGCCTTCGACAGCCTTTCCGCCGATCTTGACGATCTCGGGGTTGTCCATGGCGTCGCCGCCCATGA
>DJHE01000025.1:23455-39191 GCA_002432945.1 Synergistaceae bacterium UBA5827
GCTTCATGATGATGGCCCCTTCAGCGAAGTAGGAGGGGATGAAGAGAACATCCGGCTTCTTGCTGATGATCTCCGTCAGCTGGGCCGTGAAGTCCTGGTCGCCGGAGTTGTAGTTCAGCTTCGCAACGATCTTTCCGCCCATCTTCGTGAAGGACTTCTCGAAGAAGTTTGCCAGCCCGACGCTGTAGTCCTGAGAAACGTCGATAAGGACGGCGGCATTCTTCGCCTTCATCTTCTGGAAAGCGTAGGTGGCTGCACCGGCGCCCTGGAAGGGGTCGATGAAGCACGTGCGGAAGATATATTTCTTTCCCTGGGTAACGAGGGGGTTCGTGCAGGAGGTGCCGAGCTGCGGGATTCCCGCCTTCTCCGAGATTTCTCCGCCAGCCATGGCCAGCGATGATCCGTAGGTGCCGATGATCGCGACGACCTTTTCCCTCTCGATGAGGCGCTTGACCGCGTTGGCCGCCTCGACCTTGTCGGACTTGTTGTCGACCACGATCAACTCGACGGTCTTCCCAAGGATTTTCGGAGCCTCCTTGTGAGCCATCTTGACGCCGTCCAGCTCAAGCTGGCCGCCGAAACCCATCTGTCCCGTCAGCGGAAGGAAAACGCCAATCTTAACCGTATCGGCAGCAAAAGCGCTTGCCGCCAGGACCAGAACCAGTGCAATTGCCAGACCCACTTTCCCAAACTTCATGCGAGTACCCCTCCTCCACAAAGGTTTAATCTTCAACCCTAAAGCTTAAGAAGAATTCTACACGATGACCGGCATGATTCATAGGGGGAAATACGTATTCCGCCTAAGCCGGGACAAGCCCCATTTCCCGCCCGACCGTTGCAAAAACGCTCGCGGCCATCTCAAGGTCCGCAACCTCGTGGGCAGCGGAAACCATGACCCGTATACGGGCGGTCCCCCTTGGAACAGTCGGGAAAGCAATGGCCTGGGCAAATATTCCCTCCTCGAAAAGGCGTGCACTGAATGCTTTGGCGACAGAGGCCTCCCCCAGGATGACCGGCGTGATCGGGGTCTCGCTATGCCCGATGTTGAAACCGTTCTTCTTCATCAGTTCCTTGAAGAGCTTGCCGTTCGACCAGAGGCGGCGGACGAGATCATCGCTTCCCTGGAGAATCTCTACCGATGCAAGGTTCGCCGCAATATCGGGGACCGTGAGGGCACTGCTGAAAAGATTTGGACGGGCCTTCTGGCGCAAATAATCGATCAATTCTCCCGTTCCCGAGATGAACCCTCCCACCACGCCGAATGCCTTGGAAAGGGTTCCCACTTCTACATCAACCCGCCCGTGGAGGCCGAAATGATCGACAATTCCCCTTCCCCCCCGCCCAAGGACCCCCTCCCCATGGGCATCGTCTACCATTATCATGGCCCCGTAGGCCTCCGCTGCTTCCACAAGTTCGGGAAGAGGAGCGATATCTCCGTCCATGGAGAAGACTCCGTCTGTGACCACCAGCTTGCGGCAGGGGTCATCCTTCCGGCTCTCGAGGACTTCCCTGAGGCCAGAAGGGCTGTTGTGCGGATAGCGCAGGATCGACGCACCGCTAAGCTTGCAGGCATCGATGATCGAGGCATGGTTCAGCTCGTCGCTGAAGATAAGGTCCCCCTTGCCCACGAGCGGGGGAACGGCGGAAAGGTTTGCGCAGAATCCCGACTGGACCGCCATGGCGGCTTCCGTCCCCTTGAAATCCGCCAATTTCTTCTCCAGGTCGACATGCAGGCTCAGTGTGCCTGCAATCGTCCTGACCGCACCGGGACCTACCCCGAACGCGTCGATCATCGCCCGGGCGCGGTCACAGATCCTCTTGTCACTGCATAGGCCGAGATAGTTGTTCGAGCAAAGGTTCAACCTCCTGCGACCTTCAATGGTGACCCAGGGTCCCTGGGCGCTTTCGATCGTGCGAATGTTCGTGTATAACCCTTCAGCCTTAAGCCTGGCCAATTCCTCGCTTATGAACCGCTTTTCGACGGACATGTTCTTTCTCCTCCTTCGAAATAGGCTTCCGGTAGAGATTATATCCCTCCTAGCCTCTCACCCTCACCCCTTGCAGGGCTCCCGAGATCTCGTCCCTTTTAGGGGAAGCAGTCTCGCGGAGTGAAGGGTCCAGCGCGTTGGCCGGTTGAAAAAGCTGGACGATCCACCGCTGGTCACCGTCCAGCTGGGTCCGGATCCTGTGCAGGTCTGCCATGGAAAGCAGTCCAGGAACATAAGTCGTCCTCAGTTCAAGGGAAATCCCGCTTGACTTCAAAAGATCGAGGGAGGCACGAACCCTTTCCGTATCGACGGGCACTCCGGCCAATTCGGCATACTTCCCCCAGGGCGCCTTTATGTCCATTGCCACCGCATCAACCAACCGATCACCGAGAAGGGCTTCTAGAACCTCCGGGTGAGACCCGTTAGTGTCCAGCTTCACAGGCAGTTTCGCCACGTTTCGAAACCATGAAAGCAGTTCCGCGAGACGCGCAAAAAGTGTGGGTTCGCCTCCGCTCACCACCACACCGTCGAGGAAGTCTTTTCGCCGAAGGATATCCGAAAGGACCGGCTTGGGATCAATACCCTCAGCCAAACCCGTCGCAAGGGGCGCGTTGTGGCAGAAGGGGCACCGGAAATTGCACCCCGGGAGGAATACAACGGCGGCTACCCGCCCTTCCCAGTCAAGGAAAGAAGTGGGGAGGTAGCCGCCAATCAGGGGAAATTCAGGAATCTGAAGCAACGGGGATAGCCACCCTTGTCCTGTCCCGAAGTTCAGCCCTTTTACCAGCGTTCCAGGAGGAAGTCCGCGTGAAGTAGCCGGTGATCCGGGTGATCCCGTCAACATTGGCGCTCTCGCAGGCAGGGCACTGCTCCTTGAGGCCACGGACCACCTTTCCGCAATCATTGCAAACGGTGAATTCAGGACTGAAGGCAACCTGTGCGCTCTCGGAGTGAAGGAAAATCTTCCTTACGAAGGAAGCCAGGGCACCGGGATCCGGCTGATGCTCCCCAAGCCAGACATGGGTGATGGCCCCCGCTTTGATCATGGGGTGGAACCGGCCTTCCTCAAGAACTTTCTCGACCGGGTCCATCGAAACGTCATAAGCGAAATGGCTGCTGTTCGTATAGTAAATCTCCCCGGTTTCGCGATTCCCACGGATAAACCTGCTCGCCTGGTCGGGGAAATACCGCAGGTCAAGCTTGGCCATGCGGTAGGCCGTGCTTTCCGCCGGTGTTTGCTCAAGCACGATTTTCAGGCCGTACCGGCTCGACAGTTCCTCGCACTTCAGCTCCATGAACTTGATCACCGCGAGCGAAAATTCCATCGCCTTGGGATCCTCGTGCAATTCAAAACCAGTCATTGCCTGGGCCAACTCATTGAGGCCAAGGATGCCGACGAGGTGGCTGGCCTTCTTCATCCTGATGTAGTTTTCCCCATCATGGTCAACACAGAGGGTATTCAGAGGCCCCCTTTTCCCCAGGGAGAGGATCTCCTCGAGAAAGTGCCTTTTCTCCAGGTGAGCACGCCCCGCCAGTTCCATCTCGCGGTCAAGGAGATCGAACATCAGGTCCGGATCCGCACCGCTCCGGTATGCGAGGCGCGGAAGGTTGATCGTCACGTTCTGGAGCGCGCAGTAACGCATTTTCCAGGGCATATGTGCTTCTTCAAGGTCTTCCGGCGTAAGTTCGAAGCTTAGCCGGCAACACTCGGAAAGCTTGGCCACACCTCCCCGGTCGAAGACGAAGTAGGTGTTGCCCTTTTCGGAAGCGACGAGGCAGGCCAGCTGCAACATCTCTTCCCAGCCGGGCTCCTTGAAGAAGTCGTCGGTGATATGCAGAAGGGGCTTCGGGAAAAAGAAGGGCTGTCCCCGGCTGTCGCCCTCGAGGTAGACCTCCATGAGGGCTTTGAGGAATCGTTTCGATTCCGGGGCGTAATCGGCATACGTCTTCCCGGTGGTCAAGCCTCCCGGCCCGATCGCTGGCACGTCACGGAAATGTTTCGGAATCTCGTAATAAAGGTTGATGTCGGTAAAGGCAACCTGCCCGCCCCGGCCGCCCGCGAGCTGGTTGAACTCGAACACCAGCATCTGGGCAAGCTGCTTCAGCCTTTCGTCGGGTTCGCCGGCAATGTACGGGGCAAAGAAAACGTTAACGGCGTCCCACCCGATCGCCCCGGCAAAGTTGTTCTGCAGGACGGAGGTCATTTTCAAAACGTGGGCAAGAAGAACATCTCCATGCTTGGCGGGAGCGGAAATGCTCGTGATGCAGGGGAAATTGAGGCCGTATTTCTCGACGTAGGCCATGCTCTGGCCGGAACAATAAGGCCGGTTGATCATCCCGAGATCGTGCAGGTGAAGATCACCTGAAAGATGCGCTTCCGCGATGTCGGGGGAGAATACTTTCGTAAGGGCATACTCTTTCAGGACCATCTCGGCGATCGAGAGGTTGATCGATTCCGGGTTGTGCGTCGTATTGCTGTTTTCGTGGTTCGGAGACAGCATCATCGATTCCAGGTCGTAAAGCGGGATACCGATGCGGCTGTGATCCTTCAGCTTTGCGTCGAGCCCTCTCTGGAAGAGCTTGACGTTTACCATCTCGCGGATGAGGGTCGTCGTGACCTGTTCCCTGTTGCACCGGACGAGGTCCTCTTCCACTTCGGCCGCGATTTCACCAGCCAACTGGGGTTCGACCCCAGCCTCCACGATCAGGGCTTTCTGGATGCGTTCCGCTTTCCAGGGAGATCTTTCTTCCTGCGCCAGGGCGTCGACCATCAGGAGAAGATCCGTCGATTCGGCCCGGCTTCCGAAAAGCTGCATCTGCCGCCCGGCAAGGATTTCGGCGTTATCGGCCATTCTTTTCATCCCTTTCTTCCAGGAGTTTTGAAATTTCTCGGGTGAAGCTGGAAAGGTCGGTGAATTCCCGGTAAACCGAAGCGAAACGGACATACGCCACCTGGTGAAGCGACCTTAGTTTTTCCATCGCCAATTCTCCGACACGGACACTCGAGATTTCTCCCTGTCCCGCGTTTCGCAGGGAATCCTCGATTTCGGCAACCGCTTCTTCAATCCTCTCCAGGGGAACCGGGAGTTTCTCGCAGGATTTCGCCATCCCCTTCAGGAGCTTTTCCCTGTCAAATGCCTCCCTGCGCCCGTCCTTCTTGACCACCCAGAGGAACGTTCTCTGTTCAAGCCGCTCGTAGGTCGTGAAGCGTGAACCGCATGAAACGCATTCCCGCCTTCGGCGAACGATACGATCCTCGTCTGCCGTTCTTGTCTCTATCACGCGGGTGTCACCAGCTCCACAATTAGGGCATCGCAAGCAAGCACCCCCCAGATATAGTGGCTTTTCTATTATAATCCGCTTTGAATGTTTTGTCTGGGTCCATGGATGGGATTTTTCTCCAGCTTATGGGACTTAAAGACCTGGGAGGGGAAAAAACGGGGGATGCTTTTCCAGCATCCCCCATAAAACAACGCTGATACCCGCCGTTTAAGGCCGGCCCTGTTCGAGGATTTGCGTGACCGCGGCCCTGACCCTGCCGCCTTCTGCCCTGCCCTTGACCTTCGGCATAAGGATACCCATGACTCTTCCCATGTCTTTGGGGCTTTTTGCGCCAGCCTGGATCGCGGCTTCGAGAGCCATTGAGGCGAGTTCTTCATCGCCCAGTTGTTCAGGCATGTACCCTTCCAGGATACGGGCTTCGTCCAGTTCCCTGTCAGCCCTGTCGGAGACTCCGTGGGCGCGGTATTGTTCGCTCGCTTCGCGACGCTGCTTGATGAGCCTTTGCACGACGGCCAGGATTTCTTCTTCCGCCAGCTCCTTGTCCTTGCCCTTTTCGACCTGCGCCAACTGTAGCGCAGCCTTTAGCATCCGGAGCGTGCCCAACCGCATTTCGTCGCGACTTTTCATCGAAATAACGAGATCTTCCTGGATGCGCTTTCCCAGGTCCACCACGAAACCTCCCCGCTAGGTGCGTTTGCGCTTCTTGGCCGCAGCCGCCCTCTTGAGTTTCTTCGCCTCACTCGGCTTCTGGTAGTGCTCATGGCGTCTCGCCTCACGCAAAACCCCCACTTTGGAGACTTCGCGCTTGAAACGCCGCAAGGCATCCTCAATCGATTCGTTGTCCTTGCGAACGACAGTCGTCATCCCGAATCCCCCCTTTCATGCCACCCACGCTCATCCCGGTGGCCAGCGGAACGATCGTCCCGCCAACAGGTGCACGTGAAGGTGGGGGATAGTCTGCCCCGCCTGCGGGCCGCTGTTCACAACCAAGCGGTATCCCTTGTCTTCGCATCCGAGTTCCAGCGCAAGCTTCCTCGCCACGTCCATCAGTTTACTCCACAGGTCCGGGTCCGACACGGCAACAGCCGAGGGGACATGTTCCTTGGGAACGATCAGGATATGGGTCGGAGCTTGGGGAAGAATATCCCTGAAAGCCAGGACTTCGGGATCTTCGTAGAGAATCGCAGCCTTTCTGCGCCCCTCGACGATTTCACAGAAGACACAGTTTCCCGGCAAGGAGTTCACCCCGTCCGTGCAGGATGGAGCCATTTTATCCCAGCTTGCGGGTTGTAACAATAGTCCTGCCATCCAATAATTGGAAATTCATGCTCGAAACTCTCCTTTTTCGAAAAGCCTGACACGCAAGTTCTCGATCCGGCCAAGGGCTCCATTTCCTTTCCAGCGGACAGGAAGGAAATGCGGCGTCAATCCCTTCAGTTCCCCGTCTCTTGCCTTTTCCACGAGGACAGGAACCGTGGTTCCCAGAAAGGGGGCGGCAAATTTTCGAAGCAACTCGTCCCCAACGGCAATCCCCTCTTCACACCGAGCTTTCGCCACGGCCTCGGGCAAATGGCCCTCCATGGAAGCCGCCAGCGTGCCGGGCCTCGGTGAATACGGGAAAACATGGAGGTGCCCGAAACCGAGTTCCCTCACCAATGCCAGGGTCCTCTGGAAAGCGGCATCGGTCTCCCCGGGAAACCCCACCAGCAGGTCGGTCGAAAGGTGCAGCTTTTCCGGCCAGAGTTCCCTTATTCTCCCAACGATCCGTGCAAAATCCGCTGAACTGTACCCGCGCCGCATGGCCGCGAGGACCTTGTCGTCCCCGCTCTGGAGGGGAAGGTGGAGATGAGGGCAAAAGGCTGCGGTCCGTGCAAGCGTCCGGATAAGCTCATCGTCCAGTGCGAACGGTTCGAGCGACCCAAAGCGGATTCTCTGCATTCCCGGGACCCTTGCGATTTCTTCCACGAGTTTCGCGAGTGTCCAAGGTCCGCTCGCTCCAAACAACCCCAGGTGGACACCCGTCAGCACCACTTCACTGCACCCCGACCGGGCAACTCGCCCGACCTCCGCAAGGATATCGGAAGGTTCCCGGCTGACCGGCACCCCACGGACAAAAGGGACAATGCAGTAGGAGCAGAAGTGGTCACAACCGTCCTGGACCTTTATGAAAGCGCGGGTGTGCATGGCCGGTTTTTCAAGTGCCAGGGGGTCCCATCCGCAGGAAGGGGGGGAAGGCATTCTCAGGAAAACCGGCTTTGCCGGCCGAGAGCCGGCTTCGAAGAGTTTTTCCAAGGTTTCCGGGATCAATGATTTCAGCCGGTTTCCGACTGCAGCATCGATTCCGAGACGCGTTGCCTCGGCTTCTTCAAGTTCCTGCACCCAGCAGCCTGCCGCAAGGATCATTCCTTGGGGGTTTTCCCTCCTGTACCGACGGACTTGCTGACGACTCTTCCTATCGGCTTCGGAGGTTACGGTACAGGAAAGGAGAATGGCGAAATCCCACTCGTTTTCAGAGGGAACGGCTCCCCGCAGAATCAGTTCCGAAACCACGGCCTCCGCTTCATACTGGTTTGTCCGGCATCCGAGGGCCCTGATCCTGAATTTCTTCCCCCTGAGTGTTCCCACGACACTTTCCCTCCCAGGCCAAAACGAGATACGAGCAGGCAACAATAGCCGCAACAAAGGCCTTCAGCACCAACGGGCCCAGGCTGACCGCCTTGAACCCTGCCTGCCGCAGGACTTCCTTTTCCCGCTCGTCCCAGTCTCCCTCGGGACCGATCGCTATGGCAACCTCAGCTGCAGGCGGGACCGTCGCAATGGGAATCGTCGCATCTTCGAGGATCCCGGCGAGCCGCAGCGCAGGCAGTTCAGTTTCCAGAATCTTTTCGAGAGGAGCGGGTTCAGCAATCAACGGGATTTTCGGGGCGCCGCACTGGAGAGTCGCCTCTTCGAGTATCCG
Organism: Synergistaceae bacterium UBA5827; assembly: GCA_002432945.1. Lineage (GTDB taxonomy): Bacteria > Synergistota > Synergistia > Synergistales > 79-D21 > 79-D21. Next base: position 31,685 of record DJHE01000025.1, read on the forward strand.
CGACCATCGGGCCACCTTCTTCGCCTTTTCGGCTTCGGTGATTCGCGGTACGGAACGAGCGGCCTCGACAGGGAGGATGACCGAGACCCCGGTTTCGGTCGCTCCCCTGAGGAGGTGCTCGAAATCCCCTCCCTTGAGCAGTGACGCCAGTAGAACGATCCTGGGCGTGCTCCCCTTACCGGGAAGAGAGGATAGGACTCTTGCCGCCAGCCCCCCCTCGGCCGATTCCAGCCTCACTCGGCATCGCTCTCCCGCCAGGAGCCCTTCCAGATTCTCGCCTGGAGATACCCTCAAGACCTTTAGAAGGTGGTGGGCCTGTTGTTCGTCAACTTTCCACAGCCCGTCTCCAAGGCTCGTGCACCTTTCAAGGCGCAACCTGGGCGGAGACACCCCACCATTCCCCCTTCTCAAGTTCGGAGACCATGACAAGGCCGCTTTTCCTCAGGGCTTCAAGGAAATGAATCCGTTCCTTCCGGACAAGCCCTGAGAAGATAGCAATTCCCCCTGGCTTGAGCACTCCCGCAACGTCGGGAAGCAAGGTCATAAGGGGCTCGATCACAATATTCGCCGTCAGCAGGTCGACTCGACGGTTAAAGCCTTTCAGCAGGTCTCCCTGCTCGATGTTCACTGCCCTTTCGTCGATCCCGTTGAGCAGGCAATTCTCTCCTGCCTCGGCCAGGACGGCAGGGTCGATGTCCCGAGCCCAGACCTTTGTCGCTCCGAGCTTGACCGCTCCTATCGCAAGGATCGCCGAACCGGTTCCGATGTCGGCCGTTTCCATGCCTGGCCTCAGAACCCCTTCCATCAGTTCGAGGACGATCTGGGTGCTTTCGTGGTAGCCGGTCCCAAAGGCACTTCCGGGATAGATGTAAAGGACCGTCTTCCCGGGCGGCTCGGCATCTCGATGCCATGGCGCCATCACGACAAGGTTCCGTCCCACTTCGAGGGGCGGAAAGGCTTCTTTCCATGTCGTGTGCCAGGACCGGTTTTCGATCTTTCCCATGTCCCGTACCGAAATCTCGGGCCATGCAGCCAGAACGTCTCCAACCCTCTTTAGCCAGTATCCCAACTCAAAATGGCTCCTGTAATAGGCCCGGAGCCCTATGCGCCCGTTTCCTTCAAAAACCTCCGAACCGATGCTTCCGGAAAGGTCTGCAAGGGAAGCCAGCGTTTCTTCGCTCCCGTTTTTCGTTTCCAGGGTGATATACCACCAGAACGATTCTTTTTCACCCATAGCTTTCACCCCCGAATAACCGAGGGAGGGAGGCTGGCGCCTCCCTCCCTTAAGTCTCCAACCAAAACATCCTACCATGAACAACGCGTCTTTCGCACCCTCAGGATAGCCACGTTTTTAGCCTATCCAGGAAACCCGCCGGCTGGACCGGCGTTCCCATCTCGGAGGCAAGATCTTCAACCAGCCTTTTCGCCTTTTCGCTGAGGTTCTTCGGAACGTCGACATCCACATGCACGATAAGGTCTCCCCTGCCTCCGCCGCGAAGGCGCGGCATTCCCTTGCCCTTCAAACGGAATGTATCCCCGGGCCGCGTACCGGCCGGCAAGTCTTTCTTTTCCAGGCCATCCAGCGTGGAAACTTCAACTTGGCATCCGAGAACGGCCTGAGGGAACGAAACGACGGACTGGGTATGGAGATCATTTCCATCCCTGATGAAAAGAGGATCCGGCTCCACTTCAAGATGGACGTAAAGGTCCCCCGGAGGCCCCCCGTTTATTCCAGCCTCTCCTCCACCGTTGACCCGAAGCCGTACACCCGTATCCACACCTGGTGGCACGCGGACCTCGAGTTCCCTCTTGACACGTTTTTGGCCTTCTCCGCGGCACTCCGTGCAGGGAGACTTGATCACTCGACCTGTTCCTCCGCAACGAGCACAAGGGACAACCGTGACAAACTGGCCGAATGGGGTGCGTGCAGCCTGCTCTACTTGCCCGCGCCCGCCGCAGTCACGACAGCTTTCGACATTCGTGCCCAGCTCCGCTCCAGTTCCCCCGCATTTTTCGCAACGCTCCCTGCGCGTCACGTTAACTTTTTTTGTAACCCCTGCCGCCGCTTCCCTCAGAGAGACATTAAGGGACACTTCGAGGTCGCTTCCCTGCCGGGGAGCATTTGCCCTTGCCCTTGATCCGCCACCCATGAACGTGTCGAAGAGGTCTCCAAATATGTCTCCAAACGGATCCTGGCCGGAGAAGGGGCCATATCCCCCTCCCCCGTTTCCGACCGTCCCGAAGCGATTGTATTGCTCCCTCTTTTCAGGGTCGCCAAGGACGGCATAGGCCTCGTTGACCAGTTTGAAATGTTCTTCGGCCTCCGGGTTTCCCGGGTTGGCATCCGGATGGTACATGCGGGCAAGTTTACGGTAACTCTTCTTAATCTCATCCTGAGAAGCACCGGCAGGGACTTCAAGAAGACGATAAAATCCCTTCGGGTCATCCACGGCAGCCAAGAAAGTCCCCCCTCATTCCTTGACGCGGGGCTCAGCCTTCATAACGGCCTACCCGAACTTTTGAGGGGCGAACAAGCCTGTCCCCCAACCTATACCCCTTCTGGAGAACTTCCAGGACCTTACTGTCCTCAGCGGGATCTTCCACGCCGGAAACGAGAATCGCCTCGTGGATTTCCGGGCTGAATGTTTCCGCCATGGCTGGTATTTCCTCTAAGCCCATGGCTTGCAAGGCGGCAAAAAACTGGGAACGCACCATCTGCACCCCTTCCAGGAGCGCCTCCCCATGACGGCTTCCCGCGGAATCGATGGCCCTGTCCAGGTTATCGAGAACCGGTAGCAGGTTAAGAACCGCGCTTTCAGCCGCAAGGGTTTTCATCCGGGCTGAATCTCGATCGATGCGCGCACGAAAATTCATGAAGTCGGCTTTTACCCTTAAACCTTCCTGTCGGAGGGTTTCAGCCATTTTTTCCGCCGCCTGTAGCTTTTCTTCCAGTTCCGCTCTTTCAGCTGCCCAATTTTCCGGACTTGGCTTTTCTTTTTCACCACCGCAGGGGATTTCGTTTTCCCGGCATTCCCCTGTCGATTGCTTTTCACACATTGCGACTCCTCCTTACCGATCAGGGTCGATCCGAATCGCCGTCTCCGGACAATCCATCCCAGACCGTTTCAAGGGCAGCTATCGCCCTCTCGTAATCCATTCGAACCGGGCCGATCAAGCCCAGCACGGTGCGTGTCCCCTTTCCCGTGGAAGACGAAAAAAGCGCGGAAAAGGCACCGAGTTCAGAATCGGGGTCTTCGTTCCCGATGATCACGTTCAAGCCGTCCTTGACGGAATACCGGCGAACCATCCTTGTAAGGGCATCTTCCTCTTCCAGCAGGCAGAGGATGGCCTGCAATCGCCCGATATCCTGGAAGTCGGGCAACCCAAGGATATGGTGAACACCCGTGGTGAAGAAACGGAAATTTTCCGCCGATAGCAAGCTGTCGATTTCCGACATGGCCAAACGGCAACTCTCCGCCACTTCCGTAAGTTCTTTCAGGACAAAGGACTGTAGCCCTCCCCTGACATCATCCCAGGGACGCCCCGAAGCAACGGTGTTGATGCGCCTCGAAATTTCCTCCAGGATCTCACGGCTCATTTCGCAGGGGAAATTCAGTAGTTTCTGATGGATTAGCCGACCCTGGAGAACCACTAGCAGCAAGGCATGGTAGAGGTCAATCCAAACGAATTCGACCCGTTCAAGCCGGACCTGGGCCATAGGGGCCGAGGCGGCAAGCGCAACTGTCTGGGTAGCGCGGCTCAGGAGCTGGGAGGAATAGGCCAGCACCTCCTCGAAGTCGGCACGCTGCCTTTTGAGGTCGAGCAGCCGGTCAGCCAATTCCGGGCTTCTTTCCCGCTTGCCTTCAAGTATGGAATCGACATAAACCCGGAAAGCCCGGCTTGTCGGTATCCGCCCGGCAGAAGTATGGGGCTGCGTAATATACCCCAACTCCTCAAGATCGGACATTTCGTTCCGAATCGTTGCCGCGCTGATCCGGGTCAGGTATTTCTTGGAAAGAGCGCGCGATCCCACCGGTTCACCCGTATGGATATATTCGAAGACAATCGCCATGACAACCTCGAATTGGCGTTCCGTCAACACTTTTTCCACCCCCCGCGCCAGAAATTGGCACTCTTGCCTACAGAGTGCCAAAGTCCACCCGTCCGGTAGGTTAACAGTCACCCAGGTTATTGTCAACACAGGTCAAACGGGGATGCCCAAAGATCGTTACAATAGTATCGGATCGCAATTCTTTTATCTTTAGGGGGAAGAGATTTGACCCACCAGGGGATCCGTACAACCATTTTCATTGTCAGGCACGGGGAATGCATAGGAAACCGGGAAGGACTCTTTCGCGGACGATGCGATTTCCCGCTAAACGACATTGGAATCCGGCAAGCTGAAGCCCTGGCTCTCGAACTGAAAGGACGGGGAATAACCCGCATCTTTTCCAGTCCTCTCTCGCGGGCAACAGAAACGGCAAGCAGGATAGCGGAAACCTGTGGAGCACAGTGGGAAATCCGGGCAGGCTTCAACAACATGGCCCTCGGCCAATGGGAGGGCCGCCCAAAAAAAGAAGTCGAGGAAGAGTTCCCTGAAGAATGGGGGCTCTGGATCGAACATCCCGACCGGCTGCACATCCCTGGATCAGAATCCCTGTCGGAGGTCCAACGCCGGGCTTTCTCAAACCTCGAGCACCTGGTGCACGTTTATGCCGGCGAGACGATTGCCGTTGTTTCCCACCGAGCCGTCATCAAGCCCCTTATGGCTGCCTGCCTCGGGCTCGCCGAACCCTCTTTCTGGAGGCTGCACGTCGACACCGCCTCCTATTCCATTCTCGTCCACGAGGAAAAACGCGGCTATTGCCTCACCCTTCTCAACCAGAACCGGCACCTTGCAGAAATGGTCCAGGAGTGGGTGTAAAGGCTACGGCAGGGTTTTCCTTGACCCCTTCCCTTCGAGGGGATAACATCGTTGGTCGACAGGCACTAATTTATTTTTACAGGGCGAGGATATATGAAACTTTTATTACTTGATTGCCTTGACGAAAGAGAGCTTCTTTATGAAATCGACCGCATCGGGGCAGACCGGCGAAGTTTTCCCTATTTTGCGGCAAAGGACGAGACCCTTCTCCTCGCGGCGAAGGATCTTGATGTTCGCGCAGCAAACGCACTCAAGCAAGAGATGCTCTCCCGGGGAGGAGACATCATTGTCCACAAGAGAACGATCGACTGCGGCGTGACGCATACCGATGCCTTGCTGATGGGGACACCGGGGCAGTTTTCGCGCTTGCTGGAAAAACTCGCTTCCATGCCCTATTGGGGGCTCGACGAATTCAAAATAGCCTTGGGCGCAGCCTTGCGCAACGCAAGGAGGAGGTCTTGGGACATCTCCCTCCCGGGGGGACGAACACTTTCCCTCGGGGATAAGACCCGCATCATGGGTATCCTGAACGTGACGGGCGACTCTTTTTTCCCCGGGAGCCGGCACCTGGACCCGGGAGACGCCGTGAGAAACGCTTTGTCCCAATTTGAAGAAGGGGCTGACGTGGTAGATATCGGGGGCGAATCGACAAGACCCGGTGCCCCGGACGTGCCACCCGAAGAGGAATGCGCCCGCGTGGTCCCCGTTATCTCGGAAATCAGGCGGCTGAGACCCCAGAGCATCCTGTCGATCGATACCCGAAAGGCTTCGGTTGCCGAGGCGGCAGTCAAGGCGGGAGCCGATATCGTCAACGACGTCTCAGGACTGAGGTATGACCCCGGTATGGCCAGGACCCTCTCCGAACTCCGGGTGCCCGTCATCCTGATGCATAGCCGCAAAACCCCCGGCACGATGCAGGAATCCCCGTCCTACAATCACGTCGTTTCTGATGTCTGGGATGAACTGGAAAAGGTCCTGGAACATGCGACCCGTGCCGGTATCGAAAAGGAAGCGGTCATATTGGACCCCGGCCTCGGCTTTGCAAAGGATGCCGCGCACAACATGAGCCTTCTCAAGCACCTCAAGGCCTTCAGGACCCTGGGCCGGCCTCTCCTCGTCGGCCATTCCCGAAAAAGCACGATCGGCCAGGTCCTTTCACTACCCTCACCTGAGGATCGACTGGAAGGGACACTGGCGATCACAGCTTTATGCGCATGGCAGGGCATTCCGCTCGTCCGCGTCCACGATGTCAGGGAGAATTCCCGCGTCGCCAGGATGATCGAAGCCATAAGGAAAGCCTCATGAAAACTGCCGCAATTGGCTTAGGAAGCAATGTCGGGGATCGCCTCGGCAACCTGCGCACTGCAGTAAATGCCCTTTCCTGGTCAGGCTTCCTGGTTACCGCCCGGAGCTTCGTCTACGAAACGCCGCCTTTTGGGCGTACCGACCAGCCGCGGTTTCTAAACGCCGCAATCATCGGGGAATTTGCTGGAAATCCCTCTTCCCTCCTCACATTGCTGAAAGACGTGGAAAAGAGGATGGGTCGCCGGGACAGGGGACGGTGGGGCCCGCGGGAGATCGACCTGGACCTCCTCATGATCCCCGATTTCGTCTACAGCAGCAAAACGCTTGAAATCCCCCACCCGGGACTCGCGGAAAGGGCTTTCGTGCTTGTTCCATTGGCCGAAATCGCACCAGGCTGGGTTCACCCCGTCCTGGGGATCGATATAGCTTCCCTGGCCGAAAAAGTTAAATCCGAGGCGCAATCCTTTTGCCGCATCGCGCGCCTTTAACCCGGGACGTCCGATTGGAGGTCAACCTTTGAAACCAAGACTCATTTTGCTTCCCCTTGCCTGTGCCCTTTTCCTGAGCCTCGCAGTACCCCCGGCGAAGGCCAATACTCGTGTGCTTTCAGCACCCGGGCACCCCGTCTTTCTCGTCCTTAAGGAAGAATCCGGTGTCGTCACGCAGGCAATCCTCCGCACCCCGGGTGCTCTTCAGCCGGTCACCGAGATTGTTGGCCTTTCCTTCGCCGGGGAAAACACATCTACATTGGCCGTAGACCGTGACGCCAAGCCGGACCTCCTTTGGAAGCTGACCTTCCTCGACCAGAAAGAGCGCTCACAGGGAACTATCCTTTGGATCTCCGCCCTGACTCGGCAGCCTCGCGTGTGGCTTGCAGTCAGCCCCGTAGCGGAGACTCTCTGGGACGCAATCCGCCCGAAACTGACGGTGCCTCGCGGAACGCTCCTCTACATTTCACCGATCCTCCCGTCCTTCTTCAACTTGCCGCAGTACCAGGGCAAGGATGTCCTCACTTACGTCTATTGCCTGACGATTGACCAGACAGGCCCGGGGATCGGCGTGGTCCCGGAGGTCTACAAGCAACTTCTCCGTATCGTGCAAACTGTACGGGAACACGAATTCGACACGGGAAGGCGAAAGGCCTACGAAGCGCTCGAAGCCGACTTCAAGATCCTTTCCGAGGGAGGAAAACCCTCTACGGAGGCGATCCTGAATTTCGGTTTCCGAAAAATCGCTGAAATTTCCTGGCTCCCGTAAGCAAGGACACAAAAAAGGGAG
>DJHE01000024.1 GCA_002432945.1 Synergistaceae bacterium UBA5827
CTCCCTTTTTTGTGTCCTTGCTATAGCGTAACCGATTTTTTCAGGCTTCCAAAAATGTTGCAATCCGCTTCGACCTGGATGGTTTGCCCCTTTGACAAACCGGAAACGGGAATCTCAACCTCAAGACCGGTTTTATCCGTTTGCCCCCCGAAACCCTGTTCTGCAAGCACTTTCCCGTCCCTGGTAATGACAACCCTGTTGATGAAGTGCTTTGCAGGGTCATTGACCGTGTGCGAAACCTGGATCCGGAGTTTTCCCTCCGGCAGAAGGGCGACATCGAGCGAAACAGGTGGGTGTGCAAGAGCTATCCCTTTCAGGCTTAGGAGGAGCCCCACCCCGAGAAGAGGCAAAAGCCATTTTTTCATTCTCACCACTCCTTCCGGTTCAGTGCCCAGGGAATCCTTCCTTCCTAACGCGTCGCAAGGTATCGAGAACTTCTTCCGCGTGCCCGGCCACCCTTACGGAGGGCCAAACCCATCTTACCACCCCTGCCGGATCGATAAGGAAGGTCGACCTCACGATTCCCTCGTATTCCTTCCCGTACATTTTCTTCTTTCCCCAGGCACCGTAGGCTTCGATTGCCGTCCTACCCGGGTCACTCAGGAGAAGGACATGAAGGTCGTTCTTTCTTGCAAATCTTTCATGGGATTCGACCGAGTCTGCACTTACCCCGATCACCACAGCTCCCTCGGATTCGAACTCGGGCAAACTGCCCGAAAAGGCGATCGCCTCGTCCGTTCAGCCTTTCGTTCCGTCCTTCGGGTAGAAGAAGAGAACAACCCATTTGCCCTTGAAATCCGCCAGCGACCGTTTCTGACCACCGACACCCTCAAGGCTGAATTCAAAAGCCCGCGAACCCACTTCCAACATTGCTCTTCCCTCCTCGAAACCCAAGGTCAGTCAAGGTGCCGGTCGGATGTGGACTGGATACCGGTGTTCTTCGAATCCCCCATGCAGAGCGGGTTTCCCTGCAGGTCAACCAGGCAATGCTCGGTCGCAACATTCCCCTGCACTTCGGAATGATGGAGTTCCCGAATGAATGTCACGACCTCTTTGAGATCCGGCAATTGGGGAAGCGGGTAGACCTTGACGAAAACGACAAGGCCCTGTTCATCCACGAGGACATTCGCCCTTTCCGAGAAACCATCCTTCTCCCTGAAAAGTCCCAGGTCCTTCGCCACCTTCCCGTGAGGCCAGAAATCGGCGAGGATCTTGAGGCGAACCAGTCCCAGGTCTTTGGCCCAGGAGGACTTGCAGGGAACAGAGTCGACGCTGATCCCCACGGGAACGGTATTCAGGCTTTCGAAAACGTCCATGTCCCTTTCAAGGCAGCGCATCTGGTCGGCACAAACTTGTGTCCAGGCCAGGGGATGAAAGGAGAGAAGCACCCTCTTCCCCCTGGACGAGGAAAGTTTCCAATCCCCCTTATCCTGGTCTTTTAGCGAAAAATCGTTCAGGATATCTCCCGCTGCGATTCGTTTTTCCTCCATCGTGCATCCCCTCCCTTTGGAATTTCCTACCTCAAACCTTCGATAAAAGCCGAAATCAGTCCCACCGGAGGCTTTCTTTTCCAGAGCGGGTCCTTCTTCTCACGGTAAGCGGGAAGTTGTTCCTCGAAGGTCACCCTGCCCGGTCGGTCCTGGTAGAGGATCCCGAGGGGATAGGGCGGGCCGGTCATGGCCAGTTCCATCGCCTTTCTTCGATCGTGAAGGTCAACCTGGCCGTCTTGGAGAACGAATGTGTTTTCCTTGAACCATTTGTAGGTGTTAACCTTGTTGAACGAAACGCAAGGCTGGAAAATATCGACAAGGGCGTACCCCTTGTGGATAATGGCAGCTTTGATGATCTCTCGTGACAGGTCGGTTGCGGCCGAAAATGTCCTGGCCACGAACGAGGCCCCCTGGGAGATTGCGAGAGCGAGCGGATTCAGGGGTTCAGAGAAGACACCTTCGACCTGGACGGGGGTCTTCATGCCCACCGGGCTGGTAGGTGAGGCCTGTCCCTTGGTTAGCCCGTAAACCATGTTGTTGTGGACAAGGTTTGCCAGGTCGGGATTTCGCCTGATCGCGTGCAAGAGGTGGTTTCCACCCTCGCCGTACATATCCCCGTCTCCCCCAATTGCGAGAACCGTCATTCCAGGATTCGCTGCCTTGACTCCCGTCGCAACCGGCAGTGCCCTGCCGTGCAGTCCCTGGATGATATGCCCCTTCATGAAATGAGGCGTTTTAGCCGCCTGCCCGATTCCCGAGATGAGCACGACTTCCTGCGGGGAAAGCCCCAATCCGGAAAGGACTTCCTTCAGCGTGGAAAGAATTTGGAAATTTCCGCAACCTGGGCACCAGGACATGTCCACGTTCTCAACGTCGTATTCGCGGGGATTCATTGAGCGTCACCCCCTAAAAGGATTCTCTCGAGACCTGAAGCCAATTCTTCCACCGAGAACTGGTGCCCCCGGAAATTCAAAAGCAAGTGGTCGGCTTTCCGCCCCGTTGAAAGACGAATCAACCTGGCAAACTGGCCTGTGGAGTTCCCTTCCGCAACGATAATTTTCCGCGCACCGGCGACCAGGTCCAAGACCGAAGAGTGCAAGGGATAAACCTGCGAGAAGTGCGCCAGGGCGATATCCGTCCTGCCCAGCAAAGCCAGGGCTTCCTGCAGAACCGGTCCGGTCGATCCCCAGGAAAGGACGAGGTTGGCATCCTTCGGGTTTCCATGCACTGTAGGCGGCAGCGCCGCTTCTTCCAACAGTTTGAGCTTCGACATGCGTTTCATTTGCATCCTCTCGCGCATGTCGAAATCCTCTTCGATGTGACCGCTCTCGTCGTGTTCATGGCTGTCGATGCGGATGAGTCCCGTTCCGTTCCCAAAAATCCCTCGCGGTGAAACACCATCCTCCGCCAGTCGATATCTCAGGTAATCCGGGCCCGACTCGACAAAATGATGGGAGAAACTCCCTTCGTCCACGGGCAGTCCCTCTACCTCAAAGACACTGTCCAGGAGGTATTCATCCGTGAGTATGAAGACGGGAACCTGGTACCTGTCTGCCCAATCGAAGGCCAGCCGGGACAGGTCAAAGGCCTCGCGCGCGTTTCCGGGAGAGAGAATGACCCGCGGGAACTCCCCATGCCCGGCGTAAAGGGCCAGTTCGAGGTCTGCCTGTTCCGTTCGTGTCGCCATCCCCGTCGCAGGACCCGGCCTTTGGCCGACGTGAACGACAATCGGAGTTTCCGTCACAGCCGAAAGGCTGATTCCCTCTTCCATCAGGGCAAACCCGCCTCCAGACGTCGTCGCCATTGCCCGCCCCCCTGCCGCCCAGGCCCCGAGGGCCATGTTAACGGCTGCGATTTCATCCTCCACTTGCTCGACGGCGATCCCGAACCGGGCGGCATTTTGGGACATGAAGGCAAGGACTCCGGAACCCGGTGACATGGGATAAGCCGTTACGAAGTTGCATCCGCCCGCTAAGGCTCCTAGTGATACGGCCTTGTGACCATCGACCAGTGCCGGCCGCCAATGCGGATCGGCCTCTGGCAGCGATAGGCTAAGCCGGTTTTTTTCAACAAGATCCATTCCTTGCCTGAACCCGCTTTCAGCAGACGAGCGATTCTTCTCCAGGATTTCCGGTTTTGCCGAGAACCGCTCTACGAGCAATTGATCCAAGTCCGGGTATTCGACCCCGAAAAGGGCACACAGGACTCCTGCCGCAACGCTGTTTGCGGTCAAGGCTCCCCCTGCCTGGCGCGCCATCTCCAGAAAAGGAACATCGAGGAAGGTACAGGGATGCCCAACAAATTCTTCCTTCAATTCTTCCCTGTCCCCGAGAACGATTGTTTCTGGAGACAGTCTCTTCCAGATATTCGGCCTGAGCCCTCCGTTAAGCGGGACAAGAAGGTCGATCCTTTCCACAAAGGCTTCCACATGCCTGCCCGATATCCGGATCTCCGTGGAATTGCTGCCCCCACGGACACGGGACATGGACTCTTTCGTGGCAAAAACGTGGAACCCGGAGCGGGCCAGGGCTTTCACCAGAAGATTTTCGACGGTTTGGACGCCTTGCCCCGCAGCTCCGCAAAGCACCACTGAAAATTCGTTTCCCATGCAGTCACCTCCAGGCAAAAGATCGCTCCCATTGGGAGGCGTACATAATGCCCATGCGCTCAAGAATTTTTTGCAGCCGGGTAGTCGATATCGTCCAATTTAAGTCGTGCTGCCGCCTCATCTTCATGGTCCACAACAACCGTCCTGGAGCCAAGGTCAACCAGGCACTCGACACCAATCTCTTCAAGCGCCCCCTTTATCCTTGCCACGCAATGCCCGCACGACATGTCCGGCACTGAAAGCACAACTTTCATTTCTTACACCCCATTTCTTGTCTAGTTATTTATTATACCGCGGTCTGTATGTTTATTGCTATGAATCGAGCTCTCTTCCTGCTAAAATCCGAGAGGTAAAGGAGTGGGCCGAATGAAGAGGATTCTTGGATCGATCCTGTTGATTTTTGCCGTTTTTTCCCTCGGTTATGCCGGCTGGCTGACCTGGGGCAAGCCGGGAACACCTCCGGTGTTGCCCCTCGAATATCGCGACGGGAACCCGGTGCTTGTCTATTTCATCCATGGGCGCGCGAAGTGCCCTACATGTGATTTGATCCTCGCCCATACTCGATCGGCCCTGGAAACTTCATTTTCCGAAGAAACCGGCAACGGAAGCCTGGCCCTTGTCCCCGTGGACGTGGAAAAACCCGGTAACGAACACTTCATGGAAGACTTCGCGTTATTCACGACATCCGTCGTCCTTTTTTCCCGAAACACCGCTGGGCAGGAACACTGGAAGAATCTCTCAAGAGCCTGGGAACTGGCTGAAGATGGCGAGTCCTTCAAGGCCTATTTTACCGGGGAGTTACGCCGCTTCCTCCAGGAGGTCCGGCCTTGAGCTCATTTCTTCTTGCGGCTTCCGCTTTCTGGCTTGGAATCCTGTCATGCCTTAGCCTTTGCACGATCGCCACGAACACCGCCGCGTTTTCCTTCCTCGTGCAGAGTTTCACCGACTGGAAGCGACTGTTCCGAGCCTCTCTCAGCTATACCCTGGGCAGAGTCCTGGTTTACACCGTGCTGGGGTCCGCCTTGACACTCGGCCTTCTCTCCATCCCAGGCGTTTCCTCCACCCTCCTGCGCGATTTCAACCGTTTTCTTGGTCCCATTCTCGTGATCGTGGGAGTCTTTCTCCTGGACTGGGTTCCCATTTCCCTAAGAGTTTCAATTCCTCTTAAACCGGAGCGGTTCTTCCGCCCTGATCTTCTCCATTCCTTTCTTATGGGAACCTTTTTCGCGCTAGCTTTCTGTCCTGTCGCAGCAGCCCTTTTCTTTGGGGCGCTCGTTCCACTCTCGATAGAGAACCGTTCTCCCTTCCTCTTGCCCGCGCTCTACGGGCTCGGGACGGGACTTCCGATCGTCGGGCTTGTCTTTTCTCTTCGCCTGGGAACCCTGGCTTTCAGCAACCGGCTCTTCGTTCTCTCACGGTGGGAAGGAGTTCTTCGCGGGCTTACGGGGGGAGTGTTCGTTCTCGTCGGGCTTTACCTGGTATTTACCGTTCTTTTCCCCTTATTCTAGGTAACCTGATTCCAGGGTATTGTTTTTCCCTTATAATGGATGCGTCGAGAACGGTCCAGACAGGTAAAGGAGGTCGATTGCCCATGCTTAAGTTCCGTTGTCTCAATTGCAGCCACGAGTTCGAACTGGAAGAAAAACCGGCCGCGCTAAGATGCCCGAAGTGCCTGAGTCGTTTTGTCCAGTTGCTCGAGGGAAAGCCTCTCAAGGGAAAATCCTGGGGAGCAAAGAGTTTTAGTGTCCCGGGAATGAAAAAATGATCCACTGAAAAGAAAAAAGCAGGGAAGGGCGAATTCGCCCTTCCCTGCTTTTTTCTTTTCGAGCAGCCGTTTCAACTAGGCTTTCTTGAGTGCACCCCAGGCTTCCTTGACCAGCATCACCGCAAGAAGGAGCAGGACCACGGAGATTCCGGAAAGGAAGAGGTTGCTCATGTTGTCCTTGATGAGGAGGAAAAGCGCAGCAATCGTCGTCACGAGCATGAAAGCCATGGGAATCATGACGAAATTTGCGCTCTTCTTGAGTCCCTTGATGATCCAGACACCAATCGCCAGCAGCGCCAGGGCAGCCACAAGCTGGTTGGACGCGCCGAAAACGGGCCAGATCAGCTGCCACGCAGGCTTACCACCGGTCTTCATGAAAACGAGGCCCGCTGCGACGGCAACGCCGATCGCCGTGGCCGTGTACTTGTCCACCTTCATGTCGGTGAACTCCTGGAGCTGGTACCGCGCCAGACGGGTCGCCGTGTCCAGGGAGGTCAGGATAAAGGAGTTCAGGGCCAGAAGCCCAAGGGAAGTCCCGATCTTTTGCGGGATACCGATGAGGGCCGCGAACTTGCCCAGGCCGACGCCGTAAGTGACAGTGGGCCCTCCCTTGAGCATGCCTCCGCCGATCATGATCGTCCCGATCGCGATCACCGCAACGAGACCCTCGATCAGCATGGCGCCATAGCCAACCCCGATTGCGTCCGTTTCCTTGCGGAGCTGCTTGGCGGTCGTTCCGCTACCGACAAGGGAATGGAAACCCGAAATGGCTCCGCAGGCAACAACGACGAAGAGTAGCGGCCATAGCGGTTCTCCCTTGGGTCCGGAGAATCCGGTGAAAGCCGGGAGCGCCACGTCGAAGGTCTTCGCGCCGAAGATCATCCCGACAGCCCCGATGAAGAGGGAGAAGTAGAGGAGGTAGGAGGCAAGGTAGTCACGCGGCTGCAGAAGCAGCCAAACGGGCAGGACGGAAGCCGCGAAGATGTAGACAATCAGGACCCAGCGCCAGGTGGTGTTGGGGAACGCGAATGCCTGCTGGACCCAAGCCGCCGAGTTTCCGTAAAAAACGGCCCCGATGACGATGGGAACCATGACCAGGGTCATGACAAGCAGGGAGACGCCCTTCCTGTAGATCAGGACGCCGAAAACCAGTGCCATGCCGATATAAAGAAGGCCAGAAAAGGCCACTGCCGGGTCGGCCGCAAACGTATTGGCAGCCAGTTCGAGGAAGACTGCGATGACGAGCGTCAGGGCGAGCCAGGTGAAGGTGAGGAAGATCATCTTCGCACGGTGCCCGATCCAGTGGTCGACAACTTCACCTACCGAAAGCCCCTTGTGGCGGATTGAGGCGACGAGAGCCCCGGCATCATGTACACCACCAAGGAAAGCCGAACCGATGAGGCACCAGAGATAGGCCGGCAGCCATCCGAACATGGCGGCCGCTGTGATGGGGCCAACGATCGGCCCTGCACCCGCGATCGACGCGAAGTGGTGTCCGAGCAGGACAGCCGGATGGGTCGGGACATAATCCATCCCGTCAAAGTAAACCTTGGCCGGCGTTTCGTTCTTGTCATCAAGTCCGTATAGGTTTTTCTGGAATTTTCCATAAATCATGAAGGCCGCTGCAAAAAAGACTACGGCAACAACGAACAGCATCGTAAGCATACTTTTTTTCACCTCCAATTGGATTTTTGTGCTCTACCGCCGACCTTAGCTCCCTTCGCAGACATCACCTCCCGGTTTATTCCCACCCCTGCAAGCCTTTAAATATTCAAGCCCCTTGGACGCCCAATGCGCTAAATCCACGAACCTTTTGTGAGGTTCGTCCCCAATGCGAAAAGTATATACCTCTACCCAACCGCGGTACCCCCAAAGGAATGTTTTCTGGCGGTGCTTATCCCACGTTTCCTCCCCAAGCAGGAGTATCCGGTGCGTCATGACGTCAGCCTCGCCCTTCCATACCCGGAAGATATCGGCTACGCTTTCCTCTCCCCGGTGGCCCCAAATGATGTAATCATCTGCATAATAGCGGGCAACCTCCCCGAGCATCGCTCCCTTTTTGAAGGTCACACGGCGGTAGACGCCGGTGAGACCCATTTTTGCCCAGGGCGTGAAACCGATCTCCTCCCAGTAGTCATTTATCTCCCCAAGACAGGCGTACTTTCCAGGAGTCAAGAAGTTACCTCCGATCAGCTTCAAACTAAAAGAATGATACAACTCTAGTCTTATATTGTCAGCTAATTCATTGAATAAAATATATGGCATACAAGAAAAAAAGATACCGGGCATTTTGCCCGGTATCTTTAATCAATCTACTCGTTTTCCCTAAAAGGCGTGGAAACCCTGGATATGCTCACGCATATCCTCGTAGTTCTTACGGGCCGTGCCCATGTGCCCTTCTTCCATAGACTTCAATTCCAGGAACATTTTCCGAGCTTCACCCTCCGTTTGTTCCGCCATTTTCCCGTACAGTTCCGCCGCCCGCATCTCTGAGATATAAACAGCCGAAGCGATTCGGAGCAGGGAGTAGGAATTCTTGAATTCATCCGCCTGGACCTTCAGTGCGGGATCGACGACAAGATCGGGAATCCGCTCGAATTTCTCTCCGTAGAGTTCGACGTAGTAATTCATCAGGGAGTCTCGATGACAGGTTTCCCAATCCGCAATCTTATTGAGCTCTTCTGCCAAATGCTTTTTGTCCGTGTTTGCCGCCCAGGCCCTATAGAACTCGCTCGCTTCAATTTCTGAGTGAATGGCCAGTTTCAGAGCTTCCTTCATGTCAAAAGACGCCATCTAGATCCCCCCTAAGGTGATTATTGGCCTTTCTTTCACTTTATTATACCATTGGGCCGCATTCGCGAAGCGGCATGATCGGGAAAAATCCCTTGCCAAGGCACCCCGTGACCGGTATAATACGCGTCGTTCCCGGGCGACTAGCTCAGCGGAAGAGCGCTTCCTTCACACGGAAGAAGTCACAGGTTCGATCCCTGTGTCGCCCACCACTGCATTTGTAGACCGCTTTCTGCCGAGAGATTCGTGCAGGTAAGCGGTCTTGTTTTTTGCTTTCTGCCCCACTCTCCCCTTCAGGACCTTCCCCATAATGTCAAGGAGGAGGGGTCCACTATGTCAGTACGAATCACCCGTATCCATCCCGATCTGAAGCCGTTCAACCCGCAGGGAGCCCTGGAAACGTTTTTCGCTTTTCGTCAGGCTCTAGGTTTGCGCAAGGCGACACTTGACCTCGATGTAGCCATCCTGTCTCCTTTCATCCGGGACAACCCGGATCTGTTCGATCGGCCAAGGCTAGCCGCTCTTGAATACCTTGCCTCCTCGAAGACCGAGTGGACCCGGCAGACTCGCCTTAAGGTTTTGAAGGTCTTCTTCGGCTACTTATTAGATGAAGAGATTCTTGTTCAGGATCCCTTGCGGGGGATCAAGGGAACAACTCCCCCGAAAATCTCGGACCTGCCTAGCCTCGAAGATGTGAAGGCTTTCCTGGACAAACTCGATACCCGTCAATTTGCACAGAAACGCCTGAAGTGCATGCTCATGCTCGCTTTGGATTCCGGCCTGAGAAGAGGAGAATTATGCAGCCTGCTCCTTCGGGATCTTGACCTGACTCTCCTTTCCGTCACGATCCGGGCCAGCGTTTCCAAGAACAAGAAAAGCCGTGAAGTGCCCTTCAGCCCTGCCACGGGAAGAGAAATCCGTTCCTTTCTCTCATGCCGTCCTCCCGAATGGCGCACCGAAAACGTATTCCCCTCGGAAACGGGGCAACCCCTGAGGCCCGCTGGATTGGGACTTCATCTCCATCGGCTTTCCCTTCAGTTCGGTATACCCCTCCATGCCCATGCTCTAAGGCATCTTTGCGCCACAGAGTTCTTGAGATCTACCGGCAACCTAGCCCTGACTGCTCGGCTTTTAGGACACTCAAATATCCGGGTTACGAGTGACTTCTATGAACACCTCTCGTTTGACGACCTAAGGCATTCACACGATCAAGCTTCGGTGGTTGAATCCCTCTTTTCCTCAAAAAATAGGTTAAGGAGCATCTCCAAAAAAACCTCTTTCTAATTTTTAGGAGCATGTTATAATGCAAGCAAAGTATAGTTTGTTTGCGTTTATCGAAGGGGGGTTTTCCCATGGAAGGCATGACGTTTTACTCGGAGGGCAACCTAATCCCCGCCCAGGCTTCACACGATGAAGAAGTCCTGGCTATGTGGATCCACGGCAAGGCAGACAGGACCGCAACCGAATACGCAAGGGAAGCCGGCCGGTTCCTGGAGGCCATGGGAAAGCCTCTCCGGGTTGTAACCCTGTCGGATCTCCAGCGGTACGTTGATCGCCTGGACGTTGCCCCGGCCACTCAAGCCCGGACGATCGCCGCCATCAAAAGCCTGTTCTCGTTTGGAAGGAAGATAGGTTATCTCCGGTTCGATCCCGCTGCCGTGGTGCGTTCACCGAAACTGAAGAATAAGCTAGGGGAAAGGATCCTCCCTGAAAGTGACGTGGTGCGGTTGATCGCCATGGAGAACGACAGGAGGAACAGGGCTCTCCTGGTGTTCCTGTACGCCACGGGCGCCAGGATCTCCGAAGCCTGCCGGTTGACATGGGCTGATGTTCAAGTCCTCGAGGAAGGGGCCGCCATCGTGACCCTGTACGGCAAGGGCGGAAAGACCCGGCATGTGCGCCTGGAAGCCCGTCAATGGGCCCCGGTTGAAGCCTTGAGGGATAGGAACACCCAGGCTGACCCGGTGTTTCGGTCACAGAAGGGCGGCTTTCTCGATCAGTCAGCCATCAACCGGGTTGTCCATGCCGCCGCTAAGAGGGCCGGGATCTCCGCCCCGGTCTCCCCGCATTGGCTCCGGCATGCTCACGTCTCCCATGCCCTCGATCATGGCGCACCGGCTCACCTTGTCCAGCAGACCGCAGGGCATGAAAGCCTGGCCACCACTTCCCGGTATGCCCATGCTCGCCCTGGTGAAAGTTCCTCCAGGTTCCTGGCAATCTGACCCGCCGGCATAAAGGAATAGGTTGGGAATCTCCTTCCCATGGGATCATTTTCCCCATGGGATTTTTCATCCCATTCGGTCCCGCATAAGCACCGCTAAGGCATGTCCAGGATGCAGAGGATGGATCACCCTACCGGAAAAAGTTAGGCCCGTCCTGTGCCGTATTCGTGCAAAAACGGTGCTTTTCCCATTTTCGGCCTCTCAAGGAATCCAGTTTTTGCAAGCACTTCCAGACCCCCTGTTTTTACCCTTCGTTTACCTCAAAATGGATGATCTCCCTCGAGGGTACGGAAACCGGACCGGTCCGCCTGGAGTTCCGGAACGGGATCCGTACCACCTGGCCGGCGTTATTCGTCAGGGCAAATATGTTGCCGTTCCACACAGAAGGGTATAGATGTTCAAAAGAAGCCAGCTGCATAAGGCAACCCCGGCGGCGATAACCACCAGGGCTGATACCTTGAGCCATTCCAGGACTGTTCCTGTTTCCCATTCCCTCCAGTTCAACCGCAAGGCAGACCGTCTCCCCTCCGATGATTCGGGGTCACAGCATACGCCGGGCTCCGCCCATGACTTTACACCTTCAATGGGGCCCCTTTTTCCAATTTCTCCAGGACACCCGGCAGGGCCCCCAAGCGGTTCTTGCGTCCGTCCTTTTAGCCTCCGAAGGATACGCACAACATTTTTCTAATCCCTGTTTGTTGAGCAAAGGTTAAGCCTCAAGCGCCCGTGCATGTTCCGGGGAATGGCCCCGGCATAATGACCCGGCCGGTGATAGCATGGCATAGCCACGGCTAATGAGTGAGGCTTGGGCCATTGGGCACCCTGGCCTTTCCGTATCCTTCGGCTGTACTTAACACCTCACGGATTCAGCGATTCGGCTAAGAGAAACCCCTAGGCATACATACTCATAGGGGGTATACCTGTCAACGGGGGTACGGGGGGGGTCAAAGATAATCCTTCGCAAAGTTTCTGTTCTAAAAGGACTCCGCTCCACTTGTTTCGTTCCAATAGTGATATATTCTAGAGAATCCAGTATATAAAATAATCATTAAGGAGGGGAATGCCGTGCTGAAACGTTGGGGAAGTCGAATGCTTTTAGCTATATTCTTGTCGACTATTGCACAGATAGTTTTAGCTTCGTCAATTTCAATGGGAGCAGTTGAGTTAAGGCTAGGCATGAAGAAAGAGGCCGTTTTATCATCTTTGAATAAATATTACAAGCTTATTCCAATTGAAGATTCTGGCACTTTCATCATTGAGTATAAAAATGATTCTGAACATAATGCTGTTGGTTCAGTAGCTTTCAAAAACGGCATTTTATCCAATGTTTCTAAAGATTGGTATTCTGGCAGAGATATCAAGGGTTTTTATCAAGTTTTTTTCGGACTAATAAACCGCTACTCTAAAGAAAAGTATAAGCCTATCCAGATCATAGCCGAAACATTTATACACCCAGATTTAGAAACAAAAATGACTACTTTATATATTCCAAATACAGATCTTTATTATCAGATAATAGAGTTCAACGGAAAAGGAGATTTTAGCTATTCCATCAACGAATGTCTCTCCAAATAATTCGTGCCGAGGGGGTGGCCTGTCAACGGGAGTACGGGGGTTGTCAAAGACTGCCCTTCGCACAATTTCCGGCCTAAAAGGGCTCCGTCTGTGTTCTTGCAAGGGATTCCCCCGTTTTGATATAAGAGCTATGGGGCTAATGCAGCGGGGTTCCTGGTGGATTTTTCTGCACTGATAAAAAAGGGACCGGGCCAGCATTTGCGGAGTTTCTTGACACTATAAAAAAGGGGCTGTGCCCCGGCACTCCTAGAGTTATTTCCCACGATAAAAAGGGGAGTTTTTCCGCACGATAAAAAGGGACCGGCGGAGTTATCTTCCACGATAAAAAAGGGCTCTAATGATTAGTCAACGCCATGACTCTTTCCCACAAGAATTCTCCGATGCTTCCTGGAACGAGCGGGTTGAATTCATAAGGGGAGAAGGTCCAATTATGACTATCTAAAACCATCCCATCGTTATCATAATCGTATCGAGAAATTATTTGGCTTTCCTTGATATTCGTCTTATATGCATATGAGAACATGTGATATGCAAATTCTAGCCCGGAAATCTTCTTCTCTTTTTCTAACGCTTTCCCTCTAAGAATCCATTTCTCCCAGACCGTTACATATTCGCCTTGGTCTTTTAAAGAAGATAAGTCTATGTATACAATAAAGTTTTCATCCCTAGCAACTTCAACAAAGTTTTCAGCGTAAGCACCAGAGCACTGTAGAAGAATGCATATGCATAGCGTTATAATAATGCAGATTCTGTTTGTGATTTTCACAGCTTTTCACCTCCATGAGTGTTTTTCAGTACTAAGATTAGCTGGAGATTGCGATTGGTCAATCAGGGAATCCCCTAGTTTTACGAAAAAATAGAGGGGGCTTTCGCCCCCCCTATTTTCATCGTTTCGTGACTTTCAGCGTTATCGGGATCAACGCCAGGTCCACCATCAGCATAACCCCGGCCAGAAAAAGGATGAAGTCCGCCATTCTGCCGCCTCTACTTCGTCTTTCGATAAACCGACAGGTTTACCCTGGCCCCGCCCTCGACCGTCACAGCGCCCCCCGTGGAGGCTATCAGCGTGGACTTTCCGCTTGCCGATGGACCCAGTTCCTTGCTCAAGTCAACCGTGATCGTGAGTGTGTCCCCGTTTATCTCCAGCGCCACGTTCTTCAACTCGCCTTCTATCATGCTGTTTGCCTCCTTTGAGCGTCCCATAAGGTTTCCAGCCCTCGCAGTTCAGGCTTTTTCCTCCTGGCCTGCCTCCTCGAGACTTCCGCCTCGGCCTGCCGCCGCTTGTACTCCCGGACCGTGTAGCCCCGGGCTTCTTCAGGCGGGATTATCTCGCCTTTCTCGTTCCCCCAGACCCCGCATATCTCGCAGCGCACCAGGCAGCCGGGGAGGGTGTCGCAGAGCCACTGACCACACTGGGGGCAATGATACGGGACGAGTGAAACTTCCGCTGATCTCCGCATCGATTCCCTCCTACCGGTTCCCAATCTCGGCGAGAATCCTGGACTGGAAGGGATAGGATTGGGGTGTGTTTTGGTTTTCTTCTTCAGACAACCGACCTAGGAGGGGGAGATCGGTGGACGAATCACTCTCGGATTCAGGAGAGGACTGGGTTTGATTCGGTGCGGCCCCCTGTCCGAATCCCCTCTCGAAACAAGGACTGGGGTTTGATGATTCGTACAGCATTCTTCCACCCCACCGACCCGAATCAACTTCAGTAATACTAAGAGATTTCTCCCCATTCGGACGATTTTCCCACTCTCCCAGACCATCTTCTTCGGGGCTTTCCTTCGAGCCTGGGATCCAATACTGGCGGTTGCGAGTCGCCCCATAGGATTTCAACCTCCCATCCTTCATCAACCGAGGCAGAAGGGATTTGAGCGATCTTGCGGAAAGAACACCTTCTGTCCACCTTTCGAGCCTTCCCTTCGTGAAGGGCTTCCCGTCCGGGTATCGGTTTTGGATGATGCTCCAGAGTCGGCTCAGTTTATCCCCTCCTTGGAGGTCGAAATCCAACTCGATGTGCATCGACACATGCGGGAAGCCTAGCTCAGCTTCTTCTCCATCCTCCAGAGTGAAGGCCAGAGGTTCCACCGCCTTGAACCAGCTTTTCAGCACCCGGAGAGTATGGACTTCTTCATCACCCCGCATTTGCTTTTCCATCCCGAGCAGGTAACCGACCATTCTCTGCAAGACCGAGGCGCCCACGGTATCATGCTGGGTCATAACCATGTTCGTTTCACTCTTCTTGGGTTTCCTGGCGTGGTGAGCGATCACGAAGGCCGTATGGTATTCCGCAGCCAGGCGGTTGCAGAGCATGAAGATCGGTTTCATTGCGGTGTTGTCGTTTTCCTCGGAGAGATGGAAGGCTGACAAGGTATCCAGGATGAGCAGATCGGGAAGGTACCCCCTGATCAGGTCCCGAAGGGCTTCTTGCCCTCCTGCCGTCCCAAGATCGAGGCTAAACCCGTTTTCCTCGACTTCCGACTTGTAGAGGACTTTGAATCCGGGCCCATGGTTGAAGCCGGTTTGCCTCAGCCTCGCCTCGATCAAGCCGGGGCCGAAGTCTCCTTCAAGGAATATGACTTTGAAGGGGGTTTCGTGTTCTGCTAGCCCGTCCAGGACTTCTCCCCCAACCGACAAATCGCAAGCTATCCGCAAGAGCAACCAGGTCTTGCCCGCTCCCGCATCGGCCGTAATGACCGACAGGAAGCCCCTGGGGAAAAGCCCGGCAATCATCTCAGGCAGAACCCCTTTCGCAGGGTCTGGCTCCTGAAGAAGATCCATAAGCCTCGACCTCCGTTCCTCTCCCCACTCCGGGGTTTTCTCCTCCAGTTTCAGAAGTTCGTCTCTCGAGTGCCCTGCCTGCAACCAATCAGAGACATCCCCCTTATCTGGGAGATCCGGGAGAGAGAGGATCTTTACCCGGCATCCGTGTCCCTTCAAGCTACGTGCAACGGATTCTCCGTGCGTGCGCCCGGTTTCATCGTTGTCTGGAAGGATGACCACCTTCACGCCCTTTGAGAAGTACTTCGAGTGATCCTCGGTCCATTTCCCCGCCCCACCGCTGTTACAGGTTGCCGCAAGGCCAAGGGAAACCAGGTTATCAACGTCCTTTTCCCCTTCTGCAATGAAGACCGTCTCATTGCGGTCCATGGCGGCCATCAGTTCAACGAGGCGGTAGGGAACACGTTTCACCCCATCCAGGTTTTGAATCCAGCCGCCATTGCCATCCGGGCGCTCCTGAGAGAATCCCTTGGGCTCGTAGCGAATTACCCGATACAGGATTTCGCCGGATTCGTCCACATACCCATACGAAACCGCACGGTCTTGGGTTTTGCGTTTACGAGAGGGAGCTGTCCGCCATGATTCAGGAAGTGGCTTACCGAGGGCTTCAGCTAAATCCTTCACCTTTCCTGAGCGGCCCTCTTTCTGGCAAGACCAAACTCCTTTTAGGGTATTCACGGAGAAGGACGGATGTCGATCCGGACTCCCGTGTTCTGGGAAGGGACAACGTGTTGACCCCTGGCAACCTCTCCACTTGATCGGTCCCGGCAGAATGTCTTCAAACCACCGCTTGATTTCATCCGGGTTGAGGTCCACCATCAGGCCGCTTCCTCCCCGACCTTATGCCAGAGGTCTAGAGGACAGTAGAACCGCATGGGGAATCGACTGTCCTTCTCCCTCCAATCGATAGCCTCAGCGTTTTCCAGGAAACTGTCCATGTTGATCGAATAGTGATCGCCGGTATCGGCTACGTGCAGAACAAGGGTTTCGCATTTGAGGCGTTTAAGTTGATCGAGGACTGGGGCATCAACCGGAAAGGCTCTCTTGGGCCAGTAAAATGCGGAAAGCTTCAGCTTCTTTACATAGGTGCGGCTGCTCTCGTAGAACACACCTCCGAAGCATGGGGCGCCGTTGAATGTTGACGGGAGGACTTTGCCGTGATATGTTGCTTTTGACGAAAGATTTTCGATCCTTGTCATCAAAAAACTCCTTTCCATATCCACTTGTCAAGGTTCTCCTTCAGGAATGGGGGTCAAGGCAAAGTTCCAACTGCTCGTCACGTGTTGCCGCACGTGGCGATTTTTTTGTCCTTATCCAAGCCCCAATTCCTCCCCCTGGATCTCCGTTTTCTCATACTCCGCTACCTACCCATCGGACTCACCTCCTTCCTAAAGGGCCGAGAAACCACGTAGGAGAAAATTATTCAGCTCGTTTCTAATCTTCCCATAGGTTCCGGATTGTTACCAACCGTTTTCACAAAAATCAGGAGGCCTCTCAAGAGTCTTTCTGACTCCTTGAGCCTCCTCAAAATGAAAAACGAGCCTTAAAAAACTGGCCAAGGTTGAGAAGGTCCTTCGGTACACCACATCTGGTGTTTTACTCTTTAGTTACCCCATTAGTGATTATAATAAACCCGCTCGGAATTTTCAGACTGGGTCCTAGGATGGGGTTTTTCATTTGCAACTGGGACTTTCAGACCCCGAAGAGCAAAACGGGGAAAACCCGTTTAAAGGGCTTTCCCCGTGTCAGCTATCTTCTAGTTGAGAAAATTATACTCTGGGTTACGGGTTGGAACAAAGTGCTGTGTAGTCCAAAAAGGATTTTCCGTTCCATTTCAAAAATGTCAGGCTCGTGTAAAATGGTTTCAAGAAACAGATTTTTGCAGGGAAGCATTCCTGGAGGGTTTTTTCAGAGGCAGCGTAAAGCGGAAATGTAGTGGTTGCAAGGGTTCGTTCCCGGGCGACTAGCTCANNAGCGCTTCCTTCACACGGAAGAAGTCACAGGTTCGATCCCTGTGTCGCCCACCAAAAGATCGGGGCAGGCCTTGCGGCCTGCCCCTTTTTTTGCCTCGATCCCTTTAATGCGGGAATTACAGTCCCGAAAGAATCGTTTGCTCGCGTCCGCTTCCGACCCCTATGAGGACAACCGGGACCCCGCATTTCTCTTCGATAAACTGCACGTAGTTCCTTGCGGCAACCGGCAGTTCCTCGATTTTTCGACACCCGGAAAGATCCTCGCTCCACCCGGGGAGGGTTTCGTAGTGAAGGACCAGGTTTTCCGCTCCCGGCAACCTCGGCGGCAGGATATCATAAAGCTTACCTTCGCACTCGTAGCCGGTGCATACCTGGAGGCGATCAAGCCCTGTCAGGACATCAAGTTTTGTCAGGGCAATCCCGCCAAGTCCGTTTACGCGAACCGCATACCGCAGGGCAACCATGTCGAGCCAGCCACAACGCCTGGGCCTCCCCGTCGTAGCCCCGTATTCTCCTCCGGCCTCCCGGAGCCTCTCTCCGACCGCTCCAAGTTCTTCGGTTGGGAAAGGTCCTTCACCAACGCGGGTGCAGTAGGCTTTCGCAACCCCGAGAACGCGGTCGATGCGGGTCGGCCCTACCCCGCTCCCGATGCAGGCACCGCCCGCCGAAGCGCTCGAACTGGTCACAAACGGGTAGGTCCCATGATCGACATCCAGGAGAGTTCCCTGTGCCCCTTCAAAAAGAACCCCTCTGCCCTTATCGAGGGCATCATTGACGATCGCGGCTCCATCGCCGATATACGGACTCATCTGCTGTCCCCAGGCGAGCGCCTTCTCCATTTGTTCCTCGAAAGGAATCGGGGCTTCGTTGAAAATTCGCGTCAAAAGCAGGTTTTTTATTTCGAGGTTCTCGATGACTTTTTCCCTCAGGGTGTCGGCTGCAAGGAGATCCCCGACGCGAATCCCGATTCGGTTCACCTTGTCGGCATAACAGGGACCTATCCCCCTCTTCGTCGTTCCTATCTTTCGCCCCTTGGAACGCCTTTTCTCCTCAGCTTCGTCGATGATCTTGTGGTAAGGCATGACAACATGAGCTGACTCCGAAATGACAAGCCTCGCCTTGTCCTTCCGCCTTTCCCGCAATTCGCCGATTTCAGAGAGGAACTGGTCCGGGTCGACAACGACACCGTTGCCAATAACGCATGTTTTCCCCGGGTACAGCATGCCTGACGGAAGGAGATGGAAGACATGCTTTTCGCCTTCCACGATAACCGTGTGTCCCGCATTGGCCCCGCCCTGGTATCGAACGACAACTTCCACCCTGTCCGCCAGGGCGTCGACGATGCGGCCCTTGCCTTCGTCACCCCACTGGGCTCCGATAATTACCTCAGCTTTACCCTTCACTGTGACATTCCTCCTTGACTGGAACCTGGAGAGTGCCGAATGATCTCAGGCACAGTCAACCATTTTACATCGTCCGGCCGGGATTCGCTCAAAGTCTTCAGGAATTTTAAAGTTTCCGGCCTGGCGTGCCCGATAATCACGACGGATCCGTTTTTCCTTGCGATAGAAAAGGCCCTTTCCAGCGCTTTTCGCATGGCCCCGGCATTCGCCTCGTGGTCCAGGAAAACTTCGTTTTTCAGGGCGGGCACCCCCATCTCAATCGCCATCCTGAATGCGACGCTTTTTCCACTTGTCCGGCTGTCGACAAAGATGAGCCCTTGTTCCCTAACCTCAGACAGAACGGCTTCCATGACCTTCGGTGTAGAGGTCGCCCTTGAGCCCCTATGGTTGTTCACCCCGATAATCCCCGGGAGCGACTTGGCTGCCCGACGGACAAATCCCCTGATCGTCTCCGGATTCATCTCCAGGTTGACCTGGTATTTCAGCCCGGGCCGGTCCACCTCGGCTTCCATGGGGAGGTGGAGCATTGCAGGTATCCCCCGTTCCCTTGCCAACTTGAGGGAGGAAAGGCTATGGGACTGGTAGGGAATGATGCTCCAGGTCAACGGTACCTTAATCTCGGCAAGCTCCCTTGCAGAAGAAAGGGAAAAACCCACATCGTCGATGATCAGTGCGACCCGCGCTTTCCTGTCAA
This sequence comes from Synergistaceae bacterium UBA5827, assembly GCA_002432945.1. Taxonomy (GTDB): domain Bacteria; phylum Synergistota; class Synergistia; order Synergistales; family 79-D21; genus 79-D21. Next base: position 19,305 of record DJHE01000024.1, read on the forward strand.
GGAGAGAGGGGCCCGAAAGCCGAGAAGGCGAGTCCTCTACGCTGCCTGGCTCAATTCCCGGGCTTTCCGCAACTGCGTTCAACTCCTCGCCGGGGGCGCTGCTCCTGCTGTCGAATCGCAATCTCGCTGCCCCGATGAGGGCAAGCCCTGCAAACAAGGAGACCAGAACCAGTACCCACAGGATGGTGTTTTTCGCTTTTCGGCCGTGCCTGGCTTCCGACATGACGATTCCCTCTCGCACCGACATCCCGTTTACGGCTGGCCAGTCCTATTTGCCTTTATTATTCTTCAGTTCCTGCAGCGCCTTCTGTAGCTGGACATCCTTCTTGTGGTCCTTTTGCGGTTCTCCCTCTACCACGAGATCCGGCTTCAACCCGACATGATCGATGACCAATCCTGAAGGGGTGTAATAACGGGCAATCGTGATGAACATGGCCGAGCCGTCGGAAAGGTGGAACAGCGTCTGCACCGATCCCTTCCCGAACGTTTTCTTGCCCACGACCCTGGCCCTTTTCAAGTCTTTCAGGGCCCCGGAAACAATTTCGGAAGCACTCGCGCTCCCCTCGTTGACAAGAACCACCATGGGCAGTCGCGTTTGGGTTCCCTTTGTTGCGTAGATCACCTCATTGGCCCGGTCAAACCGCCCTTTCATACCGACGATGATCCCGTCATCCACAAACATGTCGACGATCTCCGTTGCGGCGTTCAGGAGCCCGCCTGGATTGTTCCTGAGGTCAAGAACAATTCCCTTGGCCTTCATCGCGTTGGCCTGGGCCAGGGCTTTTTTCATCTCTTCGGCGGTTTTCTCGTTGAAGAAACTGAGGCGCAGGTAAGCCACCCCGTCGTTGAGCTTTTCCAGCTTGACCGTCTTCAATGCAATGTTTTCCCTCTTGAGGTCAAACTTGAGGAGGCGATCCTCCTTCTCCCGGCGGACCCAGATCGTGACACTGCTGCCTGCAGGCCCCCGAAGGGTCTTAACGACGCGATCCTGGTCCCACCCCAGAATGACTTCTTCGCCGATCTTGACGATCTCGTCGTTGGGCTTCAAGCCGGCCCGGTCAGCCGGTGTCCCTTCTATCGGGCTTACGACTAGGGTTTTACCGTCTTTCTGGGCAATGTAGATTCCAAGTCCCCCGTATTCTCCCTGGACCTCTATCTCTTCCTCTTTCAGCTGGGCCGGGTCCAGGAAACGCGTATAGGGATCCCCCCAGGCCTGGAGAATTCCCCTTACCGCCCCATAAAGCAATTTTTTCTCTTCTGCAGGCTTGTCCCCGTCGACATGGTAGGTTTCAAGAAGGGATCGCGTCTGCTTCATCAGCCAGAGTGCCTGTGCGCTGAAGGGGACGACACTCGAGAGGTCTGTCCCGCTTTCCGCCCTGGCCGACACCCAGACACCCATGAGTACGGACCCTATCAGCACCCCGACAATCAAGTCCCTTGTTCTCTTCCACATTACCGGATCACACCCTCATGGATTTGCCTTATCGGGAACGCAGGTAATCTCGAGGATTCCTCGCGTCCCCGCCAACCCTGACCTCGAAATGGAGGTGACTACCCGTCGAAACACCCGTGCTGCCGACCCCTCCGATGACCTGCCCCTGGGAAACATCCTGCCCCTCCCGAACGTCCATCCTCGAAAGATGGGCATAAACCGTCGTCAGGTTCCCACCGTGATCGATAATGATAACCTGGCCATAACCCCGAAGCCAACCCGCAAAAAGCACTTCCCCGGGAGCAACGGAAATTACTGGGGTACCTATGGGAGCCGCGATGTCTATCCCTGTGTGTTTAAGCTTGGTGTTGAACTGCGGATGCACCCTCATCCCGTATTCGCTGTTCACCGTCCCGCTGGTGGGCCAGGGCAACGCGCCTCCCCGGTATGAAGGGGTCTTTCGGCCCGGGGTCTTCTGAGCCATCCTCCTTTTCTGTTCCAGGAGGCTACGGACCTTGTTTTCCAGTTCTCTCTGAGCCCTTTGCAATTCCTGCACTGCAGAGGCGTGAAGCTGCTTTTCCCTTTTAACCTTCTCCAGGTATCGGCTGCTTTCGTCTACGGCTTTCCGGTGTGCGCTTCGTTCTCCTTCCAGCTCCTGTTTTTGCTCGACAAGACGCTTGGTCTGGAGTCCAAGATCCCGCCTGGACTGATCCAAGCGGCGGATCCGGTCCATGTACTTGCCGTAGATTTCCCTGTCCTGGTCGGCGATCCGGGTCAGGAGATAGGAACTGACGATCGCCTCGTTGATCGTGCTGGAGGAAAAAAAGAGGTTCAGTTCTGCGACTCCACCGTACCGGTAGATCGCGTTCAATCTAGCAGCCAGGGCCTCTTTCAACTCACCGAGCTGCCCCTCCGTATAGGCAATCTCCTTAGTCAACTCGGCAATGCGAATTTCGACCCTTTTCTGCTTTATCTGCATGACATTGATCCGCTGGCCGGTTAGGGCTACCTTCTCGTTAAACTCCTGCAGCTTCGAAAGAACACCCTTTTCCTTTACCTTCGCCTCATTCAGTTTTTTGCGGTGAAGGGTCACCTGCCCCTGGAGCTCGGCAAGACGGGATTCTTCTTTCTGCAGCTGCTCTTCGAGTTCCGAGCCCGTCGGGGCAGCAAGACCCGTCGTAGCCATTCCCAGGATAAGAACGGCTGCGATAAGGAATAAGGTCCGAAAGGCCTGGATGGTCCGGACTTTCATTGGCACTCACCTCGTCAAGACGGCTTCATCGCCTCGGCGATGTGCCTCTCGACCGCGAACCAGCTGCAAAGCCAACTTAGTGCGATTCCACTCCCCACGAGGACGATGCCCAGTTTCAAGAAAAGGTCAGGATTGTCAAGAAGCTGGATAAACGGGAGGGTGTTCTGGACTGAAACAACGAAAGACTTATAGAGAATTCCCAGCACGAGTGAAGCCGCCACCGTTCCCGTAAAACCCCAGAAAACGCCCAGGAATACGAAGGGAAGGGCCACGAAACCCGGCAAAGCCCCAACAAGGAGCATGACCTCGATTTCCTGCTTCCTTGAATAAATGGCTACCCGGATCGTGTTGTACAGGACCAAGGCCCCTGCAAGCCCTGCAAAAGCAAGGAGAAAGAGCGAAAAAACTTCAGCGAACCTTGACAGGCGGGCTAATTTCTCAGCCACTTTTCCTGCGTAAACGACGTCCTCGACCTGGGGCATCGATACGAGTTCACGAGCGACACCTGCGACGCTCGAAGCCTTGTCCACACGAACCTCCACGCTTGCGGGCAAGGGGTTCTCACCGAGAAGTGTCACAGCGGCACTCTGGTTACCCAGGCGGGCTTTCAGCAGTTCCAGGGCCTGCTCCGAGGAGATGGGGCGCACGCCCGTAACATGGGGAATGTTCGCGGCTTTCTTTCGGACCTCGTCAAGGTTTCCCTTCGGCTGCAAGTAGGCCTGGATGACCAGTTCTCCCTCCACGACCGAGATGACATGCCGCGTATTCAGCGCAAGCAGGAAACTGCTACCCACGAAGAAAAAAACAACGAGGACCGTCAGGAAAGTCAGGCCGCTCACTCCGGGACTCTGGCGGATCAAACGTACGGTATCCCTAAGGGCAAACCTAAAGCTCCTCATCGATCTCGTACCTGCCCCTTTCCTGGTCTCGAACGATCCTGCCCATCTTCAGTTCGACGACTCTCTGCCGATACGCGTCCACAAGGTAACGGTTGTGCGTAGCCATGAGAAGAGTCGTCCCTGAGGCATTGATCGAAAGTAGAAGCTGCATGATCTCTCCCGCAGTCTGCGGGTCCAGGTTACCGGTCGGTTCGTCGCAAAGCAGGAGAAGCGGGTCGTTGGCAATGGAACGCGCGATGGATACCCGCTGCTGTTCACCACCGGAAAGCTCTCTCGGGAAGAGGAAACGCCTTCTCCACATCCCCACGCAATCAAGAACTTCACCTGCCCTGTCGATCGCTTCCTTTCTGGAAGCACCGACAGCTTCAAGCACAAAGGCGACATTCTCCAGGGCAGACCGGTCCTCCAGCAGGCGGTAATCCTGGAAAACCATGCCTACCGCCCTCCTGTAATGACAGACCCGGGTCCGGCGAAGCTTGCGCAGGTTATATTCCCCGACAAGGGCCTGGCCGCGGGTCGGGAGGAGTTCACGGTTGAGGATCCTGAGCAAGGTGGTCTTGCCCGAGCCGGTCGGGCCGACGAGGTAGACAAAATCGCCTTTTGGGACGTTCAGGAAAACGTCCTCCAGGGCCGTTATGTCCTCTCCGAAAGTTTTGGTGACACCCGCCATGCGAATTTCCAAGCTAACGCCTCCTCATCGTCCAGGCCTGCGATACGGCGCTCAGTATTTCTTTAAAGGACAGGCCGTAATACTCCAGGAGTTCTTCTGCTCCCCCGCTTTGGCCAAACCGGTCCTGGACCGAAACGAACTTTATCGGGACGGGTGAGGACTGGCAGAGGAGTTCCGCGACGGCGCCGCCAAGGCCGCCAGAGGAATTGTGTTCCTCCGCGACAACGCAACAACCAGTTCTCCTGACTGAGGCCGTGATGGCCTGGGCAGGGAGCGGTTTAATCGAGTAGCAGTCGATTACCTCGGCTTCGATTCCTTGCTGTGAAAGGATGGCCGAGGCTCTCAATGCCTCGTGGACCATCGTACCACAGGCACAGATCGTCACCCCGTCTCCCTCTCTCAGCATCGAAGCCCCGCCGGGGTGGAAATCAAGACCTGCCGGCCGCTCCAGTCCGGGGAGGGGAAGCGCGGAAAGCCTGAAAAAGACGGGCCCCTTGCTCTCGAAACTCCCTTCGACCAACTTCCTTGTGGAAAGACCGTCCGAGGGAACGACGATTGAGACGTTCGGCAAGGCTCGGAGGAAGGCCAGGTCCTCGATAATCTGGAGGGTCGCTCCATCCGCACCTGCAGTCAGGCCCGAATGCGTTAGGAGAAAGCGTACCGGAAGGGACGGTATCGCGACGGCCGTTCGTATTGCATCGTAGGCGCGCGGTACAAGGAAGGCCGACTGCGAGCAGACAAAAACATTACGGCCGGACAGGGAAAGCCCTGCAGCGAGGAGGACCGTGTCTCTTTCGGAAAAGCCGGTCTTGACGAACTGTTGCGGGTAATCGCTGGGAAAACTCCCGAGGACTGAATTCTCCGCCACTTCCGCATCAAGCACAACCATGGCCGGATCCCTGGAAGCCAGGAATCCCAGGGTGGAAGCCAGGACATCAATCGGTGAAAAAGGGTGATCAGGAGTCATCGTTCGATCCCTCCTCCAGGCTTTTACCCGCTTGCTCAAGCTCCAGAAGAGCATTTTCAACCCTCTCCCTGTTCGGGGGTGTCAATGCGGAAGCATCCCCGCTTTCAGCAGAAGCAACGCCCCGGCCCCACTGGGTTTTTGCCATAAGGACAGCGGGCCCGGCCGGGTTGTCGATCATTCCGGAAAACGCCGAAACCAGTGATTTGAAGCAATGTCCATCCGCATGGGACACTTTCCAGCCAAAAGCCTCAAAACGTGCCCCTAGCGCCTCTGGAGAACCATAGCCCTCGATAGGGCTCCCCATGCGGGTTCCGTTGAAGTCCACAACCGCAAAGAGGTTCTTCAGGCGATGGAAGGAAGCGGTCGCGACGGACTCCCAGATGGTGCCTTCGTTGAGTTCACCGTCTCCCATCAGGCAGAACACCCGTGCCTGGCTTTGCCCCATCGCGGCACCCAGGGCTATTCCATTGGCGATTCCCAGCCCCAGGCCGGGTCCCCCTCCAGGTGCTTCAACCCCCGCAGTTCTCCTGGGATCCAGTGTTCCCTGGAGCATTGCCCCAAGTCGCCTGTAACTCCAAAGTTCGTCACGGTCGAAGAAACCTTTTCGGGCAAGGATAGCGTATAGAGCCGGGCAAGCGTTCGGCTTGCTGAGGACGAAGCGATCCCGGTCCGGCCACTTGGGATCCCAGGGCCGGGTGGAGAGGATTGAAAAATAGAGGGCAACGAGAATATCGACAACCGAGAGAGAAGAGCCCAGGCTGTGAGCCCGGCTCAGCCCGATCATCCTGACGACATCCTTTCGGACTTCAAGTGCGGTTCGTTCCAGTTCGAGGACCTCGTTCCTGTCCATGATCGTCAGCTCCCCCCGAGACGGAGATAAGTTTCACGAAAAATTCTTCCTACGTCCTCCCGCACCCGAGGGATTTTCGGAAGGTACTCGGCCCGCCCAAGCGAAATGGGTCCTTTTAGGTCCCACTTCGGTACTTCCAAAGCCTCCGCCAGGCCGGACACCTTCGGGTCGTAAGGGACGGCCAGGAGCGGGACCCCCGCCAGGACTGCCAGGATGCAGAAATGGAGGCGCATTCCCACCGCGCCCGCACATTCCCCAGGCCAGGCAGACGAACAATCTTCGGCAGAAACCAGCTGCTGGATTCCCTGTAGTTCCATCAGGCCCTTGCTCTCGAGTTCAGCCATTATTTCCGCATCCTCTTCTGCCATGGCAAGTCCCCTGAGTTCCAATCCTTCACGGCGTGCATAATCCCCAACCGCCGCTGCAAGGCGTTCCGGCAGTTCATCCTTCCAGGGGCGAATGTTCACAAGCAGGGTCTTGGCGCAAACCGGCCGATTGGAAGGAAAGAGCTTCAATCCGAAAACGAGGTCGGGAGCCATCGCCGCTTCCAACCCCCACTTTTCAAGTATATCAATGGAAAACCGGTCACGGACGACCCGCTCTTCACAGGCCCCAAGGGCATCCCGCGCCAGGAGCTCGGCCGTTTTGCCCCTGAACGGCCCCACCGATTGCCCAAAGCACCAGGGGATGCAGTTCGCTACACGGGCAAGGCGAACAACCCCCCAATAGTAAAAGGACGAACGAACGCTCGTGGAATCCTGGAAAAGCCCCCCCCCTCCGAGGAGAAGAGTCCTGCTTTCCCGGAGAGCCCAAAAAACGTGGCCAGGGTTCCATCTATCGACAGCAGCCGTCCCCAGCAACCTGCTCGTCTCCTCGGGATCTTTCGAAAGCACGACAATACGCTTCCCTGGAACACCGCACTCTTCCAGGAGCGAGATAGCGGCTTTTGCAAGCAATTCGTCACCGAGGTTCCCGAAACCGTAATAACCGCATAGTGCCACGTCAAAACGGCGTTCTAGGTCCAAAGTGCGGACCTCCATCTCCTGGCGAGGGGAAATGCCGCATAGCGCAGGAAGGCCAGCACGGCAAAACCAAGCAGGATTCCCGACCACCATCCATTGAAAACTCTGAAAAGGATGAATGGAAGATGCGTATGGAAATGGCAGAAACTGTTGACAGCAGACGCAAAGCCGATCGAGGCAGCCGCACGAGGCAGTATCCAGGCATGTCTTCCCCAGTTCTTCCTCGCCATGGCGAACCAGAGAATCAGGGCCGGGTACCCGACAAAGAGTTCTTTCGTCCTCGGACGGGCGACAAGGGTTCTTTCCAGAAGGTCACGCAGGGTTCGCTCCCAACCTCCCACGAAGGCCGTATTGTCGCTCCTCAGGGCCAATATTCCCGCAGCGACAAGGACCATGCAGACAAGCAGGAATTCGATCCAAACCATCGGCCTGAGGATGACCTCCCTTAGGCTTTCAGGATAGATCCGCCTCTTCATGTCGTGTGCAAGAACGAGAATCGGGGGCAGGAGCAGGGTCGCCTTAACCCCGGAAAAGGGCTGCAACCGAAGCATTGTCTGGGGTGTACTGAAAAAGGCGGCAAGTGCAAGACCGCCGGTTACGGTCAAGAGGAGTCCTCCAAGGAGGCCCTTGAGGGGCTTCCTGAATTGGCCCAATGTCCACAAGGTCGCTTCAGTGGCGACAAGGGCACTTCCCGCAGCTCCTGCCAACCTGGCAACTACCGAAACCTTCAGCATCAGGAAAGCCAGCAGGATGCCGCCCAAAACGACGAACGCAGCCTCGGCGGCATCCATGTTTCCGCTTAATTTTCCCCGGAATCGCAGGATCAGCCTGGCGAAAAGCAGGGTGCAAGCCATTCCGAAGGCGATTGCCCCCAAGACCGATCTCGGCCAGTCCATGAAAGGCGCGGGCCAGCCGGCCCGAAAACCTCTCTCTTCAAGGTCATTCTTTATGCGCGACATGTCCTCGATAAACGCTTCTTTCCGGCCACCTGTATCGATTTCATAAGATCGTAGCAACAGGAGTGGAACGGAGCGTTCGACAGAAGCGCGCACCATCCTTTCTACGATGGCTTCCCGCGAAAGACGCTTCACCAGGACCTCGTCAGTCGTGACGCTATGGATGGGCACCAGGGCCGGGTAGGAGGCCCGGTTCAGCCTGTCGGCACCCAGTTGGCGATTAAATTCCGCTTGAGCCAGGAAGAGGGCTCTATTCCTGATCCATTCCCCCACTTTACCGATTCCGGGTGACCCCATGATAAACAACCCCTGGGGCAGGATCCCCTTGATTTCAGGCCTTTTTGCCAAAAGAGCTTCCAGCGATCCAACCACTTGCTCTGCGCCGACCCCCGGACAGGGTGCCGGCCTGAACAAAACCGGCATTCCTGCGGAACTTGCCAGGTTTAACCCCTCGAAATCCGCAACGACACCCGCTTTTTCCAGCTCGTAAACCGAACGTGGAAGCAGGAGGTAAATCATTCCGGAGCTTGATGCGCTTAAAACGCCCGGGAACTTCGCCTTCAGGTAAGAGACGGCCTCCTTGCCCCACGCTTTTTTCCCGCTTATCGCGACTATCGCCTGGTCACCTGCAGACGGAACGGGAAATAGGCGCGAAACGCCGGGAAACCTTACGAGCGGCCCATAGAGAAACCCGGACTGGCCTCCCAAAAGATCGAATCCCGACAGCTCGTTTACCGCCACACCCTCGATCCCAAGCGTTTTCAGTTCTCCAAGAAGAGAAGCCGGAACAAGGCCGGATTGCCTGGCTAAACTCTGCACCTCCGCCGTTTCGACAACCAGCCCGAACTGCCGGTGTGCCCTCTCTGCTTCCCATCGCCCCGAAAGTCCAAAGGCCGATAACAGAAGCACGATGGCGAGGATTATAAGAGAAAAAAGACTTCTGCCGATTTTCATTCAAATCCCTCCCACTGTCGGGAAAGCGAAATATCGAACCGGCCAAGAAGGAGACTCAGTCGGTGCAGGGGTAAACCAACGACGTTGAAATAACACCCGTCAATCTTTGAAATCAGCAGGGATCCTTTTCCCTGTATCGCGTATGCCCCAGCCTTGTCCTTTCCCTCTCCCGTGGCGACGTAGGCTTCGATTTCCCGGGAAGAAAGAAACCTGAAAGACACCTTCGTCGTTTCGAAATCAACCAGGCAACGATCTCCCTTGCAAACCGCGATGCCGGTTATCACCTCGTGGCATCGGCCCGATAGGCACCGGATCATCTCGAGGGACTCCCCTTCATCTCTCGGTTTACCAAACACTTTCCCTTCCATGACAACTATCGTGTCTGCACCGATAACGATATCTTCCGGGAACCTTTTTGAAACGGCCCCAGCCTTTTCAACCGCGAGTCTCACGCAGGTTTCCTGCGGTGTTTCACCGATCCCGTTCTTCTCCCTGATCTCGGGATCGATAATCCTGAACTTCCATCCAAGGGCAGCGAGGAGACTTTTTCGTCGGGGGCTCTTCGAGGCAAGGACAAGGGAATTCATGCTTTCAATCTTTCTATGTTCAGCGGATGATCCACAGACCGAAAAGACCTCCAAGCAGCGAACCCAGGTTAAGCCTGAAGAAAAACTTAAAACCAAGCGTCCCGAAAATCATGTCGATTTCGTGAATGTCGAACCCTGCCCTGGTCACATCCCGGAAAACCGCTGCCGTGGCATCGAAACCCTGCAGGTATGCCCCCAGCATCGTTCCAAGGGCTATTGCCAGGATAAGGATGGACCATTTCGACCCTGGACCTTTTCCCATTGCCATGCCTTAAAACCTCCCCGACAGTCCGGCACCGACGGCACAAAGACCGACTACCGCAGAATAGACCGCGAAACCGTTCCATTTTCCCCTCACGACAAAGCGCCTCAGCACAGCCAGGGCACAAAGGCCCGAAATAAAGGCAGCCACGGCTCCCTGCCACCACCCTGCAGGGAGACTATCAAGGAAGTTTGTCGTGCCGCCAAAATCCAGTACTTCGAGCAGTATCGCCCCTGCAACCGACGGGAGGGACATGAGAAACGAGAAATCGAATGCTTCTGCCGGGGAAAGCCCCAGGGAAAGGCCCGAACATATCGTCGAACCCGAACGGGAAATCCCCGGAAAAACAGCCAGGCCCTGGGCAAATCCCACACCGAGCCCGACTGGGAGATTCACTTGCTTTCCCTTCGCACGGCCGGCCAGGCGACCTGAGAGAAAAAGTATTCCCGCGTTAACCAGGAGCAGGCAGCCGACTACGGAAAGTGATTCCATTGCAGACTCTACGGCAGATTTTAGCGGAAGGCCGATAGCCGCTGTTACAACCGTGCCTCCCAGGATAGCCCATCCCGTCTTCCAACCCGGGCCCCGTTTTTCCTGTGAAAGTTTCCACCCGGACATCCACTCCGCCAGGACCCCCCACCAGTTTTTCCTGAAAAAAAGAAGGGTCGCGAGGAGAGTCGCCCCGTGAAGGGCTAGATCAAATCCGAGCGGAGGGGAATCGAATCCCGCCAGGTTTTGGAAGATGGCAAGGTGTCCCGAACTGCTGACAGGCAGGAACTCAGTCAGTCCCTGCAGGAGTCCTAGCGATAGCAACTTGCTCGTCATGGTGTCGTTTCCCTTCCGTGTCCATCTTGATGACGTCAAGAACCATCAATGCGAGGTTGTTTCCGTGATCAGCGATGCGTTCGAGGTTGCTCAGGATATCGATAAAGACCACCCCGGCGCTTGGCTGGCAAGCTCCCGTGTTCAACCTGTCAATGTGTTTCCGCCTCAGTTCCTTCTCGAGGGCATCGACGCGGTCCTCAAGCACAAGGACTTGTTTGGCCGCAGATCCGTCTTCGTTCAGGATCGCCTCTATGGCAAGGTGAAACGCGAGGCGGGCGTTTGAAAACATCTCTTCGAATTCACTCATCGCTTTTTCGGAAAAAATGAGGTGGTGCTCCTGGGTGTATTCGAAAAGCTCCGTCAGGTTTGTCGCATGGTCACCTACCCGTTCGATGTCCGATGCCCCGTTGACATAGGCGCCGAGTGTCAGGGACAGATCCTCCGAAAGACTGGATTGCCCAACTTCCGCAGCATAGCGGGCAATCCCATGGGTCAGCTGGTTGACCAGCTTTTCCGTCTGGAAAACCTCTTCCGCCTTTTTCGGGTCCCTCTCGACAAAGGCCGAGTGAACGTTCTGGAGCATCTCTTCGGCAAGGAACCCGAGTCGGACCAGTTCCTGCCTCACCGCATGGACGGCGGCTGCCGGAGTGGCCGAAATCAGCCGGCGGTCAAGGAAACGTGGTCCCATATCGATTACGGCGACCTTGCCGGGGATGATCTTCTGCACTAGGGAAACAAAGGGCCGCGCAAAGGGAAGGAAGAGCAGCGTGTTCAAAACGTTAAAAAGGGTGTGGGAGTTGGCCAGCTGCCGGGGGACGGAGGAAGCGGTTTGTTCGACTAGCCCCCTGAAGAAGGGAAAAGCGGAAATGAAAATTACGACACCGATTAAGTTGAAGAGAACATGGCAGGCCGCAGCCTGCTTCGCTCCCCGGTTCGCCCCGAGGGAGGCAAGCACGGCCGTGATCGTCGTGCCGATGTTGTCTCCCAGGATGATGGGGATGGCCGCGTCAAGGCCGAGAAGCCCCTGGGAAGCCATTGCAATGACCAGCCCGACCGTAGCGGCGCTGGATTGAACCAGGAGGGTCAACCCGGTTCCCGCAAGGACTCCCAGTAGGGGGTTGTGGGAAAAAGCAATAAAGATATCCTTCCGGTCCCGCAAAAAGTACATGGAACCTTCCATCGTTTTCATGCCGAGGAAGAGCAGCCCGAAGCCGACGAGACCGTTCCCGATGCTTTTCTGCCTCTTGTTCCGGCCGAACATGGAAAGCGCGACGCCGATTCCAATGAAGGGAAGGGCGAAATCGGCAAACTTGAAGGCAATTAACTGGGCGGTGACCGTTGTTCCGATATTGGCCCCCATGATCACCCCGAACCCCTGGTAGAGCGACATGAGTCCTGCATGCACGAAGCTGACGGTCATAACGGTGCAGGCACTGCTGCTCTGTAAAAGGGTTGTTACGAGAATGCCTACCCCGATCCCCCGGACCGGCGTCTTGGTCACCGTCGAAAAAAGGCGCCTCAGCTTTTCTCCGGAGATATCCTGGAGAGTTTCGCTCATCAGCTTGATCCCGTAAAGGAACAGGCCGACACCTCCGAGCATCTGGAAGATTGACGTTAAGGGCACGAGAGGTTCACTCCTTTTTGTGTCTGCATCACGCTTTCAAGGATCACTGGGGTCCTTCGCTTTTCTTCAGTATGGTGACCATGGGAACGACATTGGGGGTTCCCCTGGTTAACCGTCGAATGACCTCCCGGACCCGCCCCTTGATGCGCGATTCCAGCTGTTCGGGATCCTGGACGGCCTTTTCTCCTGTGCTTCCAACCGCCTTCAGCACACCCTTGTGTATTTCTTCATACAAAGCCTTCGCATCAGCGCTGTGGATGAAGCCCCGGCTTTCGAGCCTGAGGTCTCCCGCCAGCCTTCCTTCGCCGTCAATGACCACCGAAAGGATCAGGACCCCATCTTCCGCAAGCTCCCGCCTTTCCTTCAAGACGCTCCCCTTCATTTCTCCAAGGGCAAGCCCGTCCACCAGGACGACCCCGCTAGCGACAGCCCCCCTGACCTGGGATTTGCCTCCCTGTATGCGCAGGATGTCGCCGTTCTGGAGGATATGGATATTTGCCTCCGGTACGCCCATTTCGACGGCCAACTGTGCATGGCGATGCTGGTGACGCCGCTCTCCGTGGAATGGGACGAAATGCTGCGGCTTGACCATGCTCAGCATCATCTTCAGTTCTTCCTGGGAAGCGTGGCCCGAAGCGTGGACGTGCTGCTCCCTGTCGTAAATGACCTCGCAGCCCAGGCTAAAAATCCGGTCGATCGTTCGGCTGACGAGTTTTTCGTTTCCTGGTATCGGTGTGGCAAAAATCGCCACGAGGTCCTTCGGGCCCAGCATAATATGCCTATGTTCCCCTTTGCTCATGAGCACAAGCCCGGAAAAAGGTTCACCCTGGCTTCCCGTCGTCAGGACAACCAGGCGATTTGCCGGAATCCGCTCGGCTTCGCTAGCCGGCACGAGAAGGTCTTCGCTAACCTGGATGTAACCTAACCGCCGGGCCAATTCGACGTTTGCCACCATGCTCCTTCCGAGGAGGGCGACTTTTCGGTTGAACCGGGCAGCTGCGTCGAAAACCTGCTGGGTCCGATGGATATTGCTTGCAAATGCCGCAAGCACGATCCTCCGGCTCTTATGGAGCCTCAGTATCTGCTCGAGGGACTTGCCGACAATGTTCTCGGAAGGGGTATGGCCAGGCCTTTCCGCATTTGTCGAATCGCTTATCATCAGGCGGACTCCCTTTTTTCCCGCCTCGGCAAAAGCGTTGTAATCGGTCAGCCTGCCATCTATTGGAGTGGGATCCAGCTTGAAATCCCCGGTATGGACGATGATCCCTTCCGGTGTTTCGATGATCAGGCCGACTCCATCCGGAATGGAGTGGCAGACAGCCACAAAACTGACCCTGAACACCCCGAGCTCAATCGTTTCCCCTGCATGGACCTCACGCAGGTCGGGTTCATAGGAAGGGGCAAACTCGGTCAATTTCCCCATGGCCATCCCAAGGGTAAGGGGTGTTCCGTAAAGCGGGACGTCAAGCCTTGGAAGAACGAAGGGCAATGATCCCGTGTGGTCCTCGTGCCCGTGGGTCAGGACGATCCCCCTGATGCGTTCCTTATTCTCTACAAGATAGGAGACATCAGGTATAACGAAATCGATTCCGAACATTTCCTCGTCAGGAAACTTGAGTCCCGAATCGACGACAAGGATGTCGTCGCCGTACTCGAACATGAGCATGTTTTTCCCGATTTCCCCGAATCCGCCTAGCGGAATGAAACGCAGTTCCCCGGAACCGCCACTCGGGCGTCTTCTCCGGCTCTTGGTTCTTGCCATACCTTCACTCTCCCGTCAAAAAACACCAGAAAACGAGGGGTGGACGAGCCACCCCTTCACTAGTTGCATGGATTTACCAATATCGTGTCAGTCGCTGAAGTCGCCCTTCTTGCCTTCCTTCAAGGAAAGCCCCAGGGCTCTTTCCCGTGTATATTCGCTTCTTGGGTTCAGGATCGCCCTTTCTGGGGCAGCGTTCTCGTCAATGCGTCGGGCCGCCGTGTCAATAAGGACTTCCGCGAGCCCTTCGGCGTGAAAAGCCCTGATGTAGCGTGTGGCCCAATCTTCGGTTTCGGCAACGATCCTTTCCTGGATCGGCTCGGGAAGCGCCATGACCTGGTCATGGAAGGGCTTGTTCGCTTTCTTGTAATCCCCACCCTTGCGGCTGATGCCCTGATCGTCAGCCCAGGATACGATTTCCCTCCAGAGCGCTTCCGTGATGCCCCTGTCCTTTTCCTTGATGTAGGCATCTCCCTCGATTACGGCGTTTCCAGTCTCGGGTTCCATCTTGAGACCCAGCACGATGTTCTGCCAGAGAGTACCCACGTTGCCCTTGTTGATACCCGCCGTGACGAAATGCCCTACCTTGTCGAAAGGAGTGCCGGAAATCCCGTGCTGCGCGATCGATACCCCGTAGGGACGGATTGCCTCGGCGATCTCCAGGGTCCTTTTCAGGTCTATCCCCTCTTCTACACCGGCGGACTTGTCGTAGGTTCCATGAAGGCTGCCATTGGAAATGGCCAGGTAATCAGGAAAAACTCCCCACGAATTCAGTCCTCCGACAAAGAAAAGGGCTTCTTCGACAGTCGAAAGCTCCCCCTTGCCCTTGATCTCTCCCACTTCAACCTCCAGGCCAAGGTATGGCGGAACGTGCATCGCGACATCCCTTGTGAAGCAAAGGTTTTCCCAGTCCGGATTATGAGAGGCGTCGACAGCTACGGACGTCCAGCCCCGCTCGATGATTTTCCTCAGGTGGGAGATCGACTTCAGGAGGTCTTCTCTGGATTTGATGCCGTAATGGTCGACGTGCAACCCGAAAAAAACACCGTGTCCCATTTCGGCCGAATAGCGAAGGGCATAGTCGGGAATGTTGTCGAAGGTACATCCGCAGTAGGTCGATTCAGACTTGGCGAGTTCGAGGAGAACCACTGCGCGGGTTTTTTTTGCGGCCTTCAGGAGCCCCTTGACCGTCAAGGGGTTCCTTACGTTTGCTGCCAAAACGATCGCCCCGGCCTTCTTTGCGGCTTCGGCAATATCACGGCCGCTAACCAGGCCAACCGGTTCCTCGCCGTACAAAGCCTGAACATTCAAGGGCCTCTTTCGGAGAACTTCCCTGTAGCCAGCCCCCTCAACCTTTATCATGGCGGAACGCACCTCCTTCGGGTTTCACGCCCTATACGTTACCATGTCGGGAAGATTTATCAAGACTCGTCACTTTGCCTTCCCCCTTGCAAAACATCCTTTTGTCTTCCAACTCAAAGGGAACCGGGGGGTTGCACGTTCCACGAGGCCATGATAGTATTATGCCCGCTCGGCAGGAAGAGGCCGGCAATGCCGTATTGGGGAATCGTCTAACGGCAGGACAGCTGACTCTGGATCAGCCAATCGTGGTTCGAATCCACGTTCCCCAGCCAACTTGAGCTCCATTACGGTCCCATCGTCCAGTGGCCCAGGACACCGGGTTCTCAGCCCGGTAACAGGGGTTCGAATCCCCTTGGGACTGCCAGAATATAAAACGCCGTCGTTCGCGGGAATGCAAAAACCCTTTGAACGGCGGCTTTTTCGTTTTCTTGACCGTGCGTTACCGTGCGCCTAAAATCGTGTCAATACGCGTCAACACCGTACATAATTCCGTACCTCAAAAATGCACGGTCATAATATGTACGGTCGGCCGGAGGTGTTGCAATTGCCGCTTTCAGACCTGCGCATACGGAAAATGGAGCCCAAGGAGAAACCGTACATGGTTCGCGACGATCGCGGACTCTACCTCGAGGTCCTTCCGAACGGGGCAAAGTATTGGAGGATCAGGACCTGGAGCAACGGGAAGGAAAAGAAGAGAAGCCTTGGCGTTTACCCTGCAGTGTCCTTGGCTCAGGCGCGGCAGAAACGTGACGAGATTCAGGCTGCGATCGCTGCAGGGCAGGAGCCTTTCAAAGATAAACCCCGCGGTGTCACCTTTTCCGAAGTCGTAAAAGAGTGGCTTGAGAAGAAGGTTTACCCGATACGGGNNTCAGCGCCATGCAGAATGCCTAGAGTCCAGGCTGAACCGCTTCGTCCTTCCCCATATCGGAGACATGCCCATAGAGTCCATCCAGGCAGCCGACCTTCTTGAAGTTATGAGGCATATCGAAGCCCGAGGAATCCACGAAACGGCACACCGTGTTCTTCAGAGCTGCGGACAGGTATTCAGATATGCCGTGGCCACTGCCCGCTGTCAGAGGGATCCGTCTGGAGATCTGAGAGGGGCTCTTCAGCCTGCCAAAATAGAACACAGGGCCTCAATAACACATCCAAAGGAGATTGGCGGCCTAATGCGGGCTATTGATGGCTTCGTTGGGTCTCCGATAGTAAAGGCTGCCTTGTGGNNGTGGCTCGGAGTTTATACCTTCGTCCGTCCAGGCGAATTAAGGCAGGCGGAGTGGGCCGAGGTTGATTTAGATAAGTCTGAATGGAAAATCCCTGCTGCAAAAATGAAAATGAGTCGCCCGCATATCGTCCCTCTATCCACCCAGTCGAAGCAGGTTTTACGTTCAATCCACATTCTGACCGGGCAAGCGCGCTACGTCTTCCCTTCGATGAGAACCGCAGAACGCCCCATATCGGAAAACACAGTAAACGCCGCCTTGAGACGAATGGGATATGCTAAAGAGGAGCTTACAGGCCATGGGTTCCGAAGCATGGCTTCAACGATCTTAAACGAACAAGGGTGGCCTCCCGACGCGATTGAGCGTCAACTCGCTCACCTCGACCGGGATCCCGTCAGGGCTGCTTATAACTATGCCGAACTCTTGGACGTTCGGCGTGAAATGATGCAGTGGTGGGCAGACTGGCTAGAGGAGCAGAAGGGGTAACTTCCCCCAGTTTGGGTTAGGAATGGAGGGATATTTCGCAATGGGGAAAACCGAGCTAAATCAATATAAAGGAAAATTAACTAGTGCGGAGATAGCTGCAGGAATAAATGCAGCTGAATTAAACGCCAGAAGGCTATATGAAGACGCTAAATTGCTTTTTGAAAACGGTCGACTCCCTTCTGCCTTATCCCTAGCGATCTTATCCATTGAGGAATCAGGGAAACCTTCTATTTTACGCACTATCAGCCTAGAAACAGAAGATAAAGAGATTAAGAGTAAATGGCGTGAATATCGAACTCATACGGAAAAAAATCAGTTGTGGCTATTGTTTGATTTATTTTTGACTGGGAAAGCAAAGCGCCTAGAGGATTTTCGTCCATTAACCCAAAAGGGCGCTGAACATACCATTATTATTGAATGTTTAAAACAAGTTGGCTTTTATACAGATTGCATAGATGAACGGATATGGGTTATACCTGGAAAGAGCATAAAAGACAAACTTCTTGTAGAACATATCATTAAAATAGCCGAAGGCCTTCTTGGGAAAGGGGAAACAACAGAGAAAGAAATTGACCTCTGGATTAAACATATGAAACCAGTATGGAAAAGTTCTTTGATAAATCAAGAAGAAGCACTAATAAATTGGTCTAAAGAAATGCATAAAGAAGGATTAATGAGTGGGGATCCTGACGGGATGAGAAAATTTATCCATGAAGGGCTTGATCTTCCGGTTATGGGTAAAAATGTCTAGTTGATCCCTCCCTGAAAAACAAAAAAAGCGGGGGCCCGGGAAACCTGACCCCCTTAATCATCATTAGAAACGATAAACTGCGCCGACTCCCGCCGTGATCTCACGATTGAACGGATCATAGCCGGCGAAAGCCCCGAACCCTAAGCGCCCGGCCTGAAACCCATGCCGGTAAGACTCTGCCTTAATTCTCGGAACCAGATCTCTCAGGTTTTGTAGTGAATCCTTGGCCGTCGCCAGTTGTGCCTCGGCAATATCGAGTTGCATCGAGATCTCGCCGAGCCTCTGCTCGTACATGGCCGCCTTGGAAATCGCCGCTTCGGTCAGCGCGTCATTGGCTTGTGCTGCCGCCTCCGGGAACAGGAGCCCCGTGTACGGCGCCGTCTGCCCCTGATAGATCGGCGTTACCGGTGGAATGGGTTGTGACCCACTCGCGTATCCGATCGTTGGCCCGGCCAGCAAGCACGCCAAGGTCAGCAGAACGAGCAGAATCTTCCGCCTGCTTCTCAATAGCCTTCACCTCCCCTGGAATGGCTCGAAGAATCTTTTTGCCCTTCTTCACGGCCGCATCCGCTGAAGCCACCACTTCGGTTGCCGTGGCAACGGCCTCCTGGGCCTGACGATCCGCGGGGACCTTGGGGGCATCTCTTGTCTGCCAGGCCCACCAGGCGCCTGCCAGCAGGGCAAGGATGGCGATCAGCCAGAGCCCCGTTCGACTCATTCGGCCTTCCCCCGCTCCCTGATCCACTTCACGAAGTCCGCAATGAACGCCGCTGTCGTCTTAACCTTTCCCCAGGCCCACAGAGCACAAGCCTTAACTTTGACCAGGAATGCTTTCACGGTTTTTCTCCTCCCTTCTTAGGACTTCGCCTCGGTTAAACCATTCCGGCATCTTTCCCCCCTGCCGGAGGCACTGACGCTGCAGATCCCTGCTTCTTACCGGCAAAGTTCGTCAATGCATCGGCGATTTTACCGGTGCCGTACGTGGTGCCAAACCCGGCTGTCGCATAGGTTGTGACCTGCCCGATGTACTCCGGGCTCATGGCCTTTAAGATGACGATGGTAATGAAGAGAACGGAAGCGATCGCGATGACGAGCGAGATGATCCTGCTCGTCGAGAGCGCTCCGTCTCCATCCTCCAGGGCCGACATGAGGTATTGCCTAACTTCAGGCTTCATTTCTCCCCCTCCTAAGCGAGTCTGGACCGCAAAAAGGAACGTTGATTAGGGGACAGGACGCCGCGTCGTTCAGCTTCTGCAAAGGAATTCCGAAGCTTTGCCATCCAATCGGCCCCGACAAGCTCAGGAGCCAGCCTGATGACCATCTGGCCGACGCTTTGGAAATAACTCGGCCCCGTCGCCCATTTCCCATGGACTCCGGCGACGTATCCCCAGGAACAGTCGGCGTTGTCACGCGATACGGGATAGAACAGCGCGATCAGCCTGGCATGATCCTTCAGATAGGTTTCAAGCCTATCGTGCCATCTGAAGGCCAGCCGGTAATCCCCAAATTTCCCGTTGACGAATTCCTGGGTCTTGAGTGACCGGCATTGCCGGGTTGACCAGGGGATACGACCGTCCAGCCAGTTATCGCTGCACTTGATCCCACCTAGGTTGAAGTTGTCATCCCCTCCGGTATGCCTGTACCAGCCCGTCTCGTGACAGGTCTGGGCCGTCACCCCCAAAGCGTTGAGGGGAGCCATCAAGCCCCCCTCCCGGTTCATTTGCAGGATCTTTTCGAATACCCCTGCGGGCGTCAGGTTCATCCCATCCACCGCCTTTTATGCCCCACATCCACGTGCACGAATCCCCGTTGAGGATAGATCCCAATTCCCCCTTGGAAGAACAGGGGAACCCGGGCCGCTTGGCCGGCGAGTTCCTGGGGGGTGAGACCGGCAACGTGGATGTCCGCCGCCATTCCCTGGACGTGATAGCTGTTGGGAACGCCCCCGACCGCCGCATTGTGTGCTGGGCATCGGTAGGCACAGGCCAGGACGATCGGGAGTTTGACAAGGTCTCTGAGCATTTCCAATCCCATCACCAGATTGGGGTGGATCTTCCCGCTGCCCCCTCCACACCCGCAGCGGCATAAGAACTCGCGTTCGTCGAAGTGCTCCGACAGTCTGCCCATTTGCCTTCACCTCGACGCCAGGAAGCCCAGCACGGCAGTAATCAGGAGCCATACCGCCCGCTCGGCCCATGCCGCCATGTTTGTCGCAATGCCGACCTG
Source organism: Synergistaceae bacterium UBA5827 (assembly GCA_002432945.1). Taxonomy (GTDB): domain Bacteria; phylum Synergistota; class Synergistia; order Synergistales; family 79-D21; genus 79-D21. Next base: position 39,412 of record DJHE01000024.1, read on the forward strand.
CTTCTCCTGCTCACCAGCTGCTTTGAGATGGTCGGCCCCGGCATCCCGAATCCACTTGCTCTCGTCGCAGCGCTTCTCGATGCTGGATATCCGGTTGTCGTGGAGCTTGAAACGGTCCCGCCCGTCCCGAAGGTCCTGCTCGATCGCCAAAAGCCGGGCATCAACCTTGCCCTGTGTGGCAACAAAGGAATTGACCGACCTCACAAGGTCGGTCATGGCCCCCTCCAGCTTCTCCATGCTCCCCTGGATGTTCGACTGCTGGGTCTCCAGCCTGGCCAATCGTTCCGTGATCGTCTGCTCTTCCGACACGTGCCGTTCACCTCCAAACCGACAGGATGAGGACCAGTACCAATGCGAACCTAGACACGGAACAAAGGCCCAAAAAGGCGAAGAATCCGTCCATGCCGTGCCTCTCTTTCTCCACAAAAAAGAGCCCCCTTGATGGAGGCCCCGCTCTGCGATTGGCAAACCTACCAAGTGATGGCATTGGCCTCGTCCGCTGTCCCTGCGACTTTCGCCATGTCCTGCAATTCCCATTTTCGGTGAAACACGTAGGCCTGGTAGGTCACAATCTCTGCGAGAAGGAGCTTCGCCGTTTCGATAGGCACGTTGAAATGCCGCTCGTTGTGGAAGTCGCGGTATTCGGGCAGTGCTGTTCCACCGTTACCCTCAACCAATTCGATTCCACCTCGAAGCATCAGCACGTCGTCAAGGCCGCAATTCGCCTTCCAGCCGTTGGATAAGACGTAGCCGGAGGCGAGAGCGGAGAGAGAGGCCTGTTTGATTTCCTCCAACTTTCGTTCCTTGATATCCTCCAGCGTTGGCGGTACGTAGGGGTTTGCAAACTCTCCGGTGTCAGGGTTATATTTCCACCCCTCCTTAACTTCGGGTTTGTCCGTGATGTTTACCAGGACGATATTCGGCGCGAACTCCGGCAAAGTTTCCTGCTCGAACACCCAATGTGCCCTGCCATTCAGGATTTGGGCATATCTCATCCGACTACCCTCTCACGATGACAATTCCCTGAGCCCCGGCCCCACCAATGCGGCTTGTGCTATTGGTAGAATAGCCTCCGGACCCACCGGATCCGTAGACATAGCCAGTTTCCCCAACCTGTGATGTCTTTGCCCCGAACGGCCCACCTGGAGCCAGCTGACAGGCCCCACCAGACCCACGAGTGGACATACGCGTATCTGTGGAGGAATAACCTCCCGGCATACCCGGAGCACCACCATCACCTCCAGCGACCCCACCCTGTCCTGAAACGGAGGCCGAGGACCGTTCCCCCCCTGCCCCTCCTGTAGCAGAGAGCAGGCTTCCGAAACTGGATGTCCCCCCAGTTCCGCCGACATTACCCGATGAAGTTCCCCCTGCCGCTCCGCCAGGCCCGACTGTGACAGAAACGACATCCCCAAGCGAGGCATCAACGGGTTCCTCGAGGTAAGCTTGCGCACCGCCGCCACCTCCACCTGAAATATAGACCGAGGATGAGCCGAAAGCCCCACCCCCACCGCCTCCACCTCCGCACATCGTAACGAAGAGTCGCCGCTTAAAAACAGGGCAAGACCCGTCTGCGGTGAACTTGATCGAGACCGGGGAAAGGCACTCGAAAAGCGCGGCAGTTGTGCCAAGGGTGAAAGCCGCGCCCTGGGCAAAAGCCCAAAGGGTCCCAGGAAACAAGGTCCCTTCTTTCACTAGGATCCTTTTGCCATATACGAAATCCGCATCCGCATCCCAATCCGACTGTCGGGTCCAGCTTCCAGAAGCTACGGCGTAAACCCCGTTCTGACTTTTCGTGGACTGAAACGCGACCAGCACAAGGTCTCCAGACACTAGGGAAACGCCATTGACCGTTTGTTCTCCTGACAGAGTCAGGTTGCCAACCGAAACCGTCTTGGCGACCGTGTCTGTCGCGGCTCCTGAACTGGACCCTGATGGTAAGTCATTCTTAGTGGCGATATGCGCGTCCTCTGTGAATGGACCCAGGTATTTCCTCCCGCTCATTCAAACCCGCCCCTTTTACCCAATCACGACAACCGTGTAAGCTCCGCTCGCCGGCGCGGAAGCGAAATACAGCTTGACCGTGTTCGCGTCATACCGCTCAACGCCAACCTCAACCTCTTCATAAGGGCTTGCGGTCAGAAACACTTGGACGATGACGTTTCGGCTCCCCAGGTTATGCGTGACCGTCAAAGTGGTGCTCGACCCATCCCCAACGGTAGCGGAAAACTTCGCCAGCCCAACCGCGGCATACAGTGTGTCGAAATACGTTTTCAGAGTCGCCTTGATGTTCGCCCAGGTCAGCTTCTTCGCGCCATACGAAGCCGCCGAATCCACAAGCGGGATCTCATCGGCATCGACCGGCGTGGCTTTGGAAGTCGCGGCATGAATCAGGGCGGCAACCTCATCGGCGGTTCCGTTATAGGCGGCGGTAACTCGCCCATACGCATCCACCGTGACCTTTGCCAGGGTATAGGTCGCCGCGGAAACGCCCGAAGCGGCAAGGTCGATATTATCCGCATTGACCACGATTCGCGCCGAACTTGCCGTCCCCACGTTCAGGGTATTCCCGGACTTCGTTAAGCCGCTCCCGGCATCAATCTGCCCCGCCCCGGAAAACTGTGAGAACACCAGGGCGGTTGTCCCCAGGGTGATTGCCCCGTCATTCGTAAGAACCCAGCCGGAATCAGCGTTGACAGTCCCCTGCTCGACAAAGGTGAACATCCCCGGCGTGACTTCGGCGCTTGAATCCGCATCCGCCGCCCTGCTCCAGGCTCCAGCCGCCACGACATAAATCCCGTTCTGGCTTCCCGTGGTCTGGTCCTTCACCAAAACCCTATCGCCGGCGACAAGCGCAACCCCGTCCAGGGTCTGCTCGCCCGAAAGGGTGAGGTTCCCGGTCGAAGCCGCCTTCACGCTCCCTTTCAGGTCCAGCCCCGTAGCCATCGCATCGACATAAGCCTTGGTCGCGGCATCCTGGGCGCTGGTCGGGTCCGCCAGACCCGTAATCTTATGGCTCCCCATCGCCACATCACCCGTAAAGGCGCGAGTGCCATTCACCAGGATATACTGCGTGTGGTCATCATCCCCCAGCCCGGAAAGCAAACCGTGGTCAGCGCCCTCCACCAGGATCGCCTTAACCGCCGAGCCATTCCAAAATTTGAACTTCTTATCCGTGGAGTTGTACCAGAAAAGCGCCTCATCCCCTGCGGAAAGGGACGGGTCGGAACTCAAAACATGCGCCTTGACGTTCCGAATCTCGTTCTTGTTGTGGTCATAAACGCAAAGGATGACCTTAACGGCTCCTGCCAAAGCAAATCACCCCCTAATTCAGGTATGCGTCCCCGCCGAAGGCGGAAGCGAAATAGATTTTCAAGCTGTTTCCGTCAAGGTATTCAATTGCACCCTCGACAACCGTGCCGGCGCTATCCACCACCATCACGCTAGGGAACTTCCCCAAGCTATGCGTGATGGTCCACTCCGCCGAAGGGGATATCTGTTGATGGTGAAAATACAGGTCCCCCGCTCCTGCCGTGCTCAGAAAAACGTCCCAATACCCGGTGTTTGTGACAGCAATCCCCTGGCAGGGATTGGTACAGATATAGAGAACTCCGCCCTCTCTGACGATGTCCCCCGTCACATAGGCAGTCCCAGAATCGTAAACGCCCTTCCAATTCGTGTTGCTCTCGCCCTGGGGCCCCTGCGTCCCGATTGCCATTTCCTGCACGACAACCGGCTCCTCGACAACCGTGACTACCTCCCCGGGCGTGGTTTCCTGGACCGTAATTTGCTCCACGGTTTCCTGAACGACAACCGGATCCCCGTCCTCTGAAACGGAAAGAACGGTTGTCGCCTCCGTAACCTCTAAGACCTCCCGGGATTCCTCGACCTCAAGAATCTCCTGGTATTCGGTCACGACAACCGGGTCCGCCATTACGCCGCCCCCGTGGTCCGCTTATAGACGATGACAGGGCCTCGGAAAGGCTTTTCCACCCGGCTCCCGCTCGTCAATTCGATGTCCCAGGAATGAGGGGCCTCATCAGTCTCCGGGACAGCCCCCGTAATGGTCGGCGTAAGGACAAGCTTCACCTTGCCTTCGCTCCCCGTGATCACGACCCCGCCGTTTGCTGTGGTCAGATCCGCCAGGAGGTTACCGTCCTTATCCCGGATCTGCGCCGCCCCCGTGAACCCCGTCAGATCAATAGGGGTGCCGCCTTGCTCGAAGGTCCATTCCTTTTCGTAGGTCTGCCCCTGGACAAACTCCAGAGGTCGCTTTGCTGTCTGCCAGGACATGCGGCTCCCCTCCCCTAAAGGACTTCCTCAAACGTAACCGCAAAAGTTCCGAAACAAACCTCGAGCTCTCCGGTTTCGAGGTTTCGTTTCCATTGAGACTCGATATCCAGAGAGTCCCCCGAAAACCTGACCGTTACCAAATCTCCCGAGTGGGGCTCGGTCCAAAGGAAGGCCTCGAAAGGTCCTTTCCTGGCCCGATAGAAATCCCGGATTTCCAGCATTTCCGCAACGCGCACCCGAAACTGCAAAAACCATTTCCTGGGAGATTTGCCCTTGTAATACCGCTGTGTTTTCCCGCTCTCAAACTGACTCGTCGTCACCCGGAAGGATTCGCTGAGCTTGGGCGGCGAATAGGGAGTCCACTCGAACATTTCCATCTTCACCAGCCCCTCTCGTATTCAGCTTCGAGAGCCTGGATTTCCTCCCAGCTGCCGGCGGATCGCATCCGCTCCTGCAGGCTCCATTTCCCGTAAAGCAACGCCATCTGCCGTTCCACGATCTCCTGGAGAATCGCCTTCGCGTTCTCCAGGGGAACTCCCTCGTGGCGATCGTTGTCCCAATCCCGGATGATGATCGTCGTCTGCCCCTTCTGCTCCGCGTAGCGAATACCGCCATCGAGGAGAGACGCATGTTCCGTGCCGATATTCATCCGCCACCCAAGGGAACAAAAAAAGCCCTCCTTTTCGAGGGCTTCATGCTTTTTCCGAATCTTTTCCAGGTGCATGGGTTTGCTCTTTTCCGGGGTGTCACACTTGACCCAATTCCCCTGTGAATCCTTCCAGAAGAGATCCTGGCTCAAAAGCTCACCCCCTAGATATCGTCCGTCGCATCGTAGACCTGCGGGTCGTATTCCAAAAGGGATATGGCAACCGTCCCTTCCGCATCGTCATCGACCCCAATCACCCGCATCCATTTCTCCGTCCAGCCCGGGAGGTCGTAGGTAACCGCAATTACGTCTCCGACCTCGATGTCAGAGTTTTTAAGGCTCGTGGCGAAGGAACAGTACAGGGTGCAGCGCTTTGCCTGCTCGTAAAGGTAGTTGCACATCGCCTTCGCCTGGGCCCGGCTTGTTATGCCCAGCATCGAGACTCGCCGTTCGTATACGCCCCTTCTGGCGATATCCTCCCAGTCCTCGATTGAATAGCTCGTCCTTTCCCAGGTCCCCTCGTCGTTTTCTCCATCGCCGTCGATGAATTCAACCGTGACTCGATTGGGGATCTGGTCTTCCGGCGCACATCGATAGGTAAAGCTTCCCTCGATGATGTCGTCCGCAGTGATGAGCTTGCCGTAGGCTTCTACCGGCGCATCCATCTTCAGTCGTATCGTGTCTCGAATAGCCAGAAAGGCTCTGGCCGGCGCCAGGATGTCCTTCAGGTTGTCAATAGTCGGCCTCTGGGCATCGACAGCCAGGTTCAGGGTTATCCCTTCCTGTGCGCAACGGTTCGCCACCTCGAAAAAGCTGTCTTCGTCGAAATGACTCTCCGGTATCGCGGCCCCGTATCGCGTATTCGTCAGGTAGTCATAGGCGCACCAGGCAGGAGAATTGTAGGCGCCGGTATCTCCAAACCCCGCCCATGGAGCGTCCGTCAGGATGTCCGTGTAGGGAAGAAGCCCGGCCACCACCTGATTGAGATTCAGATAGGGGGTCTTCAAGGCAAAGACGATCTTCGCACGCCCACTCGTTGGTAGGACGTCCGAAGGCAGCAGGATGTAGAGCACTCCGGAGTAGTACGTGTTCGACCCGCTTTCGTAGGTTTTACGAATCTCCCAGTGAAGCCTCATGCCGTTATCCAGGCTTTTCGTGAACTCTGTGCCCGTGTCTCCGGAACTCCCGGTGGCCACGTCGAAATCGAAGTGTGTGCCGGCTGTACTGTCCGGGTAGATGGAGATCGTTTCCGCATGAGCCCCGGACACCTTCACGAAAACGAACGGGATGCAGAGGATCTGGTCTTTGCTCGTGTCTGCGTAGACGGCCGAGAGGATCCCCAGGTCGTGATACTGGTAGTCGTACTCCCTCCATTCGCTCTGATCACCGACCTTGACCCATCCAGCCCAGTAATAGTGCAAAAGTCCGTCCACGGTGAGGCTGCCGCCCTTATAACCGGAGTCCTCCGGCAGGCTGGCCTCGTTCTTGAACGATCCGGAGCTGGCTTCGGCCTCCGCATCAAGGTACAGGGCCGCCTCCCCTTTGCCAGGGTAGTCAATATCCCTGCCGTTGAGAACGACCGTCACGGTAGGAGTGCCCCCCAGTTTTTCCGAGGCCTCCATTTTAAGGGCCACATACGCCAGCATCGGGTAAGCACACCCCTCCGGCTCGTTGACGCTTGGAGGCTGGGTGGCGGTCCCGAGAAAGACTTCCTTTGTGACCGTGGAAAGCTCGGCAGTCGTGAAGTCGTTGATCATCACATCGTTCGTGTTGACGCTTTTTATCGGTCCCTCCGAAAGGCCGATATGCTGGTACATGATCTTTTTCGTGGAGTCCTGAAACTGCTGGTAAAAAACGTTCCCGGCCACTCTGACTCGTCCGTAGACCACTGGAACCGGGATGATCTGACTTGTCGTATTCGCGGCCGGACTCAGCGAATAGGTCGGGCTCTGCACGTTGAAGCTGGGAGCATCAAACAAGCTTCCCAGGCTTGCCCCTACAGCGATCGCCTGCCAAAGCCCAAGGGAAAGCCCAAAAATGGATAGGGTCCCGCCTGCGATCACCGCCGCTCCCCCGAAGACGAAAGCCCCGATCAGCGCTCCAATGCCCATGTCCTCACCTCATCCCTGAAGCGGAAATACCGGAATGGAAGCCTTCTGCCAGGCTTCCTCCAAAGGCTTCGGCTCCGCTCGTAAATCGTCAGGAGACCCCCTCCCACCGACGTCGACAGGTGACCAAACCCCCGAATCAGCAGAAACGCCACATCGCCATCGTCTGGAGCTCCTACTTCAAAGGCGCCCAAGGCGGACAGGTCCATAGGCACTCTCAGTGAGACCTCCTGATAGGAATCTAGGGAATAGGCCCAGAGATCCGGGATGTTCCGTGCAAAGAGTTCCCTTTGGGCCATAAGGGCAAGCCCCAGGCAATCGCATCCCTCTCGGTTCCGGCCGCACACTTGCCAGGGTATCCCGATCAGCCGCGTCAAATTCCGGCTCATGTCTTCGTCCACACCTCTCGGGGGTTCCTTGTCCTGAGAATGTGCGGAAAGCCTCCGAATCTCATGACGTTCCCTCTGGCCAGGCAGTCCGCAAATGTCTTCCCGCAGGAGGCATAGGCCCCGATCAGGCTTGCTGGAGCCTTCACCGTCTCAACCGTGGAACCGATCACCTCCAGGGATTGGGAAGCCGACGACCACTGGACACGAAGCCGTTGGGCACCGTCCTTCTCGTAGTGATCAATCTGGATTTCCACGGGGACTCCTGCCGTTGCGGCAAAAGTGCAGGTGTGCGTGGCGGATTCATTGACCCATCGATTGATCTTTAAAACCCCGTCGATCCAGACCTTCACGGCGTCGTCGTGAAGGACGGTGATCGTGTACGTTTCGCTGAACGCCGGGATCAGCCGAGCCAGAATTCGGGCATTGTAATAGTCAGCCTGCCCCCCCGGATTGATGTTCGAGTAGTCGATCCCCTGAGATATTCGCTCCAGATCCGCAGTCAGGGTATCGTCTATGGTCCCGTAGGTTGAGCTGGTCCGTTTCCACCATCGCTCCCAGAAACCGAAGCAGGAATCGGGGTAGCCGCATTCCTGGCCGCCGAAGCGCCAGTGGCACCTGGGCCAATAAAGACGCTGCGGGGTCCTCATCGGCAGGTTCAAAGGAGCGGTCACGTCCGCCTCGATCGAATACTCCGTGATGCTCCATCCCTGTATGGAGCCTGCCATGATGGTCTGAGCCGCTTCCGGATCCGACAGATCTTCCCTGAATGCCCTGAGGAGTTCGACCCTGCAGCCCTTGATTTGCACCTGGCTGGCCAGGGCGCAAAAATCCCGGCTCACGTTGTCGAGCTTCAGGACGAAGCTGACCACCTTGTTCCCGTTGTCGCAGGAAACCTTGTCGAAGCTGAGCCCAACCGGAGCATAGGCTTCCGGGTTCCCCGCCTCGTCAAAGAAACTGAGGAATTCTTCCGAATCGGCAAAATATCCACTTGTCTTCTCTTCCGGGTTGGAAAATGGCGGCATATCCAGAACCCGCAGCAAGAGAACGGGGGATACCGCGTCAGGGCTTGCCGCCTGCACATACTGCCCGCTTGCCCGGCCCATCGGTATCCCCCCTTAGATCGATTGCAGGGCGGTACGGATTTTCCCGTTCCGCCAGAGGTTCTGCGTGACGATCCCCTCTACCGCGCCCCGGTTTTTCTCGAAGAAATCCTTGACTCCCTGGGCATCGATTGCCTTCACCTGAATCGTGATGTTCGTCTGTCCGCCCATGCCGTCCCCCAGAGCCTGCATCTGCTTCCTGGAGAACACACCTTCTCCCGTCTGGAGAATCGCCAGGCGTTCATCGGAACCCACAATCCCACCCGAGTGGAAACGGGGCAGGCTTCGGACAAAGGTCGGGGAATCCTCCCCGACGATCCCGCCGGAGTGCATCCCGATCCCGCCACCGCCGAACAATCCCCCGAAGAGACCTCCCAAAAGCCGCAACGCCATCGCCTTGATGAACAGATAGGCGATGTCCTGCCCAAGGGATCTGAGCATGTCTCCCAGGTCCTCCCCTCGGGCGATCGCTCCCGCAAACGCACCCGCCAGTGTGTCCGGGATTGAGGCCAGCTGGTCGTTCAGGGCCTTGTCAGCCTCCCTAATCAGCCGACTCATCGAGACGGTCGTTGCCCGGAGCGTGTCGTCGAGAGCCGTCATGGCGCCCTCAATGTTCTTCGTCACTTGAGGATAGTCACCGTACTGCTCCAGGAGGCGAGACAGGGCTTCCCTGTAGCCTTCCGCGGAAAGGGTCCCGTTTTCGAATTGCTTGGCCAGGGTGTCGAGGGAAGTGGAGGCGATCTTTCCCATGACGTCCTGGATCTCGGCGAACCGTTCCCTCATGGGCTCGGTCCAGTTTTCGAACTTCTCGGGATCCAGACCGATATCGGCGAGCTCCGCCTTCATCGAGGCAAGGGACCGGGTTAGGGAATCCAGATACTCGGGGTCCCCAATGAGCCCCAGCCGGTTTCCCCAGGCCTGGGTGTCGTAGAAGGCTGAAATCCCGTCGTTCACATCCTGGGCGAGCTGTTTCAGCTCGACTGCCGATTTTTCGGCCCGCTTCAGCTCATCCGCCTGCACCGCAGACTCTGACCGCTTGAAAGCCGCGGCGGTTTCCTCGCCCGCGATACGGGACATCTCGGAACGGATATCCTTCTGCAGGTCCGCGATCTTCTTCCAATCCTCGCTCAGCGGGGCAAGCTTCTTCTGCCACTGATCGAGCAGGGAAAGAAAATCCTTCCCGTCTGCTCCCAGATAGGCCATCTGGTCCCTGATCTTCGAGACCAGACTCTCCACTGCAGACTCGCCCGAAGAGGATCCTCCCAAGGCCCCTCCAGACCCGCCCGTTCCCGAAATCGCGCCGGGGCCGACAGAAAAGGGACTTCCCAGGTTGGCCAACCGTTGGGCTTCGAGTTTTTCGTAAAAGGCCGAGGTGTTTTCTCTCCGCTCTCCCTTTGTCAAAGACGTGTTGCGGGTCGAGTTTGGGCCCCCTACGGGAGCGGTGTACATCGTGTCGCTATCCGTACCCTTGAGAACCTCCTTGCCCATCTGATAGGCGACAAAAGCAGCCAGGAGAGGGAGCACAAACTGCAGTCTGGTAGCCAGCAATGCAAGGCCGTCCGCAACCTTTGAAAGACCGCCGGATGCCGCCAGCAACCATCCAGTGAACCCGGCCCCGCTCCGAATGGCTTCCGGAAGCGAAACTATCCATTTGCCCATCTTCGACGTGACGACGACCAGCCACCCCGACAGTCCGCTAGCCGCTTTTGTCATCTTTCCAAAGGTGGAGATCCACCAGCCTCCGACCTTGATCCCGGCTCCAAGGGCAGTCAGGAACAGTCCCGTCTTTATGGCTCCCGTACCGAAGGACCCGCTCAAGGCGTCGATGGCCTTGCTCATAGGCTCCAGCCAGTCTTCGCCTATCGTCATCATTTGGGTCCCAACCGGCTCCAGGGCGATCCCGATCTTGTTTTTCAGCCGGTTCCACTTTTCGGCAAAGCCGTCCGTTTCCTTCGAAGCGTTCCGGATCGCCCCTTCGGCCCCCTGCAGCGCCTTGGTCAGTTCGGCAACCTCGAAACGCCCTTCACGGATGGCCGCGGCCATATCCGGACCGGCCTTTGCGCCGAAGACCTCGATCGCCCTGGCGTTCGCCTCTCCGACACTGCCGGCGGTTTTGATCTTCTGTATCGCCTCGTCCAGGGCGCCGGCGGTATCCTTGATGCCGGATTTCGCCATTTTCGACAGAGCGATCCTCAGAGAGCCCATGACCAGTTCCGTGTTGACGCCCTGTCTCTCGAATTCCGCAAGCAAGGCCGTGGCCGTATCCAGATTGAATCCCAGCTGGCGCATGGGGGCCCCGTACCTGACCAGCTCCTCCGAAAGCTGCCCTAACCCCGCTCCGGTCTTCTGGCCTGCCAAGAAAAGCTTGTCCAGGAGGATCGTGCCCTGCTCGTTGGCCACTCCCCAGTCCTTCATGACCCGGGTGCTTCCAGCTACAACCGACGTCAGGTCTTCCTTCAGAAGCCTGCCGGCGTCCAGGGCAGCCCTTCCCATACTCTGCAGTCCTTCGCCCGAAAGGTTCAGCCGGGTATAAAGGTCCCCGAGGACTTCCGCGGTCGCCTCGAAGGGCTGGGTCACCTGGGGGGCAAGGGACTTGAAGTCCTGCTTGAGGTTTTCGAGCTCCCGGCCCGTTGCTCCGGACTTGACGGCCAGGGTGTCGAAGGCCTCGTCGATGTGAAACGCGCTCTTGATAGCCATGCCGCCCAAGAGCGCGAGGGGGGCAGTCAGCTTGACCAGGGCTGAGCCGAATCGATCGGCCTTTCCGCCCAGGGATTCCAGCTTGTAGCTGAAACTCTTTACCTGCCTTTCGGCCTCGGTTACGTCGAGCCCGAGAATGATTTTGACCTTACGGCTCTTCGCCATGGCTTATCCCCCCTCTCGTTGGGATTCGAGCACTTTCCGTTTCATGTAATCCAGGGCTTCCATCTTCCCGAGGACCAGGCCGTCGCACCAGTGACCGACCAGGTCGTTCGCCTTCACGGTTCGGGTACACATCCCGGAGCCGTTCACGATCCAGGCCGCGAGAGTGGCCAGCCTCTCCATCTCGAGCCAGTTCCGGTAACGGTAGCCTTCCATGAGATCCGAGAGCTCGCCCACCGTCACCGTCCAGAGGTCTTCATGGGTCAACACGAGGGGGCCGAGAGCCGCCCAGTAGAGTTCCTGCCACCGGCGTTCCCTTGCCCCGCGGGTCAGTTTTTTTCTTCCTGGGCTCCCGTCTCTTCGGGGTTCTTCGCGACCGGCTTGATGTAGCGTCCCATCGCCTGAGCCAGGATCTTCGTGCAGGCCTCGGCAATCTCGTCGATCCGATCCGGGTCTTCGTCCAGAAGGTCCGCCACAGCTTCGGGCGTGACCTGTCTATGATTCTTCAGCAGGCCGGCCCATACGATGACGACGATCTCGTTGACCCCGATCCCTTCGTTTCGAATCTCCCTCACCAGTTCGAAAATCGTCTTGTCTAGAGCCTTCTCGATTTCCCTGACGGCGTTCGTCCCATAGTGGATCTTCAACTTCTGTCCACCCAGGGTGATTTCGTTTGCCTGTTCGATCACGTTTCTGCCCCCCTGTAAAACAAAATCGGGCCGGAAGATTCCGGCCCGCCCCTTCATCCTTGCTCCTTTACCGCCTAAGCCTCCTGAACTTCCTCCTCGAGTGCTCCATTGCCCTGGAAGCTCAACGAGACCCCGACAGCGTCGTTCGTCGCTCCGCCCAGGTTCCAATCGGTGATCACCGCGTCGCCCACGAACTCAGGCAGACCGACTCCGGTCCCTTCCGGGCGATAACCGATCCGGAGGTTTCCGTCTCCCATCAGGATGGTGTTGATCTGCTTTTCCGCCGAAGCATCCGCGGGGTTCCAGTAAAGCTCGAGGGTCCCCTTCCATTCCCGCTGTCCCGACAGGTACTCCTTCCAGTCCGTGCTCAGGACCGAAACGTCGATGCTCCCCTTGGAAACCTGCAGGCTGTAGGACTTCACTTCAACGAAGGCCACCGGAGCCGGGGTAGGAGTCCCGAAGTAGAGAACAATCTTCGAATTCTTCGCCGCCACCTTACTCAAAACAACTCACCTCCCTCTGTAGGTTCGATAGGTGGCCACTCCGTGCCACCAGCCATCCGCATCCCGTAGGACCTGAAGCTCATCGAAGAGGAACTCCTCCGGCATCGCCTTATCCAGCAACTCTGCCACCTGAAAGAGCTCCTTGCGGCCTCGATAATCGCTCCAGACATGGAACGTGACGAGGCATTTCCGTTCCTCCTCGTCCATCGTCCGTCCCGGAAGCTCCTGAAGCTCCCCCATCACGATGAAGGGGCCGGCCTGGGATTCCGGCGCCAACCCGTCAAAGATTCCGGTCACCTTTGCCATGAGGGCCGCGTCCCCTGTCAATGCCGAATAGAGGTCCGTGTACAGGTTTTCGAGGTTCATATCAGCGCCTCCTCAATAGCATCGAGGATCCGCTCCTCGACCTCGTCCTCGTTCGCCTCTAGGGCAGGCCCAAGAAAGGGTTGGGCTGGGTCCTTGCGCGTCCCGAATTCCATAGCGAAGGCGTAGTAAACCCTCCCGCCTTCGGGAGATTTACGGCTCCCCTTGCCCTTCCGATACTTCACGGTCTTGGGGTAGTCGGCCTCCACAGCAACGAAAAGATCCTTTTCGTGCTCCTTCACCTTGATGGATTCCTTCAGATCCCCCGTCAGGACCGGAGCCCGTTTTTTCGCATCCTCGCAGATGACCTTTCCGCCCTTGACCAATTCGCCATAGGCCTTCTTCCGGATTTCGCCCGTCCCGGCCTTTCTCAGCTTCTCGACAGCCTTGTTCAGGTCGGCATGCATCTCTACCTATCCTCCGGCACACAGTCGAAGACGATGCACTCTCGTTCCGGACGCAGCGAACGAACCAGGAGCCGCTCTCCCTTCCACACGGCGATGTCGTTCATTCGTACATCCGCATAGGATCGGACCGTGATCTCATGAGTCCGGATCTCGGCGTCTCTCATGGCCACGATGCCATCTCTGGATCTCGGCACTATGACCTTCGCCCAAAAGACCCCCACGGTCGTTTCCTCCTCCGTATGGCCACCCATTCCGTCAGGGGAAAGCTCCTTGCGGCGGATCTCGATTCTCTCCCGCAATTCCCCTATCCTCATGCCGGCACCACCCGATCTGGCCAGAGGAGCATCTCGAAGCCCTGGGGGACCTCGTTCACGATGTTGCCGACGTTCACGCTCTCCCGATGCTCGTACCAGTGACCGATCAACAGGAGCATGGCCTGTTTCCATCTGGCCGGAACGGTCTCGGTCCCAGCGGTTATGGTGATGGTTACCGCGTCATAGCCCCTTGCCGTTCCCTCCGGCCAGGCGTCCACCACTAACCTGTCGTCCGCTGCAAGCCGGAATGTCCCCTCGGTCAATCCGACCTCGGATCCGTCCTCCAGGACACAAACTATCGACGCGACACTCTTGACCGGAAGGAGAGGAAATCTGTAGGGCGTCTCCGGATAGCGATCCAGGAGGATTTCAAACTGCCGCTCCGGCATCATTCTTCCCAGGAACGTTTCTGCCGCCTCCCGGGCCGCGGTGATCAGAGTGCCGATGAGTGTGTCATCCTCGGCGCTTTCGACTCGAAGATGAAGTTTTGCCTCTTCCAGCGCCAGTGGTTCCGCTGTCGGTGATGTCTTTTGCCGCCACATCGCCCTCCTTCACCTCCCCGGCCGATTCCAGACTTTCTGCCAGCCCTNNCCCTCTCTCGACCGCATACCTTCCGTAGTTTTCGGAGACTTCGACCTCTATCCCGGGATCGAGCTCCCGTTTGTTGTAGCCTCCCTCCCACCAGATGCAGGCTTTCAGGATCCTGATCTTCACTCCGATCCCTCCTTCCTAAGGAAAAGCGGGGGCAAGAATGCCCCCGCTTCATCACCCGATCGCGTCAGGCTATGCGGCAGCCTCACACTTCACGAGCTTGATCGCCTCGGAATCCTTCAGGAACCCGCCCACTCGCATGGTCGTGTAGAACCCGACGTAGGGCTTGTTCGTGTAAGGATCCCGGAGCATCCGGATGCCCACGCGGTCCACGATCGTGTAGCCGGCGCGGAAATCTCCGAAGGCAATGGCGTAGGCGTCGGCCGCCACGTCCGGCATGTCCTCGTTCTCCGTCACCGGATAGCCGAGAAGCGCCGAAGGAACACCCGCCTGGAGCCCCGGCTGCCAGAGGTAGTTGTCGTCCGCGTCCTTCCATTTGCGGATCTTTGCCAGGGTCAGGCCGTTGAGCATCCACCTCGCGTTGCCCCGGTGCCCCGCCTTGAGGGCATGGACCACGTCGATCAGGAGATCTCCCGGATCCGTCGCCGGCAGTCCGTCCGCCACCCCGGTCCTGAGGTACTGCAGGCTTCCGAAGGCCCGGGTCCCGTCCGCGGTGAGGGCGGTCGTGTACGCCAGGAAGCCCTTGGGCTTGTTCGTTCCGTTCCCGGTCGTGAAAGCCGCATTCTCCGCGAGGGTGAACGCGTCGCGCAGCTCGGCCGCAAGCCAGGCCTCCACATCGAAGAACAGATCGTCGAGAGCCCTCTGCGTCGCCTGGGGATAGGCGTAGATCTCCCCCATGTAGGGCGTCAGTTCGGCCAGGCTCGGCGTGTTCGTAGCCGCCCGGGCGTCCGTTTCACCGACCCACCCGGAAGTCGCGCCGTGCTTGTTCACGAGCTCCTTGTACTCCCCGCCTCCGACCGTGAGGACCCGGCAGACGTTCCGCATGGGCGTCGCCTTCTGCAGGAGGCTGTAGACTTCCCGATTGAGGTTCTCGGGAACCGCGTACCCTCCATCCCCTTCCACGCTCGTCTGGATCGCCTTCAGCTGCAGGTCCGCCAGGCCGTCTTCCAGGCCCTTGCGCACCCACTTCATGAAGGCCCCCTTGTGCTCCGCCTTCACCGGATCCTCGTTCCCGTTCACGAGCCCGGGCCGGTTCAGCTTCGCCTCTAGCTTGGCCTTTTCCTCGTCGAGCCGCTTCAGATCCGCGTCGATCTTCGCAAGCTTCGCCTCGAGCTCCGCGCTGTTGTGCCCCGTCTTCTTCAGCCCTTCGAGCCGCTCGTCGTTCGTCTTCTTGTACTCCTCGAACGCCCGGGCAAGCTCGTCCAGGATCTTCTTCAGTTCCGGATCCATTCGCTTATCCCTCCCTCATCAGATTGAGTAACCGCGTGGCCCCGGCCAGGATGGCCTTCTCCTCAGCCTCCCGCTGCAGGACGTCCCGCACCCGGGCGATAACGCCCTTCGCCTCGGAACGTGAAAGGGATCCTGCCTCCCGCAGGTATTCCTCCACATCCCGGACCGTCCTCAGGTCCTCCATGGCCTTGACCGTCCTCACCCTCGCCTGTTCGTTGGCGGGGAATGTGACCAGACTGATTTCCCACAGGTCCACCTTCTTCAGGACCCTCACGTCCCTTTCGCCCTCCTTACGGTAGTAGCGCTCGAGGGCGTTGTACCCGATGGATAGCCCGTTCAGGGCCCCGGCCTTCAGGAGAACATGAGCTTCCGCCGCCCGTGCTACCCCGTTGACCAGAAGGCTGCCTTTCACCCAGAGGCCGTGCTCGTCTTCCTTCAACTCCGGCCACGTTCCGATGGGCTCGTCCATGTTGTGCTGCCAGAGCATGGCCGGGGATCTCGCCTTCAGGGAATCGGCAAAGGCGCCGGCTTCCACGACGTCATCCCACCAGTCGACGACTCCAAACACACTGGCATAGCCGGTGAAAGTCCCTGCATCGTCGACGCTTTTCAGTTCGAAGGGGCAACTAATCCTTTCCCTGGCCATCGCCGTCCTCCTTTTCTTCCTCGTCCGTCCCCGTGAGGCGCATGTTCTTCGGGCTCATGTATTCGTCTCCGCCTTCCCTGGGGTTCATGTTTTCCTTGGCTCTCACCTCGTTAGGCGACATGATGCCGTTCTGGATCGCTACCTGGTATGCGGCATAGCGGTTNNTTTTCACGTCTCCGCGCAGGAGTCCGTCCACCAGGAATTCCGTGTAGATCTCCTGGCTCTCCGCGGGGAGAAGCAGGTCCCTCCAGAAGACCGACTCGAACCGCTTCAACCAGGGCAGGAGCGTGTATTGAACGAAGCCCAGACTCATGTTCTCGATGCCGCTTCCCCAGCTGGTGGCCTTCTCCGTGCTCTGGATCATGTGGAGAGGAACCCGGAAGATCCGTGCGATGTCCTCCACCTGGAACGCCCGGGTTTCCAGATACTGCATGGTTTGATGCGACATCGTCAGAGCAGAGAACTTCATTCCTTCCTCAAGGACGGCCGTCTTTCCGCTGTTGGCCCCTCCATAATTCGAAAGCCAGGTTTCCCGCAAGCGATCCAGGGCCTGCTGCGAGAGTTTTCCCGGATGCTCCAGGACTCCAGTGGGCAGTGCCCCGTTCTTGAAAACCCGAGAACCATGCTTCAGGGTCGTCAGGGCCAAACCAACTGTGTCGCGGTGATAGAGGATCGGGCTTATCCCGCGGACCCCATCCAGGGTCCGGTACCGGATATGGAGGACGTATGCCCTCCCCACGGTCTCCTGGTGACCATCCTTGAAGGAAATCCGGTAGGCCAGAGACCAGTCGGGAAGCTGTTCCACCGTCACCTGGTCCGGGTTCAGGGGCAGAAGCTCCCGCACGATCCCGCGGCCGTCCATCACCTTGTAGGCGTAGAAGTTCCCCCGCAGGCAGAGGTGCTGCATGGCCATTTCCCTGAACTCCTGCGAGGTTTGCCACTCGTTTGGAGCCCATCCAAGCAGCTTCCACAAGGGATGGTCGGAAGCTTCCTCTTTTCCGCGTCCATCCGGCATCCGTCGATAAACCTTCAAAGGCAGTTGAGCGACGGATTCGGCCAGGATCCCCACACAGGAGTAGACCGCTGAGCATTTCATGGCCGTGTCTGGCGATACGAATTCACCGCTTTCTGATTCCAGACCTCCAGTCAGGGCCAATCTCACCAGGTCCAGAAACCCCGGAGAGGGCGCCGACTTCCTTTTGAAACGATCCCAGAACGACATGTTTTCCCCCCTCCCCGGGTCAAAGAAAAGGGCCGCCTTCTTGGCGGCCTTGGCTTCTCCTATATGACGACCGGTTCTCTTTCCTCGTAGACGCTAGGAGCCTCTTCCTCTCCGAATAAAGCCCTCGAAACCGCCATGATCAGGGCGACCACGCCGTCGATCTTCTCCCGACTCTTTCCTTTGTCCGGCTTGATGTTCCCGGCCGGATCCATGGTGGCTGTGACGTTGTCGACCATCCACCGCATGACGGGATTCCCGTCGTGAACGATTCTCCCCTGGAAGATGAGCGCCTCCAGCTGCTTCATGGGCGGCGACATGGACGCGAAACCCTGACGAACGGGAACAACCGTCAGGTCCTTCTCCTGCAGGTTCGTCGTGATCTGGGTCGCGTTCCAGGGATCGAAGGCAATCTCCTTCGGCTGATGTCTTTCGGCAAAGTCCAGGATCTCCTTCTCGATCCAGGCGTAGTCGATCACGTCTCCGGGAGTGGCCGTCATCCAGCCGTCCCTGACCCAGGCGTCGTAGGGGACACGGTCTTTCCTGACCCGTTCCTCCATGTTCTCCTTTGGAACCCAGAAACGCTGGGTCACAAAAAACCGGCCATCCTCCAGGGGAAAGAGAAAGACTGCTGCCGCCACGTCCCGGATGTTGGCCAAGTCAAGACCGGCAAAGAAGGAACAACCCTTCAGTTCCTCGGTATCCACTTGCCCCTTGCAGGCGTCCCATCTGGCGAGGTCAAGCCATCGCGTTTCCGCGCTCGTCCAGATGTTGAGCCGATACCGCTTGAAGGCGTTCTGCAGCGAAGGCTTGTTCTGCGCCTCCCGGCATTCCGCCGCGAAGGCCTCTTCGTCGATCGTAACGCCCATGGAGGGGTTGGCCTTCCTCCAGGTCTTTGGGTCCGTCCAGTCGTCAACGGACCCTTCGTTCGGGTCCTCGTTCGCCGCCCGGATGAAGGCAAAGAAAGCCTCGTCCTCGATGATCCCCTTGAGGATCTGCAGCGCGTATTCGTGCTGCTCCCAGCAGATGCTCTGCCGGTCGAAACCAGCCGTAGTGATCGAAACGAGAAGGGGCTGCCGTCTTGCCGCCCCGCCGTAGCGCAGGGTGTCGTAAAGGCTCCGGCTCTTCTGGGCGTGCAACTCGTCGAAAATGAGTCCGTGGATGTTCAAACCTTCCTTAGTGGGAACATCCGCAGAAAGGGCTCGGTAAACAGAGTTCGTCTTACGATGGACGATCGTCTTCCTGCTCCGGATAACCGTCAGCCGTTTTCTCAAGGGAGGAGATCCGGCCACCATCCTTTCCGATTCCCCGTAGACGATGGAAGCCTGGTCATGATCCGCTGCCGCGGCGTAGACTTCCGCTCCGGGCTCGTCATCAGCCACCAGAAGGTAAAGTGAAAGGCCGGCGCACAGTTCCGACTTGCCGTTCTTCTTCGGAATCTCGACGTAGGCGTTCCTGAAACGCCTGAAACTGCTCCGCCTCTTCCAGCCGAAAAGAGGCATCAGGACGTCGTTCTTCTGCCAGTCAAGAAGCGTAAACGGCTGGCCAGCCCACTGCCCCTTCGTGTGCCGAAGGAAGCGCTCGAAGAAAACCACGACCCTGTCGGCCGATTCCCTGTCGAACCAGCACCCGCCCAGGACCGCTTTCTCATCGGCATCGTTCCGTATCCAGGAGGACCATCCCTCATCCCGGGCAACCTTCAGAAGGGATCTCAATCGGCCTACGTGAGCCATCGTTCCTCACCATTTTTGGATTCACCCAGTATCCGCATCTTCTTCCTCTCTTCCTTCAAGCCTTTCAACCGTCATCCGGCAGTAATCCTCGCTTCTTTCAATCCCGACCCATCGCCGCTCGCTCCTCTCGCAAGCCACTGCTGTCGTCCCGGACCCCATGCAGTTGTCCAGTACAAGCCCCCTGGTGTTCGTGTAGGTCTTGACCAACCATTCGAAAAGCGGCAACGGCTTTTCCGTGGGGTGGGCCGTTTTTCTCCCGTTGGCGAACTGCAGGACACTCCGTGGATACCGGAACCCCTCATTGTGAGTTTCTCCTCCCGGGGTAGGCCGGTAGATTCCTCCCTTTCTCGCGCTGTAACGACGCCTGTATGGTGTCCCGGGAACCATCTGCGGGTTGTAGACGGGGAGGGCCCGGTAAAAAACAAGGATGTTTTCGTGTGCCCTTAGCGGCATCTTTCTTGCGTTCAAAAACCCTAGGGCGCAGGTTTTCTCCCAGATAAGCTCGTACCGGAAGAACTTTCTGGCCGCCTGAATCAGGTCCGTAGCGAAAGGCTGCTGTGCGGTCAGAACAACCGTCCCGTTCGGTTTCAAAAGACGCCAGTATTCCCGCCAGAGCGGTTCCATAGCAATCCTTTTGTCCCACTCCAGATCCGTGGTGCCATACGGAAGGTCGCAGAGAATCAGATCGAAGATCCCGGGACGCATGGCCGGCATGATCTCCAGGCAATCTCCCTGCAGAAGAGTGCCCAAGGAAGTCCTGAAAAATGGTTGATATTGTCTGTTAGTAAACATATAGCCTTTGACACCTCCACATGGTAATATATTGGAGGTGCCGCACTTGGTGCGGGCCATGAAAAGAACCCCTGGGACCATCCGGTGAGGCGCCGGGTCCCAGGGGTTCGTCCATTCCGCCTGCTCGAAGAGAGGTTAACGACATTATGATGTCGCTAACTTTCCTCCCAGGAGCCGGCGAAAATCGTTTTCTTCGTCATCTTCCTCATCCTTCGGGAGCACCATCCTTGCTCTCGAAGATGGCGTCAATCCGAACTCGGTGCAGAAAGCTCGCAAGAATTGCAGGTATTGCTTGGCCACAAGCACTTCGGGTCGTAAAGTGGTGTTGGTTGAGCCGTTTTTGTTCGTGTACTCATAGGTGAGCCCCTCCGACGAGAGAACCGCTTCAGCCGCTTGCCAACGGGCATACGCCTGGCAATAGGCCGCCAGGGCCGACCGGTCCACTCGACTCAAAAGGCCAAGTTTATTCAGTTCCGGAGCAACCCGCATCCATTCGACTTTCGCTGCTTCTTCCAGCCAGGGAGGGCAGGTCGGGATCCTGCCATCTGGTTGTGGGATATCCATCTCTATCCTTCGTTTGCCCGGATTGCCCTCGAGGATTTTCAATGCGGGCGGTTTAGGCTTCCTTCCGACGACCATTTTTACCCCCCCTCGCTCATTTCGCGGTCACGCGCGTTTAACCCAACCGGCGCTGCCGGAACGGTTTGCGCTGGACTTTTGACTCCCCCCCGCCTGTCTCTCAGCGTCTTCATTGAGTGGCAGGACCAGCAGAGCGCCTGGAGGTTGTCCCAAGCCAGTGGTGACCCGCCTTCCTTGATCGGCTTGATGTGGTCGACGATGATCGACGGGTTGAGGCGCCCCTCCTTCAGACACTCCTCACAGAGGGGGTGCCTTTTCCTAAAAAATGCTCGAAGCTTCTTCCATCTTTGGGTGTTGTAAAACTTGTCTGTTGACTCTCTGTTAGCGTTCACCGCCGCGTTTTTCTCCCTTTTGTGCTTTGCACAGTAGACTTGTTTTCTATCTACCAATACACCGCATCCGGGGTAAGCACAGGGCTTTTTGGGCGAAAAAGGCATGTTTTTGCCCCCTTATCAAACATATCTATCTTGTGTGTGATGGGCTCGACAACCCCTAAATCCGGTCGTGATGCCGAGCTGCCTGGCATGGCACGCTCCCTGGAAAAGGCAAAAACAGGGGAGGTCCCGCTATTATTAATTATTAGGGGTTTTCGTTTAACACAAAGCCGTTTCAGTAGCGTAATTTAATATATACATCATTTATCTCGTCCTGCGTGAACCCGATATAGGCCAGGGTTACCGCGGGGGAGGAATGGTTCAGTATCTTCTGCAGCATCGTCAGGTCGACGCCCTTGCGGTAGCTGTGGTACCCGAAAGTCTTTCTCAGAGTATGCGTCCCGATCCGGTCACGGATCCCCGCTTCACGCGCCGCCTGGTTCAGGATGTGGTGGGCCTGCCACCTTCCGATCGGCTTAGGTTCATGGCCTTCTCCCGGCTTCTTCGAGACGAAGATCGGATCCGAGCCCTGAGGAGACCGTTTGTTCAGGAAGCTCCTGAGTGCGGACCGGGCTTCCTTATTTAAGATGATGATCTTGGCCTTGCCGGTCTTCCTCTCGCGCAGGGCCAACTGATCCCTGATCACGAGCTTCGGCCCCAGGCGAAAGGACACGTCCTCCACCTTGAGCTTAAGAAGATCCGAGATCCGCAGACCCGTATAGATTCCCAGGATGAACAAGGTGTAGTCCCTGATGTTCCGCTGCCGGAGAACCTTCTTCATCCTGTCGATCGAAGCCAGGCTCCGGAGTGGCTGAACGAATTCCACGAACCCCACCTCCAAAACGAAGCCCCGGACTCCTCGCATGAAGAATCCGGGGCCGGACCAAGGGGGATGAACCCTTTCCGATTGTCGTCAGCTTACATAAAACCATCCTTTAAAAGACTTAGCAAGCGATACAAAATACTCACAAAAGCCGTGCTTATCCGCAGTTACTCACCGCGTTAGAAAAATTTTTTTGCCTCTGCAAAAAGCTAGCTACTCACTTTTTTCGTCTATAACTACATCCTGAGTAGGCTTACTCTTAATCTTTCTCGGAGTCTTTTTGGGCTTGTCAATTGCTTTTAACCCTTTGTATGTAGCCTTTAGTCCCTTTCTCACATTGTTTATGTCATGAGCAGCAGGGAGCTCCTCGGGAAGCACTCCGCTTATTCTCTTCATCGTTTTACGGACCTCGCGTCCCACCTCTTCGGCAGTGGCTTCAAGCGGTTTTTGTCCAACAATACGCTCCCGTTTCACCTTCTCATCAGTTTGAGTAATACGGAAAAGGTTAGCTGCAAGCTCTGTGCTTCCCATGAAATCTAGTGGGCTTCTACCGGATGGGACCCTCTTAATATTCCTGATCTGATAAAGATTCATATTGTACATGCCTCTATAGCCAGCGTTCTGGAAAAGGGCGAAATCCATAACCCCTGCTTTCTTAACAGTGCTGCTTAGGGCTTTTTCCTGGGAAGATAGCTCATCTCTGGTCACGATCCTGTCCACGCTTTCAACTTCTTGAGCATATGCACTAAAAGCTTCTGCTAGAGAGGCAAAATAAGCTTGAGCTGCGGCTACTCCTGGTTTACGTGAATCGCCATTCATAGCAGTAAGATAGCAAGCAAACCTCGAGAGCTTATAGTTTTCTCCTTTGCCGCTTTCGTCTTGAAATGAAACAAAATTCTCTGAAATTGGAATGTTAAGGGCAGCACAAGCCGCCATTGCCTTATTTATCGGTTTTTTCTTTGTCGCCTCAGGAGAATCCCCATACCCGAGAAAGTGCATAAGGTCAGAAGCAAGCCAATACCTCATTCCATTTTCTTTACCTACGTCCTCGAAAGTAACAGAACCATTTTCATAAGAAAATACCTCCATCGGGTAATCGCTCATAATGAGGCCTCCTTAAAAAGGGCTTTTTCTAAGAATAGAACACCGGGGGATGACATTCAAGAATATGCGTGCATACTCAGCCATCGGCTTGCCAGTATTGATGATTGCGCACCTTTCAATCACTCGGCAAGAGCTCCAATTCTCCCTTGGGAATGAGAAGGGCCGCTCGAGCAATCGAGGTCACCACCTCGTGGCGCCGGCGCTGTACCGTGTCAGGGCTAACGCCATGCTTTTCCGCGATCCTGGACAGCTGTGCCTCTCCGGCCAACCTGGACATCCCTCCGCTTTCCACCCAGACGATATGATCCACGAATATCTTCCAGCTGCTCGGGCAGGCCTCCTTGTAGGCCCTGGCCATTCCGATCAGCGCTTCCCATCCTCCGCAACGATCCACCGCCTCCTGGATCGCCTCGGCCCGGAGAAAACAGGATTCCTGTTCTGCCGTTGGCCGGCCGCCGTTCACGCGAACCTCGGAAACCGGAGCCCCTTCCTGGTGGATCATCATGACCAGGTCCTCGAATGACGGGGCCGGGATCTCCCCCACGAGAACCCTCAGCCCGCAGGGGTGAGACCGAAGGAGCAGTTCGATGATCGCCTCGAGCATTTCCTGCAGTTTCCAGTGGCTCACCCTCCCCGCCTCCCTCAACCAGCCTTGATCTCGTATTCCCGGGCTATTTCCCAGTCGCTCAGGGAAATCCTCCATCCTGCCCGGGACCTGAACAGAAAATGCCTTGTTCGAAACCCCCTCTCAACACCCTCAAGAAAGGCGGTCAGCGGATCTTCCTGCGATAATCCCGGTATAGGTCCGAAATGGGGCCCTTGTGATTTCGCCCTTATCCTGTACTTTGCCCCGATCTCAAGTTCCAAGGGGATTCACCACCCCGTGGATCCCAGGCCGCCCAAACCTCGGACCGACTCCTCCAACTCTTCGACTTCTATCCAAGCGATCTCGTAAACCCGGGAGAGCACCGCCTGGGCGATCCGATCTCCGCGGGAAATGGCAAGGGCTGAAACCGATGTGTTCCTTACCAGCACCTTCACCTCGTCCCTATACCCGCTGTCGATCGTCCCTGGAGAATTCGGGAGGAGATACCCCAGACACTTCAGGGCCCAACCGGACCTTGGGCGGATCTGGATCTCCCATCCCTCGGGGATCTCCACGGCGATCCCCGTCCTCACCGGAACGGTCGAATACGGCGCCACCCATGTGTCCTCCAGGGCATACAGGTCCGCACCTGCATCGCCCGGATGGGCATAACTCGGAACGATCGCCTCGGGGACCAGCTTCCTGAAACGCACCGGAATCTTAACAGTCATGCGTTTTCCCCCTTTTCAGAACGGAATATCAGCCATCGCAGGCTGCATCGTTGGGCTGCCGGCCCTTTTAGCCTTCCCCGGCCCCTTTTCTTCTGCCGTCTTTCGCATGAACCGGTAGTCCTCTGCCTTGATTCCACACCAGGCTCCCATCTCCACGAGGCGGGAAACGATCCTCTCACCCTGATCCCCGAGACGAAGCACCAGTTCCGCGGCATTCTCGGAATTCGTGGTGATGATGGTTTGCAGTCCGTTCAGGTACCGGTGGTTGACGATCATGTAAAGGCGCTCCCCCACCCATTCGGTGAGACGCTCTGCCCCAAGATCGTCCATGGCCAGGAACTCCGATTTCTTTACCGCATCCATGGCATCCGAGGATTTCCCGCTCGAGATTGCCTTGCGGAGATCGTCAAGGAGCTCCGGAACCGAGATGAACAAAGCGGCTTTCCCGCTTTCGACTCGCCCGTTAACCATGGCCGCAGCGAGATGAGTCTTCCCGACACCGCTCGACCCCGCGAGAATCAGACTGTTCCCGTCCTCCAGGGCTGCCATCGACATTCCCTTGGCTTTCAGGACGTCAGGAGCGAGGCTGGCCGTCCGATACGTGGAAAAAGTGCAGTGTTTCAAACGCTCGGGGACCCGGGCACAGGCCAATGCCTTCTCTGCAACCGCCTTGGCATCCATGACGGTTCTTGCGTTGCACCGCCCCCACCTCACCACGAAAACCCTTCCTCCCTCACCGAACGGCTCGCAGGATGCACTTGGCCGGAACCCTTTGTTCGGGCAGCGCTGCACACCCGGGCAGGTTCCATGACAGTTCTCCGCCTGCTCGGCCAGGACAAAATCCGACCTCGAGGATCCAAGTTCCGAAGGCAGAGCGTCCGGCCA
>DJHE01000019.1:0-26572 GCA_002432945.1 Synergistaceae bacterium UBA5827
CCTTGATGAGTTCCTCGTAGACCAGGGTGTAGTCGCCAAGCTGGTTGGCCGGGTACACCTTGACCTCGATGCGCCCCTTCGTCTTGGCCGCGACTTCCTTGGCGATCTCGTTCATCAGGATGGAGGCCGGGTGATCGGCCGGGGATTGGCCGGCGAATTTCAGGGTGACGGCAGGGGCTGCCACTGCGGGACCTGCCATCAGGGCAAACAGCGAAACAAAAAGAACAGCGCACAGCAACAGGGACTTCTTTTGCGTTGTCATGAAGCGGTTGCTCCCTTCTCTGGGGAAATTTTTTGTAACCTTTCAAACGATGCCGGTGTCTCGTTACTGGGAGTTATCGCGAGTCCCGATTCACCTCCCCCGCTTTTTCCTGCCTTCCGCAAAAGGAGCTCCCACAAGGAAGCGATTGATCAGAAGGCCGGGTTAAAAGATATCTAATACATCAGATTTCTTGGAGCATCATGGCAGTTATCCTAGGCGATAATGCCAACGCCTGTCAACCGGCAAGCTATTGCCCTCCGCAACCTCTAGGCTCCATTCTGAAACAGTACATTTCTTTAATCTGGCCCGGAATGCCTATCTGCAGTTAAAATAGGAAGCAAGAATGACATTCGGAAAAGGGGGATTCAAGTGAAACGAGTGAGCATCCTGAACCATGTAATAGGACCAATCATGCGAGGGCCATCCAGTTCTCACACCGCTGGACCGTGGCGCATCGGGCGCATAGCCCGTGACCTTCTGGGTTCGAGGCCAGTGGAGGCCAGGTTTGTCATACACCCCACGAGTTCCCTTTCGGTCTGCTACCACGACCAGGGCAGCGACCTAGCCCTGCTTTCCGGACTTCTCGGGATTTTCCTCACGGACGAGCGTTTCCCGAAAATGCTTGACCTTGCCCAGGACTTGGGCCTCCAGGCACGCTTCGAACTGGCCCCCTTCCCGGAAGCCGATCACCCCAACAGCATCAGGATCCTCCTGCAGGGAGAAAACGGCGGAACGGTTACTCTCCACGCCCGCTCGGTCGGTGGCGGGTCCATCGAAATCGCCTCCGTCGACGGGCACCCGCTCATGATCAAAGGTGATCGTCACGTGCTTCTCGTCGAACTCGCATTGGAAAATCCTAGCGATCCTGTCCTCGATTTGCTCCGGAACTGGGATCATGATATGCAGCAAAGTGTCGGCGCTTCCAGCTGTTTTTTCCATGCATCCTCTTGCCAGGAACCGTCTGACGAAATGCTTGAGTCCATACGAAACCTTCCCGGCGTGACCCGCGTCCGGACGGCAAGACCTGTAATGGCACCGCTCAGGGGGAAGGAACTCTTCATGGATTCCGCTGGACTTCTCGAGCTCGCTGACAAAAACGGGTGGTCCCTGGGCCAGGCAGCCCTAGCCTATGAAGAGGCCCTGCTCGGACTCCCCAGGGGTGAACTTTTGAAAGAGATGGAACTCCGCCTCGACGTAATGCTCAAGGCAGTGGATCGCGGCCTCGAGCATCCAGCGGGAATGAAACTGCTTCGCCCCATGGCCGCCTCTGTTCTTCGGGCAGAATCCGCCGGATCGCTTTTGGTCGGCGGACCTCACTTGCGGGCCGCTTCAAGGGCAATGGCAGCCATGCATGTCAACGGATCCGGGGGCGTGGTCTGCGCGGCACCAACCGGGGGTTCCGCCGGGGTCATACCGGGAGTTCTCTCCACATTGATCACGGATTTCGGCCTTTCCCGGGAGCAGGCTGTTGAAGCCTTATGGGCTGCGGGGGCTATCGGGCTCGCCCTGGATAGGCGTAGCACCTTTGCCGCCGAGGTGTGCGGCTGCCAGGTTGAAATCGGGGCCGCCGGGGCCATGGGAGCGGCTGCCGCCGTGGAGGCTGCCGGCGGAACGGCTCGCCAGGCTTGCGATGCGGCCGCAACGGTCTTTCAGAACACCATGGGTTCCGTCTGCGACCTGGTCCAGGGAATCGTTGAGGTTCCATGCCACAGCAGAAACGCTTCCCTGGCCTCAATGGCCTTCCTTTGCGCCGACATGGTTATGGGGGGCTACGAAAACCCTGTCCCGCTCGATGAGACCATCGATGCGGTAGATAGTGTCGGGCGTATGCTTCCGGAAGAATTGCGCTGCACCGCGAGGGGTGGGCTTGCACTCTGCCCGTCGGCCAGAGCGATGCCCCGCCTGGACCTGAATTGACCCTATTCGGTACCCTGCTGGAAAGGAAGGGGCATCGGGCCCAAAGCCCGATGCCCCTTTAATTTACGTGATAAACACCCCCAAACCGATATCGAAAGGGGCACGCATCCTTGTTATGCTTGCAATCTTCTTCAGTTTTGAAGCAGCCTTCCACGATCCCTATCGAGTTACAGGTTGTGAAGCCAAACCGAAGTAATAGCGACGGATAAACCTTTCCTGGACTGAAAAGGACCAATGGACGTCGCGTATATAGTCAGCGGCCCCGTTAAAGTCGCCCCTCCTGAGAAAACCGACGATCTGGTCATGTTCCCCTGTCGAGGCAACTTCCCACTCCTTTAGAAACCCCTTACTCCTTGGAAAATCGTAGAGCCGCTCCTTGAGAATCCTGACCGTTCTCAGTAAGTCGGAGTTCTCGGACAACTCCAAATAGACATTATGGAAATCAAGGTTCCGAGAGTAAAAAAGGTCAAAGTTGTTGTTTTCTAGAGCGGCTTTCATCTCTTCGTTGTAGTTCTCCATCCCGTCAACGTCCTTTTTATGAAACTTGACGGCAACTTCAACGAGAACGGCACCCTCAAGGCCGCCGAGAATCTGGTAGATATTCCTGATTTTTTCCAGGCTCAGGACGTTGACCTTGACCCCCCGCCTCGGGTAAATGGTGACAAACCCCTCTGCCTCAAGCTGGAACAAAGCATCCCGCAAAGGGGTCTTGCTGATTCCCATTTCAGCGCTGATCGCATTTAGGTTGAGAAAGGCCCCGTGTTCAAGCTTTCCCTCGTTGAGTTGAATCTTTAGATATTCGTAGACTTGTTCCCTCAGGGATTTTAGGTTGAAAAAACCGTCTTCCACGGGCCGATCTCCCCCTTTTCACCTTGAAAACGTGACAATCGTAACACCATAACCACCTTCCCCGTGATCTCCCAATCGGTATTCACGAACGTAAGGAAGCGATTTCAGCAATTCCTGGACAACCTTGCGAAGCGTTCCTGTTCCCCTTCCGTGGATAACAGTCACCTGATCGTAACCTGCCCGATAGGCTTGATCAAGGTACCTTTCCACGTCTGGCAAAGCCTCGTCAACCGTCAATCCCCTCACCATGATCGAACTCGGGATCCCGGTGGGGCGAGTAGTCCTGACAGAAATCGGTGATTGAACCTTTGCAGCGGATTCTCCTGACTTTTTCAATCTGCCCAGGGGAACCTCCATGCGGAAGGACCCTGCAACGAGGGTAACCCGCTCTTCGGAAACGCTCTCGACGATACCCTTCACCGATGAACCAACGAGCTGCACCGCGTCCCCGGGCTTAAGGCTTACTCCTTCTGCCTTGACGGATTGCCTTTCGGTCCTTCTCTCCTCCCGTCTCTCCGCTGCCTGGCGAATCCGTTCCAGCTTGACCCGATCCGTTCCCATCTTCCTATGTGCTGCCGAAACGGTCTTCGACTTTTCTAGGTCCTTGAGAAGATCACGCGCGGCCTCCTGGGCCTCTTTAACGATCTTCTCTGCCTTGCGATCGGCTTCTTTCAGAAGGTTCTCGCGTTGTGCGTCAAGATTGGCCTTGCTGTTTTCCAGTGACATCCGGGCCTCTGCAAGTACGCCCCTTTCCTCGGTCAGTTCGCGGGCAGCCTTTTCTAGGGATGACCTTTTTTCCTGAAGCTGGCCGATCAGTTCCTCTACGGAAATATCCTCCCCACGGAGGCTGGCTTTTGCACGGCCAATGACGGACCGCGGCATCCCAAGCCTTTCCGCAATGAGGAGTGCATTGCTCCTGCCTGGCACACCCATAAGAAGCGAAAAGGTCGGCCTGAGCGAGACCGGGTCGAATTCCATGCTGGCGGTCTCCACACCGGGAGAAACGAGAGCGTAGCTCTTAATGGGATTATGGTGAGTCGTGGCTAGTACAAGCGAAGCCTTTTCCTTGAACGCTTCGAGCAGGGCAATCCCCAGGGCCGCACCTTCCTGCGGATCCGTGCCGGACCCCAGTTCGTCGAGGAGTATGAGGGAACCGGCGTTCGCCGATTTCAGGATCGATACGATGTTGTTCACATGGGCACTGAAAGTGGAGAGGTTTTGTTCGATGCTCTGCTCATCGCCTACGTCTACGAAAACGGAATCGATATCACCCACGATGGACCCCTCACCTGCGGGAACGGGAAACCCCAACCAGGCCAATAGGACGGCGACCCCAACCGTCTTTAGGGCAACGGTCTTGCCTCCCGTGTTAGGACCCGTGATGACCAGGATCCGAAAATCCGCCCCACAGGCTATCTCGATGGGAACCGCTTTTTCCCCCAGGAGAGGGTGCACTAGACGGTAAAGCCGGAAATTCGGGGCAGCCGAAAGCTCGGGCATGTGCCATTTCATCTTTTCCACCATTTCCGCTTCTGCGCACAGAAGGTCCAGGCTCCCAAGCGAAAATTCAGCTTCCCGGATCGCCCCTTCTTTCGCAATGACCTGGAGAGTCAATTTCCTCAAGACCCGGAGCTCTTCCTGCCGTTCCTCCTCCAGTGCGACCGCCAGCTTATTGTTCAGGGCCGCCAGCTTGTAGGGTTCGACGTAAAACGAATTTCCTGAACTGCTTCTATCCGTGACAATCCCTGGATAGGCGGAAACATGCTCGGATCGGACGAGGACGACGAAACGACCGCTCCTGAGGCTCAAGACACGGTCCTGGAGCATCCCTGAGCTTGTGGGGTCATTCAGGAGGGCTTGGCCTGTTTTCCTCGTAGCCGCCCTAAGGTTTTCCAGCCTGGCCCGCAGGTCCCTCAGGGCGGGTGACGCGTGGTCGTAAAGCCGGCCATCCTCGTCCAGCACACCCAGGGCCTCGAGTTCCTCGCTAAAATCCCTGATGCGCCTTCCGATCTGGACCAGTTCAGGGAAACGCTCCCGAACGCGAACCGCTTCCCCCTTGACTGTCATTCCAAGGGCTAGCAGCGTGCGAACCCATGTCAATTCCTCACCGGTAAGGAGCGCGCTGGACTTGGCCTCCTCGATAATACCGGCTACCGGAACCACGCTATTGTCCCACGGGAATTCCCCTTCAAGTTCCCGATACCTGAGGATATCCCGCAGGAGCGCCTGGCGGGAGGAAAGCTGCACGAGGTCTTTTGCCGGCAAGAGTTCAGAGAGGACCGCCACCCCTAGTTCGCTCTTGCAGCGCCTCCCGACGATTCCAAGGACTTTCGGGATTTGGAGGCTTTCGGCAGTAGCGGGATGAATGGGCTTCATGGCTGTGCCCCACCTGTGTATGAAGGGAACTTCCCAAGGTCAAGAAGTTTCCACTCCACCAGTTTTTTTGAAGTCGCGGGCCAGGCCAGGCTGGCAGTGTTCATCACACGGCTCTCCAGGACCCAGGAAGGAACGGCCTCGCCAGAAACCAGGTGAATCACGCCATAGAGGAAGATCACGAGGACAAGAGCCTTGAGGCCGCCCACGGCAGCTCCCATGAGGCGGTCAAGTCCTCCCAGGTTTACGGCTTTGAGTCCTTTCCTTGCTACTCGGCCGATAATGGAGGCCAGCAGGTTGCAAAGAACTAAAAGAACGAAACCGGACACAACCGAAAGGACTTCTGCTGAGAGATCAGGGGCCCAGCTCTGCCCCAGGATCAGCCTGGACAGGGCCGGCCCTTCCTTGAAGGCAACGAATAGGCCGGCCGCAATCCCTGCAAGTGAAAAAAGTTCGCCGGAAAGTCCAACCCAAAACCCCCTGGCAATCCAGTATATTGTCAGGCCTCCGAGGACCAAATCCGTAGCCGAGTAATACACCATCACGATTCTCCTTCTCGTCCGCTTAGCCGCTCAAGTCCAATCCTGGTTTTCTCGAGGGCATGCACCAACTTCAACACCATCAGGACAAGTCCTTCTTCCTGGCTTGTCCCGGGGCCTTCCTCAAAAGCAAGCGCATCGAGAAGCGTCTCCAGCTTCCGGACTTGGGACTCCTCAAGAGTCGTCCTTACCGGGTAGGTCCGCTTCCCGATGCGCAAGTTCACCAATCTGGGATTGTCACTCATCGAACGGGACCTACCCTTGAAACCTAGCCGGCACGGTCCTGCCCTTCCTCCCCGAGGAACATTCTCAACCGGGAAAGAAGGGCATCCAGCTTCCGCTCCATGCGGGCCATTTCTTCCTTATGAGCTTCCCGCTCGCTTTCGAGCTCTCCTCGAAGGGATTTGTTCTGATTGGCAAGTTGGCACATCCGGCTCTCCACAGACTGGACAAGGTTGTCAATCTGCTCCAGGATTTCCACGCTGCCCCCTCCCTTCTTCAGAAGAGCTTCCTACCTCAGGACGAACCCCTTTTCCGCAAGGTTTCGTCTCAGGGCGTCGTGCACTTCGTCAACTTCCTGGTCCCGAAGGGTCCGTGAGGAGTCTCCATAGGCCAGCGAAAAGGCAAGACTACGGGTTCCTTCCGGTATGCCCTTGCCTTGGTAAACATCGAAAAGAACGGCTCCTCGAAGAAGGGGGCCTCCCAGGATCCGTATTTCCTTCTCCAAGGACGCAACCGTCGTGTCAAGGGAGGCAATCAGGGAAATATCCCTGTAAACCGCCGGGAACCGAACCACCTGCCCAAAACGGAAACCTCTGTCGGGCAGCATGGACTCGATATCCACCTCGAAGGCAAAGACCGGGCCCGGGATCTCAAGTTCACGCAGGATACCGGGTTTTAAGCTCATCAGGTACCCAGAAGGCTCGCCATCGAGGGTAACTCGGGCAGTCTGGCCGACATGGCCAAACGGTTCCCTGCCTGCGCAGAATTCCGGCATCAGCCCGCGACTCTGGCAGAGGGAAACAACATCCGCTTTCACGCTCAGCAGGTCATCCTTCATGGAATTGTCGTAAAGAATCCTTCGATCCCTCCCGTTCCATGCGATTCCAGCCATTCTGAGGATTTCCCGGTGTTCATCCCCCTCTTTTTCCGCAGGCAGGAACACCCGCCCAACCTCGAAAAGCCGGATTGGATCCTTCCAACCCGAGCGGATGTTGGTCTGGAGGGCCTGTAACAGCCCCGGTAAAAGAGTTGTTCGCATGACAGACTGGTCCTGGCTGATGGGGTTGGCCAGGGGGAATCCGTGGCACCGAGGGTCGGATTCGGGGATACGGAGCCATTCCGTCCACCTGGGGTGAATGAAACTGTAGGTCACAACCTCAAGATAACCTCGTGACATTGCGGTGATGCGAATCCGCCTGTGGGCCTCAACCTCGTCACCCACATGTCCTGTGCCTCGCAAAAGGGGCGGTATGCGCGAAGGAACGAGCTCGTAGCCTCTGACGCGACCAACCTCTTCGATCAGGTCTTCCTCGATCGCAAGATCAGCCCTGGCCGTGGGAATCTCGAACTCCAGCCCTTCTTCGCTACTGCCGGCCTCCTTCAAGCCAAGCCTCTCCAGGAACGCAGAGGCTTCTTTCATGTCGTCCCAAAGGAGGACCCGGTGCAATTTCTTCCGTGTGAGGACAACCTTTCTTTTTTCCCACGTGCGTGTGCGGGCAACCCTTACCTCTTTTTCCACTCGTTGTCCAGTTTGCCCAAGAAGATAATTCGACAGGAGAGAAAGCGTTGGAAGAACGCGCGATGGATCCACTCCCCTGGAGAAGCGGTATGAGGCTTCGGTTCCAACACCCAGCCGCCGGGCAGTCCGGCTTACCCTGAGAGGTTCGAAATAGGCGGATTCAAACGCGACAGATTTTGTGTCGGCAGTGATCTCGCTGTTCTCGCCCCCCATGATCCCGGCCAGTGCAACGGGAACCCCGCCACTGGTGATCAGGAGGTCCGCATCGGAGAGAACATGCTCCCGACTGTCCAGGGTGGTGAACCGTTCTCCCTCTTTCGCCCCGCGCACGGTGATTTCCCGGGCAGGAAGCCGATCCAGGTCAAAAGCATGAAGAGGTTGACCAGTGATCAGCATGACAAGGTTCGTCGCATCGACGACGTTGTTGATGGACCGAACCCCCGAAAAAGCCAGCCGGATTCGGGTCTTCATGGGTGAGGGTTCTATCTGGACCGATGGAGCCAGGGAAAGCCCGTATAGCGGACATCCCGGGTCTTCTAAATACAGGCCATCCCAGGAAAGCGGCCAATTGCCTCCACTTGAAGGTTCCCCCATGTCGGTCGGCTTCAAGCTCGCTCCTGGAATCACGCCAAGGCATTCCCTCGCGAGTCCCAGAAGACTTAAAAGATCCCCACGGTTCGGCGTGACGGAAACTTCCAGGATGCAATCGTCCAGCTCCAGGGCCTCAACAAGGTCCTCGCCTGCGGAAAATCCCTGCGGCAATCTCAATATCCCAAATTCGTCGGCAATTCCAGGGAGACCGATTTCCTCGGCTGAAAGCATCATCCCTTCGCTGGCAATGCTGTCGAAATCCCGCCTGCCAAGAACGGTACCATCGGCAATCACGCTTCCCGGCCCCCCATAAGGAACCCAGTCTCCGTTTTTCAGGTTTCGAGCAGCCGTCACGCAACGTGATCGGCCCCTCCCTGTGTCGAGGTCGGCAACAAAAAGATCGGCCCGTTCGGGATGCGCCGCCAACCTTTCAATCCGGGCCACCTTTAAATCACGGAGAGCCTTGCATGGCCGCTGGATGTCTTCGACCTCGCATCCGGTCACCGTCAGCCGTGCAGCAGCTTCCTCGGGAGATAGCGGGATCCGGCAGTATTCGTTAAGCCAATTCCAGGAGATTTGCATTTCAGTAACCTCCCCCAGTCAGGAATGAGCCATGTCCCTCAAACAGCACCCTCAAGTCCGTAAGGCCGTACTTCAGCATCGCTACTCGATCTGGCCCCATGCCCCAGGCAAAGCCGTTATAGCGGTCCGGGTCGATGCCCCCGTAACGAAGAACATTCGGGTGCGTCATTCCGCAACCAAGTATTTCCAGCCAACCTGTTCCCTTGCATATCCGGCAAGCCGGGTTGCGCCCCGAGCAGGCAAAACACTCCACATCCATCTCAAGGGAAGGCTCGGTAAACGGAAAGTGGCTGGCCCGGAAACGGCTGTCCAGGGGACGTCCGAAAATCGCACCAACGAAAGTGTTCAGGCACCCCTTAAGGTCGGCAAGGGAGACATCTTCGTCGATCAGGAGCCCTTCCAGCTGGTGGAACATTGGTGAGTGGGTCTGGTCGCTGTCCCTCCTGTACACCTTCCCGGGGATGATGATCCTCAGGGGGGCACCCCATTTGAGCATGGATCTCACCTCGACCGGGCTCGTGTGCGTGCGTAGGAGCTTCCCGCTGTTTAGGTAGAAGGTATCCTGCATGTCACGCGCCGGATGATGGGGAGGAATGTTAAGGGCCTCGAAATTGTGAAAATCATCCTCGATCTCGGGCCCATAGGCCACGGAAAAGCCCATGCCCACAAAGATATCGATAATTTCGTTCATGGTCTGGACAACCGGGTGGAAAGCCCCCCACCCCCGGCCGCGGGGCGGAAGCGTTACGTCCAAGCGGTCGGAAGCTTCCATGGCTTCGTCCTCAGCATGTGCAAGGAGCACCGCCTGGCGCTCGAGAGAAGCTTCCACTTCCTGCCGAAGCTCGTTCAGGGCCTGTCCAGCCATAGGACGCTCCTCGGGGGGAAGTCCCCCAAGCGAGCGCAATAATTGTGTCAATTCACCCTTTTTTCCCAGGTAACGAACTCTCAAGGCCTGGAGAGATTCACTGCCATCCGCCTTGACGAGGGCTTCCATGTACTGGTTCCGAATGGCTTCAAGCTTCGCCTGTATCGCGTTCAAGTTCGCATCCCTCCTGCATGATCACTAAAAAAACCGATTCTCTCCGGTCCTCCCGTAGACCCGCAAAGCCGGTTTTTTCCCCTTTTTGCGACTCAAGCATTTACTCCCAGGACATCCTGCCCCATCGGTCCGGGCAGGTGCAACCCTGAGCAGAAACAGTATAACGAAAAAAAGCCGGTGGACGATAGGCACAGCATCAGAAACAGCCTGGAAGAGATTTCCCAGGGAACTTTTTAAAGACCGATTCCAAGCCTTCCTGTTTGTGGCGGGACACAGCAGTGAAACATTAAAACCATCTGGCCAACCTGATCTCGGCTTGAAATTATGTAGGGTTCCGGCGCTGATCAGCATCCGGAACCCCACGATAACCACTTTATCGACAACAGGACGCAATTCCGAAAATTTATCGGGCCAATGCCTCCTTGGACTTCTCGACCAGCTTGACGAATGCCGCCATGTCGTTAACGGCCATATCGGCAAGGATTTTCCTGTTGAGATCTATGCCCGAGCGCTTCAGGCCATAGATGAAACTGCTGTAGGACATGCCGTTCATCCGCGCTGCTGCGTTTACACGGATAATCCAGAGCTTTCGGAACTCACGCTTCTTTGCTTTCCGGTCACGAAACGCATTGGTCATGGACCGCAGGAAAGCTTCCTTGGCACGCCGGAAAACATTCTTCTTGCGTCCCCAGTAACCCTTGGTGATGCTAAAAAGCCTTTTTCGCTTGCTGTTGCTGGCGCTTCCGCCCTTTACCCTTGCCATGGGAGATCACTCCTCTTTCGATATCCGTCGTGGATGGTTTGATTTAACGGGAAACCAGAAGGATCTTCACACGATCTTCGATGGCTCCGGGCAGATAACCCTTCCTGCGCAAGGTCCGCGACCTCTTGGAGTTTTTCGACTCCAGGAGATGGCTCCTTCCGCCTTTCTTGTAGGTCACTTTCCCTGTTCCAGTCGTGCGAAAACGTTTCTTGGCCCCTGAATGGGTCTTCATCTTAGGCATCTGGGCAATTCCCTCCTTATGGTGTTCAAAAACTGCAGGTTCGGAAGCTAGCTCCGAGTCTCTTCGCCTTCGGCGGGTTTTGTTGTCGTTTCTTCCTTGGCAACAGATTTCTTGGCCGAGGCAAGTGGAGCCACCATCATTCGCATGTAGCGACCCTCCATGCGGGGTTCAACTTCGACCTTGCCGTACTCGGCAACATCCTTCTCCACCTTGACAAGGACAGCTTTTCCCCTGTCGAGAAATGCCATTTCACGCCCTCTGAAGAAAACGGAAACCTTGACACGGTGACCACTTTCCAGAAAACTCCGGATGGCCCTAACCTTAAAGTTATAGTCGTGTTCGTCGATCTTGGGCCTCATCTTCATCTCTTTGACGGTCTGTACCTTCTGTTTCTTTCGGGCATCCTTGTCGCGCTTCTGGATCTGGTACTTGTACTTCCCGTAGTCCATGATCCTGCACACGGGCGGAGTCGCCTGCGGAGCCACCTCGACGAGGTCCAGTAAACGCTCCTCAGCAAGCTTTAGCGCTTCTCGAGTGGGAATGACACCCAACTTGACACCCTGATCATCAATGAGAAGAACCTCTGGGGCTCTGATCTCCTCGTTCACGCTGGGTTCATCCGGTTTGTTAGCTATAGCCCATCACCTCCGGTTTAAGATAGAAAAAGGGACCGCCCAAACGAGCGGCCCCCAATATACCTGATTCCCTTCCGGAAACTCGGAAACGGATTCAGCTTGAAACCCGACAACGGCCTTTCGGCGTCTTCAGGTGAGAGGAGGGGCCTCTTCTTCGCTCAAGCATACCGGGGAACTATAGCACAGTCCCCCCCGTTTCACAAGAGAGTCAATGCCTGGGATCGAATTCCTTTCCTAGTTTTTCACGAAGTGCCTCCGGAGTCATTGTTCCCAAGTCGCCGGAAGTCCTGTCTCGAACGGACAAGGTCCCCTCGCTCATCTCCCTTTCTCCCAGCACTAGCATGTACGGGACCTTCTGCATCTGGGCATCGCGAATCTTCTTGCCAAGCTTTTCGTCACGCAGATCCATCTCGACGCGAACATCCCAGGATTTGAGCTGGGTTTCGACCTTTCGGGCGTACTCTTCCAACTCTGGTTTCACTGGGATCACCTTCACCTGGACCGGTGCGATCCAGTAAGGGAAGGCTCCTGCAAAATGCTCGATCAGGATACCAAGAAAACGCTCAAGGCTTCCAAGTACCGTACGATGGAGCATGACAGGGCGGTGCTGCGCCCCGTCGGGCCCCACGTATGTGATGTCGAAACGCTCAGGCATCTGGAAATCCAGCTGGATCGTCCCGCACTGCCAGGTCCTGCCGATGCAGTCCTCCAGGTGGAAATCGATCTTTGGGCCATAGAAGGCTCCATCACCGGGGTTGATGCGATAGGCAACACCACTCTCCTTCAGGGCCTCTTC
Organism: Synergistaceae bacterium UBA5827; assembly: GCA_002432945.1. GTDB lineage: Bacteria > Synergistota > Synergistia > Synergistales > 79-D21 > 79-D21. The sequence continues at coordinate 12,329 of DJHE01000019.1, forward strand.
CAGGGCGGATTCCGCTTTTTCCCACATTTCGGGACTCCCCATGGCGTTCTCCGGCCGAGTCGACAGTTCAACGTGGTAATTGAAGCCGAAGACATCGCGATAGACATAGCGGGTCAGGTCCATGATCCCCAGTATCTCCTGCTTGATCTGGGCCGGGGTGACATAAAGATGGGCATCATCCTGCGTGAAGCACCTGACTCGCATGAGTCCGTGCAGGACGCCCGATCGCTCGTGGCGGTGCACAATTCCAAGCTCGGCCATTCGCAACGGCAAGTCCCGGTAGCTTTTCAGGGAACTCTTGTAGACAAGCAGCCCCCCTGGGCAGTTCATCGGCTTTACCGCATAGGGCTTCTCATCAATCTCCGTGAAATACATGTTTTCCTTGTAGTGATCCCAATGGCCCGAACGAACCCAAAGTTCCTTGTCCAGGATCAGGGGAGTACGGATCTCGCAGTAACCTCTCCGGATATGCTCCCTGCGCCAGAAATCGACCAGGTTGTTCAGGACAACCATCCCCTTGGGATGGAAACAAGGGAATCCCGGCCCCTCAGCCTGGATGCTGAAAAGGTCGAGTTCACGGCCAAGCTTGCGGTGGTCCCTTCTGCGGGCCTCTTCCATCCTCTTGAGGTAGGCATCAAGGCCCGCCTTGTCAGCGAAGGCTGTTCCGTATATCCGCGTGAGCATGATGTTCTTCTCGTCACCGCGCCAGTACGCGCCTGCCACGGAGAGGAGTTTCGTGTGTTTGAGGAAGGAGGTGTCAGGGACATGAGGCCCCCTGCACATGTCCTCAAAATCGCCCTGCCGGTAGACCGAGATTTTCTCATCAGTGATATCAGCGACAAGCTCGGCCTTGTAAACTTCTCCAGCAGCTTCGTAGTTCACTAGCAGTTCATCCCGTGGGATTTCCAGCCTTTCCACCGGTAGGGCTGCCTTCGCCAGCTTGTTCATTTCTTCCTCGATTCCCGCCAGGTCCTCTTCGGAAATCGGGACGGGCAACTCGAAGTCGTAGTAGAAACCGTCCTTTATCGAGGGCCCGATGGCGACCTTCGTCCCCGGGTAGAGATGCAATACAGCCTGGGCCATGAGATGCGAGGCGGAGTGACGAAGGACATGAAGCCCTTCCTCGCTTTCCGCCATGATTGGTTCGACAACGGCATCAAAAAAAAGGACGGTCCTTAGATCCGTTGGTTTTCCGTTGACAAGGGCTGCGACCACACCCTTGTGAATTCCCCATTCTTTCAGGATGCTGAATACGCTCGGCTTTTCCGCTTCCAGGACTTGCCCCGCTGTTCCCGTAAATTTCGACATCGTTTCATCCCCCTGGTCCAACGTGGTATATTGCGACATTCTAATCTTCGGGGCGAAATCCGACAACTCCGGGCCACCCCCGATTGTTCAAATTGATTATTAATTGAAGTCCTCAGTGTCGTTCAATAGCCGCATGTTTCGCTTGCGTTTTATCCGCCTAGGGTCAACCATTCAGAAGCCTTTAAGAGTAAAGAGGGGAGGCCCCTCGGCGCCCCCCCCAATTCGTTTCCAGCCTACCTCGATCCCGTGCTTCCGAAACCGCCTGCTTCTCTCACAGTTGAAGAAAGCCGGTCGGTCTCTTCCCACTCGACCTTTGTCACCGGGCAGAAGATCATTTGCGCGATTCGGTCTCCCGGTTCGACGTGGAAAGGTTCATGCCCCAGGTTCATCAGGATGACCCGGACTTCTCCACGGTAATCGCTATCGATCGTTCCCGGGGTATTCAGGACCATGACCCCTTTTTTCAGGGCAAGCCCGCTCCTGGACCTTACCTGGGCTTCGTATCCCTGTGGAATCTCCAGGTGAAGTCCCGTTCCCACAAAGCCCCACGAACCCGGTTGTACCGTAACGGTCTCGACTGACCGAAGATCCACTCCCGATGCCCCCGGAGTCGCATATTCGGGCAGGGGCAACCCGCGGGCACTTTCTTCCCGTTCCAGCTGCACCTTAATGACGGTCACCGGGTCCCCTCCCCCGATCCCTGGGGCCGCTTCCTCTCCTGTCCGGGCGATCTCCGCCGCCGGGACGGCGGTCCCTGCCTTCCCCCTCCGGCCTGCGCGGTCTTTCGGAAGCAGGACCAGCCGCCGCGCTTGCTGCTGCGATACGTTCCTCCCTCTCCAGCTCCAGGGGATAAGCTTCCGGGAACTGCTCTGCCAGATGGTGCTCTTCAGCTTTCTCCAGCAGGCGACGACGGGTAAGGTTCACCCGATTCATGTCATCGATCTCTTTAACCATGACAAGAACCATGTCGCCGGGCTTGACCGCGTCCTCAAGTTTCGGAACATGGTGGGTACTGATCTCGCTTACGTGCAGCAAGCCCTCCTTGCCGGGCAGGACTTCGACAAAAGCCCCGAAGCTCAGCAAGCGCGTCACCTTGCCGTAAAACACCTCACCCGCCTCCGCGTCACGAGTCAGGTCGCGGATGATTTGCAAGGCCTTCTTCGCGGATTCCTCGTTCGTGGCGCCGATAAAGATCCGGCCGTCATCCTCTACGTTCATCTTGACGCCTGTGGAGGCACAGATTCCACGAATGACCTTGCCGCCGGGGCCAATGACGTCTCTGATGGAATCCACCGGAACTGTGGTCGTGTACATGCGCGGGGCATAAGGGGAAAGTTCGGGTTTCGGCGCACGAATGGCCTTTTCCATCTCCCCAAGGATATGCAGCCGACCCTGGCAGGCCTGACCAAGAGCCTTTTCGAGGATCTCCCGGGTAATACCGCCAGCCTTGTTGTCCATCTGGAGGGCCGTGATGCCAGTTTCCGTTCCGGTGACCTTGAAATCCATGTCGCCGTAATGGTCCTCTAGTCCCTGGATATCGGTCAGGACTTCGACCTTGTCGCCTTCCTTGATCAGTCCCATTGCAACTCCAGCTACAGGACGGGGAATCGGGACACCCGCATCCATGAGAGCCATGCTTGCCCCGCAGACCGACGCCATCGAGCTCGAGCCGTTCGATTCGAGGATGTCCGATACAACCCGGACAATGTAGGGGAACTGGTCTTCTGCCGGCATCAGGGAGCGAACCGCCCGTTCGGCCAGGGCCCCATGCCCGATCTCCCGCCTACCCGGTCCTCTCATGGGACGAACTTCCCCGACAGAATACGGCGGGAAATTATAGTGCAACATAAACCGTTTGGAGGGTTCGTCGATCTTCAAGCCATCCAGTACCTGCTCGTCCTCACCCACCATCCCGAGGGTGGTCGTTACCAGTGCCTGTGTTTCTCCCCGGGTAAAGAGGGCTGATCCGTGCGTCCTCGGCAGGACCCCGACCTCGCAGGAAATCGAGCGAACCTGGTCCATGGTTCTGCCGTCCGCACGGCGCCTTTCGTCTACGGTCATTGCCCTCATGGCCTTCTTTACAAATTCCTCAATAACGTTGGCAATATAACGGCCCGAATCCGGGAATTCCCCTTCAAGGGCAACAATGGCCTTCTGGCGGATTTCCGAGATTTTCTCGTTACGCGGTCCCTTGGCGTGGATACCTACCGCTTCGTATATTTCTCCATAGAAATCCTTGCGAATCGTTTCATCGATCGCTTCGATGCGCAGTGGGGCAGGAACTTCAACCTTGGGCTTCCCTGCCTTTTCGCGGGCTTCAAGCTGGAACTGGACAAGTCGCTTGATCTGTTCGTGCCCGAATTCAAGGGCATCAACCATCAACGACTCGGAAACCTCCTTCGCTCCCGCCTCAACCATCGTGATCCCACCCATATGCCCCGCAAGGACCAGGTCAAGCGTGCTCTGGAGGAGCTGCTCCTCCGTTGGATTGATGACAAACTCTCCATCTATGCAGCCCACCCTTAGGGCTGCGACCGGTCCATCCCAGGGGATTTCAGAGAGGGTCAGGGCCATCGATGCCGCGTTAATGGCCTGGATATTCGGTGAGTTTACCTGGTCAACCGAAAGAACCGTTGCAACAACATGTACGTCGTTCCTCATGTGGTCCGGGAAAAGCGAGCGAATCGAGCGGTCGATAATCCGACAGCTCAACGTAGCTGTTTCTGACGGGCGGCCTTCCCGTTTGATGAAACCTCCGGGGATCTTGCCGGCCGAGTAGAATCGCTCTTCGAAATCCACCAGGAGGGGGAAGAAATCCAGGCCTTCACGGGGTTTTTCAGTCATACAGGCCGTAACAAGCAAAACCGTCTCTCCATAAGTGACCAGAACGGCACCGCTCGCCTGCTTTGCGAGTCTCCCCGTTTCGAAGGAAAGTGTCCGTCCTCCCAGCTCAATTGAAAAAGTTTGAACCATGATCCGTTAGCCTCCTTGGCTCTTCCTGTATTTTTCTGTCCTTACGAGAATAACATAGGATCATAAAAAAAGGCGAGGACGGCCTTGCCGTCCCCGCCTTCCGCAGGTCTCGCGAAAATCAGTGCCGCAAACCAAGTCGCTGGATGAGGTCCTGGTATCGGTTAAAGTCCTTGCCCTTAAGATAATTCAGGAGTTTCCTCCGCTGGCCGACCATCATGAGAAGGCCGCGGCGGGAATGAAAATCCTTCTTATGGGTTTTCAGGTGCTCCGTCAGGCTGCGGATCCGGTGGGTCAGGATTGCTACCTGCACTTCCGGCGATCCCGTATCGGCGCCGTGGACCTTGTACTCCTCGATGATTTTCTGCTTCTCTTCACGTTCGATCATGGTGGCACCCCGTTTCTTGCGAATCCCGAGTCCCAGAACGGGGTACGAAACCCCGATCCGAGCGCTGGGTCGGGAGATATTTTATCACCCCCGAAAAATTTATGCAAAGAATGACAATTTTCCCCCTCGACAAGGTCTTTTCCATGTGATTTAATAGAACGGAAATCCCAATTTCATTAGAACCGAGAGGGGGATCAGTAATGAAACTGCTGATAATCGAAGACAACAAGGAACTTGTAGAGGTCCTCTCCGAGGGATTCTCCGAAAACGGATATGTGGTCGATTTTACATATGACGGCCAGGATGGGCTCAAGAAAGCCCGCTCGGGAGACCATGATTGTATCATCCTCGACCTGATGCTGCCAAAGCTTAGCGGTCTGGATATCATCTCTGCCTTGCGTGAGGAAGGCAAGAAGGTTCCAGTAATCATGCTAACCGCACGGGATTCGATCGAGGATCGCGTCGTGGGGCTCGATCAGGGTGCTGATGACTACCTCATCAAGCCTTTTGATTTCAGGGAACTGCTTGCCAGGGTAAATGCCCTGATTCGCAGGATCTCCGAGCCGAAGCCTGCCATGTTGCGCTGCGGGCATCTCACGCTCGACCCCTTGGCAAGGGAATGCCGTGTCGGAGAGGACACCGTTCCTCTAAGGCGGCGGGAGTTCGACATCCTGGAACTCCTTATGCGACACGAAAACCAGGTCTTCACCCGGGACAAGATCATTTCCAACGTATGGCAGGAAGAATACGAAGGCACGAGCAACGTGGTGGATGTTCACGTGAAGTACCTTCGCGACAAGTTGCGTCCCTTTGGCCTCGACCTGATGGTCGTGACCGTCCGGGGAGTCGGTTACAAGGTGGTTTGTCCGGACCAGGCTTGAGGAGCTGTCCGGGGAAAGAGTGCCCCATGGACGAAGAACGTACCGGCAATGGCCTGCCCTCTCCCGGGGCAGGGTTGAATCTGGCCGGTATATTAGCCGAGTATTTCGAAAAATTCGATATCACCCATCCGGGTCCTTTACCCCCACTTGAAGGAGAAGACCCTGATTTAAGGCGCCTGGAAGCGGCTTTGTCTGCTTCTGTTGAGCAACTAGGGCATACTTTCGGTGATTTGCGCCGTTATGCCTCGAATGTGGGCCACGAACTTCTCAACCCCCTCAGCGTGATCAAGGGAAAGGCAGAGGTCACGCTCCTGAGGCCTCGCTCCAAAGAGTTCTATGAGAAAAAGCTCGCTGAAATCATCGAACATACAAATGCGATGCGAAACATGATCGAGGCCCTGCTTGAGCTCTCCCGGCTTGACTTGGGCGACCGGCCATCCAATGTTGTACTCCTGGACCTGGAAGAGATCGCCCAGGAGGCCTGCCAGAGATTGGCCCTCATTTTCAACCGGCGCGGGCAACAGGTGGAAAAAAAGATCCATTCTGCCAAGGCCATGGGAAGATCGGCACTAATTTTGGCTCTTGCGACCAATCTCCTCGACAACGCGAGCAAGTATTCTCCTCCCGGCGGTCAAATTGGAATCAGGACATATCGGGATGAATGCACTCACGAATCTGTTCTGGAAGTCTGGGATACGGGTCCCGGCATGTCAGAAGAGGAAATCCGCCGGTGCTTTGATCTTTTTTGGCGTGCTGACGGTTCCAGGCATATGCCTGGTTACGGGATAGGGTTGCCGTTGGTCTACCGGATTGCCCAGATCCATGGTGGGAAAATCGAGATGCGCTCCGGGACGGGTGAAGGTTTGCTTTTTAGGGTCCGCTTTCCCGAAGCCTGAAAGAAACGGCATCGAGACAGGAAGAAAGCGGAAGGGNNCCCTTCCGCTTTCTTCCTGTCTTTGCACACCGCTATTGTGTACTGAGCGGAACGAAGGTTGTTCGCCCCTCTCTCCAAACCAGCAGGACGAGCTTTTTCCCTCCCGCGGCTTTCAATGTCGTTTCCCAGGAACGGACGTCCCTGATGGATCTGCCGTTGATCCCTTGTATCACATCCCCTGGTCTTAACCCTGCTCGTTCTGCTGGAGACGAGGTTTCGACCCGAAGGATCACTATCCCCTGCAAGGCAGGAAGGCCAAACTGTTGCCTTGCCTTGGCATCGAGGTTGCCAACTTCCACACCTAGCTGGAGTGCCAGCCGTGGAGTTCCGCTTTTCCCGGCGGTTTCCTGGTCCGGCAATTCCTCCAACCGGATGGAAAGGTTGATTGTCTTCCCTTCCCGCACGATTTCAGCCTTGGTTACATCGCCGGCAACCTGTTTCCGTACCGCCTTCGATAGATCATCGGGAGTTTTGACGGGAACTCCCTGGAAACGCTTGATCACATCCCCGCGTTGGAGGCCTGCTTTTTCCGCAGGTGAATTGGGCACCACATCGCTGACCAGGGCTCCGTCACCGGATTTCAAGCCAAAGGCTTCAATGATGTCTGTGGTCACCGGCTGCATGTAGACCCCCAGCCACGCTCTCTTGACGCGGCCAAACTTCACCAGGTCGTTCATCGCTTGCTTGGCGACATTGATCGGGATCGCAAAACCAATCCCCTGCGCGTAAGGGACAATGGCCGTGTTGATCCCTATTACCTGGTTTTCAAGATTGATCAGGGGCCCTCCGCTGTTGCCCGGGTTAATCGCGGCATCCGTCTGGAAAAAACCGTCAAAATTAAGTTTCTCGAGTCGGATGCTGCGGTTCTTCGCGGAGATGACACCCACCGTCACCGTATGTTCAAGCCCAAAGGGGTTGCCGATCGCTACTACCCACTCCCCAACCTGTGTCCGGTCAGAATCACCCATCTTGAGAACCGGAAGATTGCTCGCCTTGATTCGTATGACCGCCAGGTCATAAGTGGGATCCTTTCCCACGACCTCAGCGTCGAACCGGCGCCCGTCGGACAGAGTGACCGTAACGGAATCGGCCCCATCAACGACATGGCTGTTGGTCAGGATCATCCCGTCGGGGCTTGCAATAAACCCGGACCCCTTCCCTTCCATCGGAACAACCCGGGAAAAGAGATCCATCTGGTCCCCGAAAAACTGCCTCAAAAAGGGGTCGTTCCCGAAGGGAGAGAAAGATTTCCGTACAAGGGTTTTCGTGTCGATATTCACAACCGCGGGGGAAGACTTTTTTGCAATGGATGCAACAGGATTGCCGGTGAAGACATCTTGCGAATCTGCCGGTGAAAGGAGTCTAAACTCATGGGGCAAAACGTAGAGAATGCCCATTAACATCAGGGCAACCCCAACGACCCATCCGGTTTTCCTGGTTTTTGCCATAAGGGATCACCTCTCCATGTGGTTTTGTTTACCCTATTTTATCTTTCGCACCAAAGAGGCGAATCGGTTTTTTTACGGAATCTCTGCAAGAGTTTTACCAGTACGTTCCGCTTGCAAAAAAAGGAGAGGACCCCGTGAATTCCGGTGTCCTCTCTTGAGTTGCGTATCATTTTTTTACGGAACGGTTCGCGCCCCTTGGCCAAACTACAACTCGTCTTTGGGGATCGTCCCCCACCGACCGGGTTTCTACCTCCGGGTGCTCCTTCAACGCAATATGGATGATTCGCCTTTCCCAGCTCGTCATCGGCTCCATCGTTACGGGTCGATGGCGACGCAGAGCTTCTTTCGCAGCGGAAAGGGCCATCCTCTGAAGGCTGAGCTCGCGTCTTTCCCTGTAACCGTCGCTATCCAGCCTGATAAGCCGGGATGGTGAGCTGTCGCGTGAAATCAGGTTCAGGAGATATTCCAACGACTTCAAGGTTTCCCCGTATTTACCGATGATGATGCCCGCATCCGCCCCGGTGAGATTCAGGACCCCATCTTCATTAACCTCGATTTCGGCATTCATGTCCATCTTTTCCAATATCTCTGACAGGAGTCGCTTCCCTTTAAGGATTTCCAGGTCTTCTCCCGGCAACAACTCTACGCGGGTCTTGCGCGAAAAAAGCCCCAAGAACCTTTTCCCCTCCTCCAGGACATTCACGTTCACGTCCTCCGGGAGGATATCCCACATCCGGGCCGCATCCTCTATGGCCTTTTCGACTGAATCGGTTTCCACTACCAGAGGCTCGGGAACGTTCATATCCTCTTCCCTTTCCTTCTCTGCGGACATTCGTCCTATTCCCCGTCCCGGTTCGGCTTATTCTTGAAAAGGGTCGGTTTCTTCTCCATCTCGACTTCCGTCGTTTTGACGACACGCCATTGCTGGAACACGCTCATCAGTGAGGAGACACCCCAGTAAAGCAACACACCCCCTGGCAGGTTCAGGCAGATAAAGGTCAGGAAAACGGGCATAAACCAGTTCATGAAGGCCATTTGGGGGTTGCTGCTCGCGGAAAGATGCTGTTGGAACCAGGTCAGGAATCCGATCGAGACAAGCAACAGGAGGTTGGGACCGTAAAGTCCCACTTTCAGGAGCCCCGCCGGGTTGGAGGCAATCCCGCTCAAAAGGGCCGTGAACCCCGGGGTCTGCACGTTCAGTTCAAGGGCTTTCGCCATTGTTGAAAGGACAGACTCCTCAAGCCCCACACCCAGGAATGAAACCCCGCCAAACTTGAAGTTCGTAAGAACCCTGAAGAGAAGGATCAGGATCGGCAACTGGACGAGGAGGGGAAGGCATCCCGCGGCAGGATTGACACTGTTTTCCTTGTAAAGCTTCATCGTTTCTTCGTTTAATTTTTGTTTGTCACTACCGAATTTCTCCTGCAAAGCCTTGATCCTCGGCTGGATCTTCTGCATTTTCTGCATGCTTACTAGCTGCTTCTGGTTCAGTGGGTGCAGGATGACCCTCACCAGGATAGTCAGCAGGATGATAGCCAGACCGTAGGAGTGGGTCAGTCCGTAGAACAGGTTCAGTGTCTTCAGCAACAGTTCGCCTGCCGCGTTCCACAAGGTGCCCAAACGATTCACCGTCCCTTTGGTTCATTTTTTCGTATTTTTCCGGATCCAGCCTCCCGCCTCAGATCCGGGACGGGGTCAAAACCCCCGGGAGACCAAGGGCCGCAACGAATAATTCGCTTTACCCCGAGAAGAATTCCCTCCATGAATCCATACCGCTCGATCGCTTCAAATGTGTAGGCGGAACAAGTCGGTACAAAACGGCAATTCTTCCCCAAAAAAGGGGAAAGGAAGCGCTGGTAGAGGCGAATTACAACCATGGCAAGGTAAGCAGGGATGGATCTTTTCAACCCGAGGCCTCCCTGTCTGAGGGAAAAACGGGCGGAAACCCCGGTTTCAGGATTTCTTCCTTCTTGAGGAGGGCGACCATATCCGCGTAGATCTCCCCTGTCCCAGCCTTGAGCCCGGCGGACCGGAGCATGGCCACGATCCATACGCCGTCTTTCATCCATGGGCGGCAAACCCTAAAGGCCTCCCGCAGGATTCTCCGTCCCCTGCTTCGGACAACGGAAGAACCCTGGCGCTTTCCTACGGCCGCTCCCAATTTAGGGGGACCCTCGCCCGCATCAAGAAACAACAACCGCACCAGCTCTCCTTTTACGCGTCGGCCGGTGCGGAAGACCAGATCAAACTCCCATCCCTTTTTCAGTCTGAGGCTCGCTGGGAACCGGAAAGGATGATCCATCTAGACTGCGAGGCGTTTACGCCCCTTGCGTCTCCGGTTGCGGATGACGCGGCGCCCCGTTGGGGAGCTGGAACGCACGAGGAAACCCATTGACCGCTTGCGACGCGTTTTATGGGGTTGAAAGGTCCGCTTCATTGACGACACCCCCTTGCTGTTGGAAAATCCGAATAAAATTAAATGGCCTTGTCTAAGAGCCTAGATACTATAACACAGCCCCTAGAACCCTATCAAGGCATCCGGGCCAGCCGGATTCTCTTGAGGGGAACTCCCTGGAAATCCTGGAATATTTCCCAATCTGGCCTCTCAAGGGCCCGCCCGTCAAGGATGACCACACGCCCAAGATCGGTTTTCCTCCGGATAAGCCGTCCAAAGGCCTGTCTCATGAAAAGCCGGCTCATCGGAAGAGTGCTTTGAAGAAACGCCCCTCTCCCCTCAAGATCCCGCCTTGCCCTGACAAGTGGATCATCCGGGTGAGGAAAGGGAATCCGGTCAAGGATCACCTGGGTTAGCCCCTCTCCCGGGACATCGATTCCCTCCCGGAATGAAAGGCTTCCGATCAAGACCGACGTTTCATCCCTCCTGAAAAGAGCGAGCAATTCTCCTTTGGGAGCCTCACCCTGGCAAAGAACCCGAAAGTTCCGTTGCTTATCCCTCATTTTTCTCGAAACCGCACTGACTAGCCTCCGGGAACTGCAAAGGACAAGCGTACGCCCTCGGTTATCCTCGCAAAGTTTTTCGATGACACGGCTGGCCCTTTCGTCGTATCCGTTCTCTGTAACACGGAGCCCCAACTCGACGACCCAGATCGACATCTGGGAAGGAAGGTCGAACGGGGAATCGAGGATGACCTCTTCTCCAGGACATATCCCGGTCTCCTTTTCCCAGAAATCAAAAACCCCTCCGACAGACAGGGTCGCCGACGTACAAATGACAGGCATTTCCTCAAGGGAAGAAAGAACATCATGGACCGACGGGCCCGCCAAGACCGGAGCGCTCTGGATGGCGAGCCCGTCCCACCAAGTCGCCCATTGGGGATAGCGAACCACGTCAAGACACCAGGCAAGGTCGTCGCAGGCCTCGACCAACTGGCTGGCAGCGGCCAGTCCTTCCGCCTGGGCGGAAAGGTCTTCATTCACAGGCTTGTCCCTATCCTTCCCCGCGATGGATAAGAGCCTCTCGGCCTCTCCCGCAAGTGGCCCCAGGCTCTCCTCGAGATCGTGGCGAAGCTCCGTCAGCGGAGTCTTGAAAGCCCACTGATCCCTTGGAAGGAGGGACAGCCGGTTGAAGAGGCGTTCGACACCCACGGCCGCTCCTTTCCATTCGGAAGAGAGTTTCTCAGCGGGGATGTGCAATTCCCTGAAAGACTTTTCCAAGCCGTTCAGGTGCTTTGGAGAAAGCACTTTCCGGAACCGGTCAAGGGACGCCGAACGAGATGAAGCCGAACGGGCCGCTTCAGGAATCCTGTGGGCTTCGTCGCAGAGCAGGGCGTCAAAATGGACCGGAAAGGCTCGTTCACCGCCGTCCACATGGGAAAAGAACAGGTGATAGTTGGCCACGATAACTTGCCAGTTCCGGGCCTTCTGGTAAAGACGCTGCAGGAAGCATTCTTCCCGAAAGGGGCAAAGTCGCCCCAGGCATCCGTCGCGACCCGCTGCAATCGTCCCGAGAGCCGGGTGGTCCTCGGGCAGGTTAAGTTCCGAAAGATCCCCGGTATCCGTGTCCCTTCGCCATTCCAGAATTTCCATGGAGGTCGCTCCCCCGTCATTGAACGAGAGGAAACCTCCCGAGTCGAGCTCGGAACTGCGTCTCAGGCAAAGGTAATTACCACGCCCCTTCAGGGTTCCGTATTGGAAAGTCGCAGGCAAAAGTTCCTGAAGGAAAGGGATGTCCCTTGACATGAGCTGTTCCTGCAAGGCGTGTCCTGCAGTTAGGAGAAGGACGCGGTAGTTGCCTTCCAGCGCCCAGAGAATTGCCGGCACAAGCAGGGCAAAGCTCTTTCCAATCCCGGTGGGAGCCTCAATCGCCAGGATTCTCCCTTCTCCCGCTTTTAGGAAATCCCAGATTTTCCTGGCCATCTGGGCCTGTTGGGGTCGAAATTCGAATCCCTCAAGCCTCGGAAGGAGTCCAGGTTCTCCAAAAAAGAAATCCATCGGGTGGAGCATCATCTTGAAAGCATCCATATTCCAAGCCCAAGGGCGGCCCCCATGAGTCCTCCCCAGATCTCTATCCAGTCAAGATACTTCCTTGCCAGGGCTTCGAGGTAATTCTCCAGCTGCTCCGGCGTTGCATCGCGCAGCGATCTCTTGGCAAGTTCACCGAGATCGATTTCGCGGAGCATGCGGATAAGGAGTCGCTCAAAGCTATCGCGGACCATCACCATGATCTCCGCATCCCCCAGGTGACTCGCACCATCCAGGAGAGCGGCCAGCTTCCTCTGGGTTTCCCTGAGCCCGATTTCCGTAAGGAGTGCCCTGTTCAGGTTTGTCGAGGCCGACCGGATCACCCACTCAGCGATGACCTCGCTTTTCAACAGGCCCAGTCTCCCCGCCATGCCAAGGATCAGGCTGTCCTGGAGGGCCTTCTCCACCTGGGACCTTACAAATCGCTCCGTCTCCGGACCCAGCAATAAACGTTGCAGGGGGCCTTCCATCGCCCTCCCCATCCTGCGAAGGTTTGAACGCCTTAGGAAGAGACGTCTCATCTCCTTGCGGAAGGTCGGCCCTACCCTGTCCAGCAACCTTCCCTCGAAAACGGCTTTTTCAAGCGTTTCCTGTGTCAGCAAGCGTTCCCGGAGCTCACGGGCAAGTGTTTCGAGAATCCGCTCCTGGTTCCTTGTCACAACACCGCTCCCCGGCAGAATCCATTCCCAGGTCCCCATGCGCAAGGATATCTTGTGGAAGATCATTCTCACTGCCAGGACATTTGTCAGGAGGCCCACGATCCCTGACCCTCCGACAAGCCAAAGCAGTTTCCCCAGTCCGGATCCCCGGCCTTCCAGGAAAAAGCCTGCAAAGGATAAGACCACGAGTCCTGTCGAGACGATTCCCTTACCCCACTTGTTGCCGTCCTGCTTCAGAGGACCTTGCATGAACCCCGCCTCTTTCCCCAGTCAAAAGCACGATCGTTATTGTATAATACGGCTTCACGCGAATCTCTTTTTCTTCCTTGCCCGGTTGCCTTGGGCATGCTAGAATTTGCTTTGCTTTACGGGAGGAGGTGAACCGCATGCCCAACAAGAAATCCGCTGAAAAGCGAGTCCGAATCTCCGAGAGAAACCGACTCTACAACCGTTTCTGGAAGAGTCGTTGCAAGACTGCCGCGAAGAAACTCATGGAAAGCTTGGAGGGAAAGGATTCCAAGCTGATCCAGTCCCGCCTTGACGAAGCCCAGTCCGTCCTGGACAAGGCCGCCGGCAAGGGTGTCCTGCACCCCAACACGGTCGCGAGACGCAAATCCATGCTTACCCAAAGGGCAAAAGACGTAATGAAAGCCGCCGACGCTTAGCCGGCGGCTTTTTCTCTCAAGTTCCCTAACGCAGAGCCTTGTTTGAAGCCAGTAAATCCAGTATGGCCAGTTCCAGGTCAACCCAACCGCTGCGATTTCCAGATTTCTCCCCAATGTTGACCCCGCAGAGATCCCTTACAAAAGCCGAAATGGCAGTCCGGCTATAATGGCGGTTTGCTTCAACGGCTTGCCTATCCTGGTAAGGCCGTGCCTTCAGGGCTTCCGAAACCGCCTTGCCCACTCTCGGGGACTTGAAGGCTGCTCGGTACATCGCAAGGCGGAAACGGTTGTGAAGGGCAGCCACAACCGGGATGAGTTCTCGCCTTTTCACATGGGGCAAGGCACCCGTCACTCGTGGGATGTCTGCCTCGCACAATCCGTCGAGAAGAGAAAGAAGGGCCTTCTCCCCCTCGTCGAAACAAAGGGCGCGCACCTGTTCAATCTCGATGCGACGGCCCTCCAAAGCCAGACAAAGCTTCGACAGTTCAGAAAGGATCTCTTCAGGGTCC
>DJHE01000019.1:26633-173280 GCA_002432945.1 Synergistaceae bacterium UBA5827
GTTTTCCACCCACCTCTGCCTCGCCACGCCAAAACGCGGGATTTCCTCCCCCTTCAGCCAAGTCAGCCTGGAGAAAAGTTCTTTTGGAAAAATCGATTTTGGATCATCCGAATAAACGAGAAGGACGTGGGTAGCAGACTCCGCTCCTTCCAGCAGCGACTCAAGGCCCGGCGGGAATTTCCCAAGCAGGTGTGCTTCCTCGACAAGGACGAGTCTTCGGGCTTCAAATAGCCCACCACCACTTTCACTGGAGAGGAGATCCTTCCACTCTCCCCCCTCCCTCCGGACTGAAAGGGGATATCCCTTCCCGAGTTCCTGTTCAGTCGTTTCCGAAACGAGGCGCCGCTGGGAAGTCCCAGCGGCGCTCGCCACCATCAGGTGAGGCACTATCCTTTCACCACCACGTTGACCAGCCGGTCGGGTACGGAGATCACCTTCAGGATTTCCTTCCCTTCGAGCCGTTTCTTGACCAATTCTTCGGAAAAGACCCTTTCCTTGAGTTCTTCGGACCCGAGGCCGGCGGGGAGTTCGATCTTTTCCCGGACTTTCCCGTTGACCTGGAGAACGACAGTCACCGATTCCGCCTCCAGGCAATCCGCTTCGACCTCAGGCCAGGACGCCCCAGCCAAACAACCCTGGTTCCCGAGGTATTGCCAGAGTTCCTCGCAAATATGGGGCGTGAAGGGAGAAAGGCACAGGAGGAGCGTTTCAATCCCTTCGCGGTAAAGGGTCCAGTCGGTTGCATCCTGGGGAGTGAAATCCGACAGGGCGTTGCTCAGCTCCATGAGTCGAGCCACTGCCGTGTTGAATTGCCGTTCCTTCTCAATATCCCTGCCAACGCTCTCGATCGTGGAGTGGATACGGCGCTTAAGGTCGCGGCGATCCTTGGCGGCCATCTCCGCAAGGGGGATTCTGCGGCGCGGAGCCTGCCGCAAGGCGTCCCCTCCCTCCTCCACCAGGCGCCAGACTCTCCTGAGAAATCGATGCGCCCCTTCCACTCCTTTTTCGGACCAGTCCAAATCCTTGTCCGGCGGGGCTGCAAAGAGGA
Source organism: Synergistaceae bacterium UBA5827 (assembly GCA_002432945.1). Taxonomy (GTDB): domain Bacteria; phylum Synergistota; class Synergistia; order Synergistales; family 79-D21; genus 79-D21. Next base: position 27,682 of record DJHE01000019.1, read on the forward strand.
TGAACAGCCGTGCGGTATCGGCTCCATACTTCCGAATGATTTCGTCCGGGTCCACGACATTCCCCTTGGATTTCGACATCTTGGATCCGTCCTTGATGACCATTCCCTGCGTCAGGAGGTTTGTGAAAGGTTCGCGCGCCTCGACGTAACCCAGGTCGGACAGGACCTTCGTGAAGAACCGTGCATAGATAAGGTGCAGGCAGGCGTGCTCGATCCCACCGATATACTGGTCAACAGCCATCCAGTAATTGACATCCTCTTCCTTGAAAGGACCCTCGGCTGTCCAGGGGGACGAGAACCTGAGGAAGTACCAGGAAGAGCAGATGAATGTGTCCATGGTGTCGGTTTCACGTCGTGCCGGCCCCCCGCAATGGGGACAGTCCGTATTGACCCATTCCTCGGTCTCGGGTAACGGGCTTTTCCCCCCTGGAAGGACCTGGACGTCAGGAAGCAGGACAGGAAGCTGGTCCTCCGGGATGGGAACGATACCGCACTTTTCGCAATAAACGACAGGAATGGGCGCTCCCCAGTAACGCTGGCGCGAGATGAGCCAGTCCCTCAGCCGGAAATTGACTTCCCTCTTGCCCACGCCAATCTCTTCGGCCCAAGCAGCCATGCGGGGAATGCTCTCCTCGGTGGGAAGCCCGTTGAAATCGCCTGAATTGCACTGTATGCCGTCACCCTCGAAGGCTTCCGTCATCGTTTCCGGGTCGAGATTCCCTTCTTTGGGCTGGATCACCACGCCCACCGGGATTCCGTATTTACGGGCGAACTCGAAGTCACGCTGGTCATGCCCCGCCACCCCCATGATCGCCCCGGTGCCGTACTCGATGAGGATATAGTTCGAAACCCATATCGGGACTTTCTCTCCCGTGACCGGGTTGATCGCCTTGAACCCCGTATCTATGCCGTTCTTTTCGCCACCGACGGCAGTCCGCTCGATCTCGCTCTTCTGGAGCGTTTCAGCGACGAACTTGCGGATCTCGTCCCCCTTCGGACTCAGGCGAACCAGCTCTTCCACCAGCGGATGCTCGGGGGCCAGGGCCAGGAAGGTCACGCCGTAAATCGTGTCAAACCGTGTCGTGAACGTTTCCAGGGACGTCTCCATCCCGTCGACCGGGAAAGAAAGGCGGACGCCCTCCGAGCGGCCGATCCAGTTACGCTGCATGAGCTTGACCTTTTCGGGCCAGCCGGGAAGATGCCCCAGGGAATCAAGAAGTTCCTGGGCATAACGGGTGATATTAAGGAACCACTGTTCCAGCTTTCGCTTGGTGACGAGACTCCCGCAGCGCCAGCAATGCCCCCCGTCGATCACCTGCTCGTTCGCCAGCACGGTTTGGCAGCTCTCGCACCAGTTAACCGGAGCATGTTTCCTGTAGGCAAGCCCGTTCTTGAGGAAGAGCAGGAAAATCCACTGGGTCCAGCGGTAGTAATCGGGGGAACATGTCTCGACACGCCTGCGCCAGTCGTAACTGCACCCCATCGACTTGAGCTGTGTGGTCATGTGCTCGATGTTGTCCCAGGTCCACTTCTTCGGGTGGACCCCATACTTCAGGGCCGCGTTCTCCGCAGGGAGGCCAAAAGCGTCGAAACCCATGGGATGCAGGACATTCCAGCCCTTCATCCACAAAAAGCGGCTTAACAGGTCGCCGATCGAATAGTTCCGCAGGTGTCCCATGTGGAGCGCACCACTGGGATAAGGGAACATTTCCAGGCAATAGAACTTGGGTTTTCCCGGATCACACTCGACCTGGAAAACCCTGTTTTCTTCCCAATGCTGCTGCCACTTTTTTTCCACGCGCTCAAAATCGTACGGCATAAAGGCCTCTCCCTTCCCGATCATCCCGTCCGGAACCTGATGTTGGATTATTATAACCACCTTGACAGACCTTAGCAAAACCTGAAAAAAAAGCGCAGGTCCCCTTGGGGGCCTGCGCTGCTTTCAACAGGACGAACCGCTTATGCGTCCTTGGGTTTTTCCTGGGTTGCCCGATCCATGAAGGCCCTCATGATCTCAAAGGGAAACGGGAAAAGGGTCATGGAGTTCTTCTCGCTTGCAATTTCCCTCATGGTCTGGAGATACCGGAGCTGGAGAGTGACCGGGCTCACCGCCATGATTCGGGCCGCTTCGCTCAGGCGCTCCGCTGCCTGGGCTTCCCCTTCCGCGCTGATGATCTTTGCACGCCTCTCCCGCTCGGCTTCAGCCTGGCGGGCCATGGCTCGCTTCATGCCTTCCGGCAACTCGAGCTCCTTGACCTCAACGGCACTGACCTTGATGCCCCAGGGGTCCGTCTTTTCGTCGATGATTTTCTGCAGTTCAAGGTTGATCTTGTCCCGCTCGCTCAGGACCTCATCCAATTCAGCCCGACCGATCACCGAGCGAAGCGTTGTCTGTGAAAGTTGGCTAGTCGCCATGATGTAGTTTTCGACTTCAACCACCGACCGGTTGGGATCCATCACCCGGAAGTAAACGACAGCGTTCACCTTGATCGGGACGTTGTCCTTCGTGATCACCTCCTGGACGGGGACGTCCAGGGTCACGACCCGGAGATCCGCCTTCACCATCCTGTCGATGAACGGAATGATGATCACAAGTCCTGGACCCTTTGCACCGGTAAGGCGCCCGAGGCGGAAAACAACACCCCGCTGGTATTCAGGGATGATCTTGATCGCGGAAGTCAGCAGGATCAGGACAATCAGAATGACCCCTAACGTGCTGCCCGCACTGAAAATAAACTCGATGAGATTCCCGATCATTGACGACCCTCTCCTTTCAAATCCAGGGATTCTGTATCACTCGCCCTCACCCTCAGGGTAAGTCCCTCTGCGCGGATGACCGAAACCGGCGTTCCCTTGGGAATCGGGTATCCGTCATCGGAAACCGCTCTCCATATTTCGCCATGGCAGTTTACAACCCCCCCTGGGGTAAGATCTTCCACGACCACTCCTTCGTTTAGAACCATGCCCTCTTTCCCCGATGTGACTTTCTTCCTCGTGGAGCGCCAGACGGCTCCTGCAGCAAAAAGGAAGAAAATGCCCAGGGTCACGACCATCCCCGCCATGAATCCAACGGAAACGTTCAAGAGCTCACCTCCCGGCGCCCTGAAGATAACCAGCGACCCCACCGCAAGGGATGCCAAGCCGAAAAGGCTCAGTATCCCGACACCACCAACCACCAGGTCGAGGACAAGCACGAGAATGCCCGCCACGAGAAGAATGACGCCCGCCCAGTTGAAGGGCAGCATCCTTAGCCCGTAGGCCCCGATAAGGGCCATTACAGCCCCGGAGGTTCCCATGACGAAACCTCCGGGAGTCAGGACTTCAAAGACAATCGCAAGAATCCCGAGGGTCAGCATCATGTAGGCCACGTCCGGGCGGGAAATGAAGTGAAGCGCTCTCAGGCGCGGGCTCATCTCGAACCGGCGAATCTCGTAGCGCTCCAGGTCCAGGATGACCTGGGAAGCCCCGACCTTGACCTTGCGCCCGTCCATCCATTTGACCAAAGAGGGCAAGTCCGGGGCTATCGTGTCGATCACTCCCCTGTCCAAGGCCTCTCTGGCAGTCAGGGAAACGCTTTCCAGTACCATGTCTGCCGCCACCTTGGCGTTCCGCCCCCGTTCCTCCGCAAGCGACCGGATCTGCGCAGCCAGGTCGTTCGTGATCTTCCGGCTCATTTCCTTGTCGGGCACGTCCTGTCCCGAAGCGGTAACGGGGTGTGCGGCCCCTATGTTCGTCCCCGGGGCCATGGCCGCAATGTGGGCAGCCAGGACAAGGAAAGCTCCGGCAGAAGCGGCCCGGGCTCCCGGCGGCCCTACCCAAACCGCTACCGGAAGGGGTGCGGCAAGGATTTTCTGGGACATGCCCCTCATGGAAGTGACGAGTCCGCCAGGAGTGTCGATGCTGATCACGAGAAGCGTTGCCTTTTCCTTCTCAGCAAAGGAAAAGGCTTCATCGAGGAAATTCTCTAGGGAAACCCCAACGACCCCCTCCATCGGCGCAACGACCACAACCGCAGCTTCCCCTGCCGACAAGGCCTGCCCTGCAAGGGAAAAGAATAGGGAACACAGGAAAGCAACGACAATCCCGGCGCCCTTTCGTTTTGTCCTTATCATCATCCAGTCAGCTCCTTCAAGACCTCGCCCAATCGCCCGACTTTCAGGACCTCGATCCCCGGGGGGGCTTCCTGGTCCTGGTACCGGCTTGTGACAACGGTCGCAAAACCGAGCCGCGCCGCCTCCTTCAAACGCGGCAGGATCCGGGGAACGGGACGTACTTCACCCCCAAGCCCGACTTCCCCGATGAAAATCCAATCCCGGGGAAGAACCCTGTCACTTAGAGAGGAAGCCAGGGAAACGCAAATAGCCAGATCTGCCGCGGGATCTTCAATGTTCAGCCCCCCCACGACGTTCATGAAAACATCCATGGACCTTGACGCCAGTCCCCCTCTTCTTTCAAGGACGGCAAGGAGAAGCCCCATACGGCTGACGGCAACCCCCCGGGCCGTCCTCTTCGGGTAAGGAAAAGGAGTCGCACACGACAGTGACTGGATTTCAGCCACAAGGGGCCTGGAACCTTCCAGGACCACTGTCATAGCAGTTCCCGGTAAGGGACATGTTGCCTCGTTCCAGTAAAGGCGGCTCGGGTCGGGAATCCCCTCCAGGCCCGCTTCCATCATCTCGAAAACCCCTAGCTCATCCGTGCTTCCATACCGGTTCTTCATCCCCCGGACATGGCGATAAGGAGAGGTTTTGTCACCCGAAAAATGCAGGACGACGTCGACCATGTGCTCCAGCAATTTTGGCCCCGCGATCTGTCCGTCTTTCGTGATGTGCCCAACCAGGACAGCCGCACAGCCACAACGCTTTGCTTCCTCGGAAACACCCTGTGCCACGGCTCTGACCTGCCCGGGCGTTCCGGGCCACCCCGGGGTCTCGGCATGCCTCATGGCCTGGACGCTGTCGAAAACGGCAAAGTCAAAATCCGGAAGCATCGGCAGGATCTCCTGGAGACCCTCCTGGCATATGAGGGAAAAACCCGCACCGGCCGCACCGAGACGCTTGCCCCTGAGAGCGACCTGGGAAGGAGATTCCTCCCCCGAAACGTAAAGAACCCGGTTCCCGGCGCCAGCCATGGAGGCACATGCCTGCAACAGGAGGGTCGACTTTCCGACCCCCGGTTCCCCCGCCAACAAGCTCACGCTCCCCGTTACCCAACCTCCGCCCAGCACCCTGTCCAGTTCTTCAATTCCCGAAGAAATCCTTCGGGGAGGACTCACGTCTGACAGGTTGCAGACTACAGGCCCTTTTTCAGTCCCCTGTCCCGGGTTTCCACCTACCTCGACTTCTTCCTCCAGTGTTCCCCAACTCCCGCAGGAGGGACATTTGCCTGACCAGGAACGGGCAAAAAAACCGCATTCCCCGCAACGGAATCTTCTTTCGGTACTCTTGGCCATGTTCTTCCCCTTCTTCGAAACCAAAGACTTCTACGATTTAATAAGATAGATTTTAACAACTGGGGACCGCTTTGTCGAACATCTAGCCGCTCTTCCGATGGGTCGCGAAAAGCTGTTTCGTTTTCCTAGGGAGTCTTTACAGGGATTTGGGTGCCATGATATGATGCAAGCCGCGCCAATACTCACCCTGCTATTATACTAAATAGATGAAGGAGTTTGCCATGATCAATCTCAAGGCACCCGCGGTCGTTGAGCGCGAAGCTGTCGACCGCTCTGTTTCGGAACGGGTCCGTTCGATTCTCGATCGCGTCTACCGGGATGGGGAAAGAGCTTTGTCCGAGCTTAACCACCAGCTTGACGATTACGAAGGCCCGATCCTGATCCGCGAGAAAACCCTGAACACGGCGCTCGCCCAGATGGACAAAAACCTCCGCCAGGCCGTGGAGATCGCGATCGATCATGTCCGTTCCTTTCATAGGGAGCAAAAGACCCTGTTCAAGGACCAGGAATGGGAGATTTCCCCCGGTATCCGCACAGGAATGCGCTTTCTGCCTGTCAAGAGTGCCGGGGTTTACGTGCCAGGCGGGCGTTACCCCCTTGTCAGCACAGCAGTTATGGGGGTGGTTCCCGCACAGGAAGCCGGGGTATCCCGAATCGTCGCCTTCTCTCCCCCGCGCGGTAGTTGCGGCATTTCCAAGCCAATCCTGGGGACCCTCGCACTCTTGGGAGTTCCGGAGGTCCTGGCCGTAGGAGGAGCCCAGGGTGTTGGTGCGCTTGCTCGCGGCCTTCCGGGTATCCCCCCGGTGGACCTCCTGGTGGGACCCGGGAACGCCTACGTCACGGAAGCCAAAAGGCAACTTTTTGGAAAGGTGGGCATCGATAGCCTTGCTGGCCCCAGCGAGGTCTTCATCATCGCCGACCGGACCGCAAACCCGGCAGTGCTTGCTGCGGACCTGCTGGCCCAGGCCGAGCACGACCCCGATGCGCGCGTTTCGCTCTATTGCCTTGACCAAGCCCTGGCTTACCAGACTCTCACCCAGGTCGATCATCTCCTCTCCAGGCTCTCTACCGGAAAGACGGCTCTCCAGGCATGGTATGCCTCGGGAACGGTGGCTGTCTGCACCCTTGAAGAAGCCATAGCGACAGCCAACAGGACCGCCCCCGAGCACCTCGAGCTGGCCGTGGAAAACCCGAGGGAAGTCCTCAAACAGTGTACGGCCTACGGGGCCGCATTTCTCGGGCACCAATCCGCCGAAGCTTTCGGAGACTACATCGCCGGAACTAACCACGTCCTTCCAACGGAAGGCCGGGCTCGATTCTCCGGTGGTTTGTGGGTCGGAACGTTCCTAAGACCCCTGACACATTTGGATATGTCAAAAGATGCGGCCAGGAACCTTTCAAAACCCGGTGAATGCATGGCCCTTGCGGAGGGGCTTCACGCCCATGCCCTGGCAATGCGCCTGAGGGGAGAAGCCGACCGTTGAGCCGGCTGCCGAAAGGAACACGGACCCTTGGGGGAGTCGAGGCTGAAAGGGTCGAACGATGCAGGCGGACATTTTTCGAAACATTCTCCGCGTATGGCTACATCCCTTTTTATGCGCCGGGCTTGCAGCTTCTGGAATCCGCGTGGGATAAATTTCCCCCGAGGTTCCGGAAACGCCTAATCCCGGTCTACACCCCGTCGAGCGAAGCCTGTTGCCTGCGGGCAGACATGACTTTGGCCGCTGTCGCCTACCTCTCTACGCATTACTCGCCCCAGGAACGCCCCTTGCGACTCTGCTACGCGGGTCCCCTTTACAGGGCCCCAATTCCACCGGAGACTGATTTTGAGCGGATCCAGTTTGGGGCTGAGCTCCTTGGATGGGAGGGAGAAGGAGCTGACGTGGAGGTAACAGCTCTTCTCCTGAGATCCCTGAGACAGCTCGGCATCCATTCGCCGGTTGTCGTCCTTGGCCACGCTGGGTTCCTTCGAGAAGCGATGTCGGGAGTCGAGCGAGCCGTTGCCGCCTCCCTGATGCGGGCTCTGCTGGAGCGCCGCTACGATGCCTATTTCTCCTCGCTGGATGATTTTCACTTGCAGAAGGCCGTGAAGAAGCGCCTCTTGAGCATTCCCCGGTTGAGGGGAAACGCAGCGAAAACACTCGAAGAAGCCCGTGCCCTTTTCGGGGAAACGGGACCGCTGAGGGATCTTGAGTTGATTGTCCAAGCCCTGGGCGAACTGGGACTTGGAGAAAACCTAAGGCTCGATCTCGCCCTTGCAAGGGAATTGGAATACTATAGCGGCCCCGTTTTCGAAATCTTTTCCGGGAATGCGGGAGTGAGTCTCGGGGGCGGAGGTCGTTACGACGGTTTACTGGAACAGTACGGCATAGTCGGGCAGGCCCTCGGTTTCGGGCTGGACTTGAGAGCAGTAGCTTCCCTTTCTCGTGAGGAAGGGGCGATCCCTGCCGTTGCCTGGTGCGGTGGACTTTCGCCAAGGGTCGCCCTGGAACGGGCTGACGACTTTATCGCTTCCGGATACCGCGTCGAGTTGAGCTGGCAGGAACGCAGGGAAGGCGCGATCCGGCTCGCCCAGACGAGGGGCTATGGCTGGTGGATTGATCTTCCAGCCTGCACGGCCTATGAACTCGACCCGGGAAGGAAGGAGGGTCCCTGATGTTCACCTTGTGCCTGCCCACCGGGCGAGTCCTGGAAGATGCGATCGAAGTCCTCCAGGAACTCGACATCCCCACGGGTCGCCTGAAGGAAAGAGGGCGCTCCCTGGTCATCCAGGAGGAGGGGTTCCGTTTCCTGCTGGCCAAGCCAATGGATGTCCCAGTCTATGTTCATTACGGAATCGCCGACCTGGCCCTTGCGGGCTCGGATGTTATCTGGGAAACGGGAGCCTCCCTGGTCGAACTCCGTGACACCGGCAGGGGCGCGTGTCGAATCGTTCTTGCCGGCCCGAAAAAGGTGGCAAGCCTTTTCCTCGGTCATGAAAGCCGGGTGATGGGCCTCAGGGTCGCGACAAAATACCCTCGGATCGCGGAAGAATATTTTGCGGAAAGAGGAATCCAGGTGGAATTCGTCCACCTGAACGGTTCTATCGAGATGGCCCCACGACTTGGGCTGAGCGACTGCATCGTGGATATCGTGCAGACGGGTTCGACTCTCAGGGCAAACGCCCTGTCCGTTATCGCCGAGATCGCACCGGTCAGCCTGAAGTTCGTCTCGAGTCGCAAGAGTCTCCAGTTGGCATGGAATGCCATCGAGGAAATCATTGGGAAGTTTGCATCTTCAAAGAAAGCAGGCGATGGAAATGACAAAGCGTTATGAAAGGCATTCCCTGGAAACGCACATCGCTTTCGAATTCCTGCCCCCCGGGGAAAAAACCCGCCTGGAATGCCCCTGCGGCTTTCTCAGCCACATGATCGAACTTTTCCTCCACCATGCGGACATCCCCGGGTACCTGAGTGCTTCGGGTGACACGGAAGTTGATGCGCATCACCTCGTGGAAGACGTGGGAATACTGATTGGAGCAGCATTTCTCGATCTTTTCCGGAAGGGCCCCTGCGAACGGTACGGTTCGATTGCCCTTCCAATGGACGGCACGCTCGTCCTCGTCGCCCTCGACATCAGCGGACGCGGCGGACTCACATGGAATGCAGCCTTTCCCACCTCTCGATGCGGAGATTTCGACACGGAACTGGTCCGGGAATTCTGGACGGCGTTCTCCAGGGAAGCACGGCTAACACTCCATCTGCATGCCCTGGCCGTGGACAATTCCCATCATCTCGCGGAGGCCATTTTCAAGGGAGTCGGCAGGGCGCTGAAGACGGCCCTTGCCCCCTCGACCACGGAATCCAGCACGAAGGGAATCTGGGTATGATCGGCGTTATCGACTACGGGGCCGGGAACCTGGGGAACGCCTTGCGGGCCCTGAACCACCTGGGGTACGCGGCGAAACTCATGGCAAGCCCCGAAGACCTGGATGGGAATTTCTCCCTTCTCGTCCTTCCCGGCGTGGGAGCCTTTCCTCCAGCAAAGGAGGAACTAGCCCGAAGGGGTTGGCCGGAAGCCCTTCATGGCTGGACCGACTCCGGAAAGCCGCTTCTTGGGATCTGCCTGGGGATGCAGCTCCTTTATGATGCAAGCCTGGAGGACGGCCGCACAGAGGGCCTGGGATTCTTTCACGGCGAAGTCGCTCCGCTAGCGGGACTGAAAAAATCCCCCCACATGGGTTGGAACCGTGTCCACTGGGTACGGGATCTCCAAGGCGTTACAGAGCTCTTTCCCGGAGGGCTTGACGCCTATTTTGTCCATGGTTACGCCGCACCTGTCACCGACATCTCTCTAGCTGAGACAAGGGTGGACGGCTTTTGCTTCAGCTCTGTGTCCATGAAGGGGAACATCGCTGGTTTCCAGTTCCATCCCGAACGAAGCGGACCCGATGGATTACGTCTCCTTGGGACCTTCATCGACCGCCTGGCGGAGGGACGCCCATGAAAGTCTGGCCTGCGATCGACCTGTTCGAAGGCAAAGTCGTCCGGCTCACGAGGGGAGAATTCTCTGCCAGAACCGAATATGCCGAGAATCCCCTAGCCGTCGCACGGTCTTTCATTTCTGCCGGGTGCCGGCGCCTCCATGTCGTCGACCTGGAAGGGGCAAAGGTTGGCGAACCTTGCCATGCCGAATTATTGCCGGGTCTATCAGCCCTCGGCCTTACTATTCGCTACGGTGGAGGTTTGCGCTCTGCCGAGGCTATCGAAAGGGTTCTCTTATCGGGAGCTTCTTTTACGATGGTCGGGAGCCTGCTTTTCTCCTCCCCTGAAGCCCAGGAGGAACTTTACGAAAGGTTCGGCGAGCGAATCATCCCGGCTGTAGACGTGAAAGGCGGGCGCGTTTCCATCCGCGGATGGACGGAAGAACTCGAATTTTCCCCCAAGGAAATCCTTAATGGGCTTCTTTCGGCGGGATTCCGGCAAACCCTTGTCACTGCTGTCGATCGCGATGGAACAGGAATGGGACCCGACATGGGCCTTTACCGGGAACTTCGGGAAGCCCTCCCGGAAATGGCTTTCACGGCGGCCGGGGGCATCGCCAGCCTGGAAGACCTGAAGGCACTGGAAAAATTGGGTATTTCTGACGCTGTGGTGGGAAAGGCTCTCTACGAAGGGACACTGACCCTCGAACGGGCCCTGGAGGTTGAAAGGCCATGCTGATGAAACGGATTATCCCATGCCTCGACATCAAGGAAGGACGAGTCGTCAAGGGAATCCAGTTTTTGAATCTCCGTGACGCGGGAGACCCGGCGGAACTCGCAAGGACCTATATGAACGAGGGGGCTGACGAACTCGTTTTCCTGGATATTTCGGCTTCTGCCGAAAGGCGGAGGACCATGCCAGACTGGATAAGGTCGGTAGCCGACCAACTCTTCATCCCTTTCACCGTGGGAGGCGGCATCTCTGAACCCGAACAGGCCAGGGAAATCGTGGCACTTGGGGCCGACAAGGTGTCCCTCAACACCGCTGCCGTGCGCAATCCCCGCCTGATAATGGAGTGTGCACGGACCTTGGGGCGCCAGGCTGTCGTATTGGCCATAGACGCCAGGCAAACGGCCGAAGGCCATTGGGAGGTCCTCGTGGAAGGCGGCCGGACCCCGACGGGCCTTGACGCCGTCGAGTGGGCCAGGGAAGGGTTCCGGCTCGGCTGCGGTGAGATTCTCCTTACCAGCATGGACAGGGACGGGACTAACGAGGGATACGACCTCGACCTGGTCAGGAAAGTCTCAGAAGCCGTCTCCGTTCCCCTAATCGCCTCGGGAGGAGCGGGATCCGCGGAACATATGCGGCTCGCCTTCGAAGCGGGTGCCGACGCGGCCCTTGCCGCTTCCATCTTTCATTACGGAGTCCTGGGAATCGGGCAAGTCAAGTCCGAACTTGCAAAAGCCGGGGTTTCGGTACGCTTAGGTGTCGGGAGGGAAAAACAATGATTATCGCCTATGACGAGATCCGGTTTGATTCGAGCGGACTGGTCCCTGTCGTGACACAGGATGCAGAATCCGGTGAAGTCCTGATGGTTGCATGGTCGAACAGGGAGGCGCTGGAGGAAACGCTGCGAACCGGAGAATTGACGTTTTTCAGCCGTTCGCGCAACCGTCTCTGGAAAAAGGGAGAGACGAGCGGCAACTCTATGCGCCTCGTCGAGATGAAAATCGACTGCGACGGGGATACCCTTCTAGCCCTTGTCGAACCCGCGGGACCGGCCTGCCACACGGGGGAAAGGACCTGCTTCTTCCGCTCCCTCTGGGGCGAGGGGGGGACGGATTGCACGTTCTGGGGGCAACTCTGGCGAGTGCTGCAGGAAAGGCGTCACGCCCCGGTTGAAAAGAGCTATACTGCTCGTCTGCTTGGAGAAGGACCTTCCAGGATCGCCCAGAAAGTTGGCGAAGAAGGGGTCGAAACAGCCCTTGCGGTCGCCCTGGGAGATCGGGAAGGAACCCGTTATGAGGCAGCAGACCTGCTGTACCACCTGCTTGTCGCCCTGGTCTCACTGGACTTGAAACCGGTCGACGTTCTCAGGGAGCTCCGCGTGCGACACCGAAAGTCCCCCAAGTGAATACGCCTCGAGTTTCCAAAGGCCGATGAAGCTCCAGGAATCGCGCACCTCGTCGACAAGCCGGAACCCGCGTTTCTCCAGCCGGGTGCAAAAGTGTTGGAAACCGGTTGGGAAAACCCGGGTAAAAAGGAGGGTTTCCAACCTACCGGCGATCCGTCCCAAAACACGGTCCAGGTCCACTTCGTTTACCAGAAGCCGCCCTTCTGGCTTCAGCAGCCGGAAGACCTCGTCAAGCAAGAGGTCCTGCTCCCTGATGTGGTGAAAAACGTCTGAAAGGACAACCGCGTCAAAAAATCGATCCGGATAGGGTGCCACCGTCCCGCTTCCCACCCGCGTTTTTATTTTTCCATGGCGGACCTGTTCGACCATTTGGGAGCTCTCATCCAGCAGATGGATTTCACCGCATCGGCCGAGCAGGCGGCGGGCAAAAAGTCCCGTTCCCCCGCCCAGATCAAGGACGACATCATCCGGGGTACAGGAGAGGAGATCGACCATCCGGTCCAGGCGACCGGACATGAATCGACCGATCCACCTGTCATAGTAGGGTGCAACCCTATCAAACGGCTTCACCATCCGAAACCCTCCCCGGTTTTCCTTCAAAGTCATGCCTCACAGGCAAAGAACTTCCCTGCCTGCTATGATATCGCCATGAATTGCCCCGGAAATTCGGCCCACCTAGGGAAAAATGACGTCGAAGGCTTTCTTGACAGCTTCCGGAGCATCGGAAGGACTGTCATTCCCACCGACTGCGGAAGGTCCGCCCTTGTCCTGGCCTTGCGCACCCTTGCCACCCGGGAATTTTCCGGGATAGCATGGCTCCCGGCCTACGCCTGCCCTTCGCTTCCGCTTGTCTTTCGGAAAGAAGGAATCCTGGTTCGGCGGTATGCTACCGCCTCCGGTTTTCGGCCCGTTTTCCCTTCCACTGGTCCCGAGAGAAGGGATGTCGTGCTTCTCATCCACTACTTTGGCTTCCCCAACCGGGGAGCCCTGGGCTGGATCCGTTCAAGATACCCGGGAAACCGCCCTTTCGTGATCGAGGACTGCGCAGGATCCTCCCTTTCGGGAAATATTGGAATTTACGGTGATTTCGCCCTCTTCAGCTTCAGGAAATTTTTCGAGGTCCCTGACGGCGGAGCCATAATATCGCGTTTTTCGCTCGAACCGTCCTTGAATCCTGCAGACCCGGGCCTCGCCAGGAAAAGGAACCAAGCCTTCTGCTCCTTCCGCAATGGAGATTCCGCTCTCGGATGGCATCTTCTAGAAAGAGCCGAGGCCCATCTTGACGGGGCCCTTTCGCTCTTGCCTCGAGCCCCTGCCCGCGAATCCTGGGAGGCCTTGAAACAGGCCTCTTTCCGCGAGGAGGCCAACCGGCGAAGGACCTTTGCGAAAAAGCTGACGAAGCAGATTTCCGAGGATCACGGCATCTCCGCTTCGCTGTCCCCCTTGTTCCCGTCCGTCTGCGACGAGGCGGCCCCGCTATTCCTGCCCGTTGAAGTCCTCGGCGACCGGGATAAGCTTGCAAGCCTCCTGAACCAGGCAGGCTTTGGCTGTCCCTCCCTCTGGAGCCTGAACCCCGCTCTCCGGTACTCCTTCCCCTCGGAATTCAGGCTAGGGCAACGCACTGTCGGTTTGCCGATACCCCGGACCGGGAGTGACCGAGATTTATCGGTAATAATGGATTGTCTTAAAAATTTTGCTTCTTGATCGAGGATATTCCTGCTTGACCCTTCCTTTCAGATTATCTATAATCATTTTAAATTAAAAAGGAGGCGATTCGGAAGATGAAGCAAACCCATGACAACCTCAAGGAAGCGTTCGCTGGAGAATCGATGGCTAACAGGAAGTACCTCGCCTTTGCCCGCCAGGCTGACGCCGAAGGGTTTCACCAGGCAGCTAAACTATTCAGGGCTGCGGCCGAGGCCGAAACCATCCATGCAACCGACCATCTCAAAGCTCTCGGGATGATCAAGTCCACCGAGGAAAATCTCAAGGCAGCCATCGAGGGCGAAACCTACGAGTTCACGAAGATGTACCCGGACTTCATCGCCACGGCAAAAGAAGAAAATGCAGAAAACATCGCGAAAAAGCTGAACCTGGTGGGAAAGGCTGAAGCGGTTCACGCAGGTTTGTACGAAAAAGCCCTGGAGAACCTTGGCAAGGAGAAAGCCACGGACCTATTCCTCTGTACCGTCTGCGGGCATATCGCCGAAGGTGAAGCCCCGGATAGCTGCCCCATTTGCGGAGCCAGGAAGCAGGCATACAGGAAAATCGATTAGAGGCTATCGGCCAGGCTGCCTAAAAAAATGCGAGCCCCCGCCAGGTTTGCCGAGGGGGTTCGCATTTTCGTTTTTCCTTTTCCCTAGAGGACCCTCAGCCCATACCGGTCGGACAGCCGCTCTAGCAGGGCGATACCCGCAATCGAGTTTCCCTGCCGGTCCAGGGCAGGGCCACAAACCCCAATCCCCATAACCCCGGGAACCGCAGCCACTATACCGCCCCCCACGCCGCTTTTCGCCGGCAGGCCGACGCGCACCGCAAAGGCTCCCGAACCATCGTAAAGCCCGCAGGTTGCCATCAAGGCCCTGACGGTGCGACAGATTGACGGGGGCAGCACTTCCTCACCCGTCCTGGGGTTTCGCCCATCCATCGAAAGGGTTCCCGCGAGGACCGCGAGGTCTGAAACCGTAACCTCCAGGCTGCATTGCCTGAAATAAACATCCAGGATCGTTTCCACATCAGCGGTGATCGTCCCGACGCTCTTCAGGAAATAGGCCAGGGAACGGTTGCGGTCTCCCGTCCTCTTTTCCGAAAGGTAGACGGCCTCGTTTTCTCTCATCCGCGGGTTGCCGGCCAGTCTACGGGCCATGTCCCTAACCGCGCAGAAAGCCTTTTCGGGATCTTCGTAGGGAAGCATGGAATCGATGACGATCGCCCCGGCATTGATAAGAGGGTTCTGCGGTACGTGGGGACGGATCATTTCCAAGCGCATGACCGAGTTGAAAGGGTCCGCCGTCGGGTCCATTCCCACCTTGCTGAAGACCGCTTCCTCCCCGAGTTCCATCAAGGCCAAAGAAAGCGACACCACTTTCGAGATGGATTGCATCGTGAAACGGACGTCCCTGTCCCCTGCGGAAAAAAGCGTACCGGCTGCATCCACTGCGGCAACGGCAAGGACCTCCGGATCTCCTCGGGCCAATTCCGGGATATAGGTCGCCACTTTTCCCCCGGCTGCCAGGGGCCTTGTTTCCTCGATAAGCCACTCCAGGTCCGCCTCTCCGAAACAGTTCCAATTCATCCGGCACTTCCCCCCCTCCCGGAGATGACGACACGCTTGGCACCTTTCGCTTCGAACCAGTCCTTCAGCCTCTCGGCCAGGTCACCCTGGAGCAGGATGGTTCCCGCCTCCACCCAGGCGCCACTCCCCATTTCCCTGCGAAGCTCGCGGGCCAGGTTGTTGAGCTCTTCGTTCCTGAAAGGCAGCCCTTCCACGCGAGTCGCTCGTTTGCCTCCGTGTCCCTTTTTCTCGAACTGCAACACGATGCGGCTGGCAAGTGAAAGGTCCGGCCGAGGCAGGAGGGGGCCTTCCGAAACACTGTCCTCCGCAGTCTCGGGTTCTTCCCTTCCAGCCGGCACAAGCCCCCGTGCCCTCATAAGCTGACCCAGCAAGGGCTGCATGAACTTGCCTTCCTGAAGATCGATTCGGGTTTTCTGTTTTTTGCCCATGGCGATATCTTAACATTGGACACCCTAGCCACTTTCGGCCTTTTCGCCAGTGCATGGTAAAATTCATTAAAAATACAAGCTCGATCTGGAAAGGGAAAGCGGGGGAGGAAAATGAAAAGGCTCGGCAGAAAAAGGTGGGCTTTCACTCTCGTGGAGATCCTGATCGTGCTGCTCCTCATCGGCATCCTGGCCGGGGCCCTGATGCTCGTTTCGTTCTCGGTCACAGCAAAAGCAGAGGCAACCCGAATTGTCGAAGACATGAGGGCAATGAAAAGCGCCGCAATGCTTTACTACGCCGATTTCGGGCTTTGGCCTGTCTGGATGAAAAGCGGAACTACAATAAGGGACGCCAATAACAGGGCGACCCCCGACAAATACTTGGAAAGTATCCCCTTGAGAGGTGACCACTGGGTCGGGGTAGCTGGGGTTTCTGGAGATCTCGGAGAAGCTACGGTCATCTTCGTTTCGACATCCGTGAGCTCAACGACCCTCGAAAGGCTGGGAGTAATGGGCTCTGGTTTTCCCCTTTACGGGATTACCGTAGCCGGGAGAATCACGGCTATACCAGACAACCCGGATGTCTTTGATGCTTCCACTCACAACGCCGCACTCTGGTACATAAGGAAAAACCAGTAATCTTCTAGCGTTTCTCCTCCGGTTCTTCCACGAATTCTTCCTCGCTGAGAAGCTGGTCGTGATTTGCGTCACCGGCAAGGAAAAGGGGACAGGCGTAGCGAAAGTTGCCGTCGTCGGGAAAGGCCTCCACCAATATCATCTTCCGGCCGCACCAGCACTGCAGGGTCATCTCGGGTGAACTGAGCTCCTCGTGGTTTTTCTCTTCCATGCCGGTCACCCCCCCTTGTCCCATATTTTATCACTTCATTGTGCTAGATGGCCTTTGTCCAGAAAAGATTTCTCTCCCCATGGGTCAAACACTCCTCTTCCTGCCTCGCCGCGAAGCGCAAGCTTCAACTCTGAAAAACTGGGCGTTGCTACCCGGAAAACCGTAGAGCAAAGGCACTCCATCTGGTCCAGGGAATGGGCATCGGAGTTTCTCAACAGGGGAAAATTCGTGTATTTGGAACGGAATGGCTGCGCCTTCCCCGGAGTGATCCGGCAGGTCAATTCAAGAGCGTCAACCGGGTAGTCGATCGGGATGGGACCCAGAATCGCCGGGTAGGAAAAGGCTTCCCTGTCGATGTGGCTGAGAAAGCAGATTCCCTCTCTTCGCCTGGCTTCGCGCACGATGGCGTCGATCCCGTGACGGGCCCCCTGGACAAGGAGGATCGGCTCCTCTCCAAGGATCTGGTTCTCGTGATCGATCAGGATCTGGGGACCGAAAAGCTCCGGCCGGTTCTGGATTTTTGGAAAACCCTCCCAAAGCCAGGCCTCGAAATCCAGCGCTTCTTCCGGCGTCCCGAAAAGAGTGACGGCATGGATGTCTTCCGCGCTCTGGACCTCTATCCCCGCCAGCACGAGCAAGCTTTTCCCCTCAGACGCTTTCTGGACCGCCATGGCATTCCTGGCCGTGTTGTGGTCCGTCACCGCCAGGACATCGATCCCCAGGTCGAGGGCACGCGAAACAATGTCCGGCGCTCCCATGTCGAGCCCGCCGCATGGGGAAAGCACGGTATGAAGATGAAGGTCCGCCCGGACCAGGCGCATTGGGCTAGCCTTTCAATCCCAAGTCGTGAAGGGCCCCGCAGATTTCGAAAGGCGATCCTGCGGCAGTGGCCAGGGCGATGTTCTCCTTTTTGCAGCGATCCAGCAACTCAGGATCCGGTGTTCTCCCCGATGCCAGGATAACGAGGGGAATCTCCTTGAGAACCGCCACGGCAGCCAGGTTGACATGGGTCTGGAGGGTCACCCAGGCCGCTCCTTCCGGAGCGCCCCCCATGACAAAGCTCAGAAGGTCACCCACGACCCCGCGGGAAACGGAGCGATTCCCGTCCCCGCCGTTATGGACATCAAGCTTGAGGCTTTCGATCAGGGACAAGACCGTCATTTCGCGTGCTTCCTTTCGTGAAAGGCATGCGGCAGCTTGCCGCTCAGGGCGGTGATCTCCTCCCCAAGGACGGAGATACGTTCCCGCAGCTTGAAGACACAATCGGTGATTTCCCCTTCGCCCCGGACCACGTCTTCGGCGAGGGCCCTGCACGAAGGACGCCCGCAAGCTCCGCAGTCGATGTGGGGGAGCTCGGCGTATACCGCCTGCATCGTTTTCAGTTTCTTCATCGCCTCGTCAAGGGTGTCTGCCAGGGAAGGTCGAGGCCGGGGCTGGATAGGCTGTTCGAGTTTCCAGATTCCGGTCTCGTAAAGATCAGCCAAATCGGCTTTTTCTCTCTCAGTGGCAACCCACTCGATTGGCTGTCTTGAGAGTCTCAGTTCCGACAGGAAGCGGGACTCCGCGTTCCCTATCCCGCCTATGCAACCAAGGTCGCAAACCCGGCATTCCACGAAATCGACACCTTTCAATCGCCCCAGCTCCAGGTCCTGCAGGAGGTCGATCGTGTTCCTGAGTCCCGAAACGGCCATTGTCGTGATGTTCTTCTTCGAGAAGGCCTTGATGTGGCGGCTTTCTCCACCCCTCAGGGCCCAGGCCAGCCAACGGCTTCCAACCGGGTCCAAGGCCGCGCCATCCACTTTTGGGCCAGCAGCCAAAAGATCCCTCGCCAGGCGCTTGACTGAGACGACATGGCCCATGGTGCTTTTTTCCCTTCCCACCGGTCCTCTGACCAGCATGACCTTGGCACTGCAAGGCGTCACGAGGATCACGCCTTCATCCGAACCGGTTTCCTTGCGCCAAAGGAGAGTCCCCGTTTCCAGGGGAGTTTCTGTCTCCACGAGGCGGTGGAGCAACTCGGGAAACCGGACCTGGATCAACCTGACCACCGCAGGGCAATAGATGGAAATGAGAGGCAGGCTTTCCTTGGAAGCTTCTTCGATCTGCCTGGCCGTGGCGAAGGCCGCGAGGTCAAAAGCCCTGGCCGTCTCGTCGAAAAGGTCCTTTATGCCCAGTGAGGCCAGCGCCTTCCTGACGAGACCCGGGGTCCAGTAATGGGAAAATTGGGCGCAGAAGGTGGGATCGGCCATAAGGGTGGCCGGTCCGTGGCTCCGGATCAGATCCCAGTCGTCCTCGTCGAGGGCAAGTGCTTTCTCCCTGCAGCTCCTAAGACATTCCCCGCAGTCTATGCACAGGTCGGACAGGATCCTCACCTTGCCGTCAACCACCCTGAGGGCCTCGGTCGGGCAGGACTTGATGCAGTTCACGCAACCCTTGCAACTGCCTTCGATGATCTTGATCCCCGTTTCCATCGGCCTACCTCCTGTCCCCTGGTCCTTCATGGAAAAGGATCGTTGCTGTGAGGGTCGTCCCCTTGCCGACTTCCGACTCGATTTCAAGGTTATCGGAATTGCGCTTGATGTTCGGCAGCCCCATTCCCGCTCCGAACCCCATCTCCCTGACCCTGTCGGGAGCCGTGGAAAAACCCTCCCGCATGGCCAGATGGAGGTCGGGAATCCCGGGTCCCCGGTCCGTGGCCTGGATCGTCAGTTTTTCCGGCGTGATAACCGCTCGAAGGGTTCCCCCACCGGAATGGATCACGAGGTTCATCTCCGCCTCGTAAGTGATGACCGAAGCACGCCGCGATATCGCGGACGGGACTCCCAGCATGATGAGGGTTTCCTTGATCTGGTTGGACGCTTCCCCGGCGGCAAGGAAGTCGTCCCCCCTTACCGTGAATTCGACCTCGTAATGACTGTCCACACACTATGCCTCCCGGGAGGGGATGATGCACGGGGACAGGCCAGCCTTGTAGAGCAGCCCGCAGGTTTCATACATGCTCATGGAAGATACCAAAAGCGGCATCCCAACGTTCTTGGCCAGGGAAACCGCCTCTTCCTGGGGTCTTTTCCCCCTTACGAAGACAACCGCGGGAATATCCATCATCTGGGCTGTCCGGACGATCTGCACGTTGGTCAGCCCGGTCAGGAGAAGCGTCCCGGGCCAGGCAAAGGCCAGGACATCGCTCATGAGGTCCGAGGCATAGGCGTTCTCGATCTCAACCGTGTCGAGCAGGTTCTCTCCATAAAGGATTTCCGCTCCGATGCAGGATACGATCTCTTTCAGTTTCAAGCAGTTCGACCTCCCCGGTCAATGCCAGCATGGTGGTTCTCTGTGATAAAAATAACATATTGGCTCCGAAACGTCATGACGTTACACTGTGCCCGGCAGGACGATCTTGAAAGCGAAAGAGGGGGAAGTGCCATGTTCACCTTCGGGGCTGGCGTCGGGCTTGTTATCCTGGCGTTTGTCATCCTGGGAACTTTCACGGCACGGGGAGTCCGTAGCGCTTCCGACTATGCCCTGGCAGGCCGGAAAGCCGGTTCCCTGGAGGTCAGCGGGATTCTCCTCGGAGCCTTGGTCGGGGGCGCCAGCACCGTGGGGACCGTGGAGATGGCCTATCGTTTTGGCCTCTCCGCGTGGTGGTTTACCCTCGGCGGAGGCATCGGGTGCCTGATCCTGGGCGTTTGGTTTGCCCGCCCTCTTCGAAGGACGGAGCTTTCAACCATACCGGAACTCCTTGAAAGCCAGTACGGCCCTAAAACCGGCCTTGTTGCCCTGGCCGCATCAACGATTGGAACCTTTATCTCGGTCGTTGCGCAGTTTCTTGCCGGGCTGGCCATGCTCCAGGGGATCTGGCCCCTTTCCGACACGGCCGCCGCAGCCGGCGTCGCGCTGGCAATCCTGGGATTCATCCTCCTCGGGGGGGTGAAAAGCTATGGCGCGCTGGGAAAGGCAAAGATCGCCTTTCTCTACCTTGTCCTTGCCATCTGCGCCGGAGTAGCCGCCGCCGGGGGAGCGACACTGCCTTCCCTATGGGAAGGGCTACCCTCCAACCCATGGTTCAACCTCTTCGGCCGCGGCCTGGGACCTGACCTGAATGCAGGCCTGTCTCTCGTTGTCGGCGTGATGACGACCCAGATCTACATCCAGGCGATTTTCTCAGCTTCAAGCGAGAGGACGGCTCGCAAGGGAACCCTCCTTTCTGCGGCACTGATGCCGCCGCTGGGACTCTTGGGCATCTGGGTCGGCCTAGGCATGAGGGTCCAGCAACCGGGACTTGTCGCATCCCAGGTGCTCCCAGTCTTCATCTCGCAGAATTTTCCGCCCCTGATCGCAGGGTGCCTCTGGAGCGGTATCGCCATAACGATCATCGGAACCGCGGCAGGGCTCTGTTTCGGCATCGCCACGAACCTTGCACGGGATCTATCGCCATTTTTCGCCCGGAAAAAACGGACTGATGGGGAACTCCTCTGGCTTAGCCGCACAACCCTGCTGGTGCTTGTATTCAGCGCAGCAGCCATGGCCCTCCTCGCCCCGGGTTCCCTGATCCTCTCCTGGAGTTACCTCAGCATGGGCCTTCGGGGTGCCGGGACCTTTCTACCATTCTCCATCGCCATTCTCGCGCCTGGCCGCCTCAATCCAGGATGGGCTTTCACTTCTTCCCTTGCCGGCCTGGCGATCACGCTGGCCTGGCCCTTGACAGGCCTACCCGGGAATCCACTCTTCGCGGGCCTTTCCATTTCTGCCCTCTGCTGTGCCCTCGGCTGGGCAAGAAAAGGGACGGCTTGAATAAAGCCGTCCCCAAGTTGATACGTGCCTGTTCAAAAGTCTCCTAGCGCTTGTAGCCGATGATGCTCCTGAGCAGGCGCTTTCGGGCCGCGACATGGGTATCCTCCTCGACGCCCCTTGAAGAAAAACCGTCTACGACTCCCGCTATCCCGCGTCCCTGGCCAGTCTCAAAAATGAGGACCTCCAAGGGATTCGCTGTCGCGGCAAATATCCCGCAGACCTCCTGGACGCCCTTGATGCGATCCAGCACATTGATCGGGTATCCGTTGCGGATAAGGACGACGAAGGCGTGACCGGCGGAAAGGGCCTGGGCATTTCTGACGGCAGCGTCTACAAGGTCCGGGGAATTGCCGTCGTGGCGAATGAGACAGGGTTCCGAGGCCTCGCAAAAGGCGATACCGAACTGCAGGCTGGGTGATGAGGTCACAAGAGCTTCGAAAAGGTCCTCCACGGTCTTGATGAAATGGCTTTGGCCCAGGATGATATTGCACTCTTCGGGGATCTCCATCTTCACAACTTGCCATCCCTTGATTTCCGACATTACAGCACCTCCCTGGTCTCAGGCGGGCGATGTTCCCAGATGCAGGGGACACCCTCTCCTGTATGTCAATCCCGTCCCTGTTGGAAAGGGAACCGAACCAATCTCGTCACCTGATTCCTCGAGGAAGCTGCAGAGCTCAATGAAACCCATGCTGGAAGCTGGCGGCAGGATAAGGTGCGCAGATTCGATGACCTCTTTTGGGGCACCCCGGAAAGTGACGGCAAGGTCTGCTTCCCTGAGAAGCCCCACATCGTTCAGGTGATCTCCTGCCGCAACGATCCGGCCGACCTTAAGTCCCGAATCCTCCAGGAACGCCCTCAATGCTGCCCCCTTTGACACGCCAGGGGGCAGGATGTCGAGAAACCCTTCCCCCGCCAGGGTCACTTCCACGCGTCCTTTCATAGAGATCTTGATTCGCTTCCCAAGTTCCCGTGCCTCGACGGGGTCACCGTAATAGATGATTC
Organism: Synergistaceae bacterium UBA5827; assembly: GCA_002432945.1. GTDB lineage: Bacteria > Synergistota > Synergistia > Synergistales > 79-D21 > 79-D21. The sequence continues at coordinate 50,094 of DJHE01000019.1, forward strand.
GGTAGGGGTTGAAGGATAGTTTCGGTGAGGCCAGGTCGGGCCTGACGACCACTCCCAGGCTCCTGAAGAACCTCCGGGTGACTTCGTCGCTTGGCCTGCAGGTGACTTCCTCATCGCCGTAAGCTTGGACAAGGAGGGAGGATTCCCATCCCATGGAGAGGATTTCGCCGGCCACCCGACTGGAGATCCTCCACTCCCTGAAGGGAGCTTTCCCTCCCCTTCCGTCCATGATTCGAGCCCCGTCGTAGACAATTGCAGGCAGGTCCGAAGCGATCGCCTCGGCGAAAGGACGCGCGGAAGCCCAGATTCGCCCGGTCGCGATCATGAGCCTCCAACCCGCGCGACGAAGGCGGCCGCAGGCCTCGATTACGGGCCCCGGGACGCTGTTTTCTGCGGTGAGTGTCCCATCGATATCCGTCACAAGGAGTTTCATTTCATGCCTCCCCTTCTCGTGCAGCTTCATTTTACCAGCAGGCCCCTTCCTCGATCAGAACAGGACACTCCCGGTATCCGGGCAAATAGGGTTTTATGATAGAATCGGAACGCGTTGGAAGGTTCCAAATAATCATTGGAGGTGGTTGATTTTGAGGAAACTGGGTCTGTTGCTGGTCGCTTTCGCGCTCGCGTTCGTGTTCGCCGGTTCAGCACTTGCTGCCGACACGATCAAGGTTGGGTACCTGGCCGCCCTGACGGGTGACTGGGCTGCCTACGGACAGACGGAGTTGAACTCCGCAAAGCTCGCCGTGGACGAGATCAATGCCAAGGGCGGAGTCCTCGGCAAGAAAATCGAACTCGTTCCCTACGATTTCCGCACTCGCCCGGAGGACGCGGTCAACGCCTTCCGGCGCATGGCCGAGAATGACAAGGTCGTTGCCGTTATCGGCGCCAACGGAAGCGGGATCAACATCGCCACTGCTCCCCTTTCAACGAAGTACAAGATCCCCCAGATCGGAACTGTTTCCACGAACCTGAACGTCACGGTGACCCCCGAAGGCAAGCTGAACCCTTACATGTTCAGGATCTGCTTCACGGATCCCTACCAGGGGCAGGTCATCGCCTTCTTCACCGCCAAGAATCTCAAGAAGATGAAGGCCGCTGTCCTTTACGACGTGGGAAGCGACTACTCCCAGGGACTCCGGGATTTCTTCATGCAATCCTACAAGAAGCTTGGCGGAGCCATTGTGGCTGACCAGGGCTTCCGCGCCGGGACCGACGTCGACTTCCGTGCCCAGCTGACCACTATCCGCGACAGCAAGGCCGACGTCCTCGTCCTCCCCAACATGGGCAAGGAAATGGCCCTGATCATGAAACAGGCTCGCGAACTGGGAATGAAGGACATCGTTTTCATCGGCGGCGACGGCTACGGCGATTTCATGTGGGAGATCGCAGGTCCTTCCATGGAGGGAAGCTACTGGATCAATCACGTTGACCCGGCCGACCCTGCAATGAAGCCGTTCTTCGATTCCTACAAGAAGAAATACAACGACGAATGCAAGGAGTTCGTCAACGGTGTGCTGGCCTACGATTCCGTCTATTGGCTGGCCGACGCCATCAAGAGGGCCGGAAAAGCTGACAGCACCGCCATCCGCGATGCCCTTGAGAAGACGAAAGACGTCAAGCTGCATCACGCCGTCATGTCGACCGACCCCAAGACCCACAACCCGATGAACAAGACCGCGGTCGTCCTGATGGCCAAGAACGGAAAGGCCGTCTACTACACGAAGATCCAGCCCAAGTAGACCCCAGGAAAACCGGTCTCGGCAAGGCGGGCGCGGAAGTCCGCGTCCGCCTTGCATTTACAGTAGCTGGGAGCCATACAGCAGGTGTATGCCAGGCATGCGTTGCATCCCTAAAGCAAGAGAGGTGTTGGCCACTTGGACACATTGGTTCAACAGATCATCAACGGGCTTTCCCTCGGTTCCGTTTATGCGCTGATCGCGGTCGGTTACTCGCTGGTCTATTCCATCCTTCTTTTTTCCAATTTCGCCCACGGTGGCTTCCTGGTCATCGGAGGTTACATCTGCTACTACACACTGGCTGCCCTGGGAAATAACATTTGGCTATCCGGCCTTACGGCCATGGTTGGCGCGGGCGTGATCGCAATCCTGGTCGAGAGACTTGCCTACAAGCCCATCAGGGAGAGGACGAACGTCACCCTATACCTGCTGATCGCCTCCATGGGCATGAGCATCGTCATAGAGAACGTTTTCGTCGTTACTGTAGGAGGACGCTTCCGGGCACTTCCCCCTGTCATCCCCACCGACCCCGTCAATTTCTTCGGATTGGCCACGACAAGCGCTTTCGACCTTCTCTCCCTTGCGATGGCCGTCCTTTTCCTGACGGCACTCCAACTCTTCCTGAGCAAGACGAAATGGGGGCTCGCAATCCGCGCAGCATCTTACGACCTTCGCACCTCGGGCCTTATGGGCGTCAACGTGAACCGCTTGATTTCCATCGTCTTCTTCGTTGCGGGATTCCTCGCCGCAGTGGGAGGAATCTTCCTGTCGGTCCGTTATACCCTTTATCCGCAGCTGGGCTTCATCACAATCAAGGCCTTTGTCGCGGCGGTCATCGGCGGGCTGGGCAGCTTGCCCGGAGCGGTCCTGGGCAGCCTGATCCTGGGCCTTGCCGAGATGTTGACGGCAGGCTTCATTTCAAGCCAGATGCGAGATCTCGTCGTCTTCGGCATGCTGGTCCTTACGCTTCTCTGGAGGCCTTCCGGCCTCTTGGGCAAGCAGGTCAGCGAAAAGGTCTAGGAGGCGTTTCCATGTCAGGGTACGTTGAAGGAATCATCATTCTCCTTTTCATCAACGGCATCGCCGCCATGGGAGTTTCCCTGCTGACCGGCTTCACCGGAGTATTCACCCTTGGCCATGCGGGCTATATGGCCATCGGAGCCTACACGGCAGCCATCATGACGGTCCGATTTGGCATTCACTGGCTTCCTGCGATTGTTGCCGGAGGGATCATCGCAATGGTCCTGGCCTACCTTATCGGGGTCCCGACTTTGCGCCTGATGGGCGATTATTACGCCATCGCCTCCATTGGCCTCGGGGAATCCATCCGCCTCGTGCTGGAGAACTGGCAATCTTTCACCCGTGGAGCCCGTGGCTACCCGGGAATCGACAATTACACGACCCTCACCGTCGCCGCAGCCTTTTTCGTCGTCATGGCAGCGTTGATGTTCTATTTGATACGAAGCAACTTCGGGCGGGCCTTCAAGGCATGCCGCGATGACTATATCGCCGCTTCGCTGTTGGGCTTCAACACGGCACGCTACCGGGTGCTCAGCCTCTCGATCTCCGCATTCTACTGCGGAGTGGCAGGGGCACTCATGGCCGGTTTCCTGACCTTCATCCAGCCCGTCATGTTTGACTTGAACAAGTCGACGGAGCTGACAGCGGTCGTCGTCTTCGGCGGTCTCGGGTCATTGAGCGGAAGTCTTATCGGCACGGCGGTCATCACCCTGGTGACCGAACTCTTCCGCCCAATTTCCCAGTACCGAATGTTGATTTACGGGGCTGTCATGGTCATTATCATGGTGGCACGCCCTGAGGGAATCATGGGCCAGCACGAGTTGGGTCCCCGTTTCATCAAATCCCTCTTTAAGCGAAACAACGGCCCCTCAAAGGCAGTGGAAGGGAGTGACGGCCTATGAACGACACCGTCCTCAAGCTCGATCACGTCAACAAGTATTTTGGAGGTGTCCATGCCGTCCAGGACATGAGCTTCACCCTGGAGAAGGGCGAGCTTGCCGGTCTGATCGGCCCCAACGGGGCGGGCAAGACCACGATCTTCAACCTGATCACGGGCGTCTATGATGTGGACAGCGGTGGCATACTCTTCGGGGGTGAGGACATTACCCCCTACAAAACCTACGAGGTCGTCCGCAAGGGCATCGCAAGGACCTTCCAGAACCTCAGGCTCTTTCCCCGGTCCACTGTCCTTGAAAACGTCATGACTGCCTGCCAGCAGCACTACCAGTACAATTTCTTCGAAGCGGCGACACACATGGGACGTTGGAAATCCCTGGAAGGGAAAATCCGGGAACAGAGCATGATCCTCCTGGAGCGCGTGGGCCTTGCCGAACTTGCGGAACAGGCCGCGGGCACTCTGCCATATGGGCACCAGCGGCGCCTGGAAATCGCCCGTGCTTTGTCCCTGCAACCTAGCCTGCTACTTCTCGACGAGCCTGCCGCAGGAATGAACCCGGATGAAGTCCAGGACCTGAATGGGCTGATAACAAAGATTCATAGCGATTTCGACTTGACCATCCTCGTAATTGAGCACCACATGGAACTGGTGATGGAGATTTGCCCCCACATAGTCTGCATGAATTTCGGCGCCAAGATCGCAGAGGGAGACCCGGACCATATCCAGAACCATCCCGAGATTCTCAAGGCCTACCTCGGCGAGGAGGTGTTGGAAGCATGAGCGACATCCTGCAGCAACAACAGCCACTCCTCTCGGTTATGGACCTTCACGTTTCATATGGTGCAATCAAGGCCGTAAGGGGATTCAACCTTGATGTCTACCCAGGGGAGATCGTCTGCGTCATTGGTTCCAATGGGGCAGGAAAATCGACCCTCATGAATGCAATCATGGGAAACGTCAAGCGACAAGGAGGCCAGGTTCTTTTCGAGGGAAAACCCTTGGACGGCCAAAGCTTCCAGATCGTCACAAAGGGCATCTCCCTGGCTCCTGAAGGACGTAAGGTATTTGCACCCCTGACCGTCTACGAGAACCTCATGATGGGGGCCTTCCCGGTCAACGACAAGGCCAAGGTAAAGAAAGACCTTGAGTGGGTTTACACGCTCTTTCCCCGTCTCAGGGAGCGCATGGCCCAATACGCGGGGACCCTTTCAGGCGGCGAACAGCAAATGTTGGCCATTGGCCGGGCACTGATGGCCAGCCCACGCCTGCTTCTACTGGACGAACCTTCCCTGGGACTCGCTCCGATCATCATCAAGGATATCTTCAGGGAGTTAAAACGGATCAACGAGGAGGGCGTCACGATTCTTCTCGTGGAACAAAATGCCAGGCAGGCACTTCTCCTGTCTCACAGGGGATATGTCATGCAGACGGGCCAGCTTGTCATGGAGGGCGATGCAAAGGAACTCCTCCACAACCCCGATATCCAGGCCGCCTATCTGGGAACGGGCAAAAAGACCCATTAACTTTCGAGACTTGAGCGTTCCACGAGTTCCGCAAACGAAAAAGGGGATCCCGCAAAAAGCGGGATCCCCTTTTTCCTCTAAAACAGGTTAATCTGCCAGCGCTAGTTGGAGAACTTCTTCTTCAGTTCCTGGATAACATCATCCGTGATGTCTAGTCCCCCCATGAAAACCTGGGCCTTATCGAGGACGATGGTCAACCCCTTTGCCTTTGCAATGGAGCGGATCGCAAGGTCTATATCCTTGAAGAGGGGGGCCATGAGCTTCTGTTCTTCCGTGGCTGCCTCGTTGCGCTTCGTCTGGTAGATTTCAGCCTTTTTCTTGTTGTCCTGCTCCTTGTCAATAGCCGCTTTCGCCTCGGCCTGCTTCTTCTGGACAACAGCCTGGACCTGCTTCTGCACCTGTGCCATCTTCGGGTGCTGGAAAAGGACCTTTTGCGGTTCGATGACGCCGATTTTTTCATCCGCCAGGGCCACGCCGGCAACCATTGTCAGGATGAAGGCTGAGAGAACTGCGAGGAGAACCATTTTCTTGCTCGAAACCATCGAACACCCTCCTTTTGATTTTTCCGGGCTACGGTGATAGATTCTACTCTCACACGCATCCGAAGTCTAGGTATAATTACGTAACAGTCCACTTTCCCATTCGATCGGAGGGCGCCACAATGGAATGCCTCGCGACGTTCGACACCACCCACATGGCTCTTCTTTTCGAGAAGGCGTGCAGGGCTTCAGGCTTATCGGCAAGAATCGTTCCCGTACCCCGCGAACTTTCCGCGAGTTGCGGACTTGCCTGCACCTACCCTTGCAACAGGGAAGAAGAGGTCAAACAGATCTGCCATGACAAAAAGGTGGAAACGGCCGGTTTTCACCGTCTATAACCAGGCCTATCTCCATTATCATTTGATTTCTCCCCCGGTTTGACTGGCGATTTTGGTGGGATCTGGGTCGGAAAGTATTTCCTCCAGAAAAGAAGATCAAGGCCCCACCAGAAGAGAAGTCCAACGGCGACAATGGAAATCGACAAGACAAACAGCCCTGGCTTTCCTGGATGAACACCCTCTTGCAACACCAGGAGCGAATCTTTTCCCGGGGTAAATGCTTGCCTTACCAACCAGCCGATCGCCAGAAACAGCGAAAACCACATCAACCACCATCCCCGGCGTGCCAAGGACCACTCTAAAGGCCTAAACGTGGATCGCATCCTCCCTCCACTGCACGGAAAAGGGCTCCAGAGGGCTCATCGCCCAACAATAGGCCCCCTTCAGGGGGACTCCTGAAAGCTTTAGTGCTTCCGAAGCCCGAAGAAGTGTCGTGCCGGTCGTGAAGACATCGTCAACAAGGAAAACCGGGGTTTCGACCTGGGACCCTCGCCAACGAAAGGCGTCCTTCGGCAGGGCCCGCCTTTCAAAAGCATTCCTTGCCACCTGGGAGTGAACCGACCGTGTCCACTCAAGCCCAGTAAGAACCGTTGCCCCCCACTCCCTAGCCATCCCGCGGGCAAGCAATTCAGCCTGGTTGTAGGACCGTGGGGAATCTTTATGAAGGGGCACGGGAACAAGAACCGATCCCGGGTCCTCGTGATAAAGCCTCGCAAGAGCCTTTCCCATTTCAAAAGCCAATTTGCGGTGCCCCGAATACTTAGCCAGGTGAACGACATCCCTGGCCTTCCCTTCGTGCCAGGTTCCCGTACGGATAAAGGAAGCGTGCGAGGCAATCCCGCAAGGGAAAGGGCCGCCCCCGCACTCTAGGCATCGGTCCTGCATCCCGACCAGCAATCCATCGAGGCAGGACGGACAACCGACCGTCCCGAGCCTTCCGCAAACAGGGCAGGTTGAAGGCCACAGGAAATGGCAGAGGATTTCCCATACCTGTCTTCCTGCGGCTTCAACCCTGCTCTTCATTTCGCCAAGCTGAGCCTTTCAGTTTCAGGCTTTAGAGGCTGCCGACGATAGGCTTTCGACCCTGTCCAACTTCTCCCATGCAGGAAGGGGTGCCAGATCGATACGCCCCATGTGCCCATAGGCGGCAACCCGACGATACTGGGGTTTACGAAGATCAAGGTCGCGGATTATCGCAGCCGGCCGGAAGTCAAAATTCTCTGACACCAGGCGAGTCAGTGTTTCATCCGGCAGCTTGCCTGTCCCATAGGTATGCACCATCAAGGAGACAGGGTGCGCTACGCCTATGGCGTAAGCCACCTGGATTTGGCAACGATCTGCGAGTCCTGCGGCAACGACGTTTTTGGCCGCATACCGCGTCATGTAGGCCGCTGAACGGTCCACCTTGGTGGGATCCTTCCCCGAGAAACAGCCGCCTCCATGAGGAACGACTCCTCCGTAAGTGTCCACGATGATCTTTCGCCCCGTTAAACCTGTATCTGCGAGCGGACCTCCCTGGACGAACCGTCCAGTCGGATTGATGAGAATCCTGGGTTTCCTCTCCCTAAGGTGGCCGGGAATGGTGGGCAGGATCAACCTTTCGACCAGATCGGTTTCGATTTCTGCCTGGTCGACCGCCGGGTGATGCTGTGTGGACACCACGACAGTCTCAACTCGAACGGGCTTGTCCCCGTGGTATTCGACCGTGACCTGGGTTTTGCCGTCAGGCCGCAGGTAGGGAAGGATCTTTTCCTTTCTCAGGGAAGCAAGCCCCCTGGAGAGGCGATGAGCCAGGGCGATGGGCAAGGGAAGGAATTCCTCGGTCTCATTCGTGGCGTAACCGATCATCATGCCCTGGTCGCCTGCCCCGATCCGGTCGATTTCCTGCTCGCTCATGTGGGATTCCCGCGCTTCAAGGGCCCGGTCAACACCCTGCGCAATATCCTTGGACTGTTCGTCGATCGCGGTGAGGACCGCACAGGTGTCTCCATCAAACCCGTACTTCGCCCTGGTGTAACCGATCTCCTTCACGATCTTCCTCGCAAGGTTCGGGATATCGACATAACATTCCGTGGTGATCTGGCCAGCGACCATCACAAGCCCGGTCGCCACCATGCATTCACAGGCGACTCTCCCCATGGGATCCTCTTTCAGGATCGCGTCGAGAACTCCGTCCGAAATCTGGTCTGCAAGCTTATCGGGATGCCCCTCCGTGACGGACTCAGAGGTAATGAAACTTTTCTCGTTCATCATTGACCTGTTGCACCTCCTCAAAAAAGTAGCCCTCCCCCGTGTCTTTCTCGGGGTTAAGGGCAGATGACGCCACTCCCGAAAGGGATCTGGTCCTCAACTCTTTCCCGAACTCCTACGAATACTCGATCGGGCAACGAAGCAACATCAACAGCCCTTCTTTCGGCTCAAAACCAAGCTGGGCCAGGAAGGGAGCCAGTTCGCTCGTATAGGTGACCACAAGAGGGATTTCCCGCATGGCGGGATGCTCGACCGCATAGCGTATCAAAGCGGTCCCCAGCCCCTTGCCCTGATGATCCGGGTGCACCAGCACGTCCCAAAGGGAAGCACGAAAAACGAAATCGGTAAGAACCCTGCAAAAGGCAACCAACTTCCCTTCGTACTGGGCAGAAAAACAGATGCTTGTACCCGCAAGCATTCGCTCGATCTGCTCCAATGACCTGCTTCTTCCCCACCGGGTGAAGCGATAAAGATCTTGGAGTTCGCTCGCTTTTACGGCAAGCTTGCTATCGTAAAACAGATATGTTGTCTCTAGAGGCATCCGTTCGCCTTTACGCCAACGTGATCATCGCTGCACGCGAAGGACATTCCCCCCAGGATGCGTCGAAGATCCCCACCTCTCGCATCGGCACTTACTGAAAGTTGCATGACCTGGCCAGTCCCGCAACATTCACAGATCCAGGTCGCGCGAGCCATACCGTCGCTATCGGGCGTTCCAGGCAATATCTTTACACCGCCGCAAACTTGACATGCCACGATCAACATCAGTGATCCTTCCTCTCTTCAAGCCCCGGTTTAGGAGGAATGCTTCAGGACAATTCTAACGCGAACAGGGCCCTCGCTGTACACATCCTCCTCGGCCTCCACAATGATTGTCATGGCTGTTGAGGCTTCGGTAATTCGTTCAACCGAGCTATAAAAATCGCCGGCGGAAAGGTTGCCGACCGTTCCTCTCAAAGGGTCGGGAATCACGCCTTCCTGTATTGAAAGCGTGTTGACTTCCCTTAGGAGGAGGTAAAGTTCCCTTTCCACTTCTTCCCTGTCCAGGGAGGAAGGAAGTTTCTTCTTGCCCAGGACCTGCCCTTTCTTGAAAACCAGCTGGCTTTCATGTACATCCAGGGACACGAGAACCGGTTCTTCTCTAACGGCATTTGACTCGGCCACAAGCCTGATCACTATCCTGGATGGTCGGCCGGCGAAAGGATCCGGGTTATCAAGCTCGTTTTCCTTCTCCGAGAGGATTCGGACAAGATCGGGTTTTACCCCGGACCGAAGTGCAAGCTCCATCCGCGCTTCCTCCACAAGGGTCGATAAAGCCGACTTTACCGCATCCTTACTGCTTTTCTGTGGCACAGGAACCTGCGCCAACACCTCTTTAGCCAGTACGATGATCCTCCCCTCGCGAACCTGTTCCAGGCCTTTCTTTAGGGAGTCCATCTCGGTTTTCAGGTAGGCAACCGACTTTTCCAATGCCGCACGCTTGATCTCCAGCCCCTTGAGTTCCTCTTCCAGCCGAACGCGCTCAAGCTCTACGGCGGCAGACTTTTCGGTCTGGGTCTTCAACTCGCGCCGGACCTGGGCTAATTGCCCGAGAACCGTTTCGAATTTATCCTGTGCCGCTTTCAGTTCGTCCTGTTTTTTTTGCAGTTCGTCCTGGCTCGCAAAAAGCTTGAACTCCATTTCCTGAAGTTCCTGGCGGCTTTCCTGTAGCTGGGATGTCAACTGTGTAATTTGCCGCTGGACGAATTTCATGCTAAAAAGTGCCGTTCGCACCGTTTCTGAGGTCATCGAAAGAAACCAAAGGGTAACGACCGTAATGAGGATTCCCGTAAGTACAGTGATAAAAGAGGAAGTGTATCGCGGTCGGAGTCCGAAAAGGGAGATCCGCCTTTTGCCGATTCTCATCCCTACGACATCGCCGACATATGCAACGATCGCACTGGCTCCAATGAGAGACAGGATCAGCATCCAGTTGAGCTCTGAAAGGAAGTCCTGCAATTTCCCGTCCTCTTTCCACGTTTGACTTTCCGAATCGGGGTTTCGGATCGGCTCAAGCCTACCATAAAACCCCCTCGATGCAAATCGGCATGGTTACGGACTTTTTCAGGACCAAAATGGGGGAGACGGTTCCCCGCCCCCCCCTCGAACCCATTATTTCAACCTTGCGCGCCGCATATATTCCTATTTTAGCAGCAGCAGCATCCCTTGGCTTTCTTGAGGGCCTTGCGAACGATGTCAAGCCCCTTGTCAAGGTCGCCCGTCGGTACGTTAAGGGCGGGGCGGAAGCGAATGGACTGGGTGCTGCAGGGCAGGATCAGCATCTTCTCGTCCCAGCAGGAGTGCAGGACCTTGTCTCGCAACTCGTGTGTTACGAGATCGAAGGCACACATCAGGCCCTTGCCGCGAGTGTTCCGGACCATGTCCGGGAATTCCTTCTGGATCTCCATCAAACCCTTGAGAAGGTGCGGGCCCGCCACGTTGCTGACGTGGTCAAGGATCTTCTCTTCGCGGTAGATCTCGAGATAGCGCTGGGCCCGAACCATGTCGACGACGTTGCCGCCCCAGGTCGAGTTGATTCGGCTGGATACCGTGAAGCAGTTATCCTCAAGTTCATCAAAACGGGGACCGGCAACAAAACCGCAGATCTGGGCCTTCTTGCCGAAGCTGAAGATATCGGGCTTGACAGGGGCATGATGTTCCCAGGCCCACATCTTCCCGGTGATACCCATTCCGCACTGGACTTCGTCAAAGATCAGGATGATCTCGTTCTCGTCGCAGATCTGTCGCAGTTGCTTGAAGAACTCGGTCCGGAACTGGTTGTCCCCGCCTTCGCCCTGGATCGTTTCAATGATGAGGGCGCAGATATCGTCGGGGTTGTTCCAGATGGCCTTCTTGATCTGGCTGACGGCCACTTCCTCAAGCCATTCCACGTTGGACAGGTTCTGCTCGAGAGGCCAGGTAATCTTCGGAGGAATGACGCGGGGCCAGTCGAACTTTGCGAAATACTGGTACTTGTTGGGATCGTAGGTATTGGTGGTGGAAAGTGTGTAACCGCTTCGGCCGTGGAAGGCATCGCGGAAATGGATGACCTTGGTCCCCTTCTTGCCGTCTATGGCATCGCCCTTGCCGACCTTGCCCGCCTTCATAAGCTTCCGGACCTTCCAGTCCATCGAAGCCTTGAACGTGTTTTCGACAGCCAGGGTTCCGTAGTCGATAAAGAAAGTGTGGTTGAAACCGTCGGGCTTCGCCACCTCGTTGAAGGTCTTGATGAAATCGGCCATTTCCATCGTATAGATGTCGGAGCTCGCGACCTTGTTGATCGCGGCGCGGAAGATCCGCTCCTTGAATTCATCCGTGGTTAGCATGGGATGATTCATCCCGAATGGGGCCGATGCGAAGAAGGTGTAGAAATCGAGCCACTCGGCTCCGTCTTTCATGTTGACGATATGGCTGCCCTTCGACTTCTCCATGTCGATGATGATGTCAAAACCATCACGCAGGAGGTTGCTCGCAATCGTCGGGAAAACCTCATCCGGACTAACGCTGAAGTTGCGGCCGCACGTGTAGGACATTCCGTTTTCCTCCTTGTTGAAGAAATTTAAAAATATACCGCACAACCCTGCTTGTTTATTTTATCATGACCATTTTGAACTAGTCTAGGGTTACGGGTTTTTTTCCGCAAGGAGCTGTTTCCAGACATTTCTCTACAATTTCCAACTTTTTGCCTTTTTAGGAAAACGGCTGGGGATCATTGCCTCCTGACGCCCCGAAATTCCCGGAGGATGCCGGCAACTCCCGGTCGCTCAATACTACCGTATCTATCCACTCCCTTGAATGGAAGTCTCCCTGTCCGATTCCGGGACAGAACGCCGATTCCCGTTCCCATGTTTCCCGCGTACCCAGCAAAGAAGGCCAGAACGGGTATTTCCTGCATTGGGAGGGGCGACAAGAATAAATAAGGCAGAGCGCGTTATCCCAGTCATAGAATATGCACTCTCCCCTGTGCCCGTCTTTCAGGACAAAAGAATCCTCCCTTCTGGAAACATAATTCCAGAAAAACTCTTCCGGGGAAAGGGAAAGAAACTCCGCAATCGACTTCAACTCTTCTACCGATAACGTGACGATTCCGGGTCGGCGACAGCAGCGCCCGCAATGCATACACGAAAATAATAAACCTGCCTCATACCAAGGTTCATTCATCTTCGTTCTGCTTTCCTGGATGTCGGCGCGTCCTGACTATCGCCCCTTCAGAAGTCCCTTGCGAATCACTGAGAGGATTGCTCCAGAAGCCTTGAGCTGGTCCAGGGATTCAAGGGCCTTCCCAGTTCCCAGGGCCACGCATTCGAGCGGATGTTCCGCGACATGACAGGGCATCGCGGTTTCCTCTGAAACACGCTCGGCGAGATCCCGGAGAAGAGCACCCCCACCTGTAAGCCATATCCCCCTGTCGATGATGTCAGCTGAAAGTTCGGGAGGCGTCCTTTCAAGGATCCTGCGGATACCTGCAATAATCGCGTTCACGGGTTCTTCTATGGCCCTGGCCACCATTGAACTGGTGACCTCGATCTGCCTCGGCAGTCCCTGTACAAGGTCACGTCCCTTGATGATCTGCGTCTCCTCCTCGCCGTGCGGCTTGACCTTGCAGGTACCGATGTTGATCTTGAGCGCCTCCGCGGTTTGTTCGCCTATTGCCAGATTGAATTCTTTCTTGATGTAGCGGGCGATGGATTCATCGAACTCATCACCGCCGATACGGAGCGACTCGGCAACGACAACGCCCCCCAGGGAGATCACGGCCACATCGGTCGTCCCTCCTCCGATATCGACGATCATGTTCCCCCGGGGCTCCGCAACTTCCAAATCGGCCCCAATAGCGGCAGCCATGGCTTCCTCTATCAGAAAGGCTTCCCGGGATCCCACCTCGATTGCGGCCTCCAGGACCGCCCTTTTCTCTACGTCGGTTGCCCCGGAAGGAACGCAAACCATTACACGATGCCTGAAAAGCGAGCCCATTTTCAGGCTGGAAGAAACCTTGTTCAGGAAATGGCGTAACATGGCCTCCGTCATCGTATAGTTCGCGATCACACCATCCCTGAGCGGACGTACGGCAACGACATGCCCCGGCGTCCTCCCCAGCATGCGCTTGGCTTCATCGCCAACGGCCAGGACTCTTCCGTTATTCTGGTCTATCGCAACAACCGAAGGTTCCCTTAGGATAACTCCCTTGCCCCTAAGAAAGATGAGAACGGTCGCAGTACCGAGGTCAATACCGATATCTTTTCCTAGCAAGTCCGAAAACCTCCTTGTGTTCCTTCTTTCCGAAAGCCTGATCCATAAGAGTGTATCATCCCCACGGGGAAGGCGTGTATCCGATACCCCAAAGGAAAAGCCCACTGGAAGGAGCCATTTCCTGTGTACGCCCCTCCTCCGGCAGGCCCGAAAGGCGATCCAGGAACGCTCCAAGAGAGAGTCTCCCTCCTGCAACCCTGTTGAGATCCCCTACCAGGTAGCGAACCATGTGAAAGAGAAAGCCCGTTGCCCTGATCCGAAAGGCGGTCCACTCTCTCCGATGGATAAGCCTTACCCTCAAAACCCGCCTTGCCGTATTTACGGGACGCTCTCCCTGGGGACAAAATAGCCCAAAATCATGGATCCCTTCCAGGGCTTTGCATGCCAAAGCCAAATCCGGCGAGGACCAGTCTGCCTGAACCCTCCAGACGAAGGGCCTGACCTGCGGAAAACAATAGGGGGCCGTCCAGAGGAAATAGACATACTCTCTCCAGGTTGCATCGTAGCGGGCGTTGAATGCTTCGTCGACTGCAGCTGCCCGTATTATCCCAACTTCAGGAGGCAGGTTTTTGTCGATGGCCTGTAGCAATCGACCGGCTTCCCATTTCCTTGTGAGATCGAACGATACGACTTGTCCCCGGGCATGGACTCCCTTGTCTGTTCGGCCAGCCCCAACGCAACGGACACGGGCCCCCTCAAGCACACTTAACGCGTCCTCAAGATCTCCCTGGACCGTCTTCCTCCCCGGTTGTCTTTGCCAACCGGAATAGGGCCGTCCATCATAGGCGAGTTCCACCGCATAACGCATCTTTCAGGCTCCCAAGTCCATCAGGACGAAAACCGCAACAATGACAAGAGTTCCGGCCATTGCAAAGGTGTCTGCCCTTTTCCATCTCAGGGGATTCATACGGCTCCTGCCCGTTCCTCCCCTGTAGCAACGTGCCTCCATGGCCTGTGCCAGATCCTCCGCTCTCTGGAATACGATGACGAAAAGAGGGACGAGGACCGGGATAAAAGCCTTCATGCGCCGCAATAGGCCGCCATGATCAAGGTCTGCACCCCTGGCAAGCTGCGCACGAAGGATGCGGTCCGTTTCATCGAAAAGGGTCGGGATGAACCTGAGCGCAATAGTCATCATCATCGCCATTTCATGCGCCGGGAAGCCAAATCGCTGGAATGGACGGAAAAGTCTTTCAAGACCGTCGGAAAGTTCCATCGGGCTGGTCGTCAATGTCAGGAAACCGGCAAAGAGGACAAGAAAGAAAAGCCTCAAACCCATCCTGAAAGCCATCCCCACTCCTTCCCTCGTGACAGATAAAATCCCCCACTCCCAAAGGATGACCCCTCGAGTCAGGAACAGGTGGATACCTGCCGTGAAAAGAACAAGGATGATGACCGGTCGGGCACCCTGGATGACCACCCGGAAGGGAATCCGGGAGAATCGGGAAAGGAAAAGCAGGAAAATTCCCCAGGCAACGAATGCAACCGGGTGCTTCACCATGAATATCCCGGCAAGGAGCAACACGACGGACAGGATCTTGCACCTCGGGTCCAGCCGGTGAACTGGAGAATCTGCAGGGATGTACTGGCCGAGTGTAAGGTGATTGAGAAATTTCATGTTCGGATTTCCTTTTCGAGGCGATCTGCCAACTCCACCGCATCAAGAGTGAAAGGAACGTGGTAGCCATAATCCCTCAACCCGGAAACCAGCTCAAGAATAGGAGGGAGGCAAAGCCCCCTTATCGGCCGTTCAACCAACTCATCCATGAGTGAGCCGGGGGTTCCGCAAAACACGGTTTTCCCCTTTTCCAGGACAAGGATACGTTCTGCCATTGCCAAGGCCAATTCAAGATCGTGCGTAATGTGGACGATGCCTATCCTTTCTTTTACAAGGCCTTTAAGAAGCCCGAGAAGTTCCCTTCGTCCAGGAGCATCCATGCCCGCTGTCGGCTCGTCGAGGACAAGGTAATCCGGGCGTGCTGCAAGGACGGAAGCAATACAGAGGCGACGCTTCTGTCCTCCGGAGAGTTGGAAGGGGCTCCTCGTAAGCAGTTCTTCCGACAATCCCAGGAGTTTCATTGTCCTGGTCGTCGTTTCACGGATGTCTTCTTCGCTGAACTTCCAGTTCCTCGGCCCAAAAGCCATCTCCTCAAGCACGCTCTCGGCAAAGAGTTGATGCTCTGGGTATTGGAAGACAAGCCCCACCTTTCTCCTCACCATGCGAAGCGCGGAGGGCTCTGCTGTCGTGGGAATGCCATCAACTTCCACACTCCCCGACGTTGGTAAAAGCAAGGCATTAAGATGCTGCGCCAGTGTGGATTTTCCGCTTCCCGTTTGGCCAACGATGGCAACCCAGGTACCCGGTTCCACCATGAGATCCACCCCGCACAGTGCCTTCGTTTCAAGCGGGGTGCCGGGGTGGTAGACATGGCCGAGGGAATCGACCCTTATGGACATAGGTTTTCAAGCAACTCCTTTACAAATGGCAAGCAAGCCTTCGGGAGAAGGTTCCTCTCCTGGAGTTTCCTGGAAAATCGGACGAGGGGGGGCATTTCAAGCCCCCATTCATCAAAACAGTCCTTCATTGCAAAAAGCCCGGCTAGATCCCCGGCCCAGGTGATTCTCCCCTTGCCGAGGACCACAACGCGCGTCGCGTCCAGGATCTCATCCAGCCGGTGGGTGATTTGGACCAGGGTCATACCCGTTTTATGGAGATTCCTGAGGATTTTTAGCACATCCTCCCGCCCTTGCGGGTCCAGCATGGCCGTCGCCTCGTCGAGTACAAGGCAACAGGGCTGCATGGCCAAAGCCCCAGCAATCGCCAACCTTTGCTTTTGTCCTCCCGACAGGGCATATGTCGGTGCACGTCGTTTCTCTTCAAGCCCAACCCGGCAAAGGCAATCAAGCACTCTTTCGTGGATCTCCAATGATGGCAGTCCCAGGTTTTCAGGGCCAAAGGCAACATCCTCTTCAACCACAGAGGCGACAATCTGGTTGTCGGGGTTCTGGAAAACCATGGAAACATGGCTTCGGATCGACCAAAGGTTATCCTCGTTACCGGTCTTTAAACCGCAAACAAGACAATCGCCCCGCGTCGGGATCAGCAGGGCGTTTAAGAGTTTAGCCAGAGTGGATTTCCCAGATCCGTTCGCGCCAATCAGGGCAACCCAATCCCCATTACGAATTGAAAGATCAACTCCGTCAAGGGCGGGCGTGATCGCGCCCGGGTACGTGAAACTCACGCCCCGAAGCGCGAACACATCCTCGTTATGCATTTTCTACTGGACCAGTTCGATAACCGCCATTGGGGCCGCGTCTCCCAGGCGATTCCCCAGCTTTATGATGCGAGTGTAGCCACCAGGCCTATTCACGTATCGCGGGGAAATTTCCTCGAAGAGCTTCTTGACCGCTTCCTTGTTTTGCATACGGGAAGCGACCAACCGCCGATCCTGAAGCGTCCCGCCCTTGGCGCGGGTAATCAGCCTCTCGGAAACGCGGCGCAACTCCTTTGCCTTGAGCAGGGTGGTCGTGATTTTCTCCTCCATGATCAGGCTGGCCGTCATGTTGCTTAACATGGCCATACGGTGGCTTGTGTACCGGCCAAGCCTCCGGGTATCGACTCTATGCCTCATAAACTAATCCTCCTTCACGGGCTCTTCAGGTGCGTCTTCCCCCGGGAGGGAAATCGAGAACTTTTCCAGTTTTTCCTCGATTTCCCGGAGAGAGATCTTGCCCAGATTGCGTATTTTCATCAGTTCGGAACGGCTTTTGCTGACGAGGTCGCCTATGGTGTGTACGCCCCCGCGGAGCAGGCAGTTTTCACTGCGAACCGACAATTCCAGGTCCTTGATTCCTCTTGCCAGGATCGTGTCTCCATCTGCGATAGGAATGACTTCTTCGTCAGACAGGCTTTCTTCTTCCTGTTCCTCCTGCCCCGCGCGGCCATGCGTCTCCCCTTCCGAAAGACGGATCTCGTCCGAGAAAAGGGCAAAGTAACCCTTAAGGACATTCGAAGCTTCGCACATGGCATCAGGAATTGTAACCACGCCATTCGTCCAGATTTCAAGGACAAGGCGGTCGTAGTCCGTTCTCTGGCCAACCCGGGCGTTTTGGACCTCGTACTTGACGCGCTGTATTGGCGAAAAAATTGCATCAACCATCAACGCGTCGATCGGGAGGTAGGTCGGCCTGGGCCGATCTGTCGTTGCGTAACCCATCCCCTGCTCAACGTAAAGGTCCATCACGATCTTATGGCCCTTTTCCAGAGTCCCAATGACGCTTGACGGGTCAATGAATTCGACCTCGCTGTCCGGCTGGATATCGGCAGCAGTAATTTCCTTCGGGCCTTCAACCTCAAGATGCAGGATTCGCGCTTCCGAACTGTGGCACCTTAGGGGAATGTGCTTGAGGTTGATCATCAGTCCAAGCACGTCTTCCTTCAATCCCGGGACAGTGCTGTACTCGTGCAGAACTCCCTCAATCCGGACTGCAGTTATTGAAGCCCCTTTTATCGATGAAAGGAGCACCCGTCGAAGCGCATTGCCGAGTGTGACGCCATATCCCCTTTCAAGAGGCTCCACGACGATCCTGCCATATCGGGGGGTACCCTCCTCCAGCCTGATCTCCGGTCGCATGGGATCCATCTTCCCCCCACCTTTCTACCCGTTAGCGGGCATAGAACTCGACGACGAGTTGCTCGTTGACCGGCGATTCGATCTGGTCACGGTTGGGTAGTGCCACAACCTTCGCGCTCAGGTTCTCCCCGCTCACTTCGAGCCAGGCAGGAATGGATCGGCTACCCGCCACTTCTGCGTTTTCCTTCACGTATGCGATGTCTCGGCTCCCCTCTCGGACGGAAAGGGTATCTCCCGCCTTGACAAGGTAGCTAGGGATATCGATCTTTTTGCCGTTCACCTCGAAATGACCGTGGCAGACGAGTTGCCTGGCCTGGCGACGGCTCACCGCAAAACCAACCCGGTAGACGACATTGTCCAGTCGACGTTCCAGAAGCTGCAGGAAATTATGCCCAGCCTGGCCGCCCATTTTCGTCGCCATTTCGTAGAAACGGCGGAACTGGGCCTCATGCATGCCGTAAAAGCGACGCAGTTTCTGCTTCTCGCGAAGGCGAAGGCCATATTCGCTCATTTTGGCTCTCCGCTTGCTGTCGCCATGCTGTCCGGGTTTCTTGTTTCGTTTCACGATGCCGCATTTCTCGGTATAGCACCGGTCACCCTTCAGGAAAAGCTTGACACCTTCAGCCCTGCATTGCCTGCAGGCTGGTCCGACATATCTGCTCATGGGATGTGGGTTCCCTCCTTAACTTCGTCTGCGAACTACACGCGCCGCCGCTTCGGGGGACGGCAGCCATTGTGGGGAATCGGCGTCTCGTCCTTGATCAGCCGAACCTGAAGTCCGGCAGCCTGAAGGGAGCGAATCGCTGACTCACGGCCGGGTCCAGGTCCCTGGACCACAACATCGACTTCCATCAGGCCATGATCCTGCGCCAGCTTGGCCGCCTGGGATGCTGCAATCTGGGCAGCAAAGGGAGTTGATTTCCTGGCTCCCTTGAACCCTACATTGCCGCCCGAAGCCCAGGACAGGACATTCCCCTGCTTGTCCGTGATGTTAATGATCGTATTGTTAAACGTGGAGTGGATATGCGCCACCCCGTAGCTAACATGCTTCTTCTCCTTGCGTTTTCCCTTGCGCTGAACCCGCTTTGCCAATTGGGTCGACCTCCTCGCCGCGCTACTTCTTCATCGTCGCCTTTTTCTTGCCGGCGATCGTCTTCTTCGGCCCCTTGCGGGTCCGGGCATTCGTCTTCGTCCGCTGTCCACGAACCGGAAGCCCTCGCCTGTGGCGCAGCCCCCTGTAACAGCCGATCTCCATCAGCCGCTTGATATTCATCGCGACTTCCCGACGCAAGTCACCTTCAACCCGATAATTTGTCTCGATCTCGGACCGCAGGCGCTTCGATTCGTCGTCCGTCAGGTCTTTCACGCGGGTATCAGGACTTATACCCGTGGCCGCGAGAATTTCCTTTGACTTTGTCAGCCCGATCCCGTAGATGTAGGTCAGGGCGATCTCTACCCGTTTTTCCCTAGGCAGGTCTACACCAGCAATACGCGCCATCGTCCTATGGCCTCCTTGGTCCCTGGCTCTGCTTGTGTCGCGGATTCTTGCTGCAGATCACGCGCACAACACCGTGCCTCTTGATGACTGAGCAATGTTCGCAAATTGGCTTTACCGAAGGTTTAACCTTCATATCCTCACGCTCCCATTCCATTTCGACACATCAACCCTTCCGAACGCTGGAAAGGCCTTATCGCGATCATTTATATCTATACACGATCCGACCCCGTGTCAAGTCGTAAGTGGAAAGCTGGATCAGGACCTGGTCCCCGGGCAGGATGCGGATGAAGTGCATCCTCATTTTCCCCGAGACGTGGGCAAGTATTCGATGCCCGTTTTCCAGCTCCACCCGGAACATGGCATTGGGGAGCGGTTCCACGACCCTACCCTTGACTTCGATCACATCATCCTTCGCCATGCGGATCAATCGACCTCCTCATTACGGGCCCTTTGCCTGGAAGCGGCAATCCGGTCCAACATGATACAGTCCTCTCCCGTCAAGGAGATCAACTCTCCCATGGCGTGAGGATCTCCGATCCGCTTTGGCAAACCAGGACCGTGTGCTCAAAGTGGGCTGCATCGGAGCGGTCGGCCGTCAAGACAGTCCATCCGTCTTCCCCTGTGACAACATCCTCCCTGCCGGTCATCACCATGGGTTCGATCGCGACAGTCATTCCGCTCTTCAGGGTGATCCCGCTGCCGGAACGCCCAAAGTTAGGCACTTGAGGAGCCTCGTGAAGTTTCCTGCCAATTCCGTGCCCCGCGTAACTCCTGACTAGCCCATATCCTTTCGGGACAAGAAAACTTTCAACAGCGTAACCAATGTCTCCCACGGTCGCCCCCTCACGTACAACCGACACCGCGCGGTGAAGCGACTCAAGGGCGTTCTCCATGAGGATGCGGCGTTTTTCCGACACCTTGCCAACCCCATATGTACAGGCAGCATCTCCGTAGTATCCCCTGTACTCGACCCCCATGTCAAAACTGACGATATCCCCTTCTTCCAGGAAGCGCCTGCGGTCGGGAATTCCGTGCACCACCTCTTCGTTGATGGAGATGCAAAGAGTTCCTGGAAAAGACCTCTTGATACCGGGAACACGGTAACCCTTGAAGGCAGGACGTGCTCCGCATTTGACCACATGGGCGTAAGCTTCTTCATCCAAGGAGTAGGTATCCACCCCTGGCCTGACCCTGTCGCGGAGGAACCGCAGCACGTCGGCAACGATACGTCCTGCCTGCCGCATGAGGGCAAGTTGTTCTTCGGTTTTCAAGGTGATCATTCGGACCTTCCCCAAGGGGCGGCCAGGATGGTTTTCAGGACTTCGTCACTTGATTTTTCCGCTTCCACTTCGACAAGAAGTTCCCTCTCCTTGTAGAAGTCGATAAGCGGGGCGGTCTGGGAATGGTAGACTTCAAGACGTTTCCTGATGACTTCCTCCCGGTCGTCCTCCCTTTGGAAAAGTTCCCCCCCGCAAAACTGGCAATGCTCTCCCTGTGAGCTAGGGTTAAAGCGCACGTGGTAAATGGCTCCGCACTTGCGACATCCCCTTCGACCCGAAAGCCGTTCGATCACGATTTCATCGGAGACTTCGAAGAGGACCACTGCATCGAGATCCATCTCCAGTTCTCCAAGCATCTTCTCAAGGGCTTCGGCCTGGGAGACGGTCCGCGGGAAACCGTCCAGGATAAATCCTGTTGCACAATCCCCCGCGCCGAGCCGATGTTTCATCATTTCGACAATCAGCGCATCCGGCACGAGCTTTCCCGAATCCATATACCCCTTTGCCTGCAATCCGAGATTCGTACCCTTGGCAACGTTCTCCCTCAGGATATCTCCGGTGGAGATGTGGGCCACCCGGACCTTCTCAAGCAGTTTTGCAGCCTGAGTCCCTTTCCCCGACCCGGGGGGACCCAAAAAGATAAGACGCATGGCGTTCTGCCTCACATCTTGAACAGGCCGGCCCGGTCCCGCCGTTTCAGGATGCCCTCGTAATGACGCATGAGAAGCTGCCCCTCTATCTGCTGGACCGTGTCAAGAGCCACACCCACGACAATAAGGATAGCCGTGCCGCCGAAATAGAACGTATTGATGCCCATGACTTGCGTCATCAGCGTAGGCAATAAGGCGATCAGGGAGAGGAATATGGCACCGGCAAGCGTGATCCGGGTCATGACCCTCTCGATGTAGTCGGACGTAGGTTTTCCCGGGCGTATTCCCAGGATGAACCCGCCATACTTCTTCATGTTGTTCGCAACGTCTACCGGATTGAAGACAACAGCCGTGTAGAAGTAGGCGAAGAAAATGATCAGCGCTACGTAAAGCACGGTGTAGATAAGGCTGCTGGGCGAAAAAGCCCTCTGTATAAACGCCCCAACGCCTCCCGGGAAGAACCGGGCAATCGTATACGGCAAAAGTAGAACCGACGAGGCGAAAATGATCGGGATAACTCCCGACTGATTGACCCTCAGGGGAATGAATGTGCTCTGCCCGCCGTAGACCTTGTTACCCACCACCCGTTTTGCATACTGCACGGGCAACCGTCTCTGCCCCTCTTGAAGGAGGATGCAGCCTGCAACGACCGCGACCATCAAAACAAGTGCAATGAGAAGGGCTAGGAAATTCATCTGCCCGGAGCTGACACTCGTCCAGGTCTGGATAATGGCCTCGGGAATCCTCGCAACGATGCCCGCGAAAATCAAGAGACTGATGCCGTTTCCGATGCCGTGGTCCGAGATCACCTCGCCAAGCCACATCACCGCCACGGAACCTGTGGTTATGGTTGCAACGACAAGGGCAAGGTCCCAAGGAGTCCCCGAAAAGATTCCAAGCCCCCGGAGCCAGAAGGAGAGCCCGAGCGCCTGCACGGCAGCAAAACCGACCGTACTCCAGCGGGTATAGGCCACAATCTTCTTGCGGCCCTCCTCGCCTTCCTTCTGGAGTTTCTCCAGGGCGGGGAACACCACCACGAGAAGCTGCATGACGATGCTCGCGTTGATGTAAGGACCGACACCAAGGGCAAACACGCTGAAACGACGGAGCGCTCCGCCTGCAAACAGATCAAGGAAACCAAGAACCCCGCCCTGCTCAAACAGCCTCGACATTGCGGTCCCATCAATTCCCGGCGTCGGGATATGGGCACCGAGGCGAAAAACAAAAAGAACGCCAAGGGTAAAGAGTATCCGACGCTTCAGGTCAGGCAACCGCATCGCGTTGCGGACGGAGTCGAGCACCTAGATCACCTCTGCCTTTCCGCCCGCTGCAGCAATCTTCTCGACGGCCTTGGCACTGAATGCGTTGGCCTTGACATTGAGGGCCTTCGTTAGTTCCCCCGTCGCCAGGATCTTAACGCCATGCAGGTTCCCATGGATCAGGCCCACTGAGAGGAGCTCGATTGCCGTAATCTCTGCTCCGGCTTCAAAGCGCTCTTCGAGTGACTTGAGGTTGACCACTTCATAATTGATAGCGTGGCGGGCGTTGTTGAATCCTCGCTTGGGAACCCGCCTCTGGATGGGCATCTGGCCGCCCTCGAAGCCACGGCTCACGCCGCCTCCTGCCCGGGCTTTCTGCCCCTTGTGACCTTTTCCAGCTGTTTTTCCTGTGCCGCTACCGACTCCACATCCGAGCCTCTTGGGCTTCCGGCGGGATCCCGGGGCGGGACTGAGATCATGCAGGTGCATGGGATCTCCCTCCTATTTCTCGATGGCTTCCCAGTCGACCAAATGATGGACTGCCGCGATCATTCCCCGGATCTGGGGAGTATCTTCCATCTCGACCGTGTCGTTAAGCTTTCGGAATCCAAAAGCCCGGATTGTCCGCTCCTGCTTGTCGGGGCGTCCGATACAGCTACGCTTCCATGTGATTTTCAGCCTTGCCATAACGCCGCCCCCCTATGCCGCCTGAACCGGCTTGCGATCCTTGCCGCGCAGGCGAAGGGTCTCCTCGGGAGTCCTCATGCTCCTCAGCGCTTCAAAGGTCGCGTAGGCAACGTTGATCGGGTTCGATGTCCTGCCGATGACTTTCGTCAGGACATCCTTCACTCCACCGAGTTCCATGATGGCTCGTACCACCGCTCCCGCGATAACACCCGTCCCTGGAGCAGCGGGCTTGAGGAGAACTTCTGCCGCGCCGAAATGGCCGATTGTGGGATGAGCCACCGTGTTTCCAACCTTTTTCAGCGTCACCATGCTTTTCTTTGCCTTTTCGATACCCTTCCGCACGGCTTCGGGAATCTCTCTTGCCTTGCCCATCCCCATGCCGACCTGTCCATTGCCGTCACCGGCAACGACGAGCACGCTGAATTTAAACCGCTTGCCGCCCTTGACCACCTTGCTGACGCGCTTGATGGAAACAACACGCTCGGTCAGTTCGGTCTCGGTCCCTTTTTGCATCCTGGCTGCCATTGGCCATTCCCCCCTAGAACTTCAGCCCGGCTTCGCGGGCGGAATCGGCCAAGGCCTTCACCCGACCGTGGAACATGTGCCCGCCCCGGTCGAACACGACAGCCTGGATTCCCTTTTCCAGGGCTCGCTCCGCAACCAGCTTGCCGATAAACTTCGCCGCCTCGATGTTTCCGGTTCCCTTGAGCTGCTCTGCAACGGCCTTTTCACGGGTGGACACCGCAACAAGGGTCGTCCCTTTTACATCGTCAATGACCTGGGCATAGGTGTGCTTCAGGCTCCGGAAAACTGAAAGCCTTGGAGCTTCGGCGGTCCCCGAGAGTTTTTGCCGGAGACGCAAGTGACGGATTAGTCTCATTTCATTTCGGCTTCGTTTTTTAATCATGCTCTTTCACCTCGACTACTTCTTCGATCCAGCCTTGCCGGCCTTACGAATGATGAACTCTCCCGCATAGCGGATCCCCTTGCCCTTGTAGGGCTCAGGCGGACGGTAACCGCGGATGTTGGCCGCGAGCTGTCCCACAACCTGCTTGTCGGCACCCTTGATGAGGATTTTCGTCGGGCCATCCGTCAGTATCTCGACTCCCGCAGGCGGTTCAACCTGGATCGGGTGGGAATACCCAAGGCTCAATACCAGGGTTTTCCCTTGCATCTGGGCCCTGTAGCCGACCCCGACGATCTCGAGTTGCCGCTGGAAACCTTCGCTGACTCCCACGACCATGTTGTTCAGCAGGGCACGCGTCATTCCATGGAATGCCCTGGACTTGATTTCATCGTCCTTGCGGGTAACGACAATCTGCCCCTCCTCGAGGGACACATCCACGCACGGAAGAAGATCGAGTGAAAGTTCGCCCCTCGGGCCCTTTACCTTGACGTGACGCTCTTCCACGGAAACCTGGACATCCTTGGAGAGCGGAATGCTTTTCCTTCCAATTCGTGACAAGGACTACACCCCCCACTACCAGACGTAGCAGATGACTTCGCCCCCCAGGCCGTTGAAACGGGCCGTGGCATCCGTCATCAATCCCTGTGAGGTGGAAATGATGGCCACTCCGAGCCCTCCCATGACCTTGGGCAGATCGCTTCTGCCTACGTAAATTCGACGACCGGGCTTGCTGATTCTCCGCAGCCCCTGGATAACGCGTTCCCGGTTCGGTCCATAGTTCAGCATCAGCCTGAGCATGGAAACAGGCTTCTTTGCATCATTAAGGACCTTGAAATTGCGAATATATCCCTCTTCCTTGAGGATCTTGGCAACCTCAAGCTTCATTTTGCTCATAGGGATATCAACGGTCTCCTGGAAAACCATGTTCGCATTCCGGATGCGCGTGAGCATATCCGCTATGGGATCGGTCACGTACATTTCCCCTGCCTCCTTCTGACCTTGCGGCTACCAGCTCGACTTGACCACGCCGGGGATTTTCCCCTCGCGGGCCAGCTTGCGGAAGCAGCAGCGGCACATGTTGAATTTGCGCAGCACGGAATGGACGCGCCCACATAGGGGGCAACGGTTATACTTCCGCACCTTGAATTTCGGTTCCCTCTTCGCCTTGACTTCAAGGGCCGTTCTCGACATCTCGACTTACCCCCTTAACGGCTGAAGGGCATACCCAGCTCCTTGAGAAGGAGGTAGGCCTCTTCGTCGTTCTTCGCCGTGGTGACGATGCTGATGTTCATTCCTCGCACGCGGATGACCTTGTCGTAATCGATCTCGGGAAAAATGAGCTGTTCCTTGAGACCGAGATTGAAATTCCCACGGCCATCAAATCCTTTTCGGGATACTCCCTGGAAATCCTTGATCCTGGGCAGGGCTAGCGAAAGCAACCTGTCAAGGAATTCCCATTTTCTCGTTCCCCGAAGGGTGACGGCGCATGCGACGGGCATACCTTCGCGGAGCTTGAAACCCGCGACAGATTTTTTCGCCCTTTTTAGTACGGGACGTTGCCCCGTGATCTGGGTCAACTCGTTGATCGATGCATCCATGTACTTGATGTCGACCTTTGCCTCGCCGACCCCGATGTTGACCACAACCTTTTCGATGCGCGGGGCCTCCATGACATTCCTGAAGGCGAATTCCTTCATCAGGCGCGGGATGACCTCTTCCTTGTACTTTGTCTGTAAGCGCGGAACCATGGCTAAAGAAGCCTCCTCCCTACACCTTATCCACGATTTCCCCGCACTTTTTGCAGAGGCGCACCTTGCGTCCGTCATCCATGAAGGCACGGGCGACTCGGGTGGGCTTGCCGCAGGCGGGGCAAACGAGCATGGCTTTTGCTGCGTAAAACGGCGTTTCCTGCTTTACGATCCCGCCCTTGGGGCTCTTCTGGGTGGGACGAACGTGCTTCGTCGCCAGGTTGACGCCTTCCACGACGATCATGTCCTTTTTGGGAATGTGGCGAAGGACCTTGCCTTCTTTCCCTGCGTCTTTTCCAGACAGGACGTGGACGCGGTCACCTTTCTTGATTCTCATCTTTCCCATGACAAAAGCCTCCTACACGACCTCAGGGGCAAGCGAGACGATACGCATGTATTTCTTCTCGCGAAGCTCCCTGGCAACGGGGCCGAAGATGCGGGTTCCTTTTGGATCGCCGTTGTTGTCGATGATCACGGCCGCATTGTCGTCGAAGCGAACGTATGAACCGTCTTTACGCCGGATTTCCTTGCTTGTCCTGACGATTACCGCCTTGACCACTTGGCCCTTCCCGATGTTGCTATTGGGAATGGCTTCCCTTACGGAGGCGACGATCACATCGCCGATCGAGCCGACAAAACGCTGGCTCCCCCCTACGACATGGACGCACATGATCTTCTTTGCCCCGGAATTATCGGCTACGTTCAGGACCGTCCTTAGCTGGATCATCCCTTACGCCTCCTCGCCGCCGGCCTCTACACCCAGAATCGGGGCACGGCGAAGGACTTCCTTCAGCGTCCAGTGCTTGTGGGCGCTTAGGGGGCGCGTCTCCTCGATGAGGACCTGGTCACCTATCCGGCAGGTGTTCTCTTCGTCGTGAGCCATGTACTTCTTGAACTTCAGGACCGGCTTACCGTACAGGGCGTGCTTGGCCATCCGGTCCACACGGACGACGATTGTCTTTTGCATTTTATTGCTGACAACCGTTCCGATCCGTGTCTTCCGATGAGGGGTTCTCTCCTCCATCGTCCGTTACCTCCTTGCGGTCGCGCGATCCACGGCAACTTCCTTCTCACGCTTGACCGTGAGAATCCGTGCGATGGTCCGCTTGACTTCCGAAATTCGACTGTGGTTCCCCTGCTGTCCAATTGCGCTCTGGAAGCGCAGGTTAAAAAGTTCTTCCTTGAACTGGCGGTGCTTGTCGTTCAACTCTTCGATTGTGAGGTCCCTGTAATCCTTGGCTTTCATGTTCTATTCACCACCCAGTCCCTCTCGGGCAACAAACCGGACCTTGATCGGGAGTTTGTGACCAGCCGTGAGGAAAGCCTCTTCGGCAACCTCCCGAGTGACACCGGCTACCTCAAACATGATCCGGCCCCGCTTAACCGGGGCGACCCAGAACTCCGGGCTTCCCTTCCCCTTGCCCATACGGGTTTCCAGGGGTTTCTTCGTGAAGGGGCGATCGGGGAAGATACGGATCCAGATCTTGCCGCCCTTCTTCATCTTGCGGGAGATCGCAACACGAGCGGCTTCGATCTGTCTTGCCGTGATCCAGGCGCAATCCAGCGCCTGCATCCCGAAATCGCCAAAATCGACCTCGGTGGCTCCCTTTGCTCGGCCACTCAGGGGCCTGCGAAATGGCTTCCTGTATTTGACGCGGCTAGGCATAAGCATGGTGCGTTAACCCCTTTCCTTTGCGCCCTCTTTGGCCGTCTTCCGGGGCCGGTAGGCGGCATCGCCACGGTAAACCCACACCTTGACGCCAATAACCCCGTAAATCGTCCGGGCTTCGGCAAATCCGTAATCGATATCGGCCCTGAGAGTGGAGAGCGGAAGCTGTCCTTCAAGGTACCATTCGGTCCGGGCGATTTCAGCTCCGCCGAGGCGGCCGCCGCACTGCACCTTGATCCCCTTGGCACCTGACTTCATGGCGCGGAAAATCGCCTTCTTCATGGCACGCCTGAAACTCACCCTCATTTCAAGCGAAGAGGCCACGCTCTCGGCAAGGAGGAATGCCTCCATGTCTGGATTCTTGATCTCCTGGACGTTGATCATGGCCCGGAGACCCGTCTTGGCCTGCAGTTCCTCACGGACCTTCTGGATCTCGGTGCCGCCTTTTCCGATCACTACCCCAGGCCGGGCGGTCGAAATCGTGAACGCGATTACGTTGCCGATGCGCTCGATTTCAACCTTTGAAACCCCTGCGCCCTTCCAGCGGTTGATAAGCCACTGTCTCAGCTCAAGGTCCTGGTGAAGGTTCTTCGCGTAATTCCTACCGCTGGCGTACCACTTGGATTCCCAATCGCGGATGATGCCCAGCCGCATCCCCACGGGATGAACTTTCTGACCCACGGTCACCCCTCCTTAGCGTTCCGAGACCACGATGGTCAAGTGGCTGGACGTCCGCTTGAACGGATGAGCCCGGCCCATCGAGACGGGGCGGAACCGCTTCATAGCCGTTCCCCTGTCGGCAAAAGCTTCAGAAACGACGAGCTTATCAACGTCCAAGCCGTAATTGTTGTCTGCATTGGCCAAGGCGCTCTTCAAGGCTTTCTCGACGTAGCGGGCCGCCTTCTTGGGGGTGAATTTCAGGATCGCCAGGGCGTCACCGGCCTTCTTGCCACGGATCAGGCTGAGAACCTGGCGAAGCTTGGTCGGGGAAATATGCAGTCCCTTGGATATCGCTTTCGCTTCCATGTCTTCCTCAACCCCCTACTTCACGCCGGAAGAGCGTTCCTGCCCGGCATGCCCGCCAAACTTGCGGGTCGGCGCAAACTCTCCGAGCTTGTGTCCGATCATGTTTTCCGTGATGAACACGGGAATGTGCGTGCGGCCGTTATGAACCGCGATGGTGTGTCCGATCATGGCGGGCACGATCGTCGAGCGCCTCGACCAGGTCTTGATGACCGCCTTCTTCGATGCATCGTTCATCAGTTCTACCCGGTGGAGGAGCTTGAGTTCAATAAAAGGACCTTTCTTCGCGGACCTTGCCATGTCCTTCCCTCCTCAACCCTTACTTCGCGTACCGACGCCGGACGATCATCTTGTCGGACGGCTTCGACTTGCGGGTTCTGAAACCCTTCGCTGGGGTTCCCCAGGGGGAGACAGGATGCTTGTTGGACTTGCTGCAGCCTTCACCGCCACCCATGGGGTGGTCCACTGGGTTCATGACCATCCCGCGAACCTTCGGCCGGCGGCCAAGCCAACGGACCTTGCCTGCCTTCCCGTCAACGACGTTCTCGTGTTCCTCGTTGCCAACCTGCCCAATGGTAGCCATGCACTGCTGGAGGACAAGGCGCAGTTCTCCACTCGGCATCCTGATGTAGGCATACTTGCCTTCTTTCGCCATCAGCTGGGCACTTGCCCCGGCAGACCTGACCATGACACCGCCCCTGCCGGGCTCCAGTTCGATATTGTGCACGACGGTCCCGACCGGGATATCCATCATCTTTAGCGCGTTCCCGGGCTTGATGTCGGAGCCGGGACCAGCCATTATCTGGGTGCCGACCACGAGACCGGACGGTGCCAGTATGTATCGTTTCTCGCCGTCTGCGTAATTGATCAGGGCGATCCGGGCTGAACGGTTCGGATCGTATTCGATCGTCGCCACTTTCCCCGGGATACCGATCTTATCGCGCTTGAAGTCGATTTTCCGGTATTGGCGCTTGTTCCCGCCGCCCCGGTGCCGCATCGTCACGCGACCCGTGTTGTTCCGGCCTGCGGTCCTCTTCAGGGGCTCAAGCAGGCTCTTTTCGGGCTCCGTAGAAGTAATTTCCTTGTAGTCCGCATTCGCCATGGTTCGGCGACTTGGTGTATAGGGCTTGAATTTTTTCATCGCCATGTTCGTTCTCCTCCTGCGCCTTACGCGCTCGCGCCTTCAAAGAACTTGATGCGCTCACCCGCGGCGAGGGTTACGATGGCCTTTTTCCACGAGCGGGAGCGTCCCAAAAATGCGCCCAGGCGCTTCGGCTTCGAGCGGACCTTGACCGTATTGACGCTTTCGACCTTCACCTTGAAGACTTCCTCTACCGCCTGGCGGATGACAACCTTGTTCGCTTTCGGGTGAACCTCGAAGACGTACTTGTTGCTCTCCATCTGGCGATTCGACTTCTCCGTGATGATCGGCCGGATTATCACATCATGAGAAACGAGGTTCATCGGCCGTACACCTCCTGCAACTTCTGGGCGGACTCGGCCGTCATGATCAGGTGTTCGTGGTTCAGGATGTCATAGACATTGATGCTGTCCACGTGAATCACCTTGGCCCCGGGAATGTTCGCCGCAGAGCGGTAAACGTTTTCGTTCGACTCATGGATGACCATGAGGGGCTTTCGCGTTGCTTCGACCTTGCCAAGGAAGGCCAGCATGGCCTTCGTCTTCGGGGATTCCAGGCTTACGCTCTCCAGGACCAGCATGCGATCCTCGGTCGCTTTTAGGGAAAGTGCACTCCGCATGGCCAACTGGCGAACCTTCCGATTCACTTTCTGGGTGTAGTCGCGCGGTTTTGGCCCATGAGCGACTCCTCCCTTTAGCCAAAGAGGCGAACGGGTGCTTCCTGCCCTGGCACGGCCCGTGTGCTTCTGCCTGAAGGGTTTGCGCCCTCCGCCGCTCACGTCTGCACGGGTCTTGGTGCAGGCCGTTCCCTGCCTGGCATTCGCCAGCTGGGCCACGACGACCTGGTGCATCGCGGGGACGTGAATGGGCGCTCCGAAAACGGCGTCGGAAAGTTCGAGGCTTCCTACGACTTCGCCCTGAAAATTGATCAACTTAATGGTAGGCATGGTCTTCTTGCCCTCCTTCCGCCGCTTAGTGCTTCTTGCGGACCAAGACGAGGCCGTTGCGTGCCCCGGGAATGGCCCCCCTGATCAGGATCAGGTTGTTTTCCGCGTCAATCGCAGCCACTTTCAGGTTCTTGATCGTGACTCTCTCATCCCCCATGCGTCCAGGGTTGCGATGTCCCTTGAAAACCCGCCCGGGATAGCTGTGTGCTCCCGAAGAACCAGGGCGCCGGTGCCATTTCGATTGCCCGTGAGATGCCGGACCGCCACCCCAGCCATACCGCTTCATGCCGCCGGCCGTGCCTTTGCCCTTGCTCACTCCGGTCACGTCAACGATTTCCCCGGTCTCGAAAATTGTTGCCTGGATTTCGCTCCCGGGCTGGAAAGCCGCCTCGTCATCGATACGGAACTCCCGGATCCAGCGTTTTGGCTCGATACCAGCCTTTTCGAAGACAACCCTCATCGGTTTGGCCACGTTCTTGGCCTTTTTTGCTCCGAAGGCAAGAACGACTGCCGTGTAACCGTTCTTCTCCTGGGTCCTCACAGCGAGAACCGGGCAGGGCCCCGCTTCGACAACCGTTACCGGGACGGCTCTTCCTTCTTCGTCAAACACCTGCGTCATTCCGATCTTCCGTCCCAAAATCCCCATGCTCATCCAATTCAGCTCCTTTTCGCTCAGAGCTCCCACCGAAGGCTAAAGCTTGATCTGGATATCCACCCCGGA
Organism: Synergistaceae bacterium UBA5827; assembly: GCA_002432945.1. Classification (GTDB taxonomy): domain Bacteria; phylum Synergistota; class Synergistia; order Synergistales; family 79-D21; genus 79-D21. Next base: position 81,850 of record DJHE01000019.1, read on the forward strand.
AGGGAGATTCAGCTGCATTAAGGCCTCCATCGTTTTCTGTGTCGGGTCGATAATGTCGATGAGGCGCTTGTGTGTACGGATTTCATACTGCTCCCGGGCATCCTTGTCCTTGTGCGGAGACTTCAGGACCGTAAACTTGTTGATCTCCGTAGGGATCGGGATAGGCCCGGACACTTTAGCTCCCGTGCGCTCCGCCGTTTCCGCTATCTGCACCGCGGAGGCATCGAGCACACGGTGGTCGAACGCTTTGAGGTTGATGCGTATCTTTTTTGCCAAGGTTGTTCCCTCCCGACGATCAGTCGAGGATCTCGGTGACGACCCCGGCTCCGACCGTGCGACCGCCTTCACGGACCGCAAAGCGAAGACCCGGTTCCAGTGCCACCGGAACGATCAGCTTCACTTCAAACGTGCTGTTGTCTCCCGGCATGACCATCTCCACGCCTTCCGGAAGCGCGATATCTCCCGTCACGTCCGTCGTCCGGAAGTAGAACTGCGGCTTGTAGCCCGAGAAAAACGGCGTGTGGCGTCCGCCTTCCTCCTTCTTCAGGACGTAAACCTCGCCCTTGAAGTGCTTGTGCGGCGTGATGCTCTTCGGCTTCGCCACGACCTGCCCACGCTCCACGTCTTCCTTGTCGATTCCGCGAAGCAGCACTCCCACGTTGTCTCCCGCCATCGCGTCGTCCAGGATCTTGCGGAACATCTCCAGCGACGTCGCCACCGTCTTGCGCGTGTCGCGCATACCCACGAGCTCCACTTCCTCGCCCGCGTGGATCTGCCCGCGCTCCACCCGGCCCGTCACCACCGTACCGCGTCCCGTGATCGTGAACACGTCCTCGATCGGCATCAAAAACGGCTTCTCCGTCTCCCGGATCGGCGCAGGAATGAACTCGTCACAAGCCTTCATCAGGTTCATGATCCCTTCCGTCCACTCGTTGTCCGTGTCCGTCTCCAGTGCCTTCAACGCGCTTCCGCGCACCACCGGCACGTCGTCTCCCGGAAAGTCGTACTTGCTCAGCAGGTCGCGAACTTCCATCTCCACCAGGTCCAGCAGCTCCGGGTCGTCCACCATGTCCACCTTGTTCATGAACACCACCAGCGCCGGCACGTTCACCTGGCGCGCCAGCAGCACGTGCTCCCGCGTCTGCGGCATCGGGCCGTCCGCCGCCGACACCACCAGGATTCCACCGTCCATCTGCGCCGCTCCCGTGATCATGTTCTTGATGTAGTCCGCGTGACCCGGGCAGTCGATGTGCGCGTAGTGGCGGTTGTCCGTCTGGTACTCCACGTGCGCGATGTTGATCGTGATCCCGCGCTCCCGCTCCTCCGGCGCCTTGTCGATCATGTCGAACGGCGTGAAGTCCGCGTAACCCTTCCGCGCCAGCGTCTTCGTGATCGCCGCCGTCAGCGTCGTCTTGCCGTGGTCGATGTGACCGATCGTCCCGATGTTCATGTGCGGCTTCGTTCTTGCAAAATGCTCCTTCGCCATCTTCGATACCCTCCTTGTTTAGAACCGCCCTGGGCGTTATCGTTTCAGGACTTTTTCGGCCACATCCGGGCCGACTTCCGCATACTTCTGGAATTTCATCGAGTACGAGGCACGTCCGGACGTCTTGCTCCGCAGGTCCGTTGCGTATCCAAACATCTCGGCCAGCGGAACCTGCGCACGAACAATCCTGGCGTTGCTTCGCATTTCCATCCCCTCGACACTGCCTCGCCTTGATGCGAGGTCACCCATGACATCCCCGACATATTCTTCGGGAGTGACAACCTCGACTTCCATCACCGGTTCCATGAGAACCGGCGATGCCTTCCGCATCGCTTCCTTGAAGGCCATGGAAGCAGCGATCTTGAACGCAAGCTCGGAGCTGTCCACGTCGTGGTAGCTTCCGTCGACGAGGGCAATTTTCATGCCGATGACCGGGTAACCGCCCAGGATACCGTTGTTTTTCGCTTCATCCAGCCCCTTGCGGACAGCAGGGATGAATTCCTTGGGGACAACCCCGCCGACGATTTTGTCCTCGATTTCGAAACCGACATGATCCGGCAACGGTTCCATCTCGATGACGATATCGCCGTACTGCCCATGTCCACCGCTCTGCCGGACAAACTTTCCCTGTGCGCGAGAATCGTGACGAATGGATTCCCTGTAGGCGACCTGCGGACGACCGACCTTGACTTCAACGTTGAATTCTCTTTTCAGGCGATCGACCAGGATTTCGAGGTGCAGTTCGCCCATCCCCTGGATGATCGTCTGCCCCGTTTCCTCGTCGACGTGAACCCGGAAGGTCGGATCTTCCTCGGAAAGGGCTGAAAGCCCCTTGGAAAGCTTAACCTGGTCAGCCTTGCTAAGCGGCTCAACGGAAAGGTCGATGACCGGTTCCGGGAACTCTAGGGATTCCAGGACGATCGGAGCCCCTTCAGCGCAAAGGGTTTCACCCGTCCTTGTCCCCTTTAGTCCCGGGAGGGCAATAATTGCGCCCGCTTCGGTCGATTCCAGCTCTTCCCTCTTGTTGGCATGCATGCGCAGGATGCGCCCTATCCTCTCACGCCTGCCGGTTGTGGCATTCAGGACACTCTGCCCCGCTTCGATCCGGCCGCTGTAGACCCGGCAGAAGACAAGCCGGCCGACGAAAGGATCAACCATGATCTTGAAGGCAAGGGCGGTAAAAGGTTCGTCCTCGGAAGAAAGGCGCTCTTCCTCGAGGTTGGTGTCGGGGTTGATGCCCTTGATCGGTGGGAGGTCAAGAGGGCTGGGAAGATAGTCGATAACAGCATCAAGGACAAGCTGTATCCCCTTGTTCTTGAACGCGGAACCGCACATCACAGGAACGACCTTCATGGCGATAGTCCCGTTCCGGATGGCCCGCTTCAACGTGTCAACCGGCACTTCCTTCCCTTCCAGGTAAAGCTCCATGACCTCCTCGTCGACATCCGCAAGTGTTTCGATCAGGAGGTCCCTCGCCATCTGCGCATCTTCGACGAGTTCGGCAGGAACACCAACGACTTTATAATCCGTTCCAAGGTCATCCTGGTAAATTACAGCCTTGAAGGCCACAAGATCAACCATTCCCGTGAAACTGTCCTCAAGACCAATCGGCATCTGGATCGGGAGGGGCCTCGTTCCAAGCCTCTCCCTCATTCCATCGATGACCGCGTTAAAATCCGCGCCTACGCGGTCCATCTTGTTGACAAAGGCAATGCGGGGAACCCCATACCTGTCAGCCTGCCGCCAAACTGTTTCGGATTGGGGCTCAACTCCTCCAACCGCGCAGAAAACAGCGACTGCGCCATCAAGGACTCGCATGGAGCGTTCGACCTCAACCGTAAAATCCACGTGGCCGGGCGTATCAATTATATTGATATGCGCATCGTTCCAAAGGCATGTCGTGGCGGCAGAGGTGATCGTGATGCCCCTCTCTCGCTCCTGTTCCATCCAATCCATCGTCGCGGCACCTTCATGTACCTCTCCCATTTTGTGCTTCCGCCCCGTGTAGAAGAGGATGCGCTCTGTGGTCGTAGTTTTGCCCGCATCGATGTGGGCCGCGATCCCGATATTTCGGATATTTTTCAGATCTACATTCGGCATGGTTTCAGGCTCCCCAACGCCGGCAGGTCCCGAAGTGACGCATCGGGTCTACCAGCGGTAATGCGCAAACGCCCTGTTGGCCTCCGCCATCTTGTGCGTGTCTTCGCGCTTTTTCATGGACGCCCCTTCACCCTTGAAGGCGTCGCTGAACTCACGGGCCAGGCGCTCAACCATCGGCATGCCCTTCTTGGCTCGGGCGTACTGGATAATCCAGCGGATGGCAAGGGCCTCTGCCCTTTCGGGCCCGACCTCGACAGGAACCTGGTACGTGGCGCCACCGACACGGCGGGGTTTGACTTCTACGACGGGCTTTACGTTATCCATTGCTTTCCGGAAAACCTCGTCCGGCTGCGAATTCAGCCTCTTGGCTGAAAGCTCAAGCGCCCCGTAAACGATCCGTTCTGCCGTGCTCTTCTTTCCGCAATACATGACGCAGTTCACGAACTTCGTGAGAGTCTGGATCCCGAACACGGGATCTGCAGATACTGTCCTCTTTCTAATGTGGCCCTTACGTGGCATGGGCTAAAGCCTCCCTTTCCAAGAAAAAACTATTTCGGGCGCCGTGCCCCGTACTTAGAACGGCTCTTGCGCCGGCCGTCAACTCCGCCACAGTCCAACGTTCCGCGGATGATGTGGTAGCGAACACCTGGAAGGTCCTTGACGCGCCCTCCGCGGACGAGTACCACAGAGTGCTCCTGCAGGTTATGGCCGACTCCCGGGATGTAAGCCGTCACTTCGATCCCGTTAGTGAGACGGACACGGGCAACCTTCCGCAAAGCGGAATTCGGCTTCTTCGGGGTGACTGTGTAGACTCGCGTGCAAACTCCCCTGCGAGAAGGGTTACCCTGAAGGGCAGGGGCGCTCGAGCGCTGCCTCTTGTCTTCCCGCCCGATTCGGATCAACTGACTGATCGTTGGCACAGAACTCCCTCCTTTCCTTACTCGATATTTTCCAGATTCCCCTTGACCAGCCCTGCGGCTGCCGCCTTGCGGGAAATGGCACTGGCACGGCCCAGCATTTCCATGCTCTCACACCACTCCACCGCTACGTTGCGCCTTTCGGCTTCGGCAAGGAGTTCCATGACGCGTTCTTCTGCCGCATCCCGTGCAAGGAAGAGTTTCTGCAACTGCCCCAACTGAATTTTGCGAAGTACCTGGTGGATACCGACGACCCGCCTGGCCGAAGCAAGTTCACTTAAAGGCACAGCAATCCCCTCCTGTGCGGACGCACCGAGACATAATATCAACCGGGGGGGCCCCTGTCAAGGAAAGACAGGGACTCCCCCCAGTCTGGTCTGGACGTTTTTCGATCCGGTGAACTAGCAGGTTTCCTGCATGTTTATCCGCCTGTAATTTTCCGATCCTGTCCCGGCAGGGATCAGGTGCCCGATGATCACGTTCTCCTTCAGACCCTTAAGCGTATCCACGTCTCCGCGCACCGCCGCCTGGGCCAGGATCTGGGCGGTCTGCTGGAATGAAGCGGCGCTCATGAAGCTATCGGTCGCAAGGGCCGCCTTTGTCACGCCGTGAACGACTGGACGCCATTGCGGTTCCTCCCTCATGCGGCGAACAAACGAAACACGCTGGATAAGGCGCCTTGTTTCAAGGGAGCTCGATATCGGCCGAACAACCAGTTCCTGGAATTCTCCGTTAACGAGCCGATCGATGACCTCCCGGCTGATTTCGGTCCCTGCATCCGCAAGGAGATTGCCCTTCGAATCGCTGATCGGTTCCAGCAAGACTTTCCCGTAAGCGATTTCACTCAGGACCTGGGCGAGCAACTTTTCCCGCGTGACGATCTCCTGGGTTTCTCCCTCGAGTTCAACCGCAGCGATCTGCCCCTCGACCAGGCCGCGGACGACCCTGCCGTCCAGGATGCGGCCGATATCGTTGACCGGGTTTCCCTGGGCGTTGATCGCCTGCTTGATCGGCCGGCTGAAATACTTCTCGATGAGATGGTGGTTCAATGCATCGTCGATATTGTGCCGGCTTGGCGTTCTCCAGACTTTCACGACGGAAGCGTTTGCCTTCTTTAGCCGTTCCTGCGCCTCAGGGGTCAGCGGGCGGTCCCGGTTGATGACGACCTCCCCGTCGGACAACACGTCCTCGGCAAGATAAGCCCCTCTTTCGAGCGAGGCAAGAGTGTCGGTGTCCCTCACGCATAGGACTTGCGGATTTCCCTTAGTGATTGCCAGCAAATCCTGGAGGCTCAGGGATTCCGCCGGTTCAATCGCTGCAGCTTCTCCAAGGGATACGGGGGCGATCAGTTCAAGCCCCTCCATCTCCCTTCGGAAAGCCGCCTCTCCCAGGATGACCCTGACCTGCCCGCCTTCATCTTCTGCAGTGATCTCTCGAACCGCGGATCCTGGTGCAAGGAGGCGCTGGATCGTATCGGGCTCCAGCGGCCGTCCTTTCAAGGAGAGTATGTTGTCAATCCCGCTATGTCCCTCGATATCGCGGAGCGTCTTACCCTCCAGGAAACCCATCGCCTCGTCAAGGCACCGATCATTCTCCTTGCGGATGCGATCCAATTCCTGGTCAAGGTCGTCAACCCAGGCCAGCTCGTTTGCCACGAAGGAACTATCTCCTTCTTCCGTGATCCTGACACGGTTCACCGGGGCGACTTTCCTGAGGATCACCTCGATGTGCTTGTTGTTGATCGAGACACCCTGTGAGAAATAGACCTCCTGGATGCCGTCGACAAGGTATTTCTGGACTGCCTCGAGACCTTCGACCTCCAGCAGTTGCTGGGGATCGATATATCCCTCGGTCATGGTCTGCCCCTTCCGCACCATCTGGCCTTCTTCCACGAGCAGGTTCTGGGAAGCCGGCACGGTACAGACAACCTTGTCCCCCTCGTCCTCTTCCTTTCCGACGATGACCTTTCTTTTCCCTTCCATTTCGCGAATCTCGAGGACCCGGCCATCCGCCTCGACAAGCTGGGCGACTTTCTTGGGACGTCGGACTTCAAATAGTTGTTCGATGCGCGGCAACCCCTGTGTGATATCTTCACCCGTCAATCGGACGCCACCCGTGTGGAAAGTCCGCATCGTGAGCTGCGTACCGGGCTCCCCGATGGATTGGGCTGCCACAACACCCACTGCCTCACCGATCGCCACGGTCTTCCTCGTTGCAAGGTCGCGGCCATAGCACTTCTGGCAAATCCCGTTTCGCAAGCCGCACGTCATGGGACTCCTGACCCAAACCGCCTCGATCCCTGCATTCTCGATCCTCGTGGCCATTGACTGGGTGATCTCGTCTCCACCCGAGACAAGGATTTCTCCCGTCGAGGGATCTTCGATGTCGTTCAAGGCGGTTCGCCCAGCGATTCGATCCGCCAGGAGGACAACGGTTTTCCCGTCCTGGATGAGGGCGCAGATCCTTGTTCCCTTGTCCGTTCCGCAGTCTTCCTCTGTAATGATCAGGTCCTGGGCGACATCCACCAGGCGCCTTGTCAGGTATCCAGACTTTGCCGTGCGGAGGGCCGTATCCGCAAGTCCCTTCCTGGCTCCGTGGGTCGAGATGAAATATTCGAGCATGTTCAAGCCGTCACGGAAATTGGCCACGATCGGGTAGTCGATAATCCGCCCGGAAGGATCGGCCATCAAGCCTCGGATACCGGCCATCTGCGCCACCTGGTTCTTGCTGCCTCGGGCCCCCGAATCGATCATCATTCGCAAGGGATTGACCTGGTCCATGTTAGCAACGATGTCGTCGGCGATCTGCCTGGCGGCCTCCGACCAGAGGATTTCCTTCTGGCGCAGGTATTCTTCTTCTGTCAGGATCCCCATCCCATACTGGGCAGAGAGCTCTTCCTCCTGTTTCATCGTTTCGTCGACGGTCGCTTTCTTGCTGGCAGGGATGACGGCACAGTCGAGGCCGAAGCTGATGCCGCTTTTCGTCGACCAGTGGTATCCGAGCATCTTGATGGCATCAAGCATATCAACGATCGCCGCTTGCCCGACCTTATCGTAGGCCTTGTCGAGAAGTGACCCCAGGTCCTTCTTGCCGATCTGGCGGTTGATGTAGCGAAGGTCCGGATGAAGGACGCTGTTGAAGAGAGCCCGCCCCGGCGTGGTTTCGATCCACTCGCCGTTCCACGACAGGCGCACCTTCGTGTTGGGGTGGACGACGCCGTGATCGATCGCAACAAGGGCGTCTTCGACACCGCTGAACGCCATGCCTTCCCCCTTAAGCCCCTCCCGCATCCCCGTCAGGTAGAAAATCCCCAGGACGATATCCTGCGTTGGGGTTACGACCGGCTTACCGCTGGCGGGAGAAAGAAGGTTGTTCGCAGAGAGCATCAGTATCCGTGCCTCTGCCTGGGCCTCGAGTGAAAGGGGAACGTGAACAGCCATCTGGTCTCCGTCAAAGTCTGCGTTAAAGGCGGTGCAAACCAGCGGCGGGAGGCGGATTGCCTTCCCTTCCATCAGGACAGGCTCGAACGCCTGGATGCCCAGCCGATGCAGGGTCGGAGCCCGGTTCAGCATGACCGGGTGGTCCTTGATGATTTCTTCAAGAATGGCCCATATTTCGTCCCGGCCGCGCTCGATGATGCGCCTGGCACTCTTGACGTTGGGCGCAAGGCCTCTCTCAACAAGCTTGTGCATGACGAAGGGCTTGAACAGTTCCAGGGCCATCTGCTTGGGCAAGCCGCACTGGTAGATCCTGAGCTTCGGCCCGATAACAATGACGGAACGCCCGGAATAGTCGACGCGCTTGCCCAGAAGGTTTTGCCGGAAACGCCCCTTCTTGCCCCTTAGGAGGTCGCTCAGGCTTTTCAAGGTCCGGTTTCCCGCACCCAGTACGGCCTTCCCCATCCGGCCGTTGTCAATGAGGGCATCCACCGATTCCTGGAGCATCCGCTTCTCGTTGCGGATGATGATCTCCGGGGCCCGGAGTTCCTGAAGCTTACGAAGGCGATTGTTGCGATTGATCACTCGGCGGTAGAGATCATTCAGGTCCGAGGTGGCAAAGCGGCCGCCTTCCAGCTGGACCATGGGACGCAGGTCGGGCGGGATGACCGGCAGGACCTCAAGGATCATCCACTGCGGCTTGCTCGCGCTCTTGCGGAAATCTTCGACGACCTGAAGCCTTTTGATCAATTTCCGTTTCTTCTGGCCTGTCGTCTCCGAAATTTCTTCCCTCAGGGAAGCGGCCATCTCGTCCAGGTCCAGCTTGTTCAGCAACAGCTGGACGCCTTCTGCGCCGATCCCGGCGGAGAATCCCCGGTCATAGGCAGAACAGAGATGCTGCTCCCGCTCCAGGATGATGTCTCCCCTCACAAACGGGGACTCTCCCCCGTCGATGACGAGGTAACAGGGATCTTCAATCGTCGTCGTTTCCTGCTGGGCCTGGAATCGCCCCGGATACTTCTGGTTGTAGAGCTGGATTTCGCTGAGGGCGAGAACATCGTTCTTCTGGAACGGCAAGTGGGCCACTGCCGTGACGACAAAGGCTTCCTGGTTTCCCACCAGTGCCCTCTGGATCCCCGGGAAAGCTAGTGCCCCCCCACGATCTTCTACCTCAGTGGCAGAAAGGATCTCGCCAGGCCCTTCCGATTCGCCCAGGTCAATGCGGAAGGCCGGCTCCACCTTGAAGATCTCGTCGCCGTAATCCGCCTTGAAGCGAGAGACCTGGCTGGCTGAGACGAGATCTCCCTCGTCGACGGGGACGTCATCCACCTGGAAGACCCGGTAGGCTTCCTCGGCCTTGAATTTCGGGTCGTAATGGGTGTGGATCCTTTCCTCGGAAGCGTCCAGAAGGTCACCACGGCGAGCCAGGTCCGTCCGTCGCCCTTCCATGACAACCTTGAAGACGGGTTTTCTTCTCCGGATTGGAGCAAAATAGACAACTTTCTCAAGATCTTTCGTCGCCGTTCCGAGAAGCAGGCTCAAGCGGCTGGGGATCCCGCGAAGATACCAGATATGGACGACGGGGGCGGCCAGCTCGATATGCCCCATCCTCTCTCGCCGGACCCGGTTGTCGGTCACTTCCACGCCGCAACGGTCGCAGAGAATCCCCTTGTACTTGGGACCGCTGCGCTTATATTTTCCGCATGCGCACTCGTAGCTGCGCGTGGGGCCAAATATCCTCTCACAGAACAACCCGTCTTTCTCGGGGCGGAGAGTCCGGTAATTGATGGTTTCGGGCTTTTTCACCTCTCCGCTGGAGAGTTCACGAATCCGCTCCGTGCTCGCCAGCTTGATGCGGACTCCGACGATTTCGCGACGGCTCATTTACGCATCCTCCCCCTCGTCGGCCAAATCCTGTTCATCAGGTTCCTCTTCTTCGTAGGCAGAATCCAGCTCCTTCGGGTCAACGAAAAGCATTTCCTCCGTGACGCCGCCGGAAGAAGGGGGAAGAACCTCATCCCCGGATTCCAGGTCGATCACGGGCGGACGAGGCCGGGACGCCCCCTGCACGGCAACTTCCTCGTCCTCGTCATCCAGCAGTACCTCACCGATCGTTCCATCGTCATACATGATCTCGACGTCAAGCGCGAGCCCCTGAAGTTCCTTCACAAGGACCCTGAAACTCTCCGGAACGCCGGGCTTGGTGAGATTCTGCCCCTTGACGATCCTCTCGTAGGTCTTCAAGCGCCCCCGAATGTCGTCGGACTTGACGGTAAGGATTTCCTGGAGGATATGGGCGGCTCCGTAACCTTCGAGGGCCCAGACTTCCATTTCCCCGAAACGCTGCCCGCCGAACTGTGCCTTGCCGCCCAAAGGCTGCTGCGTGATAAGGCTGTAGGGACCGATGGAACGGGCGTGTATCTTGTCATCGACAAGATGGATCAGCTTGAGCATGTACATGTAGCCGACGGTGACCTTGTTTTCCATGGCTTCTCCCGTCCGGCCGTCATAGAGGGTGATGCGTCCATCCTCGGCCATTTCGGGATACGCACCGTCGGAAAGCATCTTGACTCCGTCGAAGATATCCTGTTCGTTCGCCCCCTCGAAGACGGGAGTCGACACTTTCCACCCATTGTGAACGGCAACGAAACCCATGACGGTTTCCATGACCTGCCCGAGGTTCATGCGGCTGGGAACCCCCAGGGGGCTCAAGACCACGTCAACCGGGGTCCCGTCTGGGAGGTAGGGCATATCTTCCACGGGAAGGATCTTCGAGACGACCCCCTTGTTCCCGTGACGTCCGGCGATCTTGTCTCCCTCGGAAATTTTCCGGAGTTGGGCCACGTACACCTTGACGACCTCGTTCACCCCGGGGCTCAGGTCATCGCTGTTCTGGTCAATGGTCAGGCGCTTGACTGAAACGATCTTGCCGCCTTCTCCGTTGGGCACTCGCATGGAGGTGTCCCTGACTTCCCGCGCCTTTTCGCCGAAAATCGCCCGCAGGAGTTTTTCCTCCGGGGATTGGTCCGATTCTCCCTTGGGGGTTACCTTCCCCACAAGAATGTCTCCTGCCCGGACATCTGCCCCGACCCTGACGATACCGTTCTCATCGAGGTTTTTCAGGGCATCTTCCCCAACATTCGGAATATCCCTTGTGATCTCCTCGGGTCCAAGCTTCGTGTCTCGCGCCTCGACCTCGTATTCCTCGATATGGATGGAAGAATAGTGGTCTTCTTGGACAAGACGCTCGTTCAGTAGAATCGCGTCCTCGAAGTTATAGCCTTCCCAGGAAACGAAGGCCACCAGGACGTTTCGCCCCAAGGCAAGTTCGCCATTTTCCACCGACTGGCCATCCGCGATGATCGCGCCTGCCTCCACCCGATCCCCTGAGGAAACGATGGGGCGCTGGTGAATCACCGTTCCCTGGTTGGAACGGCGGAACTTCGTCAGGTTATAGGCATCGAGGGTCCCTCCGTCAGAACGGACCTCGATGCGGTTGGCGTCCACGAAGGTAACCGTCCCCGCCTTGCGGGCCCGGACACAGCATCCTGAATCCTTCGCGATATGGTGCTCGATTCCCGTGCCGATGATCGGCGCCTGGGGAAGAACAAGGGGAACCGCCTGGCGTTGCATGTTGGATCCCATGAGGGCGCGGTTCGCATCATCGTGCTCCAGGAACGGGATGAGAGCGGTCGAGATCGAAACGATCTGCTTCGGGGAAACATCCAGGAAGTGTATCCGGCTCGGCTCCACGGTCTCGATGACGCCCCGGAAGCGGACATGGACGTCCGAACCCGTTATCCGGCCTTCCCTGTCCATCGGGGTATTTGCCCTACCGACGAAAAACTCGTCCTCCTCGTCCGCGGAGAGATAGACGATCTCGTCGGTGGCAAGCCCATCCACGACGCGCCGCTTGGGGGTCACGAGGAACCCGTATTCGTTGATTCGGGCATAGGTCGCCAGGGATGTCACAAGACCGATGTTCGGCCCTTCAGGTGTCTCGATGGGGCAGACGCGGCCGTAATGGGTGTAATGAACGTCGCGGGCTTCGAACCCCGTCCGCTCGCGGCTGAGCCCGCCGGGGCCCAGGGCCGAGAGTCGGCGCCGATGAGTCAACTCCGCCAGGGGGTTGGTCTGGTCCATGAACTGGGAAAGCTGGGCGGACCCGAAGAATTCCCTCAATGAGGCGGAGATGGGGCGAACGTTGATAAGGTCCTTCGCCGTGGCGTTTGTCAGATCGGGCAGGGTGGTCATCCGTTCCTTGGCGATACGTTCCATCCTCAGCAGGCCGATGCGGACCTGGTTCTGGAGGAGTTCGCCAACGGCCCTGACTCTCCTGTTTCCGAGATGGTCGATATCGTCTTCGGTTTCCTCGGCATTACGGAGCCTGAGAATCCCCTGGATAATGGCAACGACATCGTCAATGGTCAAGAGACGCTGGTTTTCCTGGATTTCAAGGCCAAGTCGCTTGTTTAGCTTATAGCGGCCGACGCGGCCCAGATTATACCGTCGGGTATCGAAAAAGAGTCCGTACACATACTCCCGGGCGTTCTCCATCCGGGCCGGCTCGTTGGGGCGAAGGCGGCGGAAAAGTTCAAGGACCGCATCTTCCCCGGAGCGGGAAGTGTCCCTTTCCAACGTAGCTGCGATAGCGTTGTCGACGCTCCAGACCCAAACCTTGGTCATTCCCATTTCGAATAGCTGTTCCAGGTGTTCTTTCGTCAACCGGTCGTTGCGGCGGATCAGGACCTGCCCTTCCTTGTCGAGAACCGCTTCCGCAAGGAGGCGACCCCTGGCCTCTTCATGGAGTTCCACGAGGTCGATCTGCTCGGGAGCGGCCCCGAACAGCTTCAGTATCTCTTCGTCGCTCGTGGCCCCGAAGGCCTTAAGGAGCATCGTAACGGGGATCTTCTTGCGGTTGTCGATATTGACGGACAAGACGTCCCCGGGAGTCAGGTCAAACTCGAGCCAGGCGCCCCTGTCGGGGATCACCTTGGCTGCATACGACTCTCCTCCAGGAACGGTGGTGTCCGCGCTGAAGTAAACGCCTGCCGACCGTGCCAGCTGGTTGACCACCACTCGCTCGGTCCCGTTGACGATGAACGTTCCCCGGTCCGTCATGACGGGAAAATCCCCGAGGTATATCTCCTCTTCCTTGATTTCTCCGTTCTTCCGGTTCACCAGACGGATCGTTGCACGGACAGGCATGGACCAGGTCAGGTCCCGCTGTCGCGCTTCCTCCTCCATGATCGGGGATTCGTCCACGAAATAGCGAACGAACTCGAGCGCGAAGGATCCGTCGTAGCTCTCAATGGGAAAAATCTCCGCCAGGATTTCCTGGAGGCCTTGGGCCTCGCGGGAATCCGCCTCTGTTTCGGCCTGGAAAAACCATCGGTAGGAATTCCTCTGGACCTCTACAAGATCGGGTAGATCAATGAGATCCTTGGCTCTCCCAAAAACACGGCGCTGAATGTGCTTCTTTGAGGGGGCAAAAACTGTCATGGGAGTTACGACCTCCCTTAAGGGGTTTATGGGGACAATCCTAGAGGTGACGAAGGGGCATAATAGCAAAAAGGCCGCGCAATGTCAACAGACAGGCACGACCTGACATGGAACTTCTTCCAGTTTTTATGGTGTCGAGGGGGGGAGTTGAACCCCCACAGGCTAATGCCCACTAGAGCCTGAGTCTAGCGCGTCTACCAATTCCGCCACCCCGACATCGAAACCAACAAACGGGATTTTAGCAACCCGATCTCTTTTTGGCAAGGGCCCTTCGCTATTCGGGCATGTTAGACCCGCCGGAAGCCCTTCGTAGCCGATCCCTGAGAGCGAGCCCTACCCGGGCTTCTCCCGGCCAATCGGCCACGATCACGCAGGCGCCGGATCTTTCGAGTTCCCGCAGGGCGGAAAATAGTCCGCGGGCGTAGGACTCGGCATCCGGGAAGAGGCGGACGAAGGCAAAAGAGGCACCGGGGGCACGAATTCCAACGTAGGCCCTTTTGGAGGGATCCCAAGCCTCGATCTTTTCCCAAACCGATTCGTCCTCGCGTAGAAAAAGGGGAACCCGCGGCGCATAATGCCGGTAACGAGTACCGGGGGAACGGCGAGTAGCCGCCCCATCTTCACCGGGCAGGAAGGGACGGTAGCACAGGAATTCCTCCAGGGCTTCTATCGAAACACCACCGGGGCGCAGTAAAACGGCCTTTTCCCCCGTGATGTCAAGTACCGTCGATTCAACCCCCACCTGCGTGGGCCCCCCGTCAAGGATCATTTCCACCCGGTCGCCCAGGTCTTCCTCCACTGCCTGGGCATCCGTTGGACTCGGCCGTCCGCTCAGGTTCGCGCTGGGTGCCGCCACGGGCACTCCCGCAAGGCGGATCAATTCGAGGGCCACGGGCTGGGCCGGCATTCGTACAGCTACGGTCGAAAGCCCTGCGGTAACGGAAGGGGGTACGACCGGGCAGGCAGGCATGACAAGAGTTAGAGGCCCCGGCCAGAATCGGTCCATTAGGAGATACCCCAACCTCGGCACAAAGGCGACTCTCTCCGCCCCGGAAACTTCTGCCACGTGGACGATAAGGGGATTGTCGGCGGGTCTTCCCTTTGCCTCGAAGATCCGCAGCACGGCTTTCTCGTCAAGGGCGTTCGCCCCCAGGCCATACACCGTCTCCGTAGGGAAGACGACGAGGCCTCCCCCCCTCAGGACCGCTGCTGCTTCCTGCAAGGCTCCTTCGGAAGTGCCGGATTGGACGTCCAGTATTTTTGCCCTCATGAAACGGGGCCCCCTTCTCCGAACCGGGCGAGGAAGGACTCGCGGAATTCGGGGAATCGCCCTGCCAGAATCGCCTCCCTGGCCTGTTTCATGAGATGCACGAGGAAATGGAGGTTATGCCACGAACAAAGCCTCGCGGCCAATATCTCGCCCGACTTGTAGAGATGTCTCAGATAGGCCCTGGTGAAACGGCGGCAGACCATGCAGTCGCACTCGGGGTCTATAGGGCCGAAATCACGGGCGAAGGCCGCATTCTTGAGGTTAAGGCGGCCTCCGGAAAAGAAAACCGTGCCGTTCCTGCCCGTTCGTGTCGGCAGGACGCAATCGAACATGTCGATTCCCCTCGTTACCCCCTCCACCAGGTTTGAAGGCAACCCGACCCCCATCAGGTAGCGGGGGCGATCCACCGGCAGGACCGGGTTCAATACATCCAGGATCCGGTACATTTCCGCGTGGGGTTCTCCTACAGAGAGGCCCCCGATGGCGTAGCCGTCAAAGCCGATCCCCATAAGGGCCTCTGCCGACCGAAGGCGTTGGGCTTCAAAGACGGATCCCTGCACGATGCCGAACAGGGCCTGGTCCACACTCCCATGGGCTGCCTTGCATCGCTGGGCCCATCGGGTCGTCCTTAGTACAGCCTCCATTGAGGCCGCTTCGGAAGAGGGGTAGGGAACACACTCGTCGAAACACATGGCGATGTCGCTTCCCAGTTCTTCCTGAATCGAAACCGCCATTTCCGGGGTCATGAAATGCGAGGAACCGTCGAGGTGGGAGCGAAACGTCACCCCTTCGTCGGTCACCTTGCGGAGGTCGGAAAGCGAGAAAACCTGGAAGCCCCCGCTATCGGTCAGGATAGCCCCATCCCAGTCCATGAACCGGTGAAGCCCGCCCGCTTCCCTGATGAGGCCTGACCCCGGCCTGAGGTAGAGATGGTAGGTGTTGGAGAGGATGATCCGGGAGCCCATTCCCGCGAGTTCGCCAGGCGTCATGGCCTTGACCGTTGCCTGGGTCCCTACGGGCATGAAAACCGGGGTTTCGATGATCCCATGGGGAGTGGCCAAGGTTCCCGCCCTCGCCCCTGTCACTTTGCAGCGCGCTTCAAGACGGAACTCAAACATCTCCTGCCTCCCATCCGAAAAGCCTGGCGGCATTCTGCCAGACCGCCTCGGCAAGTTCCGCGGCTGGGATTTTTCGTACTGCCGCGATTGCTTCGTAGATGGCCGTGACGTAGGCAGGTTGGTTGCTTTTCCCTCTCCACGGCTGGGGCGCCAGGTACGGGGAATCCGTCTCGCAGAGCAGGCAATCCAGAGGGACTTTTGCCGCGACCTCCCTCAGGGCACTCGAGCGTGGGAAAGTCACGGGACCCGCAAAGGAGATGAAAAAGCCGAGATCCAGGGCTTTCACAGCATGGCGCCACTCCCCGGCAAAGCAGTGGATCACCCCTCTGCAACGATCCGCGTTCTCTCCGCGGAGAATTTCCAGGGCCTCGTCGTAAGCCTCCCTCACATGGACGACCAGTGGTTTTCCCAACTTAACGGCCAAGTCGATGTGTTGGCGGAAACACTCCCCCTGCACCTCCCTGGGAGAATGATCGTAATGAAAATCAAGGCCCGTCTCGCCAATAGCCACAACCCGGCCGTCAAGGGCCCAGGCCGCGAGGCTCCCGGGTATTTCTCCCCCGGGACAGGCCTTCGCGTCATGTGGGTGAATCCCCACTGCGGCAAAAACCCCTTCACCGGTGTACTTTTTTGCCAGGTTGACGGCTTCTCCGCTTGAGGGCTCGTCAAATCCTGCAACGAGGAGGCGCAGGACCCCCGCCTCACGGGCAGAACGCAGGACTGTTTCCAGGGTGGCTGAAAGTTCCTTCATGTTGAGATGGCAATGGCTGTCGACTAGTCGCATCAGGTCCTCCAAAAATGCATCGCGGGCCTGTTGCTGCCCGCGATGTCCAGGCCGTATCCCCAGGGGGGAGATCGTTCAGCGGAGGCAGACGGTCAGTGAATCCGGCTGCCGGGAGTAATCTTTCTGTCGAGCGTCAGGAGGGCAAGTTCCTTCCCGTCCGGACTCTCCGCCGCAAGCAGCATGCCGTTGCTGACGACGCCTCTGAGTTTAGCCGGTTTCAGGTTGCAGATGACGATAATCTCCCGGCCAACGAGATCTTCAGGCTCGTAAAACTCGCGGATGCCTGAAACGATCGTCCTTCTCTCGTATCCCAGGTCAAGGTCAAGCTTGTAAAGCTTGTTGGCGTTGGGAACCGGTTCGACGCCGAGGACCCTGGCGGTTCGCAACTCAATCTTCCGGAATTCCTCGACGGAAACCTCTTCCTCGTGTTCGCCGGGATCCGGAAGCAGGTTCTTTTTCGCTTCCCGCTCCGCCCTGTCCGCTTCCCAGGCCTTCAGGTCAATGCGGGGAAAGAGGATTTCCTCGCGCTTGATCGAGGTGCCCTCGGGAAGGAAACCCCACGGGTAATCCTCGAAAAGGACACTGTTCGGATCGCCGTCCAGGCCAAGCTGGTCCCACATGCGGCGGGAAGTTCCCGGCATGAAGGGGGCGACGAGGAGCGAAATCTGCACGAGGGCCTGGTACAGGGTCCCCAAAACCGAATCCAGGCGGGGATCGTTGTCCTTCCCGAGCTTCCACGGGGCCGTTTCGTCGATATACTTGTTCATCCTGGAAACGAATGTCCAGATGGTCTTCAGGGCTTCGTCGAAGGCGAACTCCGCCATCTTTTCTGCGACGCTCTCCTTCGTGTCCGAAGCNNGAAGCCAACTTGGCCATTTCAAGGTCAAGCGCATCGGCAATGCCGCACCCGTTCACCGTGCACCCCTTGAAACGCTCGATCATCTGCAGGGTCCTGTTCAGCAGGTTCCCCAGGTCGTTTGCCAGGTCGGAATTGATCCGGCGGACAAGGCCGTTCTCCGAGAAATCCCCGTCCAGCCCGAAGGGAACTTCCCTGAGGAGGAAATACCGAAAGGCATCCTGGCCGTAGAGGTCGACCATCTCGAACGGATCCACCACGTTGCCCCTGGACTTGGACATCTTTTCCCCCTCGACCGTCCACCAGCCGTGGGAAAAGACTTGGCGGGGCGGGTTGACTCCCAGGGCAAGAAGCATGGCTGGCCAGACGACGCAATGGAAACGGATGATATCCTTGCCTACCAGGTGGCGAACCACCGGCCAGAATTTTTTCCATTTCGCCTCGTCATCGGGGTATCCGCAGACGGTCAGGTAGTTGATCAGGGCATCAAACCAGACGTAGATGACGTGGCGTTCGTCTCCCGGGACCGGGATCCCCCATTCCAGCGTCGTTCTCGAAATGGACTGGTCCCTCAGTCCACCCTTGATGAAACTGACGATCTCGTTGTAGCGGGTACGGGGCAGGATCGCGTCAGGATGCTCCTCGTAGAAGCGCAGGAGAGGTTCCGCGTATTTCGACATCCGGAAAAAGTAGCTTTCCTCGGTCATCCGTTCCAGTGGCCGCTTGCAGTCAGGGCAGGTCTTCCCCTCCCCCATCTGGGCCTCGGGAACGTAGGTTTCGCAGGGAACGCAGTACCACCCCTCGTAAGTCCCCTTGTAGACGTCCCCTTGGGCGATGAGTTTCTCGAAAATTGCCGTAACGACCTTCCCGTGTCGCTCTTCCGTGGTACGGATAAAGTCGTCGTTGGAGATATCGAGTGTTTTCCAGAGTTTCCTGAAATTTTCCACGGTCTGGTCCGCGAGTTGCTGCGCCGTAAGCCCCTTTTGCACGGCAGCCTGCTGGATCTTTTGCCCATGCTCGTCCGTGCCCGTGGCGAAAAGAACGGGTTGCCCCATCATCCGCCGGTAACGGGAAATCACGTCGGCTGCAATCGTCGTGTATGCGTGCCCGATATGCGGGACATCGTTGACATAGTAGATGGGGGTCGTGATGTAAAACGGTTCTCTATTCATCTTCTCTTTGCCTCCTCTTCGCTTGTTCATCGTCTATCTGGGATATTGAATCCTCATCTTCGGAAACCGTTTTGATCAAAAAGTCCTTGGCGCAATTTTTCGAAATACCATAGCGCTCGTGGACCGTTTTGACAACATCCCGTATCGACAAGCCTTTGCGGAGGACCTGGCGGGCATAGGCCTCCCAGGAACCCTCGCCATCTTCGCCTACGCTTTTGGGATCTTCCGTTGCCCCTCCAACGACAAGGACCATCTCGCCCTTCATTGGAGACAGGACCCTTTCCGCCAGCTGGTCAAGACCCATCCTCAGGACTTCCTCGTGAACCTTGCTCAGTTCGCGAACCAGTGCCGCCGGTCGGTTTCCCAGGACGAGGGCGCAATCGGAAACCTCACCCTGTAGCCGATGGGGTGAAACATAGAAGACGAGGGTACAGCGGATTTCTCGCAGGAGATGGAGCCTCTTTTGCCGATCGCCCCTGCGCGGGGGAAGAAAACCGGCAAAATGAAACGTATGGGTAGGAAGACCTGAAAGGACAAGGGCCGGGATGAGTGCCGTGGCACCGGGCAGAACCTCCACGGGGATTCCCTCCCGAATGGCCTCCCCGACAAGGTGGGCTCCAGGATCTGAAATTCCGGGAGTTCCTGCATCCGAAACCAGAGCGACCTTCTTCCCTTCCAGCAGCGCCCTCAGCAAAAATGGCGCCTTTTCTTTCTCGTTATGCTCATGGGAGGAAACCAGGGGAACCCGTATCCCAAGGTGGTTTAGAAGGCGCAGGGTTCTCCGCGTATCTTCGCAAGCGACGAGATCCGCTTCTTTCAGCACTCGAATCGCCCTGAGAGTAATGTCCTCAAGGTTCCCGACCGGTGTCGGGACAAGGATCAAAGGCATGGCGGAGCCTCCAGGCGATAAGCGGCAAGGAGTTCCGGAGTGTAATCCCCACACTCGTCCGTAATGAAAAGCGGCGGGGCGACCAGTAGTCCCGGCTTTCCTCCCCTCATGGCGGCCAGAAGGAACACGGAGGCATCCTTTCCTGGGTTGGGGTGGACAAACCGGATCCGTTTCGGTTCCAGCCCTCCCTCCCTGAAAATGCCCAGGGCTTCCGCAGCGCGACTCGCTCTCAGCACGAGATAAAACCTTCCCCTGGGCTTCAACAGGAAATTCGCTGCCCGCACCACGTCAGAAAGGGTACAGGCGGTCCCATGGCGGGCCACGGCCTTGATCGAATTGGGGCTGACACGGCTTTTCCCGGGATCGTTATATGGGGGATTCATGAGAACCACGTCAAAGGATCCTGCCGGGTAAAGGTTCCTGATTTCCTTTAGGTCCCCGCAGGTAAACGCCGTGCGGTGATCGAGGCCATTGGTCCTGGCGTTCTCCATGGCCATTTCTGCGAGGTCCTTGCGGATCTCGAGGCCATCTAACCGGGAAACTTGCGGGTATTTCCGGGCAAGAATGAGCAGGACTGCTCCGTGGGCACATCCCAATTCCAGGACTCTTTCGCCTTTTCTCAACCTGGCTGCAGCCGAGAGCAGCACTGTGTCCACGGAGACACGGGGGCCTTCCTCGGGCTGGAGGAGGCTTAATTCGCCGTACAGGATATCGTCGCGCGTCGTTTTGCTCATGCCCAATCCTCCATGCGAACCCCGACAACCTGCGATAGCCCGGGCTCGGAGAGCGTGACTCCATAGAGGACATCCGCTTTTTCCATCGTCGTTCTACGGTGGGTCATGGCGAGGATCTGCAGGTCCCGGGCATATTCTCCCGCGAGGTCCACGTAACGCCGAAGGTTAACCTCGTCGAGAGCGGCATCTGCTTCATCCAGGATCGCGATGGGAACACGGGCTTCTTCCATCGCCGCGAACAGGAGGGCAATCGCCGAGAGGGACTGCTCCCCGCCCGAAAGCTGGGCCAATCCCTGGGGGCGCTTGCCCGGTGGCCGTGCCGTCACTTCAACACCCGCCTCCCAGCCCTCCCCCTCCCCTTCGATTTCCAGATGGGCTTCCCCACCACCGAAGAGGCGCTGGAAGAGGGTGTCGAAACGACGATCAATCCCTTCCATGGCCAGGCTGAACACTCGTGAAGCCTGGCTATCGGTCTCAGCGATAAATTCCTGTAGGGTGCGGATGCCTTCTCTCACGTCGGCACACTGTTCCGATAGGAAAGTCGTTCGTTCCCTGAGCGATTCTTCTTCGGAAAGGACGCCCATCTCCACGTCCCCCATCGCCCTAAGGGTTTTCTCTGCGTTCCGGATCGCCCGTTTCACATCCTCCAAATCAGTTTCCCCTCCGGCGCCTTTGCCGGGATAAGGGAACTTTTCCTCCCATTCCCCCGCGAGTTCCGCCAGGCTGTTTGCAGCTTCAAGGATTTCCCGCTCGAGTTCCCCGAAACGGGTCCGGCAGCGGCGAAACGCTTCCTGTGCCCTGCCTTCCCTGGCAACGACACGAACGAGATCCTTCCTGTTCCTCCCGGCTCGAGCGGAAAGGCCGCTTTCACGCATCCTTATCTCCCTTCCCTGTTCCCAGAAGGAGAGATAACGCTTCCCCAGGTCGGACAAATCCACCAGGAGCTTATCGAGTGTCCGCCCACGCCCTGCGACCTCCTCTTCAGCCCTTTTCAAGGCCTCAAGGACACCCTTTTTTTCCTTCTCTACCCTACCCAGCAATTCCAGGGCCCCTCGCCTCCTTTCCTCTGAAAGGAGGACCTCGTTTTCAAGGTTCGAAATATTTTCCTCAGGGGTTTGGTCCTCAATGCCCTTTTCCATGGAGCGCAAGAGGGTTACTGTCTTTTTTCGTTCGAGGAAAAGTTCCCCGAATGACCGCCCCGCTCCCGAAAGGGCTTCCAGGGTTTTCGTCCCGGCTTCCTGCAGGCGCAAATCTTCCCTATCGACCCGGTCTTTTTCACCCTTCAGCAGGCGCAGGTTATCCTCCGCTTCCCTTCGCTTGTCGAACAGTTCCTCTTTCTCGGCCGCCGTCCTGATCTCCAGGCTTTCAGCCTCGGACAAAATGGACTGAAGGCGATCGGCCTCGTTATGCGCCTCTTCCAGCGAGGCTTCTAGCTGTTTCCTGCGCCGGCGTAGTTCGATGACTCCCGAACCGCTTTTCTGGCTTCCTCCGCTCACGGACCCGCCAGGCATGAAGACATCGCCTTCCAACGTGGCGACAGCAAGCCTCGGGTGGCGTCTCACGAGACGGGCCGCAGTATCGTAGTCCTCCACGAGGAGGAGATCACCTAAAATATGCCCCATGGCTTTTTTCCACTTTTCGGCGATCCCGAGAAGGTCGATTGCCCAACCCAGGACTCCCGGCTCGTTTTTCGGTTCAACTTCCCGAACCGGCCTCAAGGGGCGACATCGTTCCAGGGGAAGGAATGTCGCCCGGCCGGCGCTTGCCTGCCGGAGACCCTCGATGCAGAGGCGAGCCTCATCCATGTCTTTTACCAAGAGCCAGAACTGCCTTGCCCCCAGAAAGGATTCGAGGGCCTTTTCGAAACGGGGGGGACATTCGAATGCCTCGATGACAGGAAGAGGAGAAGCCGAAATCCGGCCCAGCCTCGCCGCTGCCATGAGAAACTGGACTGGGCGCGGAAAGGCTTGCCCATCCATTTTCTGGCTCAGGCTTTCCAATTCCGAGGCAAGCTGGCTCACCTGTTTTCGATGCCTCGCAATATCAGCAGCAGCTTTCTGGGAGGCGGCAAATGCAGCCGAGTGGAACTCGATTGCCGCCTCGCATTGATTCAGGCTTTCTGCGGCTGATCGCTCGGCCTTGACCAAAGCCTCCCCCAGGCGCAAAGCCCCCGTGCCTGCCTTCCTCTTTTCTTCGACAAGGGCCCAATAGTGACGGCCCAAGCCCTCCAGGCAAACTTTTAACGACTCTGTTGCGGAATCCTGCTCCGCCTTTTTTCGAGAAAGAGCCTTTCGAGCGTTATTTTGCCTTTCAAGTTCTTCCTGCCGCTGCAACCTTGCCTGCCTGGCCGCCCTTGCTGCGGCACGCTTTTCGGAAAGTTCAGCTTCAAGGGATTCCGCCAGGTCACGCTGGGTCCTTTCCTCCCTTTCCAGGTCCAGTAGGGTAGCGCGTTTTCTCAGGGACTCCGCTTGCGCTTCCTTGAGTTGGTCCCTGTCCCTCCTGAGGGCCGAAGCGAGGGAAGCCGCCTGGCGAAGCGTTCCCTGGAGGGCTTGGAAAGCAACGTTTCCTTCTTCCCGGCAAGACTCCATCTCTTCCTGGACAGTGGCGAGATTCCGCTCTAGAAGTTCTCTCCTGCGTGTCCAGCCCTCGCTCCAAAAAGCGTGGGTTGCCTGTTCCCGTTCCAGCAGGGAGCAGCGGTTACGGAGGGACTCGAGGGCAGATTCCGAGCGTTCCCTTCGCAACCAGTAAAACACTCGCCTCTGGTCTTCCAGGGCCGTCAGAACCTCCTTGGCCTTCCTCGCTTTTTCGACCATCGGGGCAATTTCATTGCGACGGGCGGAAAGTTCCGACAAGAGGGTTGCAAGGCGTAGCAACTCTTCCTCGGCCCGCTTAAGGCGATCGACCGCTTCTTCGCGCTTCCTGCGGTAAAGATCTATGCCGAAGAGCCCTTCCAGCAGCATTCTCCGCTGGAGAGGCTTTTGCTGGATGATTTCGGAGATCTCTCCCTGCCCGATGAAAGCGAAGCGGACACCCTCCAGCCCCCAGTCCCTCTTGACCTGTTCCAGGTCCTGGAGACGCACACGGTTTCCATTGACTGTGACAGAGGCCGCCCCTTCCCGGTCCACCTTCCTCCGGATCAGGCATCCGTCCTTGCCCGCGAGGAGCCTCACGGCCACTTCGGTTTCCCTGCACGAGGGGACGCTTGCACTACCCTGGAAAAGAAGATCTGTCTGCCGTGAAATCCTTAGGTCCGATGGTGCCCCTTCCCCAAGAACCCAGCGCATGGCGTCCAGCAGGTTGCTCTTGCCGCTCCCGTTGGGCCCAACGATGCAGGTCAAGCCCGGTGACAGGGAAAGGTCGTGGTCACCCCCGAAACTCTTGAATCCCTTAAGTTGAAGCTGGGCGATATACATTGACCTTGTGTTCCGCCTGCGTCATGGACCCCTGGAAATCAAGGCGGAATTTCTCCCATGGGAATCCAGGCATCTCCCTGAGGAATATTTTCCTCCCGAATTCTTCCTCCCAGGCCTCGATATAATTTTCGACAATATGCCGGGCCACGGCTGGATAAAGCTCGAGGATCAGGGCCTCTGCTTTTCCTGAGCGGCACACCTTCCTCAGGAATCGCTTGACCGATAGGGACACGGTGTCCTCCTTGAGTACCCATCCGTTCCCCGAACAGAACGGGCAACTGCGCGTGAAGGCCCCCTTGAGATCCCCCCGGGCCCGTTTGCGCGTGATCTCCACGAGTCCGAGCTGGGTCACCCCGTAAACCCGGGCCTTGCAGCGATCATGCCGGAAGAGCTCCTCAAGTCGCTGCAGGAGGGCGTTCTTGTCTTCCTCGTATTCCATGTCGATAAAGTCAACAACCACAATGCCGCCGATCGACCTCAGGCGCAGGACCCGGTAGATCGACTCCGCAGCTTCGAGATTTGTCTTAAGGACTGTTTCCCGGAGGTTCGTCACCCCGACGTACTTTCCGGTGTTCACGTCGATGACGGTCAGGGCCTCCGCCTGGTCTACCACAAGGGTCCCTCCCGAGGGCAGCCAAACCTTGCGTTCCAATGCGGCAGCCAATTCCTTCTCTATGCCGTAAAACTCGAAGATTGGAACGGATCCCGCGTAAAGCTCGACCTGCGGTGTCCGCTCGGAAAAGAAATCGCGGACATAGGCTGCAACTTTTTCGTATTCTTCGGGACAATCGACGACGATCTCGGAAACATCCCCGTTGAGTTCATCCCTCAGGATCCGTCCCACCAGCCCTATATCCCGGTACAACAGGGAAGGAGCCGGCTGGCTTTCCGCCAGAGAAGAAATTTCCTGCCAAAGCTCCAGGAGCATCGCCAGATCTCCTTGGAGAGCTTCCGCGGGAACTCCCTCGGCTACGGTCCTGACGATGATCCCGAACCCAGTCGGGCGAAGGGCACGGGCAATCTGCCTGAGGCGCTTTCTCTCCCCTTCGTCGAGGATCCGCTTGGAAACGCCCGTTTCGCTTCCTCCCGGGACCAAAACCAGGAAACGGCCGGGCAGTGAAACCCGGGCCGAGACCCTGGCCCCCTTTCCCTTTCGGGCTGCCTTTACGACCTGTACGACGACCTCTGCGTTTGCCCGTATGTCGATCCCACGGGCATCCTCCAGGTAAAGGAAGGCATTCCGACCATCCCCCAGGCTCACGAACGATGCGTTCATGCCGGGGAGGACACTGTCCACCCTCGCCTTGAATATTTCCCCGGCCTTTTGCGTTTCCCACATCCGCTCGCTAAAGATCTCTGCAACGCGCCCCTCTTCCAAAATCGCCAGGCGCATTTCTTCCGAATCAAGAACATTTGCGATAATCTGTCTTTCTATCGTCATCCCGTCACTCCCCAGGCTAAACGAGAGGCTTTACGATGCTCTCTTCCCAAGCTCCCACTACAGTTCTCAGGATCAACAGGTCCCCCCACCCCTCCACGAGGCCGGCGGCCCTCAAGGCCTTGACGAAGAGCCCTGGCCCGAAGCGATCCGGCTGGGCAAGGACTACCCTGGCCGAGTCCTCCTCCATCTCCAGGACATGGAGAACTTTTTCTTCCTGCAGGAAGGGTTCGATGGCCCGAGTCAACTCGTCAATGCTGGGAGGGAGTCCCCTGAAAAAGATCCTGTACTCTCCGGCCTTGCAGAGACGACTTAGGGGCGGTCCTTCGACGGGCCCCGCGCGAAGGATTTCAAACCCCCTAGGCATGGACCTCTGCCAGGCATCAAGCATTGCTTCACCCCAATTGCCCACCCAGATTTCGGCAGGTTCAGCCAGAGCTGGGACACCCACCGGCAGGGCAGGCCCGAGGCTAATTTTCGGATGCGGGGAGAATCCCTCCGTCTGGAGGATTTCCATTCCTGCCCTCCTGGCGGATCGGGCAATGAGGGGAGGCATTTCCACATGAGGAACAAAGGCAGCCAATCCCCTCTTGGAAAAGAGGAAACGGATCCGGCTCATCGATTGGCCTCCCCATCAAGGCGGGGACACTCTGACGACAAGAAACCGCATGATTGGCACCCTCCGGTTCTGCAATCCGGCGTCGTTGCTGCAGAAAACGCCTTTCCCCTTTCACGCCAAAGAAAATCACGGCTCACTCCAGTATCGATATGATCCCATGGAAAAGATTCGTGCTCCTGCCGGCTGCGGTTGGCGTAATCCGCCGGATCCAGCCCCTCCGACTCGAAAGCCTGCATCCAGGTATCGAAACGGAATGTCTCCGTCCATCCGTCGAAACGGCACCCGTTTCTCCAGGCTCTCTCTATCACATCCGCAAGGCGGCGATCCCCCCTCGCGAAAACCCCTTCGACATAGCCCTGTCTCGGATCGTGATAATTCATCGAGATCCGTGGGTTCCCAAGTTTCCCCTTAAGCCACCGGCAACGGGATTCGGTTTCCAGAAAAGGTAGTTGAGGTTCCCACTGGAATGGCGTGTGCGGCTTCGGGATGAATCCGTTGACGGAAACGGACACCTCGGCTCTTCGGTGGCGCTTCCTCAGGATCCCGAAAGCTTCCCTGCAAATGTCCAGGATTCCCTGCAGGTCGGTCTCCGTTTCCGTCGGGAGGCCCACCATGAAATAAAGTTTCACCCTGTCCCAGCCATGTTCGCTGAGGGCTTCCAGGGTCGTGCGGATATCTTCCTCGTCTATTCCCTTGTTGATGACATCCCGCAAGTGTTGGCTTCCTGCTTCCGGGGCAAAGGTCAACCCGCCTCTCTTTACCGTCTCCAGGCTTGCAGCCAGTTCCACGGAAGAGGCATCCATCCGCAGGCTGGGAAGGCTCAGCTTGATCCCTGGAGCCCTTAACTCTCTGGAGAGGGTTTCGAGGACAGGAACCAGGCCCGTGTAATCGCAGGAGGATAGCGACACAAGCCCGACTTCTTCCCAACCGGTCTTCTTCAGCAGGTCCCTGGCGATGTCGATGACCTTTCCAGGGCTTCTTTCCCGGACCGGCCGGTAAATCATTCCAGCCTGGCAGAACCGGCATCCCCTTGAACAACCACGAAAAACCTCCACCGGAACCCTGTCGTGGATGATTCCCGTATCGGGAACGATCAGGGAAGACGGGGCAAACGCGGTGTCCATATCGAGAACAATCTGGCGCTTGATCGGTAGTTGTTGCCTTGACTTGATCTCGACTCCCCTGTCTGTGAATTCGCACGTCGAGAAGGCCGGAACGTAAACACCTGGCAAGCCCGCGAGGCAGGAAAGGCGCTCTCCCCTGTGGCAACCGCGGGTCTCGGCCATCACTTTCAGGACGGACGGGAGCAGTTCTTCACCATCCCCCAGGCAAAAGAAGTCGATGAAAGGTGCCAGAGGTTCGGGGGCAAGGCCTCCTGGACCTCCGGCCATGACCAGCGGGTCTCCCTCGCGACGATCCTCAGACCTGATGGGAATGCCTCCAAGGTCTAGCATCGTCAGGATATTCGTCGCGGTCAACTCGTACTGGAGCGTGAACCCGACAGCGTCAAATTTTCCAAGGGGAGTGCCCGATTCGAGGGAAACCAGGGGCAATCCCTCTGAGCGCAGGGACATCTCCATGTCGCCCCAGGGGCAATAGGCCCTTTCCGCCACGACTCCACCAAGGGAATTCGCCAGTGCATAGAGGATCTGGAACCCCAGGAAGCTCATCCCGACCTCGTATGTATCGGGAAAAGCCAGGCAGATTCGTACTGCGGAATTTTCGGTCCCGCTGATTTTATCGATCGAGCCCCATTCCTGCCCGATGTACCGCGACGGATGCTTGACCGTCGCAAGGAGGGGCCACAACGTGCTTTTCAACTCAAAAGGGCGTTCCACTTTTTTATTCACCTCAAGAATCGTCATCTGGTCGCGGGTTTTCGACGAAAACACTCTGGACGAGCCCCAAGGCAATCCCGAGCGAAAGAAGAGAGCTCCCACCGTAACTCAGGAATGGCAGGGGAAGTCCGGTTACGGGGGCAAGCCCCATGCTCATTGCCATGCCTTCCAGTACCTGGAACCAGATCCAGCCCGCGATGGAGGCGACAAGGACTTTCCCGCGGAGATCCCTGGATTTGACTCCGGCAGCGATGATACGCCAGAGCAAGAGTGAGAAGAGGGCCAGAAGGACAATGCCGCCCAGGAAACCAAACTCCTCCGCAAAGACGCTGAAAATGAAATCCGTGTGGGGCTCCGGGAGAAAACCCAGCTTGCTCTGTGTTCCCATCATGAACCCCTTGCCGACCAGGCGTCCCGAACCCACTGCGATCCTGGACTGGATCACGTTGTAACCCGCCCCGAGAGGGTCGACATAGGGATTCAAAAAAACCATGAGTCGCAGGCGCTGGTAGGTCTTGAGAAAATGCCAGGCGAACGGCATGGCCAAAAGGGCTGCACCGCAAAGCCCAACCAGGTAGCTCACTGGTGTTCCTGCTGCGTACAGGGCTGTAAGGATCATGACCGAAAGCACGATGGCGCTCCCGAGGTCAGGCTGTGCCAGGACGAGGACGAGGCTCATCCCCGCCAGCGCCAGGACGCCTGCCAGGTCTCTCGTCTTCTTCACCGGATGCCTGCAAAGGTGCTTGGACAGCAAGAGGGCAAGGGCCACCTTGGTTACCTCGGAAGGCTGAAGTCGAATTCCTGCAAAACCGATCCAGCTTTGGGAACCCCTGGCGACATGTCCCAGGACCAGTACAATCACCAGGAGAATCAACGCGATTCCGTAAAGCCGGTAGGCCAATTCAAGAAGGCGCAAGTAACCGATCCGCAAAACCACCGCATAAGCCGAGAAGGAGACAAGTCCCCAGATTGCCTGCCTGACAACGAAAGCCCCGGCGTTTTTCTCCATGCCGAGGCTGGCGCTGAAGATCGAAAAAAGGCCGATGAAGAAAAGGGCCACGGTCGCAAACAACAGATTGCGGTCAGACGAAACGAACAGCAACCGTAGGATATTCCCCTTCTCCTCCCGCAGTTTCATGCAGGTTCCGCCCTGCGCTCCGCTCTCCTCTTGACGTTCTTGACGGGGATGTTCGCCACAAGCGCCACGGAACGCTCTTCTTTCGAAAAATCAAGCTCGATCTTGTCTTCCTCGATATCGAGATAATTGCTGATGACCCCGATAAGGTCCTTACGGAGATTTTCCATCATTTCCGGGGAAATGTCCGTACGGTCGTGGATCAGGACCAGTTGAAGGCGTTTTTTTGCCGTGTCTTTCGACTTTTCCTTTTTGATCATCTGGAACAGCCGGGCAAGGAAGTTCATGATATCCACCCCCTAAAGGCCAAGGGCTTTCCGGAGAAAGCCGAAAAAGCCCTTCTGGTCGGAAGCTTCCAGGTCGAGGAGGGGTATTTCTTCACCGAGTATGCGGCGAGCCACGTTGGAGAAGGCCCGGGCAGCTATCGATTCGTCTCCCAGGGTCAGTGGTTCTCCCTTGTTCGTAGAGACGACGACAGCCGTATCGTCTGGTATGACTCCGATCAGGTCAATCGCCAGGATATCGAGGACATCCTTGACGTCGATCATGTCGCCGGATTTTACCATCGCAGGTCGCAAGCGGTTGAGGACCAACCTTATCGGGGATTTTGACATGGATTCCAGCATGCCGATGATTCGATCCGCATCTCGGACGGCAGAAACCTCGGGGGTCGTCACGACGATGGCCTCGTCGGCACCAATCGCAGCGTTGCGAAACCCTTGTTCTATGCCCGCAGGGCTATCGATCAGCGTGATATCGAAGTTTTCCCTGAGTTCGTCGCAGAGTTTCAGCATCTGGTCGGGGCTCACCGCATCCTTGGTTCGCGTCTGTGCGGCAGGAAGCAGGAAAAGGTTTTCCACCCGCTTGTCCCGTACCATGGCCTTCTGCAGCTTGCAGGCACCTTCGACAACGTCCACCAGGTTGAAAACGATCCTGTTTTCAAGACCCAGAACGACGTCCAGGTTTCTCAACCCGATATCCCCGTCAACAGCCGCGGTCTTGTAACCTGCCTTGGCTAGGGCAACAGCAAGGTTTGCCGTCGTTGTCGTCTTGCCGACCCCGCCTTTCCCAGATGTCACGACGATAATTCTCGGATCCATAAAGCCCCCTCCTCCTCTTTCAAGCTATGGTCAAGGCAATTCCTTTGCGATCAGGGTGTCTCCCTCCACTGCGAAAAGAACGCTCTTCCCGTACCAGGGAGACGCACTGTCAAAAGTGCTGAAGAGGCGGCCGATCCTGACCTGTGTCGCTTCGAAGGACTTGGCGATGACCCTGGAGGAAATGTTGCCTTCCGCCCCAGCGTGAACCAATCCCTGCAGCCTGCCCCAAACGACGATGTTCCCTGCCGAAACGATTTCGGCCCCATCGTTCACGTGTCCGACGACGAAGACATCACCGGGGTGCTCCACTTTCTGCCCCGACCTTAGAGACCTCTCCACGAGAAGCGTCTGGAAAGACCTGGCGGCCCTCATTTCGGGCACCGGAGCCATGGGCTCTCCTACCGCAAGTCCTGCCGATCTAAGCAACTTCAGTCCCTCGTTGTCGAAGCTCACCCATGATAGGAGGTTCAGCCCGTGTTTCCAAACCACGTCGGTCAGCAGCCGTCCGATAAAAGCACTGGAGATCGGCCTTCCCTGGAGGTCCAGAACGACACGGCCGCCTTCCAGGAGGTGACGAGCTCCTTCGACCGTTTTTTCCAGCCCGGACCAGACGTCGGAATCGGGGATCCCTTCAGGAACGACAAGGCGAAGATGGCCTGCGCCCCCTTTTAAGGTGACAGCAGCCTTTTCCCTTTCGACTTCCATCTCCTCCACACCCCTCTTTCAGCGCTCGACACCCACTAGGTAAGCCAAAACCTGTCCGACAAGGGGAGCGGCTACCGAGCTCCCATGTCCGCCTCCCTCGACCAGCGCGACCGCAACGTATCGAGGGTTATCTGAAGGAGCATACCCCACAAACCAGGCGTGGTCATCCCCATGTGGATTTTGAGCCGTGCCCGTCTTGCCTGTAACGGTCACCCCGTAAACACCTGAAGCCCTGCCTGTCCCCGATTTGACGACTTCCTCCATCCCCTTCCGAACCCAGCCAAGGGCTTCCCTGGGAAGGTGGAGATCGGTCCCCTGGGGATGTTCACTCGCCGAAAGATGCGGAACGACGAGGGTCCCTCCGTTGGCGAGGGCAGCATAAACCCGGGCCAGTTGCAACGGGGTCATGAGAAGGAATCCCTGGCCGATGGAATAGTTGACCGTATCCCCATGGAACCAGGACTCGGAAAAACGTCTTTTCTTCCACTCCCGTCCTGCAAGGTTTCCGCGGGCTTCACCAGGAAGGTCGATCCCCGTCACCTGCCCCACTCCCAGGCGGCCGGACCACTCGAGCAGTCGATCAGCCCCAAGCCAGAGCCCAACCTGGTAGAAGTATACATCACAAGAATCCTTAAGAGCCGACACAAGGCTCACTGTGCCATGTCCGCCCCGCTTCCAGCAGCGAAAAACCCGGTTCCCGACCTTTAGCTGGCCCGGGCAATGAACTGTCGTGTGCGGGGTCACAACTTTCTCCACAAGTGCGGCCAATGCGGGCACAGCCTTGAACGTCGACCCGGGCGGGTAGGCTCCGCTGATCGCCCTGTTCATCATCGGCCGGTCCGGATCCTTTAGCAGGCGCCCCCATTCCCCGGCTGATACCCCCCAGGTAAGGGGATTCGGGTCATAGGAGGGTGCCGAATAGAGCACCTTGACTGCCCCGTCCTTTACATCCATGGCAACGATGACACCTTTCTTGCCTCCGAGGAGTTGCTGTGCCTCCCTCTGGGCACCCAGGTCAAGGGTTAGCCTAAGGTCCTGCCCCTTGGTTGGAGGAATCCGGCTCAAACTCCGCCGTCTCCTGCCCACCGCATCCACCTCGACCGCTTCCTCCGCTGCCATCCCTCTCAGGGTCCCCTCGTGCACGAGTTCGACTCCCGTTTTTCCGATCAGGTCTCCCACCATGTATTTCTCCTCGGCACGGGACAAAATTTCATCCTTGGTAACTTCACCGACATATCCTATGACATGGGCGGTCAGGGCGCCGGCTGGATACACTCTTCGGAAAACAGGCGTCGGGGAAAGGAATTTCGGGAAAAAAGGGTCCGAAACGAGGCTTGCAACCTGCCCAAGAGTCAGGTTGGATGCAACGGTAACAGGTCGGTACGGGGCCCAGTATTGTTTTCGTATGCTTTCCCCTAGCCCTTCCGCTGTCGCAGGGATCCCCTGCTTCTGTAGAACAGCTGCGACTTCGCCGAGGACCTTGGCTTCTTTCAGGTCCGGAGGATAGCCAACGATGTCAAAGGTCCGTACGCTAACGGCCAAGGGAGCTCCATGGATATCCGTGACTTCCCCTCGGGGACTTGAAGTCCTGATGACGCGAATCTTGTTCTGCGTCGAAAGGAAAGAGTAGTGTTCCCCCCTCAAAACCTGGAAGAAAAGGAGGGACAAGGCAAGCCCCAGAAGGGAATAGGCCATGAAGACACGAAGGTGGCTCAAGCGTAGGTTTAGCTGGGAGCGGCGTCCTATTTCTCTAGTCATGGCGTGTTCGGCCTTGGCGGATGAACAGGGCGGTCAAACCGAGGACACAGGCAAGGGCCATCCCCTGCTGGGAAACGAGCGGGGAATGCAACCCCAAACCATGCCCGGAAAGCAGGGCTGGAAGGAAAGATGAGAACCCATGGGCGGCAATTGCCCAGACGAAAAAGAGGATAGGGTTGCCTCTACGGCCAGGGGGAATATGCGACCAGGCCCAAGCGCTGCCAGCGACTAAAAGGATATAGGCACTCGAGGTCACCCCCGGAAGCGCTGTCCATCTCAAGTCCCAAAATAGGCCCGTAGCAAAAGCCGGGATGAATAGCGGCGTCGCGTCCTCGCATCGGAAAACCGCGATCCAGACCAGGGCAAGAACAGTAAAATCCGGAACAATGGCCGTGCCGGAAAAAACGACCTGAAGGAGGTCCCGGGCAAGGAGAGAAAACCAAACAATAGCCATTACGGTTTCCCCCCTGAGATCACCTTGACCTTGTAAAGCCTTGAAAGATCCGCATTGAGGCTCAGCTTGTAAATGCGGTACCCGCCTATCTCCGACCCGATTCCTGAAACTATGCCAATAGGGATACCAGGCGGCAATTGCTCTGAAACGAGAGCTGTGCTGAGATTCATCCCTATCCTGAGATTCTTTTCCGCAGGAACGTAGAGCAACCAGACGTTACCGTCCCCTTCCCCGTTCAGGACCCCAAGATCCCTGGTTTCCTCAACCACGACTGGGATGTAAAGGGATGGGGAAGTCAAAAGCTCGATCCACGCCGAATTTGATTCGACCCTAGAGACCTTCCCTACCAGGGCACCGTCCTGTGTTGCCCCCATGCCGGGTCGGATCCCGTCCTTGAATCCCCTGTCTATCCGGACTTCGGACCACCATGCAGCCGATGACCTCAATGTAACGTGCCCTTCCTGGACTCCCGGCCCTGAGCCGAAATTGATGGTTGTCTGGAGAAGTCCGCGCAAGGAAAGGTTTTCTTTTTCGAGACGATCGATCCTTTCACGCAAAGCCCTTTCCCCCGCGGCGAGATCAACCGTCCTGGCAACTGCGTTTCTTAGAATCCTGGCGGGCCACTCGGGTACTCTCATGACCAGACCGGTCAGGTCCATTGCCTTGTCTACAAGAAGCGACCCCGGGGAAACGGCCGCAAGAAGCAGGCTAAGGGAAAGCGTTCCCAGGAAAAAAATCCAGTACCGCGTCCCGGTACGCCCCATCGCCAACCTCCCCGGCCTAAAGGGAACCCCGTTCGACCGTACTCATGACCGGGCGCTTGGAATCCAGGTCTTCAAGGACCTTGGCCAATCCGTAGGAGACGGCAATGAGAGGATCGTCAGCGACAAAAACAGGGACATTGAGAGCCTGCGACAGGCGTTGGCTCAATCCCCGCAAAAGCGCTCCTCCCCCTGCGAGGACAAGTCCTTGTTCATAGATATCCTTGACCAGTTCCGGGGGAGTCAGCTCAAGGGTTTCCCTGATGGTGTCCTCGATCTTCTCGACGACAGGTTCGATAGCTTCCCGCACCTGTACGGATGAAAGCGTAACGGACCGGGGCAAGCCGTCGGTGAGATCCCTTCCCTTGACCTCCATCCGGAGTTCCTCGTCAAGGGGGACGACACTCCCGAGGTCGCACTTGATTTGTTCCGCTGTCGCATCTCCGATGGCAAGCTTATGGTTCAGGCGCATCATGTTCACGATCGCGCTGTCGATCTCATCCCCGGCCCCTCTAATGGACTTGCTCACCACGATTCCGCCCATTGAAAGGACCGCAACCTCGCAGGTTCCACCCCCGATATCGACGACCATGTTCCCGCGCGGTTCATGGATGGGAAGGCAGGCTCCCAAGGCGGCCGCAAGGGGCTCCTCTACCACGTAGGCTTCCCGGGCACCCGCGGAAAGGGTCGCGTCAACAACCGCCCGGCGTTCAACTTCGGTGACACAGGCCGGAACCGATACGACAACTCTGGGACGCGAAAAGAATCCCCTGCGGTCATCCGCCAGGCGGACAAAATGGGAAATCATCGCCTCCGTCATGTCGAAATCTGATATGACACCCTCCCTCATCGGCTTTACCGTTTCGATTCCTGCCGGCGTTTTTCCGACCATGGCCTTGGCCTGCTTTCCAACAGCCAGTATCTCCTTCCGGCCACCCCGGACCGATTTACGGACGGCAATGACCGAGGGCTCGTTGATGACGATCCCTTTCCCCTTCACATAGACGACGACATTTACCGTACCCAGGTCGATCCCGATATCACTGCCAAAAAATCCTGAAAATAAACGAAACAAGGCTTCCCCCCGCTTTCATGGTTCAATGGACGCCCACCTGGCGGGAACTCCCGCCAGCGACGACGAAATGACCGACCAATTCTATACCCAGCAGCTTCAGCTGCCTTGAAACCGACGCTGTTAGGGAACGATCCTCATCGCTCGGCTTCGGGTTCCCGTCAGGATGATTGTGGATAAGCACGACTCCCGCCGCACCAATGCGAACGGCCCTGCGGCAGAGGTAGGGAGCATCCAGGAATGCCCCATCCAGGCCCCCGAAAGAGACTTTCTCCGAACCCAGGAGACGTCCTTCGCGATCGGTGAAAAGAGCCAGGATGAATTCTCGCTCTTCCCGGATCATTGATTTTTCAAGGCTCTTTAGGGTCGATTGCCAAGAAACCCCTTCGTTTTCCTTGCCGTCACACCAGCTACGCCTTCCCAGCTCGATCGCCGCAATGAGTGTCGCCGCTTTGGCCGAACCAAGTCCGGAAAATCCGCATAGTTCCGTAGCCGTTGTCTTGGCCAGCGCGCGCTCGTCAGGATATTCCTTGAGGAGGCTCGCAGCAAGGGCCATCACGTCAGTGCCCTTTTGTCCCGTCCTAAGGAGGACAGCAAGCAGTTCCTGGAGGGATAACGATCCGGGACCCATCCGGAGAAGCCTTTCCCTTGGCCGCTCCCCCAATGGCAGGTTCGAAAGACTCATGGCCAGTAAGGGTTTTCCTTCTTCTCTCGGCCGAGGTTCGTTTCCGGCCCATGCCCCGGCAAAACCGGCAGGGTATCCGCTAAGGCAGCCAGTTTCACAAGGGAAGACTTCAACTCCGTTTCGCTCCCCCCGGGAAGATCAGTCCGGCCAACGCTCCTGGCGAAAAGGGTGTCTCCCGAAACCAGGAGTTCCTTTGCCCCGTCTCTTAAAAGAAAACAAGAACTGCCTGCCGTATGCCCGGGCGTGTGGATGACCCGAACCTCTATACTGCCGGCCCAAAATATTTCCCCATCTTCCAGGACTTTATCTGCCGCGCCCGACTTAACCGGTGATCCCATCCAGCGCGACAGGTTCTCCTCTGGGCTTGTCAGCATCGTCGCATCCGCGTGATGGATGGCTACGCCCTTCCTCGACCTTTTCCGGGCTTCATCAAGCCCCCCAATATGATCTCCATGCCCGTGGGTCAGGAGTATCCACTCGATTTCAAGGCCTTTTTCTTCCGCAAAACCGAGGGCTTCGGATGGATCTCCGCCGGGGTCAACCAGGACCGCCACCCCTTCGGCATCCCATAGGAGGTAGGCGTTTGTCCAAAGGGCCCCCATGGCAAAACGTCGGTATTCCATCGTCCTAGAAAACTCCCTTGCTGTCGAGGATAAGCGTCACAGGACCATCGTTGCAAAGCGAGACCTGCATCATCGCCTGGAAAACACCTGTCTGGACGGGAAGTCCCGCTGTTTTCAAAGCGAGAACGAGGTCATCGTAAAGGCGTTCCGCCTGCCCCGGGGGAGCCGCCGAGGTAAAGGAGGGGCGGCGACCTTTCCTGGCATCCCCGTAGAGAGTGAACTGGGAAACCAGCAGGATCCCCCCTCCAATATCCCTTACAGAGCGGTTCATCTTTCCGTTTTCATCCTCAAAGACACGCAAGTTGGCCAATTTTTCCGCCATCCAGGCCACGTCATTCGCGCGATCCTCATGGGTCACTCCTATCAGGACACACAATCCGGCATCAATCTGTCCGGTCAACTGCCCATCAACCTGGACCCTGGACCAGGAGACCCTCTGTACAACCGCCCTCAAGTGACCTCACCCCCGGAACACTTCGATAATACCATTCAGTGTATTAAGCTTCGCCATGATCCTGTAGAGGTGTTCGACGTCCTTCACCCTGATCTCTATGGTCATCCTCGCCCGGTTGGCGGCGATTACGCTGGCCTTGACCCCGACGATATTCCCGTCAAGGGATGTGATCGCCTGTGAAACATCGGAGAAAAGTCCCGAGCGATCCATCCCTTCGACCTTGAGTCGTGCAGTGTAGCGATCGGAGATCATCCTGCCCCATTCAACCGTTACTGCCCTTTCGGACTTGGCTTCCTCCACGTTGCGGCAGTCGGAGCGGTGGATCGTGATCCCTCGCGTACGGGTCACGTAGCCGACGATCGCGTCTCCCGGGACGGGACAACAGCAGTTCGCCAGGGAAACGAGGACACCACCTGCGCCTTCGACGACGATCTCCGTATCAAATTCCTTGCGGGTCATTGCAGGAGTCGTTGCAGTCGTCGCAGTTTCAATATGGGGCTCAGCCTGTGGCGCGGATCGGTTTTCCAGAATTTTCATAACAACGGTCGAGGCACTCTGGCTATTCGCCCCCACCGCGACGATAACGTCTTCTCCGCTCGAGTAACCCAGTTCGTGGGCAACCCGGTTCAGTGCACCCGACATCGCCGGTGCACTCCACTCGAGTCCCGTATCCCTGCGGCGCAGTTCCCTCTCAAGTAGCTCGCGCCCCTTCAGGATACGTTCTTCCCGCTCTGTTCTTTCGATCTGCCTGAAATAGCCCCGAATCTTGGATCGAGCCTTACTGCTCCTGGCAATCTTGAGCCAATCCCGCGACGGTTTACCCTGCGGGGAAGTCAGGATCCGGACGATCTCCCCGTTCTGTATCTCGTAGTCGATAGGGACAATCTTCCCGTTCACCATTGCACCGACATACTTATTGCCCACCTCGGTATGGATCAGGTAGGCAAAATCAAGCGGGGTGGATCCCGTGGGGAGCGAGACAACGTCGCCGTTCGGCGTGAAGGCGAAGACCTCTGATGTCAGGACGTCCCCTTTCAGGTTTTCCATGAACTCCGAGGGACTTTCCCCCTGTCCCTCCAGGGCCTGGCGGACCCAGGCCAGGCGCTGGTCCATCTCGTTGAGCCTGGTACCCGGTTCCTTGTAATGCCAATGAGCCGCAATTCCGTATTCTGCCAGCCAGTGCATCTCCCTCGTCCGTATCTGGATTTCGAGAGGCTCCCCGCTCGGCCCGATTACGGTAGTGTGAAGGGATTGGTACATATTGTTCTTGGGGTTGGCCACATAGTCATCGAACTGGCCCGGGATCGGTTTCCAGATCGTATGGACGATTCCCAGTACCGAATAGCATTCCGCAACCGTTCCGACGATGACCCTCAGAGCCAGGAGATCATAAAGCTGCTCAAGGGAGAGATTCTTGCGCTGCATCTTTTCGTAGATGCTGAAAAAATGCTTGGCGCGCCCGGTGATGGAAACATCTATCCCGATCTCTTTCATTTTTTGGTTCAGGACGTCGATGGCCTGCTTGATGATCTGTTCCCGTTCAGGGAGCTTCTTCCTGACCCTTCTTCGAATTTCGTAGAACATCTCCGGATCGAGGACCTTGAACGAAAGGTCTTCAAGGTCTCTCTTCATCTGGTAGATACCCAGCCGGTGTGCCAGCGGCGCGTATATTTCCACGGTTTCCTTGGCAATCCGGACCTGCTTGTCTCTGCGCAAGGTCTGTATCGTCCTCATATTGTGCAGGCGATCGGCAAGCTTGATGAGGACAACCCGGATATCTTTAGCCATGACAAGGAACATTTTCCTGAGATTCTGGGCCTGGTAATCCTCGAAGGAGTTGAATGGCAGCTTGCCCAGCTTCGTCACTCCGTCCACCATGACGAGGACGTTTTCCCCAAAGGCGTTGCTAATGGTCTCTCCGGTAAGGTCGGTGTCCTCGAGGACGTCGTGCAGGAGCGCTGCTGTTAGCGTATCGATGTCCAGTTCCATGTCCGCGAGGATCGAAGCCACGGAAATCGTATGAACGATATAGGGTTCGCCCGAAGATCGCTTCTGCTGCTCGTGCCCGACCGAGGCCATGACCATCGCCTCACCAAGCCTGCCTAGCTCTTCCCTGGAGAGATACCGGGACACTTTCCCCCAGAGTTCCTGCCATGCCAGCTTGACTGGTGCAACGCGCTGGGATTCACCGATCCGCCCAAGGAAGCTGTCTCTCAGGAGACGCAGGGATTTGCCCCCCTCATGGGAGACGGTTTCCGGCAACTTTGGCATTGCGCGGCTCTCAGGCTCATCCATGCGGGGTCACCTCCTAACCGGGAGCTTTTGATAATACCGGTTTTTCCAGGAAAAGTTCGACACGCGGCCGCCCTCTCCAGAAACTCTTCCGCGCCCGATAGACCCATCCCTCGATCGAATCCGAATCCTTCAACAAATCGGGGGAGCGGAAAGCTACAATGTAAGCGTTTCCTGCCTCGATCCGCATGTGCTGGGCCGTTTTTCCAAGAACACATATCCGATCTGTTCCCTTATGGTCCACGTAAAAAAGCGGGGTGGGATTACCCATTCCAAAAGGCCCCAATTTTTCAATTTCTTTGAGGCTTCCCAGGGTTAGGTCTGCAGGATGGAGATCCACGACGTCGACTGAATCTTCCTCGGGAATCTCAAGCCCGGAAAGAACAACCTCGAGAGTGTCCCTGACCATGGGCCATTGCTCCCGGTTTACGCTGAAACCAGCCGCCTGGCGATGGCCGCCCCACTCATTGAGGGATGCGGAAAGCCCCTTCAAAACGGAAACGGCATCTCCTCCCTTTGGCACCCTCAACGTTCCGCGGACCATTCCGGAGCCTACCGGTGCAGCCAGGGCAACAGGCCGCCCGATTTCGCTGCAAATTCGGCTTGCAACTCCGCTCAGGACCCCGACAGGCCAATCATCCTTGCCTGCTACGCAGCACCTCTTCCCTTGGAAAAGAACGGATGCCTCTTCCATGATTTTTGCCGTGAGTCCCTGCCTTTTCCTGTTCAAGGCAACCAAATCATCGACGGTCTTTTCCACGGGGGGCTCCGAAGAGAGAACCTTTACGGAAAGGTCAGCAAGTTCAAGCCTTCCCGCAGCGTTGAGGCATGGGATCAGTTTCATTGCCAGGGACTCGCTGTCCAAACCCTGAAGATCAAGCCCAAGTCGACTTGAAAGGACATTGAGCCCGGGCTCCCGTCCCTCCCTGATTTTAGCCAGGCCCTCGCTGACCAGTGCCCGGTTTAGGAGACCGAGAGGAACGCAATCGGCCACGGTCGCAAGCGCAACAAGGCCAAGATTATCCAGGAGCCATTCCCTCTGTTCCACAGCGCTCTTCCAGGCCCACGTCCAGAGGACTGCCGCCCCGCAGAGGCTTTTCGCTTCCTTGCCGCCCTTGAACTGCGGGTTGACAATTACGGCGCCCGAAGGAGACTCGGCATTCCCGTCCTGAGGCAAGTGGTGATCGAAAACGAGGACATCCATTCCGAGGCTCTTTGCCGTATCGATCGACAGAGAGCTGGAAGTTCCGCAGTCAACCGCGACCAGGACATCACATCCTCGCTGGGCAATCCGGCGAACGACTCGTTCATGCAAGCCGTAACCTTCCTGGTGGCGATGGGGGATGAAATAGCCTACATCTGCACTCCTTCTTGTGCAGAGCCTCGCGGCAAGGGTTGTCGCGGACACCCCATCCACGTCGTAGTCGCCGTACACCACAACCCTGGTACCCGGGCCGATACGTTCGAAAACCTTTTTCGCGATCGAAACATCGATCCCGAGGTCAAGCTCATTCAGTAGTGACGGTAGCTCGGGGGAAAGCCAGCCTCCGGACTTTTGATTCCCGGCTCCACCCCTCATCCTCAGGATCGTGGCAACCAATGGAGAGCAGCCGACCTCGCAGGCGAGGTCGGCTGAAAGATCATCAACACGCCAGTGCCGGAGGGAACCGGGCTCAAAACCCGCAATCACTGCATGGCCCCGCCTTCCGGAATTCCACCCTCCACCTCCACGGGCTCGGATTGAATTCCACTTGCGACATTTGGCTTGAAAGCTTCA
This sequence comes from Synergistaceae bacterium UBA5827, assembly GCA_002432945.1. Taxonomy (GTDB): domain Bacteria; phylum Synergistota; class Synergistia; order Synergistales; family 79-D21; genus 79-D21. Next base: position 122,239 of record DJHE01000019.1, read on the forward strand.
AGCAACTGCTGCTTCTCCTGTTCCAGGACCCGAATTCGTTCATCTTGTTCCTTTAGCTTGCGGCGCAGGGCTCCTCGTACTTCTATGAGCGAAGCAAGGGAGACAATCCACATGAGAAGACCTCCCGCTGCAAAGAGAAGGATATCCCAAAGCCCTTGGGGAAGCGTCTTTTCCCAAATGATAAAACGAACGACCACGTCTCCCGTATTCTGGAAAGCATAGCCGGCTGCCACCAACATAGCCAGCAGGATTGCGAGGGCATAGCTTTTCACATTGTTCCCTCCTTCTTTGCGGCTCCGAGGCCGCATATATTTCTTCTACCGGATGCTCTGCCAATCCGGGCACTGGCCTCCGGTTTCTCTTCATTTTGGAGAGCTCTCAAATATTTTTCCCGCCCAGTTTTTTCCCAGAGCGGATCATAGATCTCCCTGATCTCCGCAGCGTAGCAATCCAGTTTTTCAGCCATTTCTCCCAGTATAGATCCCGCCCCCGGATGCGTAGGCCGGGCGTTCGTACTCGCGACAATTTTGCGAAGGACATGCGGGTGATCGATGATCAGGCATGGCCTCAGGAGGTTGTCGTCATCGTAGGGCTGAGCCTGCCGAATCGCCCTGAAAAACGGGCTGTCAATAACATCCGTCAACGCTTTCCCATGAATATTGTCCACCGCAAAATGCACGAACACGCAAGGCTCGACATCCCCGTTGGCGATGATATGGAGGTAGCGCTCCCCACCCGCCATACAGCCGTCAACATAGGGACCGTCATTCCAGAAATCACCCATGAAAATAGGTTTTTCTCTGCGCCAAACTTCGACTTTTTCGTGGAGGAAAGCTCGCTGTTCTGGTTTCGCCATGAGAGAGATATCCGGCTCAAGCCCTGCAGGAATGTATTGAAAAAACCAGCCGACAAAGCATCCTGCAGCGATCATCGCTTCAATGAAGTCATCCGAAGCGATCTCTTCCGCGTTCTCCCGCGTGAAAGTCGCGCTAAACCCGAAGAGCACCCCTGCGTTCCGAAGGCGTGAGAATGTCGACAGGATCTTGTCATACATCCCCGGGCCACGCCGAAGATCGGTGCTTTCGCGGCTTCCTTCAATCGACACCATCGGAGCGACATTGCCAAGCTTGGCCAGTTTCTCGACCATAGCGTCATCAAGGAGAGTCCCGTTGGTATAAACCTGGAAGAAACAATCGTCATGCTTTTTCCACAGGTCCAGAAGGTCTCCCCGGATAAAGCACTCCCCGCCGGAAAAGGTGAAAAAATACATTCCAAGCGCCTTCGCTTCCGTCAGGATGCGGTCCAGTTCGTCGAAGGAAAGCTCCTCCTGGTTCCCGTATTCCGCAGCATAGCACCCTCGGCAACGAAGATTGCAGCGCATCGTCGGGCTGATCACCATGAAATTGGGAAGGTGAAGGTGCCTTGTTTTTTCTTCCCTGTCGCGGATACCTCTGCCGAGCACAATGAAATTAACGAGGAAATTCGCGATGAACTTTTTTCGCACGTGGGGATTAAGTTCCCGGAACGTTCTCCTGAAGACCCCCACGAAGGGGTCGTTCTCTTGCACCATTAGGCTGAGTTTTTCAAATCCCGCCTTATGGTACCTGGACGGGGCAAGGGTCGAAATCTTCCTGAAAAGGGCGGCAAGGTCCTTCTCTTTACCATCTTCGATAGCCTTGGCCAGGTGATCTAGCAACCTGGCTGAAACAAAGCCCCTGGCCTGGTCGAACATGGACAACCCCACCATGCTCACGCTCCCTTCGTTTCCAGCCCTTCAAGCCGTTCCTCCAGGCGAAGCAGTTTCCCCTCAAGTTCGACAAACTCTTCCTTTGACACCAGCGGAAGATGGGTTAACAGGCGCTGGAGCTCCTTCTGGAATCCAGCGATCAACATCTGCCTTCTCTCGGCAAGCGATCGCTCGACATCTTGCAGGAGGCCATCCAGGTCCGACTGGCTTAGAGCTCCCCGCTGAACAAGGGGGTTCATGCTTTCCTTCATGATCGCAAGCGCTGCTGCACCCGTGCCAACGCCCTCCATGAGCAATTGCAGGACCGTCTCCATCGATTCCCCCCCCTTCCCTTTTCCTACACTATCATTATAACCTCGCCTTAAAACGACAGGGACGGCGTTTGTGCGCCGTCCCTGTCGTTTAACGCCTTGTGCCTGGATTAACGGGGAGACTTCTTGTACCACTCGCAGAGAAGAGCACAAGCGATGAAAACCGAGCTGTATGTCCCGATGATGAGCCCAACAAGAAGCGCGAATGAGAAATCAGCAAGGACCGGCCCCCCGAAAAGAAAGAGCGCAAGTACAGGAAGCAGCGTCGTAAGGGACGTATTGATTGTCCTGGAGAGTGTCTGGTTCACCGAATCGTCCAGCAGTTTCTCGATGCCAAGCTGGCGCATCTTGCCCCAGTTCTCCCTGACCCGGTCCAGCACGACGATAGTATCGTTAATGGAGTACCCGACAACCGTCAGGATGGCGGCAATGTAAGTCAGCGAGATTTCACGGCCCGTAAGGGCGAAGGCTCCCGTGACTATGATCGCGTCGTGGGCCAGGGCGGCGACGCTGACAGCGGCAAATCGGAACTGGAACCGGACGCTGACGTAAAGGAGGATTCCCACAAGCGCCAGGACAAGAGCGACAAGCGCCCCCCTGGTCAATTCCTTTCCGACAACCGGCCCGACTTTCTCCAACCGCAGGACCTGGATTTCACCGAATTTCTGCCTCAAGGCATCTCTAGCCTGTTGCCCGATCGTTTCTTCACCCGCCTTGAGCCGGATGATCATCCCCCGTTCGCTGTACGCCTGGATGACAGCCTGTTCCTGGCCAACCGCAGCCAGGGCTTCGCGAACCTCCTGGACCGAGGCGGCAGCTGGGAACTCAACTTGCAGGAGCGTGCCCCCCGTGTAATCGATTCCGAGATTCAAGCCCTTGAATGCGATCAGGAAAAAACTTGCGAAGATCATGGCGATACTGATGCCAATGGCGACGCGCCGGAATGCCATGAATTCGAACCGCTTGTCGTGTAACAGCTTCATGCTCGTCCCTCCCTCAGTTCGACCCGAGGGCCTTTTTTCGGTTGAAATCCAGCAGGAACTGCAGGATGACCCGGGTGACCAGGACGTTACAGAAAACGCTGGAAATGATTCCAATACTCAACGTCACCGCAAAACCGCGGATTGGGCCGCTACCGAAGTAGAAGAGGATCGCCGCCGCGATGAGTGTAGTGAGGTTCGAGTCGAGAATCGTCGTGAGGGCCTTTCGGAAACCCGCATCCAGCGCGGCAAGCTGCGTCTTGCCTGATCTCAGTTCTTCCTTCATTCGTTCGTAGATGAGGATGTTCCCGTCAACCGCCATACCGATGGTCAGGACGATGCCCGCTATACCTGGCAGCGTCAGAGTGGACCTGAAAGTGATCAGCCCGGCAAACACGAGCAGGATCGCAACGCTCAGGGCCATGTCCGCCGCTATTCCGAGAAAACGGTAGTAGACCAGCATGAAGATAAGGACCAGGATGGCACCGATGAACCCGGCTCTCAGGCCGGCGCGGATCGAGTCAGAGCCAAGGGTAGGGCCAACCGTGCGGTTCTCGGCCACTTCGACCGGTACCGGCAGAGCGCCAGCCCGAAGCATGATCGCAAGCCGGTTTGCCTCGTCGACGGTAAACCTTCCCGTGATTTGTGCTTCCCCACCACTAATCCGTTCCTGGACAACCGGGGCCGAAATGATCTCCCCATCCAGGACGATGGCAATCTGCCGCCCGATGTTGCCCGCGGTCGCCTCGTCGAAAAGCCGGGTTCCGTCCGGGCTGAACTTTAGGGAAACCATCGGCCGCGAGAGGCTGTCAAACCCCGTCTTGGCATCCTTCAGGTCTTTCCCGACCACGTAGGTCTTTCCCAATAGGTAGGCTCTCCCGTCCTTGTCCCTTCCGACAGAGACGCCGGGTGTGCTCGCCACCCGTGCCTTCAGCTCCTGCGCAACGGCATCCACTTCATCCTTGGCTTTCTGCCACCTGGACTGGGCGGCAAGGAAATCTTCGTCGCTGGCATAATTTGGCCGGTTGGGAGCAGGTGGAACGGCTGCCGTGGACTGGAGCACCTCCTTGAATTCCAGGAGAGCCGTCCTTCCTATCAACTCAAGGGCAGCCTCCGGGTCCTGGATTCCTGGTAGATCCAGTATGACCCGATCCTTACCCTGCCTCTGGATAACCGGTTCGGCGACGCCATATTGGTCAACCCGGTTCCGGAGGACCGCAATCAAACGGTCGATGCTGTCATCGGTCAGGGGGCTCTCAGCCGTTTCCTTTGCCAGGAGGACGATATGCGCACCCCCCTTGAGATCCAAACCGAGCCGGACTCTTCCCTGGATTGGGAACACTGCAAAAAGTCCTGCCACAACCACCGCGGCGACAAGAATCAGCCGCCAGCGATCCCTCTTCAACATGGGACAAACCTCCTTGGGAAACAACTCGAGTCCGGACATCCGGTGGCGGGGGCCTGAAGCGTCCCGTCCCCGCCATTCGCAGTCCGGCAATACCGTTTTTCGATAAAGCCGTCAGGACAGAAAAAAAGGGAGCAGGCGCAATGACCCACTCCTCTTGCCGGCAAGGATTTTACGCTTCGGGTATACCTTCAACGGCAGGCGTCTCTTCCTTCTTGCCCGCTTCCTCACTCTTCTTGTACTGCACGGAAGATTTCAGGATACGGGCCTTCACCCCGTCAGCGATCTCCAGGATGTAGCTGTCATCCTTTGTCTCGCGGACGATTCCGAAGAAACCGCCAGCCGTTACAACCTGGTCTCCCCTCTTGATCGAGGCAAGCATCTCCTGGTGCTGACGCTGCCGCTTCTTCTGAGGACGAATGATCAGGAAGTAGAAAATTACGACAAACAACGCGAGGGGAAGAAGCATCCCCATGAGTCCACCCTGTGCTCCACCAGTCAAACCGAACGCCTCCCGTCTTCAGTCTCGTTTTTTGGCATGGACAATTCTAACACGACTTTACCGTTCGAGCTGCTTGAGAAAGAAAAGAAGCTTCTCTAGTTCCGTCGCGATATCCACATGGTAGACCAGCACGGATTTCGGGACAATAACGGCCGTCTGGGCAAAGGACAGGATACCGCGGATCGTCCCGGAGGAAACGGCTCGGTCGACACACCCCTGCGCTGCAGCTGCTGGTACGGTCAGGATCAAGATTTCCACCTGTTCCTCCCGGAGTGTCTCGGTAATTTTCTCAATGGGATAACAGGGAATTCCCATGATTGACCGTCCGACCTTCTGGGGGTCGTTGTCAAACAGGGCCAGGACCTTGAACTTGCTGCTCTGGAACGCCTTATGTCCCAAAAGCGCCTCACCGAGTCGTCCGACTCCTATCAGGGCAATACGCCAGAGACGAGGGGTCGACAGGATGCTCTTGATATGTTCGTAGAGCTTCTCAACGTGATATCCGACACCGCGCTTGCCGATCTCGCCGAAATAGGAGAGGTCCTTGCGAACCTGGCTCGCTTTCAGGGAAAGCATTTCCCCCATTTCCTGGGAAGACACGACCCTTCTCCCTTCTTCATGAAGGAGTTCCAGAAGCCGGTAATACTGGACTAGTCTTTCGATTGTCGGCTCAGCGACTTTCATTGACGCAATCCTCCGATCATGGGATGAACCCTTTGGTCAAGAACGGCTGGCGACTACCTCGATTTCGACGAGGGCCCCCTTCGGCAATGCAGAAACTTCCACGAAGGATCGCGCTGGCGGTTCCTCCTTGAAGTAGCGTCCATAGACCTCGTTGACACCAGAGAAGGTTCCCATATCCGTAGAAAAGACTGTCGCCTTGACAACATCGCGGAAGGTCAATCCCTGGGATGCAAGGATCGCCCCGATATTCTTCAGGACCTGTTCAGCCTGGGCCGCGGCATCCCCATCCACCATCTCACCGTTTTCAGGGTTGATGGGGATCTGGCCGGAAAGGAAAAGCAGTTCCCCTGACCAGACTCCCTGGCTATAGGGCCCTATCGCAGCGGGCGCATTTTGAGTGGAAACGATTTTTTTCATCCGGGCACACTTCCTCTCAAGAAAGTTTTCTATCCTGATCGCAGACAAACCTCTCCAGAGGAGTCACTGCTCCTCCACCCGGCGATCTTCCAGGATCCGGAAAGGCATTTCTCCCCTCTTGATGAGCCTCTCGTCATCAGTAAGGACATCCAGGACAACGAGGCGCCGGGGATAGGCCACCTCAATCCTGTCGGACACCCGGACCTCTGCTGAAGGCCGGACGATTCTTCCATTCAATTTGACTGCACCCAGCTCGACCATTTCTTTTGCTACGGTACGGCGCTTTACGAGGTGCGAGAGCTTGAGGAAAAGATCAACGCGCATGATTGCTCTCCTTATCACAAACCGTCAGAAGTATAGCAAACCCCGCTTCCTCCAACAAATGTCTTCTGGCCTTATTCAAGAAAATCCCTAAGTTTTCGGCTTCGACTGGGGTGACGTAGCTTTCTCAAAGCCTTTGCCTCTATCTGCCGAATTCTCTCCCGGGTGACCCCGAACCTTTTGCCAACCTCTTCCAGGGTGTAGGCATGGCCGTCTTCCAAACCAAACCTCAGGTGGAGAACCTCCCTTTCCCTGTCGGTCAGGTCATCCAGCATTTCTTCGAGCTGTTCCCTGAGAAGTTGCCGGGAAGCCGCATCCTCTGGACTCGGAAGATCTTTGTCTTCGAGGAAATCACCCAGTTGGCTGTCTTCTTCTTCCCCGATCGGAGTTTCAAGGGAAACAGGCTCCTGGGCAATCTTCTGTATCTCTTCCACCTTCTGGGACGTGATCTCCATTTCGCGGGCGATCTCGTCAGCCCGAGGTTCCCTGCCGAGCCGCTGCACCAGTTGTCTCGACACGCGAATGAGCTTGTTTATCGTCTCCACCATGTGGACGGGGATGCGGATCGTACGGGCCTGGTCAGCAATGGCGCGAGTAATGGCCTGGCGTATCCACCAGGTGGCATAGGTGCTGAATTTGTAACCCTTGCGGTAGTCAAACTTTTCCACCGCCCGGATCAACCCGAGGTTGCCTTCCTGGATAAGGTCAAGAAAGAGCATCCCGCGGCCAATGTACTTCTTGGCGATACTGACGACCAGCCTTAAATTCGCCTCGACCAGTTTGGCCTTGGCTTCGGCTTCTTCAGCCTCGACGCGCTTGGCAAGGTCCACTTCCTCTTCGGGCGTCAGGAGGGGGATTTTGCCGATCTCACGCAGGTACATCCGTACAGGATCCGAAAGAGGCAGGTCCTCAAGATCTCCGGAATCATCCGCTGCAGCGGCCGCAGGAGTGGGAGCAGGTTCTTCGGGTGTCTCTTCCTTCCCCTTGGCTTCCTCCATGACATCGATGCCAAGTTCCATGAGGTTGAAATAAAGGTTGTCCAGCGTATCGGCGTTCAGGTACTCCGGGGGGAGATGCTTCTCGATGTCCTCGTAAGTGACGAAACCTTTCTCCCTTCCCTCATGCAGCAAGTCCCTGACATTTTCGATATATTTCGACATTTCTTCGGGTGTTGCCTCGGGAGCCGCTTCGGTTGGCGCCCCCGTTGTCGCAACGGCAGGTGCTCCCAGGGTCTCCCCGCTTTCCGGGAGACTTTCCTTCTGTGTTGCCTTGCCCTTCGGCTTTGCCTTTTCCTTTTTCGCCATTCCGGTCATCTCCTTCCCTTCAGGATCCGGGCCAGTTCGTTCAATCGAGACATGTCTTCGCTGGCCGCCAACCCCCTGGTCATTTTTTCCCTCAAACCCCGGTACTCCTTTTCGATGACCCTTTTCTTGAGGCTGGATTCGACCTTTAGCCATGCATCCTCCACGTTGCTGAAAGCCTCGCAGAAATCTCCCCCAACTGCGAGAGCCGCTTCCAGGAACCGATCGTTCGTTTCATGCCACCGTCCCTGCAGCGATTCCGGGGATTCTCCATTCAATACGGCTGCGACGGCTCCCTGGACCTTCTCGTCGGAAACCAGCGGCAGAATCGCTTCAGGGGCTAAACCGGAGCGCTTTTCAGGGGACTTCCACAAGAGAAAAAGGAGTGCCGCTTCCCATGGGTCAGGAGGCAATCCTCCCCCCTTATCCCCTTCATTTACATATACGCGATCAGAGGCGGATTCCCTCTTTTCCGTTTCGGATGGAAATTTTCTTACCGCCAGTTGCCTGTCTCGGAGAATTTCGGCAAGCTGGTGTTGGAAAACCCCGAGAGAACTCGCGATGGACGCGAGATGTGGGGCCAGGTCCAGCATGGAAAGCTCCGCAAGCCCTTCCAGTATCTCTTCGACGACCTTCTTCCGCCCTGGGCCTTCCAGGGTCGCCCTTCTTGCGTGGACATGGTAAAGCGGAAGGGGTATTGCCTCCCCAAGAGCCAGCCTGAAAAGGTCCGAACCACCGGAGGAGGCCAGGAGTTCATCGGGGTCCTTTCCCCTCGGCAATTCCACAACGTGGACATCGAGCCCCTCCTTCTGGAGAAGGGTCATCCCCCTGAGAGTCGCTTCCTGTCCTGCGGCATCACTGTCATAGCAGATAAGGACACGGTCAGCCATTCGTTTCAGCAGCGCCGCCTGCTCCGCCGTCAAGGAAGTCCCGAGAGTGGCGACAGCATTCCGAAAACCGCACAGGTGCAGGCGCAGGGCATCCATGTACCCCTCGACGACAATTGCTGCGCCGATTTCCCGAATCGATGCCTTGGCAATGGGAAGAAGGTAAAGCAGGGCTCGCTTGTTGAAGAGTGGTCCTTCGGGGCTATTGATGTATTTTGCCCCCTCCCCTGATAGTATCCTTCCTCCAAAAGCAGTCAGTTTACCGGCAATATCCCGGATTGGAAAGAGGACTCGGCCACGGAATCGGTCGTAATCTCCCTTTTGCCCTTCGATGATGAGGCCGCAGGCAAGTGCTTCCTGCCTGGTGACCCCTTTCTTCTGGAGCAGGCTCCATAGCGCATCCCACGCCGGCGGAGCCCATCCAAGCTCGAATTGTGACCATGCCGAAGACTCAAGCTGCCGGGTCCCAAGGTATTTGCGAGCCGCCTCGCCGGAAGGCGATTGCAGGTTTTCCCGGTAAAAGCCCAGGGCAATCTCCATTATTTCGGAAAGGTTGCGCTTGCCGCCTGCGCTTCGCCGAATCTCCACTCCTGCCCGTTCCGCGAGCATTTCCATCGCTTCCGGGAAAGAAAGCCCTTCCCGTTCCATCACGAAGGAAAAGATATCGCCTCCACGGCCGCATCCATAACAATGAAAGGTCTGTCTTTCAGGGGAGACGTAGAAGGAAGGGGTTTTTTCGGCATGGAAGGGGCAAAGCCCCCTGAGGTTTTTCCCCACCTTGCGAAGGGGGACGGAATCTCCGACGAGTTCGACGATATCAAGCCTTTCCTTGATTTCCCGGACGGCTTCGTCCTGGCCCATTCGGACACCTCCAGACTGGGAGAAGCCGAGGGGGGCAGGACTGCCCCCCTCGGCGACGTTCGTATTTCGGGAAGTTGCGAAAATTAACCGGTCGGTTCGGCTCGCCTAGACAAATAGCGGGGCGATGACGACCGCCACGACGGACATGAGCTTGATCAGGATATTCATGCTGGGACCGGCTGTATCCTTGAATGGATCGCCGACCGTATCTCCAACGACGGCGGCAGCATGGGCCGGAGTCCGCTTGCCTCCATGGTGTCCCTCTTCGATGTATTTCTTCGCGTTATCCCAGGCACCGCCTGCATTGGCCATGAAGATGGCGAGCATGACGCCCGTCACGATCGAGCCGCCTAGAAGCCCGCCAAGAGCCGCAGGACCAAGGAGGATGCCAACCAGCACCGGGGCGACGACGGCCATGAGCCCTGGAACGACCATCTCGCGGAGGGCAGCAGCGGTGGATATATCCACGCAGCGCTCATACTCGGGACGGCCGGTGCCTTCCATGATGCCCGGGATTTCGCGGAACTGGCGCCGGACTTCGTCGATCATTTTCTGGGCAGCGCGACCAACGGCTCCGATCGCAAGGGCACCGAAAATAAAGGGAAGCAATCCTCCGATGAAGAGCCCGACCATGACCTTCGGGTCACGCAGGTCAATCACGTCGATATGAGCTGCCTGGGCATAGGCGACGAAAAGCGCCAGGGCTGTCAGGGCGGCAGAACCGATAGCCAGCCCCTTGCCCACGGCTGCAGTTGTATTGCCAACAGCATCCAACTTGTCGGTGATCTGCCGGATTTCATGGGGCATGTGGCTCATCTCGGCAATGCCCCCCGCGTTGTCGGCTATCGGGCCATAGGCATCAACGCTCAGGACCATGCCCGTGATGGCAAGCATCCCGACAGCGGAGCAGGCAATCCCGTACAGCCCGCCAAAGCGGACTCCGACCAGGGTCGCAGCGCAGATGAGAAGGACTGGAACAGCCGTGGATTTCATTCCGATTCCAAGTCCCGAAAGGATGTTTGTCGCAGGTCCTGTCAGCGAGGCTTCGGCTATTTCCTTGACCGACTTATAGCTGGAAGAGGTGTAAACCTCTGTGGCGAAACCGATCGCAACACCTGCAACCGTACCTGCAACCACGGCATAGAAAAGGGTCAGTTCGCCGAAAATTGCCCGGGTCAGGAAGAACGTGCCCACGATCAGGAATGCGCCGGTCGCATAGGTTCCTCGGCTAAGAGCGGCCTGAGGATCCCCGTTAGGCCCGACCTTGACGAAAAAGGTTCCCAGGATGGAAGAAAGGATGCCAAGCGCTGCAAGGAGGAGAGGATAAACCATCCCCGCATTTCCGAAGGTAACGATCCCGATCGCCATACAGGCAACAATGGCGTTGACGTAGGATTCGAAAAGGTCCGCTCCCATTCCGGCGATATCGCCGACGTTGTCTCCCACGTTATCGGCAATGACGGCAGGGTTTCTCGGGTCATCCTCGGGAATGCCCGCCTCTACCTTGCCGACCAGGTCCGCACCGACATCAGCCGCCTTGGTGTAGATACCGCCGCCCACACGGGCAAAGAGGGCAATGGAGCTGGCACCGAAACCGAAACCGACGACAATGTTCGGGTCCTTGAAGAGAAGGGTGCAGAAAAGGATGCCTAGAATACCGATGCCGACGACGTTCATGCCCATGACCGAGCCGCCGGTGAAGGCCACCGTCAACGCCTCGTTCATGCCCTTCGTGGCGCTGAAGGCAGTTTTTCCGTTGGCCTTCGTGGCAACGTTCATGCCAAAATAGCCCGTCATCGCGCTGCAGAACGCGCCGAGGACAAAGCAAATTGCCGTGCCCGCGCCTATCTTCCAGAAGAGCAGTCCGCCCACAACCACGACGAAAGGCATTAGGGCCTTGTATTCCCTGTAGAGGAAAGCCAACGCCCCTCCGTGGATGATGGTGGAGAGCTCGTTGATCCTTTCGTTTTCCACCTTGACGGCGCCGATCTTGCCCGTGGCCCAGATCGCGTAGGCCAAGGCAAGAACCCCTGACAGCGCCACCATAAGAATGACTTGTGTTCCCATCGATGAAACCTCCTTTGGACTATGAATATTCATTTGGCGTAACAACTTGCCCGCCCCAGCAGGGCGGGCATTGGCATGAAAAGCGCCCATTATTATAGACATCTCGTGCATCCAGCACAAGGGACCCGGACAGAATCGGGGACCTCAAGTGAAAACCCGGGCGGTCACCGCTCTGGGATATCCCGCCTCCGGATATGAATGTAAACATCCCGCCCCTCGGTATCCTTGAGGGATCGAAGCATCCCCTGGATGGATTCCTGTAGGAATTTTGCCAGGTAGGGCTTGAGAAAAACATTCCTGCCGTCGACATGGAGGCTTATGGAAGGGAAAACCTTGCCCCGGACCAGGCGTTCGGCGAGAAGGCTGGCCAGTTGATCCTCTTCTCCCGGGCCAAAAGAGGGCGTCTTGTCGGTTCTTCCCTCCCGGCTGTACCAGGCAAATATCCCGCCGACGCCTTTCGGGCAGTCTTCGGGGGGGCCTACCCAGATGCGGGGCAACGGCAAATCCTTTCCGCCTTCCAGGAGGACCAAGTCAACATCCGGCATGAGACGTTCGACCAGCCATTCCAGTTCGGGCTGGACCTCCTGGGCCTCCTTGCGGACCCCATCGGGTCCCCAAAGGATGGTCGGGATCCCTTGTCCAAGGAAAAAGCCGGTGTCGGTTCCCCCCTTGCCCAAGATGGCTTCGTGCGTCCGCTTGACGAAACCCACCCGGATTCCCATGCCCTCCAGCCGGGAAGCCAGGTCAAGGCAAAGTGTGGTCTTGCCGGAATTCTTGAAACCGCTTACGGCAACAAAGGCTTTCATGAAGCTGATGTCCCGGTGGAGCCCGCCTGGCGAAGGTTGAGCCAAATCCGGCGGTAGGCATCAAGGCAGAAGAAGAAAAGGGTCATGACAAGCGGACCCAGGAAAATCCCCAGGAAACCCAGGGTCGCAAGGCCGCCCACAACCCCGATGAAAACGATGAGGATGTGAACCTTGCTCCCCTCGGAAATAAAGACCGGCCTCAGGAAATTGTCCACGGTACTGACGATGGCTAGTCCCCAGAATGTCAAGGTCAGCGCCGCCCCGTGCTGTCCCGTGGAGAGAAGGTAAAGGGCACCCGGAACCCAGACCAGGGCCGTCCCTACAAAGGGAATGATCGCGAAAATGAACATCAGGGCACCGAATAGGAAAGCGTTCGGGAGCCCCACCCACCACCAGCCCAGGGCACCGAGGAATCCCTGTACGGCAGCCGTGAAGGTAAAACCGTAAACGACCGCCTGGAGCATCCTTCTCCCACGCGAGAGCATCGCGTCGGTTTCCTCCGCGGAAAGGGGGACGATATCCCGGATATACTCAACGATGACATGCCCGTCACGGATCATGAAGAAGGAAGCAACGGTAATGACGATCATCTGAAAGACCAGCTTGAGGGCACTTTCGAAAACGCCCTTGGAAACGCTTGCGATCCACCCCGAAAACCATCTTCCAAGTTGCCCTATGAGATCGTTCACAAGGTTGACCTGGGAGATCCAGGGTTTCAGGAATTCCTGGAGCGACTGGGGAATTAGTCCGAAAAGAAAGGATATATCCTGTTTTTCCAGTTTTTCCACGATGTCCGTCAGCCGACCATAAAGGGCCATGCCGTCGTGAGCCAGGTAAAACACGAAGAGGATGGCCGGGAGAAGCAGCATTGCGATGATAACGGCCGTTGTCAGGGCAGCTGCGATATTCGCGAAACGCCGGCGGAAAAGCCGCACGTGGAGAAGCTGGAAAAGAGGGTAGCTGAAAAAGGAGAGGATAATCGACCAAGCCAGCGGGCGTAGCAGGGGGAAGGCCAGCAGGAGGGCAATCGTCGAAAGCGCCGCGAAAAAGACGACGAACGGGACGAAGGTTCCTCTTGGCCGATTCCTGGCCACTTCAGGACTACTCGCCTCCACCACGATGGAGACCTCCTTCCGAGATAAGGGCCGCTGAAATCCCGGCTCCCAGGCCATTATCGATATTGACGGCAACCACGTTGGGGCAGCAACTGTTAAGAATGCCCAGAAGGGCCGACAGTCCTCCCCAGTTCGAACCGTACCCCACGGATGTCGGCACTGCCACGACCACGGTCTTCAAGAGCCCTGCCGCGACCGTAGGCAGGGCTGCCTCCATGCCGGCCACTGCGACCACCACATCAGCGCTTCGGAGTTCGGGCAAAACGGCGAGAAGGCGATGAAGGCCGGCCACACCCACGTCAAAGTGCCGAGTGACCCGGCAACCGCAAAGCTCCGCAACAAGTGCGGCTTCACAAGCCACCGGCAGGTCTGCCGTGCCCCCGCAGATAACCCCGACGCTCCCCCTCCGGGGATGGTCGGACCCCCTTCGGTAACCGATTCGCGCGACCTCGTCGTAGACAAAGCCGTCAAGGAGGGCCCCTACCGTTCCGGCCTGTACCTCGTCCATCCTGCTGAAAATCAGGGTTTCGCTCCTGTCGGAGCAACCTCCCGCGATTTTCTCAAGCTGCTTCGCCGTCTTGCCCGGGCAATAGATGACTTCACCTATACCGCACCGGTAAGCACGGTGAACATCCAGGCGGATGTCGTCCATGTGGAGGGTCGCCATCCTCGACAAGGTCTCGAGCCCTTCCTCGACAGACATCTGTCCGCCTCGGATCTTTTCAAGGAAATCCCGGTACGGGCCCTCGGGGTTGGGATTCATCTCCGCAGGAACCCTACTCCCATTCGATCGTTGCCGGGGGCTTGCTCGTCACATCGTAAACGACCCGGTTGACCCCCTGGACCTCGTTGCAGATCCGGTTTGCCGTCCTGTTGAGGAGGTCCGCCGGCAGCCTGGCCCAGTCCGCGGTCATCGCATCAAGCGATTCGACCGCCCGGAGAGCGATGGCCTCGGCATAGGTCCGTACATCACCCATCACACCGACGCTACGGGCAGGCAATAGGACACAGAAGGCCTGCCAAAGTCGATCGTAGAGACCCGCCTTCCGGACCTCGTCGATGAAAATCGCATCGGCCCTTCTCAGGGTATCGAGACGGTCGGCTGTGATCTCGCCAAGGCATCGGACCGCCAATCCCGGCCCCGGGAAAGGATGTCGCCCGAGTATCAGTTCCGGTACCCCAAGCATTCGGCCGATTTCACGCCCCTCGTCCTTGAAAAGGTCACGCAGGGGTTCGAGGATTTTCAGGGACATCCTCTCGGGAAGCCCCCCAACGTTGTGGTGCGTCTTGATGACCGCGGCTCCCTTGCCCTTGTGCCCGCTCTCGATGATATCGGGATAGAGGGTTCCTTGGAGAAGCCATTGCGCCCCCCCGATCTCCGCAGCCTTCTCCTCGAAAACCCGGACAAAGAGTTCGCCGATGATCTTTCTCTTCCTTTCGGGTTCGGAAACCCCCCTGAGCCCTTCCAGGAAACGATCCGATGCATCGACGTAATGGATTCGCAGGTTCATTCCGCGGTAAGCCTCCAGGACTTCTTCCGCCTCGTCCAGGCGCAAGAGGCCGTTGTTGACAAAAATGCAATCGAGTTGATCCCCGATCGCCCGTGCAGTCAGGACCGCCGCCACGGTTGAATCCACTCCACCGGATAGCCCGCACACAACCCGATCGGATCCCACCTGCTCCCGGATCGCCCGGACCGACTGGTCCGCCCAGTCGCTCAGGTTCCAGTCAGGCACGCAATTGCAGATGGAGAAGAGGAAATTCCTTAGGATCTCCATCCCCCTGGGCGTGTGCGCCACCTCAGGGTGGAACTGCAGGGCCGTGATCCGGCTTGACTTGTCCGCAAACCCCGAGATGAGCCCTCCCCTGCTTTCGGCGATGGCATGGCATCCCGCCGGCAGCGAGGTCACACTGTCCCAGTGGCTCATCCAGACCGACAGGGATTCGGGCATCCCTTTCAGCAGCGAGTTTTCGGAATCCAGGACCCTGACTTCCGCAGGTCCGTACTCAGCCAGGGGGGCCTGCATGACGGTCCCCCCCAGGCGATGGGCAAGAAGCTGCATGCCGTAGCAGATCCCCAGGATCGGGATCCCGGAATGGAGGATTGAATCCGGGATCGCCGGGGCGTCTTCCTCAAGGACGCTCCGGGGCCCCCCGGAAATGATGATCCCGTTCGGGTTGCGGGCCAGGATCGCCTCTTCCGGCGAATCCCACGGAAGGATTTCACTATGGACCTGGAGTTCCCGTATGCGCCTGGCGATGAGCTGCGTGTACTGGGAACCGCAATCCAGGATGACGATATTCGAATGAGATGCCATGAAAGAGCCCTGAGGGCTTCTCCCCCTTCGGCTTGAAATCGGGATGGTCGTATTCGGGATTATCTTAACAGACAAAGACATCGACGGAGAACCGCCCTTGTCGGAAAAAAAAAGCCCCCGCATTGCGCGGGGGCCAAGCTGGAATTCTATCCCTAGTCGTAATCGCCCATCCCGCCGGGCATGGCAGGCATGGCATCCTTCTTCTCGGGCTTATCCCCGATGAGGGCCTCGGTCGTCAGGACCATCGCCGCGATGGAAGCGGCATTCTGCACGGCGCTCCTCGTAACCTTGAGCGGGTCGATGATCCCTTCCTTGACCATGTCGACATACTCGCCGCTCGCAGCGTTCAGTCCCTGTCCCTTGGGAAGACCCAGGACCTTTTCGACGACCACGTCGCCCTGGTAACCGGCGTTCGAGGCGATGAGGTGGAGGGGCTCGGTGAGGGCCTTGCGCACGATCGTAGCACCCGTCTTCTCGTCGCCGGCCATGGACTCGATGTACTTTTCAAGAGCGCAAAGAGAGTTGACCAGGGCAACGCCGCCGCCGGCGACGATCCCCTCCTCGACAGCAGCGCGAGTCGCATTAAGGGCATCCTCGATGCGATGCTTCAGTTCCTTCTGCTCGGTCTCGGTAGCGGCTCCGACCTGGATCACGGCCACGCCGCCGACAAGCTTCGCCAGGCGTTCCTGCAGCTTCTCCTTGTCGTATTCGGAGGTGGAGTCCTCCAGTTCCTTGCGAATTTGTGCGGCGCGGGCATGGATCTTTTCCGGGTCTCCCTTGCCCTCGACGATGATCGTCTCTTCCTTGGTGACGCGGATCGTCTTTGCCCGGCCCATCATGGTGAGGTCGGCATTCTCGAGCTTGAGGCCAACTTCTTCGCTGACGACCTGCCCACCGGTGACGATGGCGATATCCTGGAGCATGGCCTTTCGACGGTCACCGAAGCCGGGCGCCTTGACGGCGACGACCTGCAGGATGCCGCGGAGCTTGTTGACCACGAGGGTGGCCAGGGCCTCTCCCTCGATGTCCTCGGCAATGATCATGAGCGGCTTGCCGGTCTGGACAACCTTCTCCAGCACGGGAAGGAGGTCCTTCACGTTGTTGATCTTGCCGTCGTTGATCAGGATGTGGGCGTCTTCCAGGACGGCTTCCATCCGCTCTGCGTTGGTGACCATGTAGGGGCTGATGTAGCCCTTGTCAAACTGGAGCCCCTCGACGGTTTCAAGGGTCGTGCCGACCGTCTGGCCGTCTTCGACGGTGATAACGCCATCTTCGCCGACCTTCTCCATCGCCTCCGCGATGAGGTTGCCGATAACCTTGTCGTTGGCTGAAATTGCCGCGACCTGGGCGATCTTGTTGCGTTCCTTTACGGCGATGGAAAGCTCTTTCAGCTCGTCCACGACCACGTCCACGGCGCCTTCGATCCCACGGCGCATCAGGATACCGTTCGCTCCGGCGGCCACGTTCTTCATGCCTTCGCGGATCATGGCTCGGGCCAGGACCGTGGCGGTGGTCGTCCCGTCTCCGGCGACATCGTTCGTCTTGGAGGCAACTTCCTTCAGGAGCTGGGCCCCCATGTTCTCAAAGGGGTCTTCGAGCTCGATCTCCTTGGCGATCGTCACGCCGTCGTTGGTGATGGTGGGAGAACCGAACTTCTTCTCGAGGACGACATTGCGGCCCTTGGGGCCTAGCGTCACGCCAACGGTGTCTGCAACCTTGTTGATTCCCTTTTCCAGGGAGCGACGAGCTTCCTCGCCGAAACTCAGGATCTTGGCCATTTCAGGGTCCCTCCTGTTCTAAATGGTGTCCAGGGTTACTCAACGATCGCGAGGATATCGCGCTCGCTCAGGATCAGGTATTCTTCGCCGTCAACCTTAACCTCGGTACCGGAATACTTTCCGAAGAGGACCCGGTCGCCGACCTTGACTTCCGGCGGGAGCTTCTGGCCGTTCTCCAGGACCTTGCCCGACCCGACGGCCATGACCTTGGCTTCCTGGGGCTTCTCTTTCGCTGTGTCCGGTAGGACGATCCCGCCGCGGGTCTTTTCTTCCTGGGTCAGGACCTTGACGACGATACGATCCGCCAAAGGCTTCAACTGCATGAGACATCCCTCCTGCGATTTGGTTTATTGTATTAGCACTCGTCGATAGCGAGTGCTAATTTCCCGGTGAAAAGTGTAGGAGCCACCCCCGATTCTCTCAAACGGGACCTAGGCCGATAAAAGGTGAATAGGCGCGCTTTAGGGTCTGAATTTGCTTCTTTCTTGTTTATTCTTCGTTTTCAATCGGATAAAAGAGGCAATGCAGGATCAGGTGACAGATCAAGCCCACTTCGGCGTCCTCTCCAGTAGCCGTTGAAAGCGGCAGCGGCAACCATCGCGCCATTGTCGGTGCAGAGATGGGCAGGTGGCAGAAAAACCTGCCAGTCCTTCCTTGCCAGGAAGGCAGCCCGCAGGCCGCTGTTCGCCGCAACCCCCCCCGAAAGGGTGACCCGATTGACCCCGGTCATGCGGACAGCCAGGTCCACCTTGGTGAGAAGGGCCGAAACCACGGCTTTCTGGAAAGAAGCACACAGGTCCTCCACGGGAACCACACCCTCGTTCTCGAGGCGGCGAAGGAGAGTCAGTGCCGCTGTTTTCAGGCCGCTGAAACTAAATTCGACCCTTGGAGTGTCAGCCATGGGGACAGGAAGAGGAAAAGCCCCGCAGTTCCCCAGTCCTGCCAGGCGATCGATTGCGGGCCCGCCGGGATAACCCAGCCCAAGGACCTTTGCAAGCTTATCGTAGGCCTCGCCGGCGGCATCGTCCCTCGTGCAGCCTAGAAGGTTGTAATCCCCGAAAGCCCTTACCAGGATGACTTCCGTATGCCCCCCGGAAACAAGGAGGGTCAGGAAAGGAGGGGAGAGTTCCGGAGAATGGATGACATTGGCGAAAAGGTGCCCCTCCAGGTGGTTCACGCCCAAAAGGGGCAAATTCCAGGCCTGGGCTAGCGCTTTCGCCGTCATGACGCCCACGAGCAGCGACCCCATCAGCCCCGGTCCCGCCGTGACGCCGATGAGGCCGATTTCGCGGGAAGGGTCCTTTATTCCTGTCTCTGAAAGTGCCGAGAAGAGCAGAGGAAGGATCCTTTCCTGGTGATCACGCGAGGCCAGTTCCGGGACAACCCCGCCATACGGCGCATGAAGCCCGAGCTGGCTGGAAATCAAGGAGGACAAAACCCTGGACTGCCCTTCTAGGATCGCCACGGCCGTATCATCGCAGCTGCTCTCTATACCGAGGGTCAGGAAACGTTCCGGCCTCAATGCCCTCCACACCCCCTGCATCCTCCGCAGGAACCGCCGCACTGGCAGGCCTTCGAACTCCTTTTTTCTCCCCTCTCGTGCAGAAGGACTTTTCCCCGGCACTTAGGGCAACGGGAGGCGAACCCTTCCGATTCGAACCGGTGGTCGCAGGATGCGCATCGATAAGCGTGGGCAGGGGTCATTTGCCGGGAACCTTCCATTTCGCCTCTTCCTTTCCATATCCGACCACGATCTCCGTGCCTGCCTTGAGAACAGTCTTGGGAACGCTGAACGCCAGCGTTCCCGTGAAACCGCTCGGCAACTCCCCGGTCGGCGTATATTCTTTCATGGTAAGTAAATCTTCTAAGGAGACTCCATGGGAGCCGACAAAAAGGTTCCCGGGAACAAGTTCCCATGGGGTGAAAGTCTCAAACCTGAGAATGAAGAGTGATTTCCCCTTGAGGGACTTCTCCCCAAGGTGCCGGGAATGCCAGGTCAGCCATTCGGGAGAACCCGGGTCCGCCCTGGCCGTTGAAGCAAGGGCCGCATCGACATAGATAAAGGTCAACCTCGCCCTGGCCCCGAGAACGAGGTCGCCCAGGACCTGCCCGTCAATCCAGACATTTGCCGACCTTTCTTCAAGAAGCTGGTCCAGGTCTTTGGGCTGGGCAGCCCCGGCATCTCCCGCAAGAACAAACAGCGAGAGAAGAAGCAGGTATGCACACGCCAGGCGCTTCATCTTTCCTCACTCTCCCCTGCCTTCGTCAATTGGGGCGGAGCCCTCCCGGGTGCCCCCGGTCAGTTCTTCCGCCGTGAACAAATAGGATGTCCCGCAAAAATGGCACCGGACCTCATGGGCTTCCTCCGGTTTTTCTTTCCCCATCGACTCCACCAGGAGAACCCGGGCAAGTTCCCGGCTGCACCGGCACGAGAAAGAAAACCCTACGTCTTCGAACCACTCGATTCCCATCCCGTCGAAGAGCGTCTCCATGGCGCTCCGGGCATCTCGATGCGCTTCCAGGAAGCCGCTAACGGAAGGGGTGTTCCTAATTCTTTCCTCGACGGCGCGAATGAGAGGCTCTTCCGCCCCGGGCAAAACCTGGACCATATACCCCCCAGCCGACAGGACCTTTCCCGGAGCGGCGCTCACGCCCAGGCCGACCGCTGTCCCCGTCTGCTCGGACAGACGGTAGTAATGGGCAATGTCCTCGGCCACTTCCCCCGAAAGGAGGGGTACCTGGCTCGACATGGGCTCCTTCATTTTTACGTCCCGGAAAACGCTAAGCGTCCCGTCCTTTCCCACGCCTGAGGCAACGTCCAGTTTCCCCGCGGCCGAAGGAGGCAGTTCCACCCCCGGGTTGGCCACGTATCCCCGAACCTGCCCCTCGGGCTCGGCATCCGCGACCACGAGTCCAAGAGGGCCTCCCCCATCAAGCTTTAGTGTAACGCGGGCCTTTTTAAGCTTGATATCAAGAGCCATCATCATGGCAGCCATCATGAGACGCCCGAGTGCAGCAGCGGCAAGAGGACTCAGCTTCTGCCGACGCATCGAGTCCGCCACCAGGTCATCCGCCTTGACAGCGAAAATCCTGAAGTTCCCCCCCGCCAGGAGTCCCCTGGATACCACGGCACCGGGCCGGGACTCTCCGGTTTGCTCCTTTTCCTTTTTCAAGAGGTTCTTTCCTCCTTCTCAAGAGCCCCGAAGACCCATTTCCACTCGGGGCATCCCATCTTCCACGAGGCAAGCCCATAAACGACCGCCCCAACCAAAACGGAGACGAAAACCCAGGCCAGCTTTCTCCAGAGCGCAACCCCCGGGTTGTAGGGAAGGAAAAAGGCCCCGGCAAGGATTGCCGCGGACATTATCGCGAGGGCGGCTCCATGGCAAAGCATCCACCCGGCCGTCAGGACCTTCATGGGTTCGCCCAGGTGGCGGCGTAGTCTCCACGCTCCCATGAGAGCCCCGCCTGTAAAAGCGAGGGATGAAGCCAGGGCTAACCCCGCATAGGAAAAAAAACGGACTAGGAGAATGCTGAAGGCAAGGTTCAATAAAACGGTGACCCCTGTGACTTTCAGCGCCTCCCTGGGCAATCGTCTTGCATAGAGCCCCCTCATCACAACGGTCGAGCAGGCCATCCCCGGAAGCCCCAGCGCATAAAGCGCCATGCACCGGCTTGTCGCTTCCCACGCCCAATCGTTGAAGGCTCCACGGACAAAGAGGACGTGGACGATGGGCCTGGCCAGCAGGGTCATCCCCACGACAACGGGCAGGATCACGAACAGGGTGAATCGCAGGGCATCCCTGACCATCAGGGCAAAACCGGCGGTCTCCTCGGACCCGAGGCGGGAAAGCATCGGGAGTACCGCCTGGGAGATGGCGATGACGAAAAGCCCGAGGGGCAGCTGGATGACGCGGTCTGCATAACTTAGGACCGAAATCGTACCGCCCTCCAGGAAGGATCCCACCATCCGGCTGATTACGGGATTGACCTGGTTCAGGGACAGACCTGCCATGTAGGGGAAAAAAAGGCAGATAACCTTCCTAAGTTCCGGGTTTCCCCAATCCGGCCTGGCCGGGACGAGAGGCATCCCGAGAGCCCCCGCCCTCCACCACTGTAGGAGCATCTGGGCGGCGCCCCCCGTCAACACGGCCACCGGAAGGGCCCATATCCCCATGCGGGGTGCTAGAATGGCCAGGAGTGCAATGTAAAGAAGGTTGCTCAGCGCAGGGGCGACAGCAGGGACGAAATAGCTGTCCAGTGTATTGAGGACCCCCATCGCTAGAGCCGCAACGGAAACCAGCAGCAGGAAGGGGAACATGAATCGCGTCAGGATAATCGCCAGGCGGGCGTCGTCCCCCGAGAAACCGGGAGCCATGATCCTAACGAGAAAAGGGGCGCCCAGGAACCCGATAAGGACCGTCGCGCCCCCGGCAATCAACAGGACCGTTGTCATCTGGCGAGCGAGCCTCGAAGCCTTTTCGCGACCGTCCTCGGCCATCACCCGCGAAAAGACGGGCACAAAGGCTGCCGACAGCGCACCTTCCGCCAGGAGCTGCCGGGACAGGTTCGCGAGCGTATAGGCAACCAGGAAGGCATCCAGCTGGCGCGTCGCCCCGAAAAGGGCCGCGGTGATGATCTCCCGCAATAGGCCGAGGACACGGCTCGCAAGGGTTCCGACCATCATTCTCATAGCGTGACGCACCATCTTGCTCAAGGGGGAAATCATCACAGGACCTCCTGCAGTCCAACGTGAAAGGGGAGATCCCCGTGGGGGAAATCCGCACAACAGTCTGGTGCCTGGGAAACCCGCTTCGGGGAGATGACGGGGCTGCCGTTCGTTGCGGGGAAATGCTGCTTGAAGCCCCGGAAACTCATCTCGAGGTCGTCCTGTGCGAGGCGGTACCGGAAAACTTTGCGGCACCGCTCCGCAGGACTCCCCCCGAAAGGCTTGTCATCCTCGACGCCTGCCTCATGGGAACTGAACCCGGAACGATCCGGATGCTGGACTTCGAATGCCTGGACGGCCTTACAGAAACAACCCACGGATTGCCCCTGGGGGGAATCCTGAAGGATATCCTTCCTCGGGAGAAAGTCTTTGTCATCGGCATCGAACCCGGGAACACCGATTTTTCGCTCGCCCTCAGCCCCAAGGTCGAAGCCGCCGTTCAACTCCTGGCCTGCGCCCTCAGGGACGGGTCCTGGATCCGCATCCCGGGAGCCCCCTTATAGGGTGAACCGGTCTCCAAGGTAGTACTTGCGGGCGACCTCGCTCTCTGCAACGTCCTTCGGGGTTCCCTCTACCATGATCTTCCCCTGGTGGATGATAGCTGCCCGATCCGTGATTGCAAGTGTGTCTCTCACGTTGTGATCGGTTAGCAGGATGCCGTACCCTTTCCCCCGTAGTCCCAGGATCATCTGCTGGATATCGAAGACCGCGATGGGATCGATCCCGCTGAAAGGCTCGTCAAGGAGAAGGAATTCCGGCATGGCTGCAAGGCAGCGCGCCAGTTCTACCCGCCTTCTTTCCCCGCCGCTCAGCGCGTAGCCGGGTGAGTCGGCGATACGGTCAATGCTGAACTCGGAGACCAGGTGGTCAACCAGCCTATCCCGCTCTGCGGATGTCTTTTCAAGCTCCTGCAGGACCAGGTCCAGATTTTCGCGAACCGTGAGATTCCGGAAGACGGAAGGTTCCTGCTGCAGGTAGCCCACACCCATCCGGGCTCTCCGGAACATCGGGAGACTGGTGATGTCCCTGTCGTCGATGAGGATCGATCCCGCATCCGGGCGGACCAGGCCGACGATCATATAGAAGGTCGTGGTCTTCCCGGCCCCGTTGGGGCCCAGGAGCCCAACGATCTCGCCCTGCCTGACTTCGATGGAAACGGAACTGACAACCTCTCTTCCCTTGTAGGATTTCTCAAGGGAAACCGCCCGGAGGACATGGGAAACCGTCACGGCGTCTTGCTCTCCTTACCCGGGGTGAAGATCAGTTGCGGCCGCCCCTGTGCCTCGATCCTCCTGGAGGCCAGGTTGTAGAGGATGGTTTCCGACCGGACGCTCCGCCCTGACTGGATGGCTTCGGCATTGCCGACCAGGGCCACTGTCCCTTTTGCCTTCGAGAATAGCAGGCGATCCCCCTTCAGGGTGACGGGTGTGCCATCGCTGCCCTCGGCAACGGCAGAAACCTGTCCGGTTGCGGCCAATTCGCTCAGGTCCTGCCCATCGGTCCTGCCCTCTATCCTGCCTGCCTTAAGGGAGATCCTTTCCTGTCGGTCCTCGAAGCGCCGAACCTGCGATGCCCATAAGCGGTCGCCTTTTCTGCCCGCTTCCCGGGCTTCGAGAACCCGTCCCGGCATTTCGGCAACCACGCCGCCCTTCGCCACGTATTCAGGGGAAGGACCGAAGACCCATTCAAGAGAGGCGGCGGCAAGCCGCTCCTGCGGCCGCGTCAGGACCACCTGCCCGGAGGCCGTGACACGCTGCGGTGCCCGGTCGATAAGAGATATCTCCTGTGCGGAGAGTTCCATCTTTTGCGCTGTCCATTTGGCCCTTACGGATCCCCAGGCCCTGAAAGTCTCTCCTGCCGGATCCCCTTCAGCAAAACCTGCTGCCAGGTCCAACCCGTCCCTTTCAAGCCGGACGTTGCCCTCCGCGCGGATCAGCCGGCTTGCCGGGTCATAGGTCAGTGTGTCGGAAGTCAGCTTGACCTGGCTTGCGGTCGCTGTTCCGGAGCCTCCGGCAAGAAAACCGAGGGACAAAAGAAGGACACAAAGGAACCCGGTCATTTTCCCGGAACCGAACATCGCGCACACTCCCCTCCCCGGCCCACGCCGGGTCAAAACGAAAACCTTTCCCCGGGTTCAAGCCGGATTCCCTCGACCCAGCCGGGCAACCCGGACAGGAATTCCTGCGGGTCCGCCTCGATTCCAGGAAACGTATTGTAGTGCATGGGAACGACCCGTTTGGGCCTAATCATCTCAACCGCCCGCAGGGCGTCCGGGATGTCCATGACATAACACCCGCCGATCGGCAGGAGCGCCAGGTCTATCTCCAGGACCTCAAGGAGCCCCATTTCGGTCGTCAAACCGGTGTCCCCGGCATGGTAGATCCTGAAACCTCCAATCTCCAGGACGATCCCTACGGCTACGCCTCCATAAAACGTCTCTTTGCCCTCCGTGATCCCTGAACCATGGACCGCGGGTACGAACTTGACCCGCCCAAAGGGGAAGGGAACCCAGCCGCCAACGTACATGGGACGCGTCTTGAGCCCTTTTCCTGAAAGGAAGCGGCAAATCTCCGCGTTGGCCACCGCAGTTGCCCCCGTTCGCAGGCCCAGCTCGACGGTGTCCCCCAAATGATCTCCGTGGCCATGCGTCACGAAAAGATGAGTCAGGCTTTCAAAATCCCCGGGAACCGCGCAGGCCTGGTCGTTGCCCTTGAGAAAGGGATCGACCAACCCTTCCAGCCCTGTGGCGCTCACGTGGAAAACGGAATGACCCAAAAAACGGATCATGGACATTTCCTCATCCTCCCCTCCACCTGGATATCGGTCTCGCTGTAATGCCCGGACTCGTGAACCCTGACTCCCGACAACGCCAGCTCGACCTCGACGCCCTTGCCCTCAAGCTCAAGCTTCACAGGTTCCAGGCGGTGTGCCTCTGCCCAGTCGGCCATCGCCCGTGATTCTTCCCAGCCTTCAACCACCAGGTCACCATGAACCGTCCCGGAGAGGGGGTCGACTTCAAGCCGGTATCGCCAAGGCCAAGATGCAGAGCCGTCGCGGATCCCCCGGCCCTCGAGGGTCGTCACACCCGGTCGCCACCCTCGCCGATAGAAATGCCAAGTTCCTTCAGTTGTTTGCCTTCCACTTCCGAAGGCGCCCCGGACATGAGGCACTGGGCTTTTGCCGTCTTCGGGAAAGCCATGACCTCACGAATCGAACGACATCCGCAGAGTAGGGCCACCAACCGGTCAAAACCCAGTGCAAGTCCTCCGTGTGGCGGTGTTCCGTAGCTCAAGGCCTCCAGGAGGAACCCGAACCTTTCCCTGGCTTGCTCCTGTGTGAAGGAGAGGACTCCGAAAACGCGTTCCTGCACCAACGGGTCGTGAATACGGATTGACCCTCCCCCGATTTCGCTCCCGTTCAACACGAGGTCGTAAGCCCTGGAGCGAACCTTTCCCGGATCCGTTTCAAGGAGGTGAATGTCTTCAGGGTGCGGGGCCGTGAAGGGGTGGTGCATGGCGCTCCAGCGCCCGTCTTCTTCGTCCCATTCCAGGAGGGGGAAGTCCCTCACCCACAGGAAAGCCCAGGCGGAGCGATCCACGAGGTCCAGCCGTGATGCGATTTCAAGCCTCAAGGTCCCCAGCATCGAGCAGGTTGAGACCCATTCCCCGGCCGCCACGAAAAGGGCGTCTCCGTCACCGAGGCCGGAACTCTCGCAGAGGAGCTGGCGCCCGCCTTCGTCCAGTGTTTTCACGAGGGGCCCCTTCAGTTCGCCCGCCTTGGCCTGGAAAGCAGCCAACCCCTTGGCGCCCAGTCCCTTGGCCCGTTCGTCGAGATCCGACAGGTCCTTGCGGGAAAACGCGGCTCCGCCGGGAACACGCAGGCCGCGAACGGTACCGCCCTCTGCCAGGATCTTTCGGAAAGGCTCGAAATCCGCCTTTTCGAACACGGGGTCGAGGTTGCAGATGCTCATGGGGATTCTCAGGTCGGGCTTGTCGCTGCCATAAGTTTCCATGGCTTCCTTCCAGGTCAGTTGAAGGAAGGGAGTCCGTATTCCCTCGGAAAGGATTTCAGCGAAAAGGCCTTTCACGTAATCCTCTAGAAGCCCGATGATATCCGTCTCGGTAATGAAGCTCATCTCAAGATCCACCTGCGTGAACTCGGGCTGGCGGTCCGCCCTCAGGTCCTCGTCCCGGAAGCACTTGACGATCTGGAAATACCGGTCGCAACCGCTGACCATGAGGATCTGCTTGAAAAGCTGCGGCGATTGCGGCAGGGCATAAAACTCCCCGCGGTTCACACGGCTCGGGACGAGGTAATCCCGTGCACCTTCGGGCGTCGACTTTGTCAGGATCGGCGTCTCGACCTCCAGGAACCCGTTACGAACCAGGAAATTGCGAGTGAAGGCAGCCGCATGGGCCCTGACCCGCAGGTTCTCCTGCATCTTCGGCCTTCTCAGGTCAAGATATCGATGGCGAAGGCGGAGATTCTCGTCAACCTTGTCCACTTCGCCCATCTCGAACGGCAGAGGGGCGGAAGGTGAAAGCACGAGAAGGTCTTCGGCCAGGATTTCCCACTCCCCGGTGGCCAGGTTTGGGTTCTCCGTTCCTGACGGACGGCGCCTCATTTTCCCCTTTACCGCCAGGACATATTCGCTCCGAAGGTCCTTTGCCGACTCATGAGCTTCAGGTGTAGTTTCCGGGTTAAAAACCACCTGGATTGTTCCAGTATGGTCCCAGAGCTCCAGGAAGATGATCCCTCCCAGGTCTCGGCGCTTCCTCAGCCACCCGTTCAGGACAACTTGCTGCCCCTCGATCTCCGAACAGACCAGGCCACAATAAACTGTTTTCTTCCACGAATCGTCAAAATACCGGGCACTCACCGCTTCAGGACTCCCTTCAAGAGAAAAAACCCTAACAACGTTCAGATCCCGCCCTGGCGGCGAGGTCGGCCACAACCCTGCCTCGTGCGACTTCTGCCTGGGTTCCCGTGGCCATTTCCTTCACGGCTACGACTCCCTTTTCGATCTCGCTCGAGCCCAGGACGCAAACAAAAGCGGATTTCGCGGTTCCGGCAGCTTTCATCTGGGCCTTCACGCCCTTGCCGGAAGTGTCCATATCCGCGGGAACTCCTGCCTTTCTCAGTTCGTAGAGGAGGCGCAGGCCCTCGTCCCGGGCGCTGTCTTCGGCAACCACCACCGTGGCAAAAATCGATGGTTCCGCGCCGAAGCTGAGCCCTTGCTGTTCCATCGTCAGGACGATGCGATCCAGTCCGGCGGCAAACCCCACCCCCGGGGTGTGGGGTCCACCGATCGCTTCCGCGAGGTTATCATAGCGTCCCCCGCCGCATACGGCATTCTGGGCCCCGAGGTCACCCGACAAGACCTCGTATGCGGTTTTCGTGTAATAGTCCAGACCCCTGACCAGCCTCTTGTCGATCCGGAACTTCGCCCCAATGAGGTCCAGCCCCTTCAGGACCTCGTCAAAGTGGTCCCTGCATTCCCCGCATAGGTGATCCCGGACATCCGGGGCCCCGTCCGTTACGGCCTTGCAGGTTTCGACCTTGCAATCAAGGATCCTCAGGGGATTTCGATCGAAGCGTCCCTGGCAGGTCGGGCAAAGGGAATCGAAATGCTTTCGAAGGTAATCCTGCAGGGCTCCGCGGTAGAGAGGCCTGCAGGCTGGACAGCCCACCGAGTTCACCAGGACCTCCAGGTTGGCCAGGCCGAGCCTGCGGAAAATTTCCAGGGAAAGGGCAATCACTTCGACGTCCACTAGCGGGCTGGAAGAGCCGATAGCCTCGAAATCCAGCTGCCAGAACTGGCGGTAGCGTCCCTTTTGCGGGCGCTCGTATCGCATCATGGGACCCGCGCACCATAGCTTGGAAGGCTGGGGGCCACTTGCCATTCCATGTTCCAGGTAGGTGCGCACCATCGATGCTGTCGCCTCGGGCCGAAGGGTCAGGCTGCGGCCGGACCGGTCAGAAAACGTGTACATTTCCTTTTCAACAACGTCCGTGGTCTCGCCAATCCCTCGTGAAAACAGTTCCGTCTGCTCGAATATCGGCAGATGGACCTCCCGGTATCCGAAATCCTCCGCTATTTTTCTGGTCACCTCGAAAATCGATGCCCATTTCCAGGACTCGTCCGGGAGTATGTCTCTCACGCCACGGGGCGCCTTGATGTTTTCCATCCGTTCTGACCTCCTGCAAATTTTGAGTTCGTGACGTGTATTTTACCCGAAAGGAGAGTAATTTCATCTGCCCCGCAAAAAAAGGCGGCCTCGCTCCTTGCGGAGGGAGAACCGCCAAGACGTCTCCGTTTCCCGGGGTGAAGACCTAGCGGGCCTCCAGCTGGAACTTGATCGCGGTCCGCTCCTCCCCGTCGATCTCGATTTTTGCAAAAGCAGGAATACAAACCATGTCGATCCCGTTGGGGGCGACGTACCCCCTCGCGATTGCGATCGATTTCACTGCCTGGTTAACGGCTCCTGCGCCCACGGCCTGCACTTCCACCGCCCCTTTTTCACGCAGGACGGCAGCCATGGCCCCCGCAACGGACTTGGGCTGTGAAGTAGCCGAGACCTTGAGGATTTCCATACTCTCCGACCCCCTTGCGCTGGTGTGATGTCGTTCGAATGTCCGAATGAAGCCGCGGGTTCAGGGTCTGTTAATTGTATCTCCATCCCTTAGGTAAATCAAGGTTAGTTTATCATGTTATCCAAAAAGCAAACGTTCGCGCCCAAAAAGGGAAACCTTTTCCGCAAGGTCCATTGCAACCTCCCTGGAAGGGAGCTCCGTGCGCCAGGTCCAGTTTCCAAGGAGGCTGGAAGGCTGGTTCATCCTTGATTGGCCGTCAAGGCCCAGAATGTCCTGCATCGGGCAGATCGCCCAAGCCGCCCGGGAGGAAAGGGCCAGCCTGACGAGGTCTGCAGCCACCCCCTCGGCCCTTACCGGGTGCCCGACGTACCGGGACAGGAGGGTACGGCCTTCAGGGCCAAGTTCCTCCTCGAACCATCCGCGGGCCGTGTTGTTGTCATGGGTTCCCGTATAGGCCACGACTGCTTCGGGGAAGTTATGGGGCGCGTGCGGGTTCGACCCGGCTTCCCCGGAAAAACCGAATTGGAGGACCCTCATACCGGGAAGGCCAAAGCGGTCCTTAAGGCTTTCTACATCCGGGGTGATGATCCCAAGGTCCTCCGCCACGATGGGCAATCCGGGGTGATCTTCCGCAAGCCGCTTCAGCAGGGCTTCCCCCGGTGCCTTCACCCACTCGCCCCGGATAGCCGTCTCTTCCCCGGCGGGGATCGACCAGAAGGCAGCCAGTCCCCTGAAATGGTCGAGGCGGAGACAGTCGAAAAGCGAAAGGGCATGGCAGACCCTTGACCTCCACCATGAAAAATCGTCCCTGCGATGGGTCTCCCACCGGTAGGTCGGGTTCCCCCACCTTTGCCCCGTCCGGCTGTAATAATCGGGCGGCACTCCTGCTACCGAGATCGGCCGGCCGTCAGGCTCGAGATCGAAACCTTCCTGCCAGCTCCAGGCGTCCGCGCTATCCAATCCCACGTAAATAGGCAGGTCCCCGAAAAGGGTGATCCCGCGGCGTTTGGCCTCCTCACGCAGCTTGCTCCACTGGCGGAAAAAAAGCCACTGCCCGAACTCGACCCTGTCCCTTTCGGGCTTAAGGGTTGACGCGGCTTCCTCCAGTGCCTTGGGGTCCCTCTTCCGTAGAGGCTCCGGCCAATTGAGCCAGGATTTGCCTCCCTGCGCAGCCTTGATGGCGCAAAAGAGCGAATATGCTTCCAGCCAACCGCCATTTCGCGCACGGAATTCGTCGTACTCCTCCCTATATGCCGGCAGGGAAGCCCCATCCCTGAAACAACTCCAGGCATTGTCCAGGGCTGCCCCTTTACGATCGAAAACGAGGTCCCAGTTTACGGGGGCTTCGGGTGCCGTCCAATCCGGCTTTCCGGCAGAAGGGGGAAGGAGCCTCATCCCCACCAGGTCTTCCAGGTCGACAAGCAACTCGTTGCCTGCAAAAGCTGAAACCCCGCAGTATGGAGAACCGCCAAGGGCCCTGTCCACAGGGCCTACAGGCAGGATTTGCCAGAGACTCTGGCCCGCATCGACGAGGAAGTCCAGGAAATCCGTCGACTCGACACCCAGGCCACCGATACCGGCACCCGAGGGCAGGGAGGTGAGATGCTGCAGGATACCGCTTGCACGCTGTCCTTTGAGGTTCATCGAACGCCCCTCTAACGCTTGGGAGTGGTCTCCCGCAGGCCCCGGAAGACTTCTTCATATTTTATATGAAGGCGGGACTTTGACGGGACTCCTGTTGACCCTAAAATAGGACCATTGAAGGATTCGAGGGAGGAATTCGAATGCAGTGGGAAAGCTTCTTCAACCTCAAAGCCGGCAGAATCGGCCCGTCCATCATCGCGGAGATGGCAAGGATGGTGGGCCCGGACGGCATCTCTTTCACCAGCGGGGAACCCTCTGCAGACCTCATTCCCCTGGCCGGGCTCAAGGCAGCCTTCAAAAAAACCCTTAGTAACGCCTCGCTTTTTTCCTACCCCTCCACGCCGGGATACCCCCCGTTGAGGGAATGGATTTCCGAGTGGATGTCCAGCGAGAACCTGGCCCCAGGGTGGATGGATCCTTCCTGCGTGATCCTGACCAACGGATCCCAGGGAGCCGTGAATTTGGTGGCGGAAACCTTCATTGACCCGCGGGACCTTCTACTGACGGAAAGCCCGACCTACCCCGAAGCCCTGCTGGCTTTCCAGCGGGAAGGCGCGGTCATCCTGCCCGTCCCGGTCGACGAGGAGGGACCCATACCGGAAGCGCTGGAAGAGGTCCTGGCCCGGCGGAAGGCGAAGTTCTTCTACACGGTCGTCAACTTCCAGAACCCTTCGGGCTGCACGACGTCGGATCGCAGGAAGGCCGCAATCCTCGACCTGGCCAGGAAACATGCCTTCTTCATCCTGGAAGACGACCCCTACCGATACCTGCGCTACGAGGGGAAACCCACGCGAAGCTATTTCGAGATGGCCGGGGATGACCAACGGGTGATCTACCTCGGCAGTTTCTCCAAGATCCTCTCCCCTGGAGTCCGATGCGGCTGGTGCGCCTTCCCGCCAGGAGTGAGAAACAAGCTGCTTGAGATCCGGCTGAGCCTGGAACTATGCCCTACAGCTCTCACACAGGGCGCTGTTTTCGAGTTCCTCCGCGAGTGTGACCTTGAGGAACACCTGGATGGGCTCGTCCGTGTCTACAGAACCCGGCGGGATGCCCTCGTCCGGGCCCTTGAAGCTTCGGCTTCCGCTGCGGGGTTGAGACTGAGCGTTCCTAAAGGGGGCTTCTTCCTCTGGGGGACATGCAGCGGCATACCTGACATGTTCGCCTTTGCCAAGTATGCCGCTGTGGAAAAAAAGGTAGGGCTTATCCCTGGGCGGTTCTTCTACCCGAACGTGGGAGACGGAGAGAACACGATCCGCTTTGCCTTCGCCAAGGTGACGCCGGAACAGTCGATGGAAGGGTCAAGACGGTTCAGGGAAGCCCTGGAAAGCTTCCCCGGAAGGTACAGCCTATGAAATGAACTTGCAGTAAGTCACGAGGTCGTCACCGGCCTCGTAGAAATCGGGTATACGCCCGGTTTCACGAAAACCCGTCCGGAGGTAGAAATGACGCTGCCCTTCGTAATCCTGCCTGCCGGAGGTTTCCACGCGGAGGATTACCCGGCCTGCAAAGGACATTGCGATCTCTTCAAGATCTTCCAGGATGCGCCTGCCGAACCCCCTCCCCTGGTGTGGTTTCCCGACCACGATCCAGTAGAGGTCCCAAGCCCAGTCCGTCATGGGGGATCGTCCAAAAACGGCAAAGGCAGCGATGATCCCCCGCTCCCGTCGTTCAACGAAGAGGTATCCCTTTGCAGGATCGGAAAAGGCATCCCTCAGGACTTCTTCCAGGATATCCAGCTCGCATCTGCGGAAGGCACCCGTACCTTCCGCCAGGCCGAGGTAGGTCTCCAGGCTATTTCCCGATGGTGAAAGGATGGAGTCAACAGGCATAGGCAAGAATCCTTTCCACAACTTGGGGGTATGAATAGCCGCAGTTCCTCCCCTGGCGTGAAAATCCGCTGTCCTCGTTGATATCAGGGTTGGGATTGACGTCAAGGACGTAAGGAAAACCTTCCCTTTCACGCAAATCGACCCTGAAGTACCCTCTACACCCGAGTATCTCCCCTGCCCTGCGCGCCATATCCACCAACCTTTCCCTGAGGCATGGGGCAATCCCCTCCTCAAGAACCGGCAGGATTTCGCGAAATTCGGCACAGGAAGGATCCCACTTCGAATCGTAATGGAGGAATGGCACTTTGCCCGAATAACGGGAATAATCGATCATGGAAACACCAAGGACCTCGTAAGGGGGATTCCCCAGAAAGCCTACGTTGAACTCCCGGCCTGGAATGAACTCCTCCAGGATGATCCCTTTCGGGAACTCGTCCAGTTTTTGGCGGAGGACTTTTTCTAGGCTTCCCTCCTCGCTGACAAGACAATCCCTTTCGATGCCCACGCTTCCGTCTTCGAAGCAGGGCTTGATGAAAAGAGGGAAATCCAGCCCGGACCAGGGGTGTCCCTCCAGGTCCCTCAAAAAAATCCCGCGCGGAACCGGGATCGAGTTTCTTTCAAGAAGCCTCTTGGCACCTTCCTTATCGAGGCATTTCCCCAGGGTTGTTGAAGGGTTCCCAGTGAAAGGAACACCCAGGTTCTCAAGCATCCGGGCAAAGGAAATTTCCATGCCGGCATCGCCGCTGAATCCCTCGAACAGGTTGAAAACCCGTGCGGGAAGCCGGGAAGAGATGACCTCGCGAATCCGGTCAAGACGTGGGAAATCTTCCGCCCTCACGTAAAGTTTCTCTACCGGGACCCCTATGCCGGTAAAAACGGATTCCAGCGACTGGGTACACCGGAGCACGTCAAGAACATCCGCGCGCCCTGTCTGCTCCAGCCCTACCGTGATCAGGACACGTCCGGGGTCAGGCATAACGGCAACCTGCAGGCAAGGCCAGCCTGCAGCGACTAAAGGCTTCTTCCAGGAGGGTACGGATAAGGGTCGTGTAATCCCCTCCGTTCAGTTCGAAGAGGATCGGGAGATCCCCAAACTCGGGGTTGAGTCCCGGAAGCGGGTTAACGTCGATGACACGAGGCATTCCGTCACTGTCCAACCGGAGGTCGATCCTGGCCATGTCCCTGAGTTCAAGGGCCTCATAGGCCTTGATCGCTTCCGTCTCGATCTGCAAACGGACCGATGCGGGCAAGGATTCTCCGTTTTCGTATCGCATGCACTCGCGCCAGTGCCTTTTTCGTTCGATCGAGTAGAGGAAGTCCTCTTCCGGACCGGTCCCCGGCAGTACCCGCATGATCCCCAGTACCCTCACCTTGAGGGTGCCGGCAAGGCCTACCGTCACTTCTTCGTTGGGCAAGAAATCTTCGACGATGGCGGGTTCATGGTACCTTTCGAGGATATAACGGACTTTCTCGAGGAGTTTCCTCTCGTCCGACACTATCGAATCGGCAAAAACCCCTTTGGAGGAACCTTCCCAGCGGGGCTTGACGATGTAGCGCCTTCCCCCTGTGAAAATCCCTTTCAGGGAATCCAGTTTTTCGAGCCGGTCGATCATGTGCTGCCCGGGAACGGCAACACCAAGAGAACGGAGAAACTGCCCCGTCGTGTACTTGTCCAGGGTCATGCCGAGGGCAAGCGAATCGGAGCCCGAGTATGGGATACCCAGGCTTTCGAGAATGCAGGGAACCTGCGCTTCCCTGGAACGCGTCTTCCCGCGGCCTTCGGCGATGTTCAGCACAAAGTCGGGTTTTGTCCTTGAAAGGGATTCGAGGAAAGTGTCATCCTGGTTGAAGAGGAGGACCTCAAAACCATGGCGCTCGATTTCGGTTTGCAGGGCCTGGATCGTTTCGAGGGGATCGTACTCCTCCTCGTCTTCTCCGTGCCCGGTCTTGAGATTGAAAGTAATTCCGACTGTCCTGACCGGTAGCAGCGGGACCTCTTCCTCTTCCATCCTTTTTCCCCCCAATAATCGCTTGATCGATTTTGCGCTTATTCTGACATTCCAGCGGAGGAAATCAAGAGGCCTGCAACAATTGGTCTCTTCGGTTGAAACGAGACAGCCTCGCGCAGGGATGCTATGATGTCACCCGGGGTGATAAGGCTGGCTTTCACGCTGATGCGCCATAACGCCCGGGCCAGGATCGGCCCCTTGCTCGCCGCCCTGGCAGTTATATTGGCCGCAAACGTTGCTGTTCGTGCGTGGCGAACCTTTGAACAGGCGGAGACAAAGCGGGGCTACGAACGCCTTTCGGCAGAAGCGGAAATTCTTGCTTCCCGGTTATCTTTCCTGGAGGAGACTCTTTCGGGGCTTGAGAGAGAATTGGAGGCAAAACGCCTCCTTATCGAAAAACTGGACGTTGAAATAAGGGAAACATCCGGCAAGGTCCGTCTTGAAGCCCTTGCCAGGAGAGAGTCCGTCGCGAAGCTTTATAATTTCCAGGCTGAAGACTACCAGGAAACCTACCGAAAATACGAAGGGGAAGTCGCCAATCTCAGGGACATGTACAAATCCCTGAACAAGTTAGCTGACGAACTGGACCTGCCGTTCCGGGAAATCACGATGAAAGCCAGGGAAAAAAACCCTTGAAGGCAACCCGACTTGAAGGGAGGCAAGGGATGAAGCCCGAACTTAAGCAACTGGACCTTTTTTCCCAGGACATCCCGCAGGACCTCCCGGGCATAGCCGCGTCCCCAAAAGAGAAACCAGCACCTGTCCAGCGAAAAGAGGCTTCACCAGGCGGAACCGAGTTGAAATCTATCCAGTGCACACGCTGCGGTGAATGGCTTTGCGATGCCCTTCCAGGGGCAAAGGCCTACTGCCCCAGGTGCCGGGTCTGGTCAGGTTCCAATTGAAAACCTCGCCCCTGTCCCGCGTACTTGGGTAGGACTTAATGGTGATTGAACGCATTAAAGTTTTCTGGTATAATTACGCACCGAAACCTTGAAAGATTTTTAAAGGAGTTGATGAGCGTGTCCGAAAAGTGGAAAGACCGCCTGACCGATCAGCTCTGCAAAGCCTTGCTCTCTCTCGATTCGGAGGAGGAGGCTTATCGTTTCCTCGAAGATGTGGCAACGATCGGGGAGATCATCGCTTTCGCACAGCGCCTTGAAGTGGCCCGCCTTCTCTATGAAGGGAACAACTACCCGCAGGTCGTCCAGAAAACCGGGGCCAGCACGGCGACCATCAGCCGTGCAAAAAATCTCATCGAACATGGTGCAGACGGTTTTACGCTCGTCCTGGAACGGATCGGGAAAAAGGAAGAAGGAAAGGCCTAGAGTACCCGTTTTTGCCAAGGCCGATGCGCTTGCTTGCGCATCGGCCTTTTTTTTAAGGATTAAGGTCGCTCAATCGCTTGTTGCGCAAATAATCGACAAATTCCCGTTTCATCTTTCCCAGGAGTCCTTCGAAAA
Organism: Synergistaceae bacterium UBA5827; assembly: GCA_002432945.1. Lineage (GTDB taxonomy): Bacteria > Synergistota > Synergistia > Synergistales > 79-D21 > 79-D21. The sequence goes on from DJHE01000019.1 coordinate 158,004, forward strand.
GGCATTTTTCAAAGGGACACTTCCCGCAATCGAGAAGACACGGCTCAATACTGGGCTCGCCTTCGATAAGCCGATAGACATCGTAAAGGGTGATATCCCCGGGGTCCTTCGCCAGGATGAACCCTCCCCCCGGGCCTCTCGACGAATAGACAAGCCCCCCCTTGGACAGGCGCTGGAAAACTTTGGCCATGTGAGCCTCCGAGACCCCAATCTCTTCAGCCATCTCCCGGACACTCAGGCGTCCTCCCCTGGAAACCAAAAGCCCCAATCCATGGAAAGCCAGGGAAACCGCTTCAGAAACCTGGACGACTTCAGACATTTCTTCCATCCCCTCCGGGTTTCGGATATTTAGGTTATTTGATGCCATTATTCCTTAAATGTCAAGTCCGTTAAAATTTTCCGGGGAAATGGAACGTGCCTCTTTTAACTAACCTAACTTATTTAAGACAATACCCGATTGTTCATTGACGGAACCGTTATTCTAAAATCTTTTCTTATAAGTCTTTGTTATGGCTTATCGAATTCCCTTGACTCTCCCCCTCTTATTTGTTTTAAATTAGGCTGGGTGCAATTGCCGGATGAAGCCCTTCCTGCCGTTGCTCCGCGATTACAAACATTTTTGGGAGGGATGGGAGTTATGCAGAATCGAAAGTTCCTGGCCATCGTTTCGCTGCTCGTTTTCGCCCTGGTCCTCTCCGCAAGCTGCGCGCTTGCTGCGGAGAAAGTCCTGAAGATCGGTGTGCTCTTCCCGCTAACCGGCCCCTGCGCCACTGCGGGACAGCGCTGCGTAGCCGCTGTCGAAACAGCGGCCGAGGTGATCAACAACAAGCACCCCGAACTGGATGTCCCCCTCGCCAAGCAGGAAGGCATCCTCAAGGGAACAAAGATACAGCTGGTCGTCGCGGACACCCAGGGAAAGCCGGACGTCGCGAAGTCCGAAGCCGAGAGGCTCGTTAACCAGGAAGGTGTTTACACCATCATCGGTTCCTACAACAGTTCCGCCTCCAAGCCCGCCTCCGCCGTGACGGAGCGCTCGAAGAAAATTTTCATGTGCGGCTGCTCAAGCTCCGCTGCACTGACTGACCGGGGCTTCAACTATTTCTTCCGGCTTGCACCGACCGACAAGACTGAATCCCACGAATTCGTCGAATACATCGGATGGCTGAACAAGAACCAGAAAGCCGGCATCAAGACAATCGGTCTCATTTATGAAAACACCGAGTTCGGCAAGCACGCCGCCGACGAAGGCAAAGCCGCAGCAAAGGCTGCCGGCTTCGAAGTCGTGGTCGACGTTCCCTTCAACCCAGGTGCCACGAACCTGAACAGCGAAGTCCAAACCCTCAAGGCAAAGAACCCGGACGCCGTTTTCGGGGCCTGCCTCGGCGGAGACTACACCCTCTGGGTCCGGACGATGAAGCAGATGAACTGGCTGCCGAAGGTCGCCCTCAACTACTGCACGGGATACCAGGACCCGAAAATCGCCCAGCAGCTGGCCGCAGACGGGAATTTCTTCATGGGCGGCACGGGCTACTCCCCGGAGATCGGCGCGAAATACATGAAGAAAGTCGCCGCCGTCGAGAAGATCTACACCAAGAAAGTCGGCGTCCCCTTTGACAGCGATTCCATCCAGGAAGCCGTCGCCCTCTTTATCCTGGCCCAGGCCATCGAGAAAGCGGGTACCCTTGATGTCGAAAAGGTGGCCGACGTGCTTCGCACGACAACCTTCGACTCCCCGCTTTCCCTCGGCGGCAAGGTTGCTTTCGGCCCGGGCGGGCAGAACATGAAAGCGACCAGCATCATTACCCAGCTTCACGACGGGAAATACATGCCGGTGTACCCGACAAGCTACGCGGAGATCAAGGCAACCGTTCCCATGACACCGTGGGATAAGCGCTAATCCGCCTGGTCCGGAAAACATTTTCCCGGGGCGGGGGTATTCATGCCCCCGCCCCTTTTAACTTGACCCGTTCCGTTAGGAGGATCTCGCATGAGCACGTTTGTGCAGGTAATGCTGGATGGGCTCCTGGCCGGAATGCTCTACGCCCTCGTGGCTGCAGGACTGAGCCTGATCTGGGGGGTCATGGACGTCATCAATTTCGCCCACGGCGAATTTCTCATGGTGGCCATGTACCTGAGCTACTGGCTGGGATTCCTGGCCCACGTCGACCCGATCGTTTCCTGGGTCGCCTCGGGAGCCTTTGTTTTCATTCTCGGGGCACTAACCTATCGCTTCATCGTGTCACGCTGCATCGGCAAGGCGGCCATGGCTCCCCTACTGGCCACCTTCGGCCTGTCTATGTTCCTGAAGAATTTTTGCCTGAACCGTTTTTCCCCAAATTTCAGGATTTTACAGACCACTGTTCTCGAGGGTAAGAAAATTATCCTGGGCGACATCGTGATCGGCCTTCCCCAACTTGTTACCGGCCTGTTTTCACTTGCGATCCTTTTTGCCCTCTATTTCCTAATGAAAAAAACGCGACTCGGCTGGGCAATCCAGGCCACGGCCATGGATCGGGAGGCCGCCGAACTCATGGGCATCAACACGGACCGGATCTACCTCCTGGTCTTCGGACTCGGGGGGGCCTGTGTCGGGATCGCCGGAGGACTGCTGACTTCGTACCTCGCCGTCCATCCCGAAGTCGGCGCCCTGTTCGGCCTTATCGCCTTCCTTATCGTCGCAATGGGCGGTTTCGGAAGCATCCCCGGAGCATTGGCGGCAGCAATCCTTATCGGCCTGGTCGAAGCCCTGGCTGGATTCTATATCGCTCCGGTCTTCAAGTATGTCGCCGTCTTCGCCATGTACCTGGCGGTCATCATGATCAGGCCCAAGGGCCTGTTCGGGTGGTGAGGATCATGAAGACACGGAAATTTGAGCAAAAGGACTTTCTCTGGATCGGGCTGGTCTGCATGCTTGCCGCCCTCCCCCTTGTCCCAGGCCTGATCGGGAACTCCTTCCGCGCCCATGTCCTGATCCTCATCCTGCTCTACGCGAGCATGGCACAATCATGGAACATCGTCAGCGGCTACGCAGGCCAAGTTTCTTTCGGCCACTCAGTCTTTTTCGGGATCGGGGCCTACGGAGCGGGAATGGCCGTGGTCACCTACGGGCTAACCCCGTGGCCGGGCTTCCTTGCCGGTGCCGTCCTCGCCGCGGTTGTTTCCGTCCTCATCAGCTACCCGTGTTTCAAGCTGAAGGGACATTATTTTGCGATCGCGACCTTCGCCATCGTTGAGATTTTCAACCGCCTCTTCATGGTCTGGGATTGGGTCGGCGGGGCCTTGGGCCTGGATTACCCGATCCTGCCCGACGGATGGAAAAACTTCGTCTGGTCCGAGACGAAGGTCGGGTTCTTCTATGGGGCGCTGGCCCTTTTCGTCTTGATTTTCGGCATCGTCCGCTGGATCGAAACCCACCGTCTCGGCTATTACCTCAGGGCCGTCCGGGAAGGGCAGGAAACTGCGGAATCCCTGGGCGTGAACAGCTCGGCCGTAAAGATTTCCGCCATGGCCTTCTCGGCTTTCCTGGCCGCACTTTGCGGCGGGTTCTTCGTGCAGTACAACTACCGCGTCGATCCTCCCATGGTCATGTCCCTGGACATGTCCATGAAATTCGTGCTCATCACGATCCTCGGAGGAGTGGGAAACTTCTGGGGCCCCCTCCTGGGCGCGGCGATACTGATCCCCCTCCAGGAGTACTCCCGGGCCTACCTGACAGCCCTGGGAAGCGGCGTCGACCTGGTCATTTTCGGAATCATCATCATGCTGATGATGATCAAGCAACCCAAGGGAATCATGGGAATCCTTCAGGACCTCGGCCTCGGGGCCAAGGAAAGGAAACGGGAAGGGGAGGCAGACTGAGATGGCCCTTCTTGAAGTGCGCAACCTCACCATGAAGTTCGGCTCCCTGGTGGCCAACAGCGATGTCTCCTTCGACGTCGAGGCGGGGACGATCGTCGGCCTGATCGGGCCCAACGGTGCCGGCAAGACAACCCTTTTCAACTGCGTGGCGGGCTTTTACAAGCCGACCGAGGGCACAATCTCCTTCGACGGCGATGACATCACGAGCCTTCCCGCCTACCGGATATCCAGGCTTGGAATGGCCCGGACCTTCCAGGTCGTCCGCCCCCTCAAGGAGATGACCGTCCTCGAAAACATCCTTGTCGGGGCCTATCTGCGCGAGGCGGATCCCGAGAAAGCGCTCGAGATCGCGGAAGGCTGCCTCAAAACCTGCTTTCTCGAGCAATTCAGGGAACGCCCCGCGGGGGGCTTGACCATCGGCAACAAGAAACGCCTGGAAGTCGCCCGTGCCCTTGCGACAAGGCCGAAACTCCTTCTGCTGGACGAAGCTGTGGCCGGCCTGACCTCGACCGAGGTCCGCCACATGGTGGACCTGATCAAGGGTTTAAGGGAAAGCGGCATCACGATCCTCATGGTGGAACACATCATGGAGGCGATCATGCCGATCGCGGACAAGATCGTCGTCCTGGACAGCGGGATCAAGATCGCCGAAGATCGGCCGCAGGTCGTTGTTGAGGATGAAAATGTCATCAAGGCCTACTTCGGTGAAAAATTCAGCAAGAGGCTGAAGGCCATGAAGGATGGTGGCAGGGCATGAGCGATGCGATGCTGAGCGTCAACCAGATTCATTGCGCCTATGACTCGGTCCCGGTCATACACGGCATCTCCCTGGAGGTGAAAGAAGGTGAGATCGTGGCCATCGTCGGGGCCAACGGCGCAGGAAAATCCACGACCATGCGGACGATTGCGGGGCTCATGCACCCGGTAAAGGGAAACATAAACTTCTTGGGGGAAGACGTGACCCAGACTCCCAGCTACGCAATGATCACGAAAGGAATCAGCTTTGTTCCCGAGGGCCGGCGGCTTTTTTCCAAGCTCACCGTGCGCGAGAATCTCGAGCTCGGATCCTACATCGAAAAAAACCGTGCAGTGATCGACGAACGCCTTGAGGAAGTCTTCTCTCTCTTCCCCATCCTCAAGAAAAGGGAAAACCAGGTTGCCGAGACGATGAGCGGCGGAGAGCAACAGATGTGCGCGATCGCCCGCGGGCTCATGTCAAGGCCGAAGCTTCTCATGCTGGACGAACTTTCCCTGGGGCTCATGCCCTCTCTCGTCGAAAAGGTCCTTGAAACGGTCGTGGAAATCAACCGCAAGGGAACGACCATCCTCCTCGTCGAACAGATGGTCCAGGAAGCCCTGGAAATCGCATCGAGGGGTTACGTGATCCAGACGGGGCGAATCGTCCAGGAAGGTTCCGCAAGGGATCTCCTCGAATCGGATTCGGTCCGCAAGGCTTACATGGGGCTCTAGTTGAGCGAAACGGGAAAAAGGGGTGGCCGGCCAACTGCCGGCGACCCCTTTTTCCCTGGATGCAAAGCGCCCCTTCTGCTGGTATGCTTAGAAATGTGAAACAACTGCAACGGAGGGGATCTCGACTTGAATTCCTGGAAAAAGTGGATGCTTGCCGCCCTTATGTCCTGCTTCCTTGCCTTGCCGGCTGGAGCTGCCACCCCCGCGGCGAAAGAGACGAAAGAATGGAATCCGAAGCCTTCAGAGCGCTGGATCGAAGTGGTAAAGAAAGAACGTCGCCTCTATCTCCGGCAGGGAGAAAAGGTGCTGAAGACTTATCGCGTGGCCATAGGCAGCGGGAAAGGAACCAAGAAAAGCCCCATCGACAAGATCACCCCTGTCGGGGTCTTCACGATTCGCCGGATCGCGGACCCGACGAACTGGATTTTCGACCCCAAGGTCTTCAATGAACCCGGAGAACCGCAAAAGGACGTTTACGGGAAATGGGCCATCAGCTTCAGGAACCCGTGGAACCTGGCCATTCACGGGACAAATGCCCCGTGGTCCATCGGGAAGGCCGTTACCCACGGCTGCATCCGGCTGAAAAACCCGGATATCGAGGACCTGATCAAGCACGTCAAGCCGGGTATGAAGCTTGTCATCCGGGAGCAGCCGGTTTTTCCTGCAAAGGCGATGGAAGCGCCCCCGAAGGTTGCAAAACCGCTTCCGGCGCAGGCGGTTGAGATACCTTTGCCCCAGGCCAACCTCGAGTCCGCCGACTTGTCCCCCGCTGTTTCAGGGGACTTGCCCCCTGTAGTTTCAGGTGACTTGCTTCCTGGCGTTTCAAGTGACATCAAGCCCGAAAATATCACGCCCGAACCTTCGGCCCCGGTACAGGAGGAAACATCCCCACCCCAGGTTTGACCCGTTCGGCTAGCTCGGAACCGGGCTAAAGACGCCCTGCGGCTATCCTGCGAAGGATGATCCATGCTTCCGCTGATAGACCCCAAAGCGGCATTTCGCCGCAATAATCCGCGGGATCTCCAAAACCCGCGAGGAAGCCGTTCACCCGGGCCGCTGTCGTGGAATCGACAAAGGACCGCTCTTCAGGGAAGAGTTCCCTGAAGGCCTTCATCAGGACGGGATCGCGACGCAACCGGTATTTCTGGTGGTAGTCTTCGGCCCGTGTGAAACCCGTGAAGGGAAGCACTTTCGTAATCAAAGGACGGTCGACTGCGGAGGCAAGCCGTTTTCGGCTTTCCTCCGCTTCCCTTTCCTGGACCGGTGAATGGACGAAGATTAACGAAGCGTATTGGCGGGACCAAGCGGGCCGTGTCGGGTCATGGGATTCCCAGAAAAGATCCAGAAGCCGGCTGTAAGGGACGACTGCCGGGTCAAAGTCGACCTGGACAGACTCCGAATGATCTCCAATGTCATGGTAGGTCGGATTCGGGTAGGCGCCCCCCGCGTAGCCGACGCACGTGCGGAATACCCCATCGAGGCTCCCGAACCGGGAGTCCGGGCCCCAGAATCAGCCAAGGGCAAAGGTGGCGGTCTCAAGAAACCTGTCAGTTTCGCTTTTGTTTGTCATGCCCCCTCCCCTCCTTCCGCTGAAGAACTTTCTTCCTTCCAGGGCCTCCCTGGTGAACTCCCGCGGGGCGCACAAGGCAGTTCGGGCCCAGGCCGACCAAGTCCGGGCGACCCGCCTTGTAAAGGGCTTCCCTGACGAGATCCGCGTTCTTCGGGTCACGATACTGCAAGAGTGCCCTCTGGAGCCTTTTTTCATGCGCGGTTTTCGCCACGTACACCTTCTCGCCGGTTAGCGGATGAATCCCTGTGTAATACATGCAGGTTGAGAGCGTCCCTGGAGTAGGAATGAAATCCTGGACCTGCTCCGGATGCGTGCCGGTGTCCCGTAAAAACTCCGCCAGCTCGACGGCTTCCCTGAGACCTGCCCCGGGGTGGCTCGACATGAAATAGGGAACCAGGTACTGCTCTTTCCCAAGCTTGCGGTTTGCCCTCCCGTAAGCTTCCACGAACTGGAGGTAGGCACTCTTCCCGCTTTTTCCCATGAGATCGGTCACCTTCTGCGAAACATGCTCTGGAGCAACTTTCAGCTGGCCGCTGACATGGTGCTCGCAAAGCTCTGAAAGGAAGGGTTCAACCCCTCCCTCCAGCAGGTAGTCGTAGCGTATTCCCGAGCGAACAAAGACCTTCTTGATCCCGGGCAATCCCCGGATAGCCCTCAGGAGATCGAGGTATTCGGAATGATCGGTGTCGAGTTTCGGGCATGGGCTGCACCCCAGGCAATCGCGACCTCGGCAGGTACCGCGTTCGAGCTGGTCGGCACAGGAGGGATGGCGGAAGTTTGCCGTCGGACCCCCGACATCATGAATGTACCCCTTGAAGTTGGGCATCTTTGCCAGGAGGGTCGCTTCGTTCAGCAGGGACTCCTTGCTCCGGGATTGGATGATCCTCCCCTGGTGCGAAGAAATCGCGCAGAAGCTGCATGCCCCGAAACAGCCACGGTGGCTGACCAGGCTGAACTGGACCTCCTGGATGGCGGGAACGCCTCCTTCGGGTTCGTAATCCGGATGGAAAGTGCGGGCATAAGGCAGGTCGTAAACCGCGTCTAGCTCAGAGGTCGCAAGTGGCCGGGCAGGGGGGTTCTGGACGACCCATCGAGGGCCGTGGGATTGCAGCAGCGTTTTCCCCCTGACCGGATCCTGCTCGAGGTAGAAAAGCCGAAAGGCTTCGGCAAAGGCCTCCTTCGAGGACAGGACCGATTCGAGGGAAGGCAGTTCCAGGCTGTCGACCCAGACCTCGTCCCTGTCAGAAGCGAGCCAGCAGGTTCCCACCACATCCCTAATGTCCCTGGGGTGTATCCCCAGGGCAAGCTGGCGGGCAATCTCTACGACCTGAAGCTCGCCCATGCCGAAAACGAGGAGGTCGGCCCCACTGTCCACGAGAATGGAACGGCGAACGGCGTCGTCCCAGTAATCGTAGTGGGCAAATCTCCGCAGGCTCGCCTCGATTCCGCCGATCACGATGGGGATGCTGCCCATCGCCTGGCGAATGCGGTTGCAATATGCGATGGTCGCTCGTTCCGGCCTGAGGCCGGAACGATTCCCGGGAGAATAACTGTCCGTGTGCCGGCGTTTCTTCGCCGCCGTGAAGGTGTTCAGCATCGAATCCAGGTTGCCGGCTGAAACAAGCACCCCCAGCCGGGGGCGCCCCAGCGCAAGGAAAGCCTCCGGGGAATGGTACTCCGGCTGGGCCAGGATCCCGACACGATATCCTTCCCCCTCAAGCACCCTTGCGATGATCGCATGCCCGAAACTGGGGTGGTCCACGTAGGCATCTCCGCTGACCACCAGGAAATCGAGCTCGTCCCAACCCCGCGCCTCCATGTCTTGCCTGGAAACCGGGAGAAAATCTTCGCGCCTCGTTGGCCTGCTCATATGAAAATCCTCACGACTTCCACGGCGATCAGGATGATGATGATCCATTCCAGGACCTCCGCCCGGCGACTGGTAAACTCCTGGTTGAGCAGTTCCACCGTTTCGCGCATCGCCCGCAGTTTCTCGTCCATCCGGGTCAGCCAGGCTTTGGTCCGGAAAAGCTGGAGCGCGCGGTTGTAAATCTGCGCGTAGTAGACATCTTCGGTTACGCGAACGGCCGAGGTCAGGTGATCCGTCATCAGCTCGGTTTCGAGGATCAACTGCATGGCGGTTCGCGCGATGCGGCTCATTTTCCCCGAAAACACCGAGGTCAGTCCCCAGCGAGTTTCGCCCAAATCCTTGAAAAGACGCTCAAGCCTCCGGTTAAGCAGGTCGTCGTAGTAGCGCGCCTCCAGGAGCTGGACGTTCGCATATTCAAGCAGGAGGCGCAGGTCCGAATAATCGCCTTCCTCCACGAGGAAGGCGTTGTTGTAGTTCAGGATGACAAGGTCGTCCTCCGTGTAGGAAAAAGCGTTTTCCAGGGCAAGATGTGCCTGCTGCCTGCTCAGCGGCTTCTTTTCCCCAAAGATGAGGCGAATGAGGGCCGGCAGTTCCCTCAGGTCGCTTCTTGTCACCGGTTCTGCGGTTTTCCGGGCCACGAAGAGGGTGTATTCCTCCGAAAAACCCGGAACTGAACGACGATCGACAAGGGTTTCAGAAACGGAATCCATCAGGGCGCAGAGTTCTGTCTCGAAAAGGCGGTCCAAGTCGGGCCCCATGGCCATCTGGATCGCCCGGTCGGCAAACTCTTCCAGGTCCAGGTTCCTGACTGTCGTCGTTGCTCCGAGAGAGATCACGCCGAAGTCGAAGAACCTCGCGGAAAGCGAGACCTCCAAATGTTCCCCCCCAACCACCCAGGATTGAGGCCCCAGTTCCACTGCAGCTGGAGGGCGAACAAGGTCGATAGACTGGTTGTCGACCCGGACGAGTCCCTGCCTAAACGGCAGCCTCCCTGAAAACAGGTTTCCCGATAGCTTTTCAAGCCGGATCTCGTCCGCCACGTCATAAAGCCTCAGGAAAACGATATCGGCTGATTCGATAAACATGGTCCTTCCCCCTCTTTGCACATTATCAGGATATCTTTTCCGCGGAGTCATCGCAAGCAAGGCCAAGAGGGGCTTGACCGGCCGGACCCCTTGCCCTAGGATGAAAGCGCTCAAAAGGGAGTAGCTAGCGAGGCCGCATCAACAGACTGGCGCCAGGGCGCCTGGTGCGGCCGTTGACCGGGTCCGGGTCGATTAGCGAGACTTTTGGCGAGGAGAACCCTTGCCGAAAGTCTCATTTTTATTCTGGAGGGATGCTCATGAACCCGTTGTTCCCGTTATTCCTTGGACTCAGCCTTTCGATGGACGCCTTCGCCGTTTCCGTTGCCCTGCCTTTCTGTGTCCCCTCCCTTTCGATGCGCCAGATTTGCCGTGTCGCAGGGGCCTTCGGCTTTTTCCAGGCCCTCATGCCGCTTTTGGGTTGGGTGGCGGCAAGCCTTGCGTCCAAGTGGATCGCTCCCTTCGATCACTGGATTGCATTTGCCCTGCTGGGGTTCATCGGGGGGAAAATGATGCTCGAAGGACTCCGGCCAGCGGATGAATGCGACACCCGCTCGGATCCCACCTCGGGTTGGCCCTTGCTGACCCTGGCTGTCGGCACGAGCATCGATGCCCTGGCCGTAGGTTTCAGCTTTGCAGCCATGCGATTGAACGTTTGGAGCACCGTCGCCATCATCGGCGCCACCACATTCGCACTCTGCTGGGTCGGCATGGTCGGCGGGAAGCAGATCGGCCGTTTCCTCGGCAAGCGAATGGAAGTGGTCGGAGGGCTTGTCCTGGTCGGGATCGGGCTGAAGATCCTGTTCGACCACCTTTCGAAATAATTATCATGATTCTCCTTGTCAATTATGCCAGGGTATCCCATAATACCCGTGCACGTGAAAAGAAAGGGGGGAGATAAGGGGTGGCCCAAGCGAACCAGCCCTTGATCGTCGTCGATAATCTCTGCAAGAGTTTCGAACAGGGAGAGGTGTTGAATCACATCAGCATCTCCATACGCGAAGGAGACCTGGTTTCCGTCATCGGTCCCTCTGGCTGTGGCAAGTCCACGTTCCTGCGTTGCCTGAACTGCCTTGAAATCCTCGATTCCGGTACGATCTCGATCGCCGGTGTCACCGTGTCCAGGAATGGACCGAGCGACCCCATCACCGACGATCTCCTCGACAAGGCTCACCTGCTTCGGCAGGAAGTGGGACTCGTCTTCCAGATATTCAACCTCTTCCCCCACAAGTCCGTCCTCGAAAACATCATGCTTGCCCCCATGGTCGTCAAGAAGGAAAGTCGGGAACAGGCCGAGGATAACGCGGTCCGCCTGCTGAAAAAAGTGGGGCTCGAGGACTGCATCCATCGTGACCCCGCGACCCTTTCCGGAGGGCAAAAACAACGCGCAGCCATTGCGCGGGCCCTGGCCATGAATCCCAAGGTCATGCTTTACGACGAACCCACTTCGGCCCTCGACCCGGAGCTGGTCAAGGAAGTCCTCCAGGTCATGCGGGACCTCGATGCGGAGGGCATGACCCAGATCGTTGTGACCCACGAAATGCGTTTCGCCCGCAAGGCGTCCGACTATATCGTCTTCATGGACAAGGGGGAAATCGTCGAGGTCGACGACGGAGACATCCTCTTCGCCAACCCGAAGAATGAACGGACACGGGAATTCCTTAGGCACTTCGAGGGGGATGCCCTATGAGAAGGAGATTGACGACCCTGGGACTCGCTCTGGCCCTGGCCTTAGCATTCGCGGCAGGGGCCATTGCGGAAGAGAAGGAGCTGCGCTGGGGCGGTGATACGGAGGGCGGAGCTCCCTACATGTTCCAGGACCCAAAGGATACCACCCAGGTCATCGGCTACGAGGTCGAAATGATCGAAGCCATCGCCAAAAAACTGGGACGCAAGCCGGTTTTCGTGCAAAATGGCTGGGACAACCTGATCCCCGGCCTCCAGCGAAAGCTTTACGACGTCACGCTGGACGGGCTGGAAATCACACCGGAACACAAACAGGAAGTCAATTTTTCGATCCCCTATTACGCCACATTCCTGCAGCTGGCCGTCAGGCGGGACAACAAGACGATTGAAAGCCTCGAAGACTGCCGCGGCAAAGTCGTCGGAACACTGAAGCAAGCCTACTCGCAGCAAGTTTTGGAAGAGTTCGGGGGTATCGAGGTCCGCACCTACGAGGATGAGATCAACGCCTACAGTGACCTGGCGAACGGCCGCCTCGACGCGACCCTTTTTGACGCTCCCATCGCCGTCTTTTACGCGGGCTTCAACCCCGATATAAAGTTCGTGGGACCCGAGATAGGCCGGATGGAATATGGAATAGCGGTAAGAAAAGAAGACAAGGAACTGCTGAAGGAGATCAACGGGGCTCTCGTCGCCCTCCGAGACAGCGGGGAACTCCGCCGCATCTACGACCGGTGGAATCTCTGGAGCCCGATGATGGCCAAGGAGTTCAACGATTACAGTCCCCGTACGGTCGATGCCGTCATGTTCAACGAATGGGCTGAACTTCAAAAACCGGAATTCACCCTACAGGACCGGATGAAGCGCTATGCCAGTTTCATGCCTATTTTGGGCAGGGCCGCCGTCACGACCATGAAGGTTTCCATCGTGGCGATGATCCTGGCAATGGCGTTCGGCTTCGTGCTGGCCGTCGCGAGGGTTTTCGGTCCTTCATTCCTCTCGAGGATGGCGGTCGCCTACATTGAAACGATCCGGGGGACCCCAGTCCTGATCCAGCTTTTCTTTATCTTCTATGGGCTGCCGAACATCGGCATCAAGCTCTCCCCCTTCGTGGCGGGGGCGGTTGGCCTGGGCCTGAATTACGCTGCCTACGAGGCGGAAAACTACCGGGCCGGATTGATCTCCGTGCCAAAAGCCCAGATGGAAGGAGCCCTCGCCCTGGCGATGACCCGCTGGCAGGCGCTCCGTCATGTCGTCATACCCCAGGCCTTTCGCCTGGTCCTTCCTCCCGTGACGAACGATTTCATCTCGCTCCTCAAGGACTCTTCGCTCGTCTCGGTCATCACCATGGTGGACCTGACCAAGGCCTATGGGCAACTTGCCACGACCTACTACGATTACTTCGGGACCGGGATCATCGTCGCCATCATCTACCTGCTGCTCGGCCTTCCCTTCGTACGACTGGCTCGATGGGCTGAAGGACGACTGGCCAAGGTGGGAAATATCGCCCGGATTGAAAAAGCATCCACGGAAGAACTGATCTCATCGAAAGACGGTGTTCTTTAGGGCTCGTGAACTAAAGCGGGAGGCGGGTCCCAATGGCCTGCCTCCCGCTTTTACCTTTTCCGTTTCACCCCTTTATAACAGCCAGGGGCCTCAAGCGGGCGACTTTCCGGCTTAATCCCGCACGCTCCACGACATCGACCACGACATCCACGTCTTTGTAAGCTTCGGGAGCTTCCTCCCCCAGGGTCCTCAAGTCCCCCGCTCGAACCAGGATGCCCTTATCCTTTAGCCTGGCCGCAACACTTCCTGCATCTGCGGACTTCAATGCCGCACTTCGGCTCATGACCCTTCCTGCCCCATGGCAGGTCGAGCAGAAACACTCCGAGGCCCCCTTGGCACCGGCCAGGACGAAACTCGAAGTACCCATGCTGCCGGGAATGATGACCGGTTGCCCTGTTTTAGCGTAAAGTTGGGGCAATCCGGGATGCCCCGGAGGAAGTGCCCTGGTCGCGCCCTTCCGGTGGACGCAATACAAGCCCTCCTTGCCGCCGTAAGTGTGCTTTTCCATCAGGGCCATGTTGTGGCTGACATCGTAGAGAAGTTCAAGCCGTTCCCCCGGAAAAAACCGGGAAAAAACCTCCCGGGCTCTTGAACCGATCGCCTCCCGATTCGCCAGCGCGAAATTTGCTGCAGCCTGCATCGCTCCCAGGTAAGCTTTCCCCTCGTCAGAGTCCAGGGGGGCACAGCAGAGTTGCCGGTCCGGAATTGCAATGCCATGGCGGGATACCGACCTGGCAAGGATTCGCAAGTGGTCGTCACAGACCTGGTGCCCCAGGCCTCGGCTGCCGCAATGGATCATGACCGTTACCCTGCCGGGCTCGAGGCCAAAAGATTGGGCCAGGGTCGGGTCAAACACCTCGTCCACGCGCTGGATCTCAAGAAAATGGTTGCCGGAGCCAAGGCTTCCCAGTTGCCCCTTGCCCCGCTCCTTTGCCCTTGGGGAAACTTCTTCAGGATTGGCCCCATCGAGACATCCCCCATGCTCGATCCGGTCGAGGTCGGCTATCTCTCCAAAACCGTTTTTTGCCGTCCAGCGCGCCCCTCCCTTCAGGACCGCGTCCAGGCGGTTGCCTTTCAGGGAAGTCAGCCCTTCGGAACCGACACCGCAGGGGACCGAGGAAAAAAGGGCATCAAGCAAAGCGGGCAGGACTGGCTGGACCTCCTCCTCTTCCAGGCGGGAAACGTGAAGGCGGACCCCGCAAGAGATGTTGTAACCCACGCCCCCGGGGGAAACGATTCCACCCTCCCTGGAAAAGGCCGCCACCCCCCCGATTGGGAACCCATACCCCCAATGCAGGTCCGGCATCGCGAAACTGTAACCCGTTATGCCGGGCAAGCAGGCGACGTTTGCGACCTGCTGGAGAACGGGGTCGTCCCTAACCTCCGACAGGATCCGCCCGTCGGCATAAAGCATGCCCGGCACCCGCATTCCATCCATGGTGGTTTCCGGGATAAGGCAACGAACGGAGTCCTTCCGTAAAATCTGGATATCCAAGGCTTCACCTCCTAAACGTCCATGATCACTTCAAGTCGTAAAGGGGGACCGGGATCGAATTCGAGTCCCCCGTAAGTGACCGCCTTGACACGGCCACCCGGGCCAGGAGCAGCCCGCCATGTCCCTCTCGCGACGAGCCTCCCTGAGGATGCGTCAATTTCTACGACCAGCGGGGAAAAAAGTCGCCCTGCGGTTTCAAGGAAATAGAGGAGTTCGTTCATCCAGGCAACAAGAAGCCCTGCAAGGTCCCCTTCCCTTCCATCGTCAATGGAAATTTTTCCCGGCAGGCCTTGTGCAGATTCCTCAGGCAAGAACCCCAGATCAAAGAAATAGAACGCCCGGGCACACTCCTTTACAAGATCTCCCAGGCTTTCAGCCTCTATCTCCAGGCGAATGTCTGCTGGATGCTCCAGTTCTCGCCAAGGCAAGTCGACACCTCCTTTTACGTTGTGCCTTTTTGCTTTTTCATTATAGTACTATGAGCGAAGCCGCAAAAAAGGGCGGGGATTTCTCCCCGCCCTACAAAGTTCACAAGGTACATACTTCTATTTCTGGCTGCCTTGCCCCTTCCCCGGATTGTCGGAGTCTTCTCCTTTACCACCGGGATCGTCGCCATCCTCAGGCCCATTTCCGAGTCCCTTGTTGTCCTTTTCTTTCCCGTCGTCGTCGTCATCGTCGTCGTC
>DJHE01000019.1:173403-174186 GCA_002432945.1 Synergistaceae bacterium UBA5827
TCGTCGTCATCGTCATCATCGCCGGTGTCGTCATCATCGTCGTCGTCATCGTCGGTGTCCCGATCTCCTGGACCATCCCTGTCCGGGGGTGTTCCTTCGTCGTCGTCATCGTCGCCAGGATTCATTAGCGGTTCAACGGAAACATCCCCGATATTTTTGCAAACTCCCGTGTCGAGGAGGAACTCAAGGTTCTCATCCGAAACGTCTTCAGGAGTTACGAGATTCCAATTACAGTTGTATTTCTCCTCCAAGTCGCTTATCGGACCCCTGTATGCGTATGCCAGGTAACTCGGGGTCAATATACGGGTCAGGATGACATATGCAAGGACTGCTTTTACAACAAAACTCTTTATTTGGTTTCTCATAGTCGTTCACCCCTGCTCTCTATTTCTAGTATTATGGTAATTCTATTCCATATTGCCGTTATAGTGCCATTATAGCCCTTTATCTCTTCTTGTCAATACATTACAAACCTGATCCCAAACAAGAGAAGGAGCGGCTTTCACCGCTCCTTCTTACCTACTCCAGATGTATTAGGCACTCCCCTGTGTTTTTCGCTTTTTATCCTGTCCTACTAAATCTTTTTTCTTGCCCTATGGCTTTCCTGGAGGCCCATCGTGCTCATGGTTGGGGTCCCCATAGCCATGCCCCGGTTTATCGTCGTCGTCGTCGTCATCGTCGTCGTCGTCGTCATCGTCGCCCTGCTGTCCGGGAGGTCCGGTGTGCTCATGGTTAGGATCCCCATAACCATGCCCGGGCTTATCATCGTCGTCATCATCGTCG
>DJHE01000019.1:174283-174719 GCA_002432945.1 Synergistaceae bacterium UBA5827
ATCATCGTCGTCGTCATCATCACCTGCGGGCAAGAGGGGCTGTTCTGCAACCTCCCCTATTTTCTCGCACACCCCCGTATCCAGAAGGAACTGGAGGTTCTCTTCCGTTACGTCCTCGGGGCTGACAAGGTTCCAATTGCAGGTGTACTCTTCCTCGAGATTACTAACAGGTGCCCTCAAGGCAAATGCCAGATAGCTCGGGGCCACCAATCGAGACACGACGACGAAAAACAACACCGCATAAAAGAATATCTTTCTCAGCTTCATTGCACCTCACCTCTTCTCTTTCTCAACTCTCAGCAAAAACCTGCATTTCTCCCTCTCTCCGGATTGCATTTTCTTGTTGCATTCTCGCCTATTTATAATAAAATTATATTACTTATTTAGCGTAATACATTATCTTCCTATGGCAATAAACAAGGGGGAAGCGGAGATA
>DJHE01000023.1 GCA_002432945.1 Synergistaceae bacterium UBA5827
CCCCCCCCAGCCGTAACCTGCCACAACGAAAACTTTTCCGGCCAGGAGGCCGTTCGTGGTCCGAAGGAGGCCGTCCATGACCGACTGCCCCGTCCCGTACCGGTTGTCAAAAAGGAACTTGCTGTAAGCGTCGTTGACCGCCAGCATGGGAAAGCGAAGGATCCCTTCCTTTTCCATCGCCTTCAGGCGCTTGATCCCCGTAGTCGTCTCCTCGCAGCCTCCCTTGATTCCCGCAGCGATGCCGGGCATTTCCTCGTGAACAAGCGCGACCAGGTCCGCCCCGTCATCGATCATGATTTTCGGGTTCATCCCGGCCACGGACCGGAGGTTTTCGACGTATTCGGAAGAATCCATGCCCCTCCGGCTGAAGACCTGGATCCCGTCCTCGACCAGGGCCGCGCAAACGTCGTCCTGTGTGGACAGGGGATTGCTTCCTGCCGCGGCGACGGTTGCTCCGAGGTCTTTGAGGACTTTCAGCAGGCAGGCTGTCTTCGCCTCCAGGTGAAGGCAGGCGCTTATAGTCGTGCCCCTGAAGGGGAGGGATTCCCTGTATTTCTTGTGGATGAGTCGAAGGACAGGCATCGAAGCCCATGCCCAGGCAATTTTCCGGTGCCCTTCAGGGGCGAGTTCGGGATGGGCGATTCGGCTTTCGGGCATGACGTTCACTCCTTTTTCTTATGAGGTCCAGGCGAGGGTCCGGCGCAGGTTGTCTCCGTACGGGGGCCGCACGACCCCGCGTTCCGTTACGATAGCGGTAATCAGTTCCGCCGGGGTCACGTCGAAAGCCGGGTTCCAGGCCTTGGTCCCGACTGGAGCGGATGGGAGGCCCTGGAAGGCCAGGACCTCTTCGGACGGGCGTTCCTCTATGGGAATATCCTTGCCGTTTGGGGTTGCAGGGTCCAGCGTACTCAAGGGTGCCGCGACATAGAAGGGTATGCCGTGGTATCGGGCCAGGATGGCAAGGGCGTAGGTGCCGATCTTGTTGGCCGTGTCCCCGTTCGCGGCAACGCGGTCGGCTCCCGTGATCACCGCGTCCACGCCGAGACGCTGCATTGCAGGTCCTGCCATCGAGTCGCAAAGGACCGTAACGTCAAAACCTTCCTCTGACAGTTCCCAGGCCGTCAGCCTGGCTCCCTGCAGGACCGGGCGTGTTTCGTCCGCGAGGACCCGCACGGTTTTACCCGCCTCGCGGGCGGCACGGACAATTCCGAGGGCCGTTCCGTAGCCTCCGGTCGCCAGGGTGCCTGCATTGCAGTGGGTCAGGACGGTCGCATCGGAGGGCAGGAGTTCCTGTCCGTACCTCCCGATGGCGCGGTTGATCCCGATGTCTTCACTGTGGATGGCCGTGGCTTCCTCGACAATGACGGCTTCGAGGGACTCGTCGGGCTCGCCTTCGGGGAAGGCGTCAAGAACCCGTTCCATACGGCGGAGAGCCCAGAAGAGGTTNNGCGGCACGCCTTCCCTGGCGTGACGCCAGGGCGACACCGTAGGCAGCGGCGATGCCGATGGCAGGGGCCCCCCTGACGGCGAGTTGTTCAATAGCCCGGGCCACGTCTTCCGCCGTGCGGCAGGATAGCCATGCCACGGATCCCGGGAGGCGCCTCTGGTCAAGCAGGATTAGCGTTCGATCCTTCCATTCGATCGATTTGACTTTCATGGGCGATTCTCCCTTTTCACATCGACACGGCCATCCGTAAAGACGAGGCGAAGGTGATCTTCCTTTCCTGCCGAGGCGGCAGACACGACAGGCGTTCCTTCGGGGGTCTCACAGGTGATGAATCCCCTGGAAAGAACCCGTGAAGGCGAGAGGGCCTCCAGCGTCGAGGAGATCGATTCCAGGTGATGGGTTTCCAGATCGATTCGCCCGTTGATTCCCCTCTGCAGGGCATCAAAAAAGGAATCAAGCCCGGTTTCACCGTCAGCAAGGCGTTTTTCCGCCAGAGAGACCAGACGGGTGCGCGACCGTTCCACAGACCAGGCGCGATCATCCAGCCTACGAGCCATTCCGTTCTTCGCGTGCCGCCGTAGGGCTGATATTTCCGAGATGACCGCCCTTCGGTCGGGAAAGACCATCTCGGCAGCTGCAGAGGGAGTCGGGGCAGCCGCATCGGCAGCAAGGTCGGATAGCGTGCTGTCAATTTCGTGACCGAGGCCGGTAACAACGGGTATCGGGCACGACCTGACGGCCTTCACGACCCGTTCGTCGTCGAAAGGGTTGAGGTCATCGCGGCTTCCTCCTCCCCTTACGAGGAGGACGAGGTCCGCCGTTTCCCGCCTTGCCGCCCGGGAAAAGGCCCTGACGATCTCCGGGGCGGCATCGTCACCCTGGACGTTGCAAGGGATGACCGTTATTCCGCAGGCGGGAAAACGCCCCCTTGAAACCCTTAGCACGTCCTTGACGGCTGCACCGGTGGGAGAGGTCAAAATGACGACGGATTCGGGATACTTCGGAAGTGGGCGCTTCCCGCGCGGATCGAAAATGCCTTCAAGTTCGAGTCGCCTGCGGAGTTCTTCTTTCGCCCTGGCCTGGGCCCCCTGGCCTGCCGGGGTCAGGCGCCTCGCGTAAAGCTGGTAGGCGCCGCGAGCCAGGTAAACGGACACAGACCCCTCCACAACGACGAGATCGCCCGTTTGAGGCCATTCTGGCAACTGACCGGTGTGGCTCCGGAACATCACGCAGGACAGGCGCGTTTCCTTCCCGACGAGGGTGAAATAGGCGTGCCCGGTCCGGTGGACCTTGAAATCGAGAATTTCACCCGTAACGGAAAGATTCTCGAGGACGGGATCGGACTGGAGGACGAGTTGGACCCTCTGGTTCAGCTCGTCAACAGTCAGTGCTGGAAGAGGTTTCGCCATCAGTTGTCTCGGTCCTGGACTCTAGAGTACGAACAATACGCCCCAGGACTCCGTTGACAAAGCGTCCTGAATCTTCCGTGCCGAAGGACTTCGCAAGTTCGACCGCCTCTGATATTGCCACGGCTAGAGGGGTGCTACGCGCCACGACTCCCTCGTAAAGGGCCAACCGGACTGCAGCGCGGTCGACGGCGACCATGCGTTCCGGGCGCCAGCCCACGATGTTCCTCAGGATCAGGTTGTCAATTGCCCGTTCGTTTTCGAGGACACCGAAGACCAGTTGACGGGCGAATTCCACGACAACCGGCTCTTCCACTTCCAGGGGGAAGAGACGGAATGCTTCCGCGGCCTCCTGGTCGCGGCGGAGGTCTATCGAATAAAGAAGCTGGAGCGCGATTTCCCGTGAACGGTGACGGCGCTGGGGCATGAATTCCTTTTCCAAGGTCGGTTCACTCCTCGAAACGGTCAAGGAAGGACGCGAGTCGATTGCGTCCGGCGGGGGTCAGGAACAGCCAGGCGATGCCGAAGGCACCGAATCCGAAGAAAAGGACCCAGAAAAGACCCGAAAGGCCCAGGTTGAAGACGGCAACAAGCCCCCCCAGCGACAATCCCCAGAAAGCCGGGGATTTCAGAAGGGGGTGACGGTTTTTCCCCATCGCGATTTCGGGTTCGCCCGCCACTAGCGAAACTGCCGGTTTCAGGCCTAGCGGGGAAAACCTTTCGGTGAGTGCCGCATTCAGGCTTTCGGCGTCCGGGGCATTTTTCCCCGCCGGGAAAGAGACAAACACATTCAGCAGGTCATGCTCACCGACCAGCTGGACGGTCGTGCAGGCCATGCCTTCCGGAAGACAGGAATCAACCTGTTCCCTCAGGACGGACTCCTCTATCCCGAGCCTTCCCAGGGGTCCGGTTTTCCAAAAAAGGATCATTCTCGCATCCCCCTCGAAAAGGAGGGGCCGGTTATCAGCCGACCCCGTCTTCGATATTTCTGCTATTCATTGAGGTTCGCCAGGGGGCTCCCCTTCAACCTGGTGGGGTTCCTGGACGTTAGCGCTTCCGCGCGGTTCTCCGAAATCAATCCCCTGGATGGTGACGTTGACTTCCTTGACTGAGTAGCCCGTGTAGCGTTCGATCTGCTCCTTCACCGATTCCTGGACATCCCAGGAGATGTCGGGCAAGCGAAGTCCGTACTTGACGATGATGTAGGTATCGACTTGGACAATCGGGGGATTGCCCTCCGAAACGGAGATGCGGACTCCTGAACTCCCCTTCCTGCCAAGGCGAAGGTTTGCGACGAGCCCGGCGCTTGCCGGCCGGACCCCATCTACGCTAAGCAATGCCTGGGTGGCGAGAGCGCCGATGACGTCCTCGGAGATCCGGATATCCCCCTTGGGGGCGGGTACTTCGTGCTCCGTTTCCGGGAGTATTTCCTGTTCGTTTCTTTCCAGGTTTTCCTCCATGGAGGTGCTCCTTTCAGGCTAGGGTTCAGT
The DNA here is from genome assembly GCA_002432945.1 of Synergistaceae bacterium UBA5827. Taxonomy (GTDB): domain Bacteria; phylum Synergistota; class Synergistia; order Synergistales; family 79-D21; genus 79-D21. The sequence goes on from DJHE01000023.1 coordinate 4,344, forward strand.
CTTCCTTGCGCTCGAAAGTTTCAGCGCATTTCGGGCACTGGACCGGCTCGTCCTCCTCGTAGAGTTCAGGCTGGTAGTAAAAGCGGTGGCCGCATTTCGGGCAGACTGCGGACTGGTAGACCGTCTCGAAATCTTCCTCGTCCTCCTCGCCCTCTTCCTCCTCGTCGAGTTCTCCGCCGAGGTCGCTTACGATTTTTTCAATTTCTTCCATGTCGTCCTCGAGGGATTCGCAGAACTCGTTCAGTTCCTCGACCATCTCCGCCTGCTCGTGGAGTTCGTCGGAGTGCATCTCGACTTCATCGGCAAGCGCCTCGAGCGCATCGACGATGGCGGCGTAAACCTTCACCTGGGTCTCGTCCTGCGGACGGAGGCCGTCCAAAAGGCCCTTCAGGTAAGCGATTCTTTCCTTGGATTCCACGTCATCCACTCTCCTTCCGGTTTACTTTTTCGCGCGTTCGATGTACTCCCCTGTCCGCGTGTCGACGATGATGACCTCGTCCTGCTCTATGAACATAGGGACGCTGACGACGGCGCCGGTTTCCAGGGTTGCAGGTTTTCCGGCTCCCGTGACCGTGTCGCCCTTGAAGCCTGGAGTCGTGCTGACGATCTTCAGCTCCACGCTGTTGGGCAACTCGATGCCCATGATGCGTCCCTCGAACATTTCAAGGTTGACCTCGAGGTTTTCCTTGAGGTACTTGATGCCGTCTCCGAGGGCTTCCTTCGAGATGTAGACCTGGTCGTAACTGGACAGGTCCATGAAAACGTAGTTTTCGCCCTCTCGATAGAGGTATTGGGCTGCAGTTTCCTCGAAAATGACCCGTTCAAACCTTTCGCCGGACTTGAACGACTGCTCGATGATGGAACCGGTCTCGAGGTTCCTCATCTTCCCGCGGATTATGGCGCCTCCGCGTCCCATCTTGTGATGCTGGCAGTCGACGATCTGCCAGATGCCGTTTTCCCACTTGATCTTGATTCCCGGACGGAAATCGCTTGTGTCAACAACCTGGGCCATGTTGAATCGAATCCTCCCGAATTCCCGATGTCCGCGCGCAGGGAACCTGCGGCTTGGCTTAAGAAGTTTATCCCATCAGGGGCCTCTCTGACAAGAAAAAAGGAAGGGGGCAGGCCCTTAGGGTGCGCCCCCTTCCACGAAAAACACCCGGGGTTTCCCTACTTCAGGGTTCGGACCTCGATGGAGCTTTCGGGAACGTCGAGAAGTTCCGGAACGAGCACAACGACAACCTGGGTCTTCTCGTTCTTCTTTGTCTTGGACTTGAAAAGTTCCCCTATGAGAGGGATATCCGAGAGAATCGGGACCCGGTTGATCGTGCTGGACTTGTCCGTCCCGAAGAGGCCACCCACCACGAACGGTTCTCCGTTCCGGACCCGAACGGTCGTTTGGACTTCCCTCTTGGCCGTCTGGGGCACTCGTTCACCCTGGCCGCCCGCGAGATACTGGGTGATCGTTCCGGTCGAAACCTTGATCTCTAGGTTGATGACATCGTTTCGGCCGATGAAAGGTGTGAATTCCAGTATCGGTCCCACTTCCTCGTCCGAATAGGTCGGGTTGCCGGCATCGTCACGGGCGGAAATGTACTTGACGTTTTCCGTGATCTTGATTGTTGCCTTCTTTCCTTCCGTGGTAATGACGGAAGGGCTGGCCAGGACGTCTCCCTTGATGTCGCCCTGTGTCCAGGTCGCGATCTGGGCATCGATAGCCTTCAGCGTGCTCCGTGCCAGACCGCCCAGGTTCGTTGCGAAGGGTGTCGGTGAAACGGCGCTGGTCGGGATCTGGTTCGGGTAGTTTGCGTCCGCGTAGCCGCCGGAGAAACTCCCGCCGCTGTAGCCCATCCACCAGTTGTTGTAGATGGCGTCCAGCATGGCCTCGAATTCCCTGGAAGCCGTGTCTTTCAACTCGATGATCCGGGCATTGATCATGACCTGGCGTCCGGGGTGGTCGACCCGTTCCAGTATCTTGCGAACCGCGTCCTGCTGGAGGGTTGTTCCCGTCACGTAGAGGGTGCGAAGCCGTTCGTCGACGACGATCTTGTTCACCCCGGCAAGGTTCTGGAGGATACCCGGGATTTGCTTGGGGTCGGCGTAGGCGATGTGGTAGCTTTGCGTGTTTTCCATGCCGGTCGTCTTGGCAAGGGCTTCCGGTTTTCCGACGATCATCGTTCGTCCCATCATGACATAGGCCAGTTCATGCATGCGCATGAGGTAGCTGAAGGCTTCCTTCAGGGGGACGTCCTTCAGGCTCAGGGTCACGTTGGTGTCGGGGACCGAGGAATCGACCACGAGGTTCAGGTTCATCATCTTGCCCAGCATCCTGAAGATGTCCTTGATGTTGACGTCCCGAAGCTCGAGGGTCACTTTCGTGTCCTTGGCAAGCGGGTCGGGAGTGGTCTTCAACGCGGGTTTGGGCAGGGTCGCCGCGGGAGCCGGCGGTTCCGGTTCCGTTTCGAAAAGGAGCGTATAGGAGCTGGCCGGGGCCTGTCCCTCGGTTGCCGTCAACTTCAACGGCTTGTTCGTGATAAAGGAGACGAAGACGTCACCGCTGACCGCCCTGACTTCCACCGATTTCATCAGGGGGTAGACAACCCCTATGGTCTGGTTGGGGGAAAGGGCCGTCGTGCCTGCAAAGCGGAAGTCAACGTGGTTGGGTCCGGACTTGACCTGTTCCGGGAGCGGAAGGTTCCGGCCGGTAATTTCGGCCTGGATCTTGCTGGCGCCGGATTGCCGGACCATGACCGTTTCAATCATCGGCGCTTTCTCGGCCTCGGGGAGGGTCGCAGCGGGATCGGCAGCGCACGCCGCCCCGGCCAGCGCCAGGAGCAAGCTCATTATGGCAAGGACTATCCATTTCCTGCAGATTTCCGTCATCAGAATCCCCCCAGTAGTGAGGTCGCCAAGGTCTCCTGCCGCTTACCGTTCCAGAGGAAGACCAGTTTGTCGGGATTGATCGATACTATTTTTCCCCTCTTGCCGCCAAACAGGAACCCCGGCTTGACGACCAGGTTCTGTCCCACTCCATCGATGTCCACGACTGCGACGGAGGCATTTCCAAGAACCATGACTGCCTTGACATTCACGTTCGGAGGCGGGACTTCGACCGGCAATGCGGGTCCTCCCCTGCCCGTCGCAGCCACGGAAGCCGTGAGGCTCGGCGGTTCGGAGAACGGGCTTCTGCCTGCGGCCTGTGAAAGCTCGGCAAGCCGTCCACTGCCGGAGCGAATCAGTGCCTGGTTGCGGTATGACTTGACGAGCGCGTCCAGCTTGGCCACCTCATCCGCCTGCGCCTGTGTAGCCTCGGTAAAAACCCTGGGGCTCGACTGGCCGAGGGCAACAAGTTGCTTGAAGACAAACAGGGACCAAACAAGGCCGATGATGATAAGAAGGCCCAGGAGCAGCCTGAATGCCCGAAAGACCCCCTCTCCGTAAACGAGTTCTTCCCAGAGTTCGCGGGTGCTTTCTGCCCATCCCTGGTTTTCGTCCACGGCTATTTCCCCCCTTCCTGGGCCGGCTTGACCTTGGAAACGAGGACGGCCTTGGCGGATACGGCTGACCCAATGCCTGCCTTCGGCTCGTTCTTGCCGGGTTCGTTCCTGATGGAAAGGTTTGAAAGCCGTATCGGCTGCATACCGTTGCGCCAGTCCGCCATCGTGCGCATGACCGAGAAGAAGTTCCCGCGGAAGGCGACTTCCGTGGTAGCCGTCATCGTCTTCGGATCCAGGCCTACCGGCCTTATCGAATCGACCGCCAGGCCGTTCTTCGCCATCTCTCCCTCGATGTTGGCGAACAGGGTGACAAGGTCGCCGGGTTCCCCCATGGGGAAACGCTCAAGCTCGACGAGGGCCTGCTTGTAGCGCTCAACCAGCCGGGTCTTGTTCATGACCTGGCGTCGCAACGCCATCTCCTGGATGCGGAGTTCCTTCTCGATCTCTCCGCGCTGCACGGTGGCGACTCGCAACAGTGCGGTCTCCCCGAGGAAGAGGGCGAAAAGCAGCAGCACGGCGCCGGCCAGCACGATGAACTTCCTGCTAAAGGAAATGTTCATGCTACTCCCCCCCCTTGAACATTTTTTGGCCGAGCGAATCCATATCGAGGAGGGTGCACGTGACTTCAAAGCGGATGAGGTTTCCCTGCTTTGAGGTCACCGGGAACGAGACCGAAGAAACCAGGGTCGCCTCGCCTAGCTTTCTCGCGAAGGCGACGACTTCGCCTTCGGATGAAGCGATGCCGACAAGCTTTGCCGATCCGTTCGACATTTCGACGGAGTCGATTCGCGTCGAGGAAGGGAGAGCTCCCTGGATGGCGTTGAGGAATTCGAGTGCCGGCAGTTCGGCATTGATGAGGGCCAGGTTCTCGGTGAACGTTGCGGACTCGTTCTGGAGCCGCTTCAATTCCCCGGTGAGACGGACGTCCTGGGTCGTCAGTTCCTCGATGCTCAATTTAAGAGAGGCTTTTTCCTCCCTGAGGCGGAAGGCAAGAGCGGTACCGTACAGGATGGATCCGAGCGAAACCAGGCAGAAGGCGACCAAGAGAACGGCCGCAACCAGGCGCGTCGCATTGACGGCCTTTTTCGATTCTCGCTTGAGAGTTTCGGGGCGGAGGTCCAGTTTGATTGTCATATGACATCCCTCAGGGCCAGGCCGATTGCGGCATCGAAACCGGGCGGGGTGTCCCCGCTCACGGGGATGCCCCACACATCCCAGGGGTTAAGGACGGAGACGGGCAATCCCGAACCCTGTTCCAGCTGCTCGGGAAGTCCTTCCGTACGGCCGAATTCCCCTGAGAGGAAGATCCGGTCGATATTGAGGCTGCGGTACTGGCTGCGCGTGTAGGCGATGGTGGAAAGCGCCTCCCGTACGATTGCGGTGAAGGCATCGGCGGAAGGAGTCTTCCCCGCACCTCCGACAAGAAAGGTACGGTAGAGCATCCCGTCTCCCCTGTACCCCATGACGACCTGGGTGCTTTCCCGGCCGATGGATACGAGGAGGTGCCCAGACTCGGACGGAGGAAGGGGGCCTGCAGCGGATCGATAAATCGCGAGGTTCGTCGGTTCGACTGGTCCTGCAGCAAGGCCGGCGCGCCGTGCAGTCTCGACGATCCGGTCGATCGTGCGGGTGCGCGTGGCTGCGACGATGAAACGTGCCTTGTCAGCCCCCTCTTCCGTTGTTGGAAGAGTCACGGGGGCCAGGTCGAAGGTGGCTTCCAGGCTTGAAAAGGGGAAATACTTGTCGAACTCCCATTTGAATGCCTCGCGCGCATCCTGGGTAGACATGTTCGGAAGCTCGACCACGCGGATAAGGACATCCCTCGGGGGAATCCCGATGGCGGCCTGGCGAGGCCAATGGCCTCCCACCTGAGCCTTCAGCGCATTAAGGGACTGCTCGAGGGCCGCGTAGTCCGACACCATGTCCTGCTGGATAACGCCGGTTTCCGTTGAAACCTCGCCGCGACGGACAACGCTGAGGTTCCCGACTCCCCCTTCCAGTTCGATGTAGCGGATGACCCCGCTTTCGAGGGACAACCCCGCCATTGGTGCGGATGATCTGAAAAAGGCTGAAGCCATACCATCACCACCCCAGGGTTTAAGGATTGGTCTTTCTCGGGGGCAGAAAAATGAAAAAGACAAAAGCTAACCAAGATCAAATCTATTATTGTCGCGGGGACCTTAAATTGCAAGCCCTTAAAGCGGTGAAATATTCAGGGGGGATTACAACCGGGGCTTTTCCTGCCAGGCAACCTCCTGGACTTTTCCTGAAGAAAGATCGGATGAAAGGATCGTTTCAAATGTGCGATTCGCATGATCGTTCCGAACGACCGCCCTGACAAGGTAAAACCCCCTTTCCTTGCACTCCGTGAAATATCCGAGGGTATCCGCGGGGTGAATGCGCAGCGAAGTGACTTGGGTCGTCGCACCGCTCCTGGATCGCACGCGCAAGCCCGTCACGGCCGGTAGCCCATCGATTGGAGATGGAGGTTCGATGCCGGCTTCCAGTCTCTTTTCAAGATTTCCTTTGCCCGGATCCAGGACAACGGTTGCCCGGTTGTTTTCGAAGCGGAGGAGCATCTCATGGGGCGCGGATAGATAGGCCCGGTACCGTTCCTGGTTTTGGAGATTCAGGCTTCGGCAATACGGAAACGGGATCCGTGCAAGGATTTCCTCCCCGTCGGCACCGTTTCCCGGGTCATTTCGTTTCAGGAGGAGTCGGTCCCGGTTTTCCGGTGCGGGGTCTTCGACGGAAAAAGAGACGGAATACCCGGAAAGAAAGGCTTCCCCGGGTTTTGCACCGGTCCCGCGGAGGCGAAACCCAAGATCAAGGCCCTCTGGGAAAACATCCCCGGATCCTGAAAGGTTGAAGGCAATCCGGGTTTCGCCGTTAGGGCTTGAAAGGGAATGCCCTGTGTTGTTCTCTTCGAAAAGGATCGCAGCCTGACCCTCACCACAGAAGGTGACATTGTTTTCTCCGGCTGAAAACAGAATGTCCCCCGAAAGGGCAAGATCGCCCAAGGCCATAATGTGGCTTTCTGCCAGGGGATTAACCATCTGTATCCCACCGAAGAGGGAGAAGTAGTCGAAAAGGCAGGGGGGAAGGGATTTTTCTTTATCGAGAGCCGAGGCGTGGCGGTAATCGAGATCGAACACCTCTAGCGAAACGGCAAATGGCCCCGTGACACGCTCTTCATAGTAGACTCGCAAGTTGCTGGATTTTGCCGCATTCCAATCATCGAGGCTCAATATCCCGTCCTCGGTCGGGGAGTTCTCCAACCAGCGCGGAAGCTCACCGGCCTCGGACATCTCGCGGGACAACCAGGTCCTGCCGCGCTCAAGGGCGCTAAGGCCCTCGTTGACACTCACAACCTGGTCGATGTGGGATTGGCCGGATCGGAAGGCCCTTTCCGCCTCGGTCATGGCCATTACCGCCAGGAGGGACCCCAAAAAGAGGATGACGAGGAGGAGCGGCAGGACCATGCCGTTGCGAAAGGAAGGCTTTCCTGAATTCAAATGGTTTCGCCCCCGTTCCTGATCCGGTACGTCCAGGTTGAGACGGAAAGGACGTAATGACGATTTTCTTCGGGAATCGTGCCGGGCCATCCCTGTAGTGTGACCGGGGAAATCGCCTTTGGATGACGCTTGCCGCCGCGGGAAAGGACCTTCAGGGTAAGGACGCGGGTTTCAGGGTCGAACTCGGACTTGAAGCCGGAAATCCCCAGGACCCTCTCCTGCAATCCCGAGCCGGTCGTCATGTCCTCGGTGCAGAAGGCCGGTTCATGCCCCGGGATGCTCACGACGAGGGCCCGCAAGGCCCGAAGGTACGAGAGGGAACTTCCGTGAGCTATCCAGGAAGGCCTGGCGGAGCGCACGGAAAGAGCCTGGTTGGAAAGGCTCGTCACAAGGAAAGGACAGGGAGAAGGGGCAAAGACCACCCACGAGCGGGTCCTGGAAGGCCCCACGCCGGACCAGGCTTCGACCTGCCCAGCCTGGGGCGCGGCGGAAAGCCGGATAACCCGGTCTTCCGAGGGCATCGTTTCGGTTGCCAGTGCTTCGTTTATCGTGGACGTGGGAACGGCATAGACGAGGCGCAACTCGTTGCCCTGCACGGAGACAGGTCCGATCCAGCCGTACAAGGCGGGTATCGTTGTTTTTCCGATGCAAAGAGCGGATTGATAGCCGGCAGGGTCAAAAGGGATTCCAAATCCTGCGTTTTCGGCGGGAAGGCGAAGGATCTGGAGGACCATTTCTCCCCGCCGGCGTGCCTCGGTGAGCGCAAGAACCTGTTCGTAGGATTGGATGCAGCCGGAAAGCACTGCGATTGCCGAGCCGGAGATGACACTGCCAAGGAGGAGGGTGCAGAGGAGTTCAACGAGGGTAAAGGCGTGAATCCACTTCCATTTGATGAGCAATCATGGTCATCGTCCCTCAAAATGGCTTTTGCTCTATTTAAGATGGACTCTAGCACCGTAAGAGGCTTTTTTATGAAATGTCGTGCAAGAAGAAAAACTAAAAAGAGTAGTGAAATTAAACAGGTCTTCGTTCATCTGCACCAAGCTCTTCGTCGAATGGGTTGAGTTTTAACCGTTGCAAACCAGACGTTAGCTTGGTCTCTGAGGTGCTTCCCATTTCTTGAACTCAAAGAGGAGAAAGGCATCGTATATTAAAAATAGTGAAATATTCACCTATGCTTAATTACGACTAAAATAAGTTTCTTGCATAAAGACACAGAAGGGCCCCNNGGGGCCCTTCTGTGTCTTTATGGCTGGGTTATTCTTAATTAACCTTCATGTAAACTGTTGTCCCGCTGGAGTAGTCGGGGCTTGCAACTCCTTTAGTTTCGTAGATAGGCACTCCACCCGGATCCCTTAGATCCGCAAGTTTTTGCTCGACGTTGTCGTCAATATCAACACTGCCATCAAATTTAACATAAACTATTGGATCAACCGATGTGGGTCCTTCGATCGTAAGTGCCGCTTGGGCTACCCCACTCTCGAGGTATGCTTGCATTGCTGCCGTATCAACAGCATTCCATGCTCCATTCTTATCAGCATAAGCCATCAAAGCTGCGGCTTTAGCGCTTCGTAGATCGCTAACTATTTTCGTTGCCTTCGCTTTTGCGGTTCCGGCTCCGGCGACCAGCAACAGGGCTCCGGCGAGGATACCGATGATGATCAGGACGATGAGCAGTTCGACGAGAGTGAAGCCCTTTGCCTTGCGGTTTTTAAGAAACTTCTTCATTCTTTTCGCCTCCTTTTATTTTAAAAACGAAATTCCACACACGTAAAAAACGCTGCTTCCTTTCCCACCTCCCGACAAGAAAAGCCTGGTTAGAGATAAGGACGCTGTGACCCGCGACTACATCGGGTCGCTAAAGCAATAAACGCGGTTATAATACCACTCTCTAAAACGGTTGTCGAGTATTCCTGAAATGAATTTGATGAAGCTTTTTAGATTAAGGCCTGGATCGCGCCGACGATTGGAAGGTAGATGGCCGAAGCGATCATGGCGACCACGAATCCTACGGCAATGATGAGGGCGGGTTCGAGGATCGAGGTCAGCCGCTTGACCTTCTCGTCCAGTTCGCTCTCGAACCAGTCCGCCACCTTGTTCAGCATGGCGTCGACCTTGCCTGTTTCCTCGCCCACGACGATCATCTGGGCCACCATAAGCGGGAAGATGGGCATGGTCTTGGCCGTTTCCCCAAGGCCCCTGCCCTTGCGGGCCGCGTCGCGCAATCCCATGAAGGCTTTTTCCACGGGGATGTTGTTTGCCACGCCGGCAGCCATTTCAAGTGCGTTCAGGACGGGGATGCCGGCTTCGAGCAGGGAGGAGAGGGTCCTCAGGGCACGTGCCATGATGGTCTTGTAGATGATGTCGCCCACCAGGGGAAGTTTCAGCTTGAGGCTATCCATCATCGGCTTGGTCTTCTTGATCCGGTTAAGCGTGACGACGACAAGTACAAAGACCAGCACGCCACCGAAAAAGATGTACCATTTCTCGTTCAGCCAGATAGCGAAGCGGAAAGTGATCGTCGTAATCTTGGGCAACTCGACATTCAGGCTCCTGAAGGCCATCGCGAACTTGGGCACGATGACGGTAATGAGGATCCAGAGGACGAGAAGGGCAAAAAGGCTCACGACGGCAGGATAGGTGATCGCAGAGATGATCTTCTTGCGAAGTTCGTCCTGGCGTTCAAGGAACGTGGCCACGCGCTCGAGGCTCCGGTCCAGCATGCCCCCGTCCTCGCCGGCCTCGATGATCGAGCAGATCAGGGAGGAGAACTCCTTGCGGGAACGGAGCGCCGCACTCAGGGAGTTGCCGCTGTCGACGAGCCTCTTGACTTCCCTCATCGACCGGGCCAGGCGGACGTTCTTCGTCTGGTCGCTGACGACGGAAAGGGCGTTCCCGAGGACCACGCCAGCTCCGAGAAGCGTCGCCATCTGGCGGAAAAGGACCGCCTTGTCCTTCAGGCTGACTCCCAGGTGGAGGCGAATGCGGTCCAGGAAGGATACCCGGGGTCCTCCCCTGTTTTCGGTGACACTGATGGGAACCATGTTCTGGTCGCGAAGCCATTGCACGACATGGTACTGTGACTGGCCGGCATGATTTCCCTTGATCGTTTTTCCCTCGGCATTCCTCGCCCTGTACTTGAAATCCATGGTCTTCCCTCCCCCGCTACAGGTTTCGCCTTACGGCCGGGGACATGTCCATGAGGATCCGCTCAAGTTCCTTCGGGTCCATCGCATAGAACATTGCCTGGTCGCTACTGAGGAAGCCGTCCCAGACGAGGCGGGCGAGGTCCTGGTCCATCGTGTGCATGTTCTGGCCGCTGCTCGTCTGGAGGATGCTCCGGATCTGGGCCGTTTTCCCTTCCCGGATGCAGTTGCGGACGGCAGGGGTTGCGAAAAGGACTTCCGTGGCAACGGTGCGGCCGCCGCCCATCAGGGGGATCAACTGCTGGTAGCAGACGCCGATCAGGACGTGGCTGAGCTGCATGCGGACCTGCTGCTGCTGGTACGGCGGGAAGACGTCGACGATGCGGTCGATGCTCTGCACCGCGTCCGGCGTGTGCAGCGTCGTGAGGACAAGGTGTCCCGTCTCGGCTGCGGTGATGGCGGATGAAATCGTTTCAAGGTCCCTCATTTCGCCGATCATGATGACGTCGGGGTCCTGGCGCAGGACCCGTTTCAGCGAGTTGGCGAAGGAACGGGTGTCGAGCCCGACTTCCCGTTGCTGGATGATCGCCTTTTCCGACTTGAAGAGGTATTCGATCGGGTCCTCGATGGTGATGACGTGGCAGCGCCGGGTGGTGTTGATCTGCTGCATCAGGGCGGCGAGGGTCGTGCTCTTCCCGGAGCCCGTGGGTCCGGTCACGAGGAAGATGCCCCTCTGTTTCCCCGCCATCTCCTCGAGCGACTTGGGAAGCATGAGTTGCTGGAAACTCCTCACCTGGGTGGGGATCATCCTGAAGGCGGCCGCAAGGCTGCCTCTCTCGAAGAAACAGTTTCCGCGGAAGCGGGCGCTGTCCCCGCCCGGGATTTTGAACGTGAAACTGAAGTCGAGTTCCCATTCCTCCTCGAACTGGGCCAGTTTCTGGCGGGTCAGCACTTCGGTGACCATGCGCCGGATGTCCTCGTTCGTAAGGTTGACGGGCCCGCCGATATAGTGGAGGTCCCCGTCGATTCGAAGTGCCGGCGGGATTCCCACGCCGAGGTGAAGGTCGCTGGCGTTTCTCCGGATCACTTCGTTCAGCAGGGTGTGAATGCTCTGTTCATAGGCCACCTGACATCACCCCTCGTCTTTCATTCATGTTTCCCAATCAGTTGATCGTTGTTTCCTGCAGGACTTCCTCCATGCTGGAGACTCCTTCGAGGACCTTCAGCAAGCCGGCGTCGCGCAGGCTGCGCATGCCGTTGCGCAGGGCAGCATCCTCGATTTCCCTCGCCTGCGCCTCTTCGGCGATGAGCCTCCTGATTTCGTCGTTGATCGTCATCATCTGGAAAACGGCGGTCCGGCCCTTGTACCCGCTCCACCGGCACTGCTCGCAGCCGACGGCCTTGTAGATGCGCGAGCCTTCCGGGATCTGGTATTCCCTGCAGACGTTCGGGCCCGGCTCGAAGGCTTCCTTGCACGCGGGGCAAAGCTTTCGCACCAGGCGCTGGGCGATGACCCCGATAACCGAAGAAGAAATGAGGAAGGGGGCGACGCCCATGTCGTTAAGCCGGATGACCGCGCTGGGGGCATCGTTCGTGTGGAGGGTCGAGAGAACCAAGTGCCCCGTCAGGGCGGCGCGCACAGCCAACTGCGCCGTTTCCGTGTCCCGGATCTCGCCCACCATGATCTTGTCGGGGTCCTGCCTCAGGATCGAGCGAAGGGCATCGGCAAAGGTGAGCCCCGCCTTCTCGTTGATCTGGACCTGGTTGATGCCGGGGATCATGTACTCGACAGGGTCCTCGACCGTTATGAGGTTGGATTCGGGTTCGTTGATCCTTTCCAGCACGGAGTACAGGGTCGTGGACTTTCCGCTTCCCGTGGGGCCGGTGACGAGCATCATGCCGTAGGGCCGGCTGATGATGCCGTCCAGGAGGCCCCGGTCTTCCTCGAGAAGCCCGATTCGTTCCAGCCCGACGGCGCTGGAGGCCTGGTCGAGGACTCGCATGACCATCTTTTCCCCGAACACGGTAGGAAGGGAGGATACGCGAAGGTCGACTTTCCTTTCCTGGAATTTAAGGAGAATTCGGCCATCCTGGGGACGGCGTTTCTCGGAAATGTCCATGTTTGCCATGATCTTCAGGCGCGAAATGACCGCCGGGTGGAGGTTGCGCGGGAAATCGAGCGCATCGAAAAGGTTGCCGTCCACGCGGTATCGTACCCGGGAGGATTTCTCGAAGGGTTCGATGTGGAGGTCCGAGGCGGATTCCCGGACAGCCTGGTCCAGGAGGCCGTTGACGAGCTTGACGACCGGCGCGTCGTCGACCGAGGCCTCGGCGGCGGCGTCGAAATCACGGCGCATCTCCTCCGCAGCGCTCATGTCGACGATTTCGACGATGGCGTCGTCCACGTTCCCCCTTACACTGTAGAAACTGTCCATGTCCCGGCGGATTTCGGAGGGGATTGCCACTCCGACATCCACCTCCATGCCGGTCAGCATGCGGACCTCATCGATCGAGATGATATTGAGAGGATCGGCCATTGCGATAAAAAGCCGGTTGTTGTCCAGTACGGCCAGCGGCAAAAGATCAAGGCGGCGCGCCACGTTCTCGGGCACCATGCGCAGGGCTTCGATCATGGGGCGGTAACGGGCCAGCGTCACCATCGGGAGTTTCAGCTGGCTGCTCAGCGCTTCGGCCAGTTGCCTTTCGGTGAGAAAGCCATTCTTGATGAGAATCTCGCCAAGTCGCAAATTTGTCAGTTGCTGTTCCATGAGGGCCGACTGGAGTTGTTTTTCGCTTATGGCTCCGGCGTTGACGAGCAGGTCACCGAGACGAACGGGGTTCGGCATGTCGACCAAGAGGCGTTCCTCCTCTCAAGCTGCTGTGAATGGTTGAATAGTTTTTTTGATTTTAAATGAATTTACGGAAAAATGCTATAACCGCAACAACAAGGTAGAGGGGAGTCCCTTTTTGGGGCTCCCCTCTACTGTTGTTCGATAAGGTTTCCG
>DJHE01000002.1 GCA_002432945.1 Synergistaceae bacterium UBA5827
CCGTCTGCATCGACTGGCTCAACGCCGCCGTCCGGGAGAAGTGGGCCAGGGAGACCGCCTAAGTGGAAAAGTTAATCGGGAAAGCGCTTGACGGCGACCATCGCTCCATCGCCAGGCTGATCAGCCTGGTGGAAAGCGAGTCTCCCCAAGCCGAACATATCATGCGAAAGATTTATCCTCATTCGGGCAAGGCCCATATCATCGGGCTCACCGGTAGCCCGGGTGCGGGTAAGAGCACTCTTGCAGACAAGGTCATCGCCCACTTCAAGGAACTCGGCAAGACGGTCGGGGTCATTGCGGTCGATCCATCCAGCCCCTTCACGGGTGGAGCGATTCTCGGGGACCGCCTCCGGATGCAGCAACATGCAGTCGACCCGGATGTGTTCATCCGGAGCATGGGCACTCGGGGCTCGCTTGGCGGCCTGAGTCGCTCGACCCAGGAAGCGGCCCTGATCCTGGACGCCTGCGGAAAAGATGTCGTCATCATTGAAACGGTGGGGGTCGGCCAATCGGAAGTCGATATCGTCAAAATAGCAGACACCGTGGGTCTTATCCTTGTCCCCGGCATGGGAGACGACATACAGGTCATGAAGGCGGGAATCATGGAGATCGCGGACGTCTTTATCGTTAACAAGGCGGACCGCGACGGAGCCGACCGGGTGTCGACGGAGGTCAACATGATGCTGGACCTCCTGGGTATGCGACCCTGGCGTCCGCCGGTCCTCAAGACGATCGCCGAACGAGGGGAAGGCGTGAAGGAAGTGGTTTCCGAGATGATCCGCCATGCGGATTTCCTCAAAGTGAGCGAGGAAGGACGCCGGAGGAAATGGCAGCGCCTGGGGATGGAGGTCGAGGAAATCTTGCGCAGGGAGATCGCAAGCCTCGTGGAAAGCGCGTGGGAAAAGGAAAAATCCCCGGAGCTTTTCGAATCCCTTGCCGGACGAAAAACCAACCCTTACGAGGTGGCAGAACGGGTCCTAGGAAACATCCTGACGGATACGACCGATTGAAATTTCTACCTGGACGTGTCTCTTCCTTCATTAGCTTCCCGGAAGATGTGCTACGAAGGCCAGCATTGCCCGGCAATGTTATGATTAGCAGGCGTCGTTGAGGTTATCCAAGGAGGTTGGTAGTCCATGCGCGTTGCCATCGGCTCGGATCATGCCGGTTTTGCCCTCAAGGAAAAGATCAAGGAGTTCCTTTTGGAATTCGGCTGCGAAATCCACGATTTCGGAACTCACTCAGCCGAACTCAGTGTCGATTACCCGGACTACGGCTTCAAGGTCGGGGAAAGCGTCGCTTCCGGGCAGTCCGACAGGGGAATCCTGATATGCGGGTCCGGAATCGGGATGTCCATCGCAGCGAACAAGATACCGGGCGTCTACGGGGCCCTCTGTAATGATCCAACGACGGCCCGGCTGAGTCGCATGCATAACAATTCCAACGTCCTTGTCCTCGGAGGAAGGATCCTCGGTGAAGAAGTCGCAAGGGAAATCGTAAAGGTCTGGCTTGAAACCCCGTTCGACGGAGGAAGGCATGTCGCCCGCCTCAGGAAGATCGAATCCTATGAATCCCAGATGGCCTCTTTTCCGGCCAGGCCCAACGGCAATCCGCTCATTATCCTCGATCACCCTCTGATCCAGCATAAGGTCGGCATCATCCGCGACCGCAACACTTCGGTCAAGGAATTCAGGGAACTTGTCCAGGAAATTGCCGGCCTCATGGTTTACGAGATCACGCGAGCCCTTTCCCTGGAAGAGACGGAGGTCGAAACTCCCATCAGCCGAACTAAAGTCCTGACGCTCTCGGGAAAGAAGTTGGCCATCGTACCCATCCTCAGGGCCGGACTCGGTATGGTCGAGGGCATCCTGCGACTCATCCCGAACGCAAAAGTTGGGCATATCGGCCTTTACAGGGATCCAGAAAGCCTCATGCCCGTGGAGTATTATTGCAAGCTCCCCGGGGACATCGAGGAACGGGACATCTTCATCCTCGACCCGATGCTTGCAACCGGAGGTTCTTCCGCTGCCGCCATCGAACTGATCAAGAAGAGGGGCGGAAGGAAAATCACCCTGGTGTGCCTGATCGCCGCCCCTGAAGGAGTGGCCCTTGTCCACAGGAACCACCCGGAAATCCCGATCTTCACGGCGGCTCTCGACAGCCACCTGAATGATCATGGATACATCGTTCCTGGCCTGGGAGATGCGGGTGACCGCCTCTTCGGAACGAAATAGGATCCGAATCCCCATCCTGGCGTCCGGGAGGGGCGGCTTGCCTTGAATCTCTTGACCTTGCAATTCCTGGCTGCTTTAGGGTGGGGCGTACTCGTGACGCCGCTGTCGATCTCCCTGGCCCGCCGGTTCAGGGTGCTGGATGCCCCGGGTGACCGAAAAATCCACAGCGGAGTCGTTCCCCGCGGTGCAGGTATTGTTGTGTGGCTAGGATACCTCCTTTGGGTTTTGCTCTTCGGGTGGTCATTACCGGCAACCCGGCTGATCGCGATAGGTGGAACCCTGGTTTTCCTGGCAGGATACGTGGACGACATGAAGCAGACGTCGCCATTTGTCAGGTTGGCCTTTCACGGGGTCGCAGCCACGATCGTCATCCTGCCTTTGCCCCTGGGTCCCCTGGAGAAAGCGCTCCTGGTCTTCTGGATTGCCGGATGCACAAACGCCTACAACCTGATCGACGGAATGGACGGGCTCTGCCTCTCCCTTTCGATCGTTACCGCCGGCATCCTTTCCGTCTTCGGGGACAAGGCCCTCTGGCTGCCCCTGGCGGGGCTCTGTTCGGGGATACTTGTCTGGAACTTTCCTTCCCCCCGGGCCCGGACCTTCCTTGGCGACGGAGGAAGCACCTTGCTGGGTTTCCTTTGTGCCTCGCAAATGGCGGCAAGCTTGCCCTTTGCTTCCCTTGACCCGCTCCGGATGATTCCTGTCCTGGCCTTGCTGGGGGGGATACCGGTTTTCGACACACTCGTGGCCGTGGGAAGAAGGCTAATAGGGGGGCGGTCACCCTTCCTTCCTGACCGCGGACATATCCACCACCGGCTGCTGGATCGATCCTTTCCCGTAACCGCTATTATTATGACGATGGGATCGATGCACCTGTCTCTTCTTCTGGCCGGTATCGGCATGTACCGCTTCCTGGCAGCCATAAACCCGTAATTGAACCGACGAGGGAGACGAAAACAATGGGACAGCCCCGTAAAAAAATCTGCATCGTAGTGGGGACAAGGCCCGAAGCCATCAAGATGGCACCGGTCGCCATGCACGTGGCACGGTCTTCTGGACTTGAATGTTTCCTCCTGGCCACCGGCCAGCACACCCAGATGCTGCACCAGGCACTCGATCACTTTGACCTTCGGGCAGACGTCGACTTGAACGTCATGAAAGAAAGACAAACGTTGGACTACATTACCGCAGCAGTCCTTGAAGGAGTCGGACAAGTGCTAGACCGAAGTCGCCCAGATGTCGTCCTCGTCCACGGAGATACGACAACGACATTTGCGGCTTCCCTGGCGGCGTTCTACAGGAAAATCCCGGTCGGTCACGTGGAAGCCGGGCTCAGGAGCCGAAATATCTTCCTGCCGTTTCCCGAGGAGATGAACCGGCTTTTGACGGATCGTCTCGCCTCTCTATGGTTCGCTCCGACGGAAGGAGCCCGGGAAAACCTTGAGCTTGAAGGAATCCCGAAGGATCGAATCTCAGTCACGGGAAACACGGTGATCGATGCCCTGCACTGGACACGTGAAAACCGGACAAAGCCCACCCTGGAATCACTCCGGGCCCTTCCCGAAGAAGCCGAAATGATCCTTCTCACGGCCCATAGGCGCGAATCATGGGGAGAACCCCTGTGCCGGATCTGCAGAGCCGCCGAAAAACTCCGCGCTTCCTACCCGAATCTCTGGCTTTTGGTCCCGATGCACAAGAACCCCGCCGTACGCGAAACGATTGAAGCTTTTTTCACGAATCGCGAACGGGTCATCCTTTGCGATCCGCTCGACTATCCGGATTTTGTCTGGGCAATGAACCGCAGCCGCCTGATATTGAGCGATAGCGGGGGAGTGCAGGAAGAGGCTTCCGCTCTTAAAAAACCGGTCCTAGTCCTGCGCGAGGTCACCGAAAGGCCCGAAGCGGTAGAATCGGGTTCTGCCCTGCTTGTGGGTACGGACGAGGCAAAGATCCTTAACTCGGCCGTTCCGCTTATGGAGGATGAAAAAGCTTACGAGGAATTACTCTTAAAATGCGTCAACCCCTTCGGGGACGGGCATGCGTCGGAAAGGATCGTCCATGAAGTCGAGAGGTTTCTTGGGTTTCGGAACTGATCGACCGTAGCGGGACATCATCCCGTGAGAGGAGTGAAGGACTTTGAACCATAAACTGGTGTTGAGGGGTGATCGGCCCCTGAAGGGAAGCATCACGGCCCAGGGCGCGAAGAACGCAGCCCTTCCCGTCATGGCAAGTGCGCTTCTAATGAAAAACGGGACGCTGGAATTGAGCCGGGTTCCAGACCTCCATGACATCCAGACGATGTCCGACCTTTTGAGGAACCTGGGGGCAGAGGTCAATTTCTCCGAAGGTAAAATGAACATCGTAACGCCGGATCAACTTGACTGGGCAACCCCCCCTGCACTCGTCAGGAAAATGAGGGCTTCTTCCCTGGTACTGGGCCCCTTGCTCGCACGCTGCCATCGGGCGGTCCTGCCCCTTCCCGGGGGGTGTGCCATAGGGAGCCGGCCCATCGACCTGCACCTGAAGGGGCTGACCAAGATGGGGGCGGAGATCCGGCTTGAGCACGGTTCCGTCCACGCGGAGGCCAGCAGGCTAAAGGGTACGCGCATCTACCTTGACTTCCCTTCTGTGGGCGCAACAGAGAACCTCCTTATGGCCGCCGTCCTGGCAGAAGGCGAAACCGTGATCGAGAACGCGGCGAGGGAGCCGGAAATTTCAAACCTGGCCGAAACGCTCATCCGCATGGGAGGCCAGATCGACGGAGACGGAACCGGCACGATAAGGGTCAAGGGAGTCGAGGAACTGCACGGGACGGAGATCACGATCATCCCCGACAGGATCGAGGCATCCACATATATCCTGGCGGGAGCGATCACAGGAGGAGACGTGACGGTAAAAGGAATGGAACCCGAGCACCTGGAAGCCCTCCTGGCCAAGCTTGAGGAAGCTGGAGCCCATCTCTCCATCCAGGGCGATTGCGTCAGAACCCTGCCGGAAACCCAGCTTTCTGCAGTATCCCTGAAAACACTGCCTTACCCGGGATTCCCGACAGACCTTCAACCGCAGATCATGGCGGCGCTGTGCCTGGCCAGGGGGACCAGCGTAATCCAGGAACGTGTTTTTGAATCACGCTTCCTTCACGTAAGCGAACTCAAGCGGATGGGATGCCAGATCGAGCTTCAGGGAGACACGGCAATCATCACCGGGGTCGAACACCTTACGGGTGCGGAAGTCAGGGCCACTGACCTGCGCGCAGGGGCTGCCCTTGTGCTCGCGGGGCTCGCTGCCAACGGCTACACATGCATCTACCAGATGGGGCATATTCAGCGCGGATATGAGAACATGGTGGGAAAACTCCGCTCCCTGGGAGGAGATGTAGAGATCGTCCCTTGCGACGAAAACGAGGGCCCCAAATTCTAGAGCCAAAGAGCGGGGAGGGAAGATCATGTCCTGGAAAGACCACATCGTCAGGAAATCACTGACAGGCATTGAACCATACAAGCCGGGTAAACCCATCTCGGAGGTGCAGCGGGAACTCGGTTTGCAATCCGCCATCCGGCTTTGCTCAAACGAGAACCCCTGGCCCTTGCCGGGAAAAGTGGTTGAGGCCGTTCGCCTTGCGTCGAGTGAAACCTGCCGCTACCCGGACCCGGCTGCATATCGACTCAAGAGGGCAATTGCCATGAAGTGGGGACGCTCCCCGGCCGAAGTCATCGTCGGTGGAGGAACGGAGGGAATCTTGTATTCCTTGTTCCAGTCGATCATCGACGAAGGGGACGAAGTGGCTTACGCTACCCCTACATACCCGCTCTATCGCCTTGCGGCGGCCGCATCGGGAGCACGAAGGATCGAGGTCCCCACCGACGGGACCGAAGGGGAAACCGGGCTTGACCGGCTCGTAGAAGCCTGCGGTCCCAGGACGAAAGCCCTCGTGATCTGCAACCCCAACAATCCGACAGGCTCCATCATGACCCGGACAGACCTTACAACTCTGGCAAACTCGCTGAACGGCCGGGAAACCCTGCTCATCCTGGACGAGGCTTACGCGGATTATGTCGAAGACCCGAAGTACGCTTCGGGCATCGACCTTTTCGACCAACTCGGCAACATCGTCATGCTGAGGACTTTCTCCAAGATCTACGGCCTGGCTGCCTTGCGTGTCGGCTATGCCATTGCCCCCAAACCCGTTGTGGAGACCTACCTCAAGGTACGAAAGGTGTTCGAGGTCAACAGCATCGCCCAAAATGCCGCGTTGGCCGCACTTTCAGAAACCGACTACATCCAGGAGGTCCGTGAAAGGACTCTCGCCGAACGCGAAAGGCTGAATTTTGCGCTCCGCGACATGGGAGTCCGCGTTCACCCGACCCAGACGAACTTTGTCGTCCTGCACATTCAGGAGGCCAGGACCATTTATGAAAAACT
Source organism: Synergistaceae bacterium UBA5827 (assembly GCA_002432945.1). Taxonomy (GTDB): domain Bacteria; phylum Synergistota; class Synergistia; order Synergistales; family 79-D21; genus 79-D21. Next base: position 6,657 of record DJHE01000002.1, read on the forward strand.
GCTTTCGGAAGGGATCATCGTCCGACTCGGTGACGACTTGGGTTACCCCGGGCATCTGAGGGTAACGGTCGGCCTGCCGGAAGAAAACGACCTGTTCCTCCAGAGTCTCGGAAAGGTGCTGAAACGGCTTGCCGGAAGATGAGAAGGTTCCCCTTTCCGGCGTGAAGGTCATTTCGTTCGTTGGAAAAGCCGGAACCGGGAAAAGCCAAAGGGCACAGGTCCTGGCAAGGAACCTGGACATTGATTACATCCTCGATGACGGGCTTGTGATCCGCAAGGGGCAGATCGTTTCCGGACGCAGTGCCAAGACCGAGAGGAACCAGGTGCGCGCGATTCGCCGCGCCATGATGGAGTTTCCGGATCACAGGCGGGAGATACAGGAGTTTTTCCTGCAGGCTCGGCCTTGTACCGTCATGATTATCGCCACTTCCGAGGGGATGGCCGCCCAGATTGCCAGGCGACTCGGTATTCCGGCCCCGGAGAGCGTCATACGAATCGAGGACGTTGCGACTCCTGAAGAGATCAAGCGAGCGAGACTGGAACGGAAGGTGAAGGGACAGCATGTGATCCCCGTTTCCCAGGTCCAGGTTCGGAAAAATTTCGCGGGCAAGCTGGTCGGCAAGCTAAGAGTCTTCTGGAAGGGAAAGAACAAGTATGAAGGCGAGAAAACGATCGTAAGGCCTCCTTTCAGCTTTATCGGGTCGCTCCGCATCGAACCCCAGGCCATAGAGGACCTCGCCCGTCATGTCGCCCTGCGAACTCCCCAGGTTAAAAGCATCCAGGAAATACGCATCAAGCCCAGCTCAGAGGGCGTTTCGCTGCAATTGAAAATCGGGGTTATCCTGGGAGAGCGGAATCTCGTCGAGATCGCACGAACCGTCAAAGTGCGCATCTCCTCGAGCGTCAGCTACTTTATGGGCCTAGACGTCCGAGGGGTTGACGTCGTCGTCACGGAGGTGGATCTCCATGGAACGAAAGAATAACCTGATCATCTGTCCTTCCCCTGAAGAAATCTCCTCCCGACGGAAGCTCCTATGGTCGCGGCTGCAGGATGACGTGTCAAAATGCCGGCTGTGCCCCCTGGCGGATGCGCGAAACCGAACCGTCTTTGGCGATGGACCGATCGACACCTCGCTAATGTTCGTCGGGGAGGGCCCTGGGGCGGACGAGGATGAGCAGGGACTTCCCTTTGTGGGGAAAGCGGGCCAGCTTCTGACCACTATCCTGTCTGCAGCCGGGATCAATCGCGTGGAAGTCTTCATCGGGAACGTTGTCAAATGCAGGCCACCCGGCAACAGGGTCCCGTCTGTGGAAGAAATGATGACTTGCGACACCTACCTCCAGGCCCAGATTGCCCTGATTTCCCCAAGGATCCTCGTCCTCCTGGGAAGCACGCCGACACGCTGGGTCCTCAAGACAACGGCTCCAATCGGGGAACTCCGGGGGCGCTGGTTCAAGTGGCGGGGGATAGAGGTTTTCCCGATGTACCATCCAAGTTATCTCCTGCGCAACCAGTCCCGGGCTGCAGGCAGCCCAAAGGACCTCACATGGAAGGACATACGGGAGGTCAAGAAACGCTGGGACGAAGTCCGGAACGAGGAGGAGTCCCGGGATGAACCTGCATGAAGGCGAAAAGAGGCCCCTGCCTTCCCACGTCGCAATCATCATGGACGGAAACGGACGCTGGGCGAAGAAGCGGGGACTGCCCCGGATCATGGGACACCATGCGGGTGTCGGGGCAGTGGAAAGGACGGTCAGGGCCGCAAGGGATGCCGGAATCAAGACGCTTTCCCTCTACGCATTTTCAAGCGAAAACTGGAAGAGGCCTGAAAGGGAAGTCTTTGGCTTGATGGGCCTTTTTCGCCTAATTATACGGAGCAAGGTCGACCAGCTGCTGCGGGAAGGTGCCCGCATCCGGTTTGCAGGGAAAATAGACGGACTCCCCTCGGACGTGCAGGAGATCATCAGGAACGCCGAGGAAAGGACAGCCGGGCAAACGGGCCTCCAGTTGGTTATCTGCCTCAACTACGGTGGAAGGCAGGAAATCCTCGATGCGGTCGATAAAGTCGTAGAATCGGGCGAAACCACCCCTCTGGACGAAAAGACATTCAGGAAGTACCTTTATCTTCCGGATGTTCCCGATCCGGACCTGATCATCCGAACTAGTGGAGAGATGAGACTCAGCAATTTCTGGCTTTGGGAAGGCGCGTACAGCGAGTTTTATTTTACCGAAAAGCTCTGGCCTGATTTTGGCCCCGAGGACCTAGAAACAGCCCTGAATGTTTACCAGGGGAGGGAGAGACGTTATGGATCCGTCTAGCCGCACCTTCGGCAGTGAAATCATCATACGAGCCTTGAGCGGGGCCTTCGTGGTCCTGGCCATCCTAGGCGGCATCCTTCTTGGGGGCATCTACTGGTCCTTCATCGTTACCCTGATCACCATGGTTTCCCTGTGGGAGTTCTACAACCTCCTTTCCGTCAAGGTGAAGGTCACTCGCGGCATCGGCTTCATTTCTGCCCTGCTCCTTATCGCAGCGGCAACCCTGAATTTCAGTTCAGCAGCCATCCTTGCCATCACCGCCCTCATTCCATTCCTCGTGCTCTGCATCGAGATCATACGACGCCAGATGCTACAGAGCAGCCATGCCATTTTCAACATGGGGGGGACCCTGGTCGGCCTGATCTTCATCGCCCTCCCCTGGACCTTCCTTGTACTGCTCAGGGCGGAGCCATGGGGAACCATGCTCCTGATTACACTTTTCGCCTGCACTTGGAGCTGCGATATCACGGCCTACCTGGTTGGAGTCCGTTGGGGAAGAACCTATCTCTGCGAAAATGTAAGCCCGAAAAAAACATGGGAAGGGTTTGCTGCCGGTGTGGCGGGAAGCCTTTTCTGCGCAGGACTCTTGGCCTTCGCCTGGCAGTTCCCGCCTTTCCCGCTTCTCCTGCTGGGGCTTCTCTGCGGCCTCGCCGGGCAGATCGGCGACCTTGGAGAATCCCTCCTGAAACGCGAAGCCGGCGTCAAGGATGCTGGAAAACTGATACCCGGCCATGGCGGAATGCTGGACCGTTTTGACAGCATCCTCGTCAATGCCACGCTTGCTTTCCTGATCTTCGAGGTGATCTGGCATTGATCCGCACGGGGACTACCCCTTCAGGGATTGCCGTGATTGGCGCCACAGGTAGCGTCGGAGGAGCCGTTTTGGACGTCTGCAGGAGTTTTCCAGACCGGTTCCACGTTTCAGCCCTGTCGGGTTTAAGCAACGTATCGAGAATGACAGCCCTAGTGAAGGAATTTTCTCCCGAACTCGTTTCAATGTGTGACCCTGAAGCGGCAGCAAGCCTCAAGAGACTGGTCCCCCCCGGGACGAAGGTTCTTTCCGGAATAGATTCCCTGACCGATGTTGCGCTTTTCCCAGGAACCGATCAAGTTGTCTTTGCATCATCGGGCACGGCGGCGATTCCCGCGCTCATGTCTGCCCTGGAGGCAGGAAGATCCGTGTCCCTGGCCAACAAGGAAAGCCTGGTCATAGCGGGCCCTTGGGTGATGCCGCTGGTTAGGAGCAAAGACCAGATGAGGCCGCTGGACAGCGAACACAATGCGGTCTGGCAGTGCCTATCGGGAGAAACGGACCGTAGTATCCAGTCTATTCTCCTGACTGCGTCCGGCGGCCCTTTCCGGGCGATGGGCACGAGGGAACTCGAGCGTGTAACCCCCAGGATGGCCTTGAAACATCCCGTCTGGGCGATGGGAGCGAAAATCACGGTTGACAGTGCGACCCTGATGAACAAGGGATTGGAAATTCTGGAGGCCATGCAGCTTTTCAGGCTTCCTGCGGGCAAGGTCAGGGCCATCGTTCACCCGCAATCGCTTGTTCACGGGATGGTCCTTTTTTCAGACTGCACCATGAAGTGGCTTCTCTCGAGCCCGGATATGCGGATCCCGGCCGCTGTCGCCCTTGCCTATCCTGAAAGGCTCCAGATCGAAGATGCCGCACTTGAATTTCCTCCACTCGAGACGTTGTCACTTTCCTTCGAAGAACCGGACCTCAAACGCTTTCCCTGCCTTTCCATCGCCATGGAGGCGGCTCGAACTGGTGGAGCGACACCCGCCCTGCTCGTCGGAGCCGATGATATCGCGGTCAAGGCCTTCCTGGAGGGACAGCTTTCCTTCACGGCAATCCCAGGCCTTATCGAACAGGTCCTCACTTCTTATCCCGGCCCTTCCCCGACCTCCGCCGAGGAAGCAATCGCTATAATGGAATGGTCCAAACGAAAGGCACTGGAGATTCTATGCCCCGGAAAACCATCGAGGAGGTCAATCTCTTGATCGTCAGTCTATTTTCCTTTTTGCTCGTTATCGGTATCAGCGTTGTCATCCATGAACTCGGGCATTTTCTCTTTTCCATCCGGTTTGGTGTAAAAGTTTACGAGTTCGCCTTCGGAATGGGACCTGCGTTCTTCCAGAAACGGCGCGGGGAGACGGTCTATTCCCTCCGGGCGTTTCCCATTGGGGGCTTCGTCCGCCTTGCGGGAATGGAGGAGGAACAGGACGGTGAAAGCGCCCCGCCAGAAAGAACCTATCCCAGCAAGACGCCGTTCCAGCGCTTCGCCATCCTCGCCGGAGGCCCCCTCTTCAATATCCTTCTCGCAATCATCCTGACGACAGCCCTTCTGGCTTTCCATGGGATCCTCGACGTCCGTACGGCCACGGTGGGATCAACCATGGGCGGATACCCAGCAGAACGGATCGGGCTTTCAGAAGGGGATCGCATCCTCTCGATCAACGGGAAAACCGTGACGGACTGGGAGTCCATGTCTTCGACCCTGCGGCAGGAGGCTCCCAAGGGCCCGATCTCGCTGGTTGTAGACCGAAATGGAGAGGCCCTGACCTTTTCCGTCCTGGTCGAAAAGGATCGCCAGCACGGTGTTCCACTGCTGGGCATTCGGCCTCGCAACGTCCGTTATTCTCTGCCTGTAGCCCTCTATCGTTCGGTCGGAACGGCCTGGGAGATGACGGTGTCCATCCTGAGGGGCCTGTGGACCTGGGCATTCGGGCAGCAACACGTGGAATTCGCAGGCCCGGTAGGCATCGCCTCGATGGCCGGTGATGCCGCAAGACAGGGTTGGTGGTCTTTTATCTCTTTCCTGGCCGTCATCAACCTGAACCTCGGGATCCTGAACCTTTTCCCCTTCCCGGCCCTTGATGGGGGCAGGCTATCGTTTCTGGTCGGAGAGATGGTGACAGGACGCAGGCTTCCCTCTAAGTGGGAAAACCTGATCCATCTGGCGGGCTTTGCGCTGCTTCTTGCATTGATCGTCTTCGTAACCTGGAAGGATATCCTCCGCCTGACCCGCCCGTAGGTAATAGGTAAAGGGAAATTTCAAAAGGAGAAAACACCTATGTCGACCAGGAGCGTCTCGGTGGGAAGTCTCGAAATTGGCGGAAACAACCCCGTCCGCGTCGAAAGCATGTTAAAGACGCCGTTGGAGGACCCTGAAGAATGTGCAATCGAGCTGCACGGCCTTGCGGAAGAAGGTTGCGAGATGGTGCGGGTGGCTTTTCCCGACCCCTCGAAAGCCGAAGCCCTTAGGATTCTCCTGTCCCAGGCTGAAATTCCCCTGATGGCGGATATCCACTTCGATCCCGACCTTGCGGTCTTGAGCCTCAAGGCCGGGGTTCCAGCCATCCGCATCAACCCCGGCAACATGGGAAGCCCGGAACGCCTGGCGGAGATCCTTCGTTTGGCTGCAGACCGCCAGGCCGTCATTCGTATCGGAGCCAACAGCGGTTCATTGTCCGGCACACAGTTGGCCGAAGCCGGGAATGATCGTGCCATGACCCTCGTGCGAGCCGTTGAAGAACAACTCCGGTTCCTCCTGAAGCATAGGTTCGAAAATATCATCCTTTCCGCAAAATCCACGTCGATCCCGGAGACTATTCGGGCAAATGCACTTCTTTCGGAGCGGTATCCTTACCCCCTGCATATCGGGATCACGGAAGCGGGACCGGATCTCCGGGGCGTCGTGAAAAACTCGGTGGGCATCGGGATCCTCCTGAACCAGGGGATCGGAGACACGATCCGCGTCAGCGTGACGGGCCCCTCAGTGAAAGAGGTTGAAACCGGATACTCGATACTCAACGCATTGGAAATACGCCGGAGGGGATTCGACCTGATTTCCTGCCCCACGTGCGGTCGACGCCGGATTGACGTGCAGGCCCTTGTCCAGAGGATTCTCCCAAGCCTGGGTACCCTTCCGGACGGATTCAGCGTCGCCGTCATGGGATGCGAAGTGAATGGACCGCGTGAAGCCGCGCATGCCGATTTGGGGATTTCAGGTTCACCCAACGGCTACATCCTCTTTTCCAGGGGAAAGGTGATCACCACTGCCGGGACGGACAACCTTGAAGAGGTCCTGAAATCGGTCCTGGATAGAATCGGACCAAAATAAAACTGATAGGGTTTCCCCCCGGGTTTATCCTTAACATAATCCTGCTTATTTCCATCCCGCCTTGTTTTTTTCCGCCATTTGATTGACAGAGGGGGGGGGGCNNTCCCCCAACCCCGAGGTACCTACGGGATTATTTACATGTGAAGGAGGACTCCCCTGATGATTGAAACACCTGGCCTGTACACCCTGGTCGTGGGAAAAGGAGAAGGAGAGAAAAAATTGACCGCATTCGACGCAGGGCTTTTGGAAGCAGGCGTCGGAAATATGAACCTCTTGAGGGTTTCCAGCGTCCTGCCACCCCGTTGTCGTTTCGTCCCAAAGATGGAAATGCCTTTCGGAAGCCTCCTACCGATCGCTTACGGCTCGATTTCCAGCGACGTGCCGGGTGAAAAGATTGCTGCCGCTATCGGTGTGGGTGTCCCGGCAGACCCCGATAGTTTCGGCATGATCATGGAGTATTCCGGTTTCTGCTCCGCCGAGGAAGCCGCACGGAAGGTGGAGGAAATGGTCCGGGAAGCCTTTGAGATGAGGAACCTTTCCCTGAAAGAAGTCAAGGTCAAGGCCGTGGATCACGTTGTGGAGCAGTGCGGCAGTGTTTTTGCAGGCTGCCCCCTGTTCTACACGGCCAAGGGAGAGTAATCCTTCTCATGGAACCGATGGCGCGACGCGAGACGGACCTTTGGTTCACGGAGTACCAGACCCCGGATATGAGGCTGGGGCTGAGGATCAGCGATATCCTGCTGAATATCCAGACTCCCTACCAACACCTTCTCGTCGTGAAAACGGAGCAGTATGGAAATCTCATGGCTCTCGACGGAGCCATCATGATCACGGACAGGGACGAATTCACCTATCACGAGATGATGAGCCATCTCGCCCTATGCTCCCATCCCAAGCCAAAGCGTGTCCTCGTCGTGGGCGGAGGGGACGGTGGCATTGTCCGGGAACTTGTCCGGTATGATGTGCTCGAGAAGGTGACGCTTGTCGACATCGACGAACAGGTCATCGAAGCCTCCAGGAAATTTTTCCCTTCCGTCAGCAGCGCACTGGATAACCCCAAGGTCGAAGTCCGGCCAATGGATGCCCTCGTCTACATAAAAGACCACCAGGATGAATTCGATGTGATCATCGTGGATAGTACCGATCCGGTCGATTTTGCTGCCGGCCTTTTCGAAGAAGCCTTCTTCCGTGACGTTCACCGTGCCCTGCGCAATGACGGGATGGTCGTTTCCCAGACGGAATCTCCCATGGGGCATCCCGGTATCCTCCGGACTGCCTATCGGGAAATGAGGAAAGTATTCCCGGTTGTCGAACTCTGCTGGGGAATCATGCCGACCTACCCGACGGGATCCTGGACCTACACGCTCGCTTCCAAGGTTCACGATCCCCGTAAACCCTTACGGCTTCCACCAGAAGGAACAAAATACTATTCTTCAAAAATCCACGAGGCCTGTTTCGTTTTGCCCCCATTCCTCGAAAAAATCCTCGGAGAAGGGCAAGACCCGGCGTGACCCGCTTTATCGGCAGCTCCCCGAGGTTAGGTGACTCAAAGTGGATCCTGTTGGGAATCCCAATGGATTTCACGGTCTCGCGCAAGTCAGGGAGCCGGTTCGGCCCGGAAGCCATCCGGGCCGAATCTCACAACCTTGAAACCTACAGCCCTGCCCAGGACCAGGATCTTTCTGAGGTCTCGTTTTACGATCTGGAAGATCTAAGCTTCCCCTACGGAGATGTCCTTCGGGCCCTTGACACGATTGAAAGGGTTGCGAAACGTTTTTTCGCCCGAGGCAGGCGAGTGGCCAGCCTCGGTGGGGAACACCTTGTTTCGCTCCCCCTGATACGCGCCGCGGCTTCTTTCTGGCCCGACCTCCGGGTCGTCCACTTCGATGCTCATGCGGACCTGCGAACAAGCCTGCGCGGCGGCAACCTGAGCCATTCCTCTGTCATGCGCCATGTGGCCCAATCCTGCCTGGAGCAAACACACCGGCTCTACCAATTCGGGATCCGCTCCGGCTGCGAAGAGGAAATGGAGTGGGGGAGGGGACATACCAACCTTCACCTTTTCGACGTACTGGAACCCCTTGAGAAATCCATCAAAGAACTCGAGTCTCACCCGATCTACCTATCGATCGACATCGACGTCGTTGACCCGGCAGCAGCACCCGGCACGGGAACTCCGGAAGCCGGCGGCATTTCTTCGCGGGAACTGCTCGAGGCTATCACCTGCATGCGAGGGCTCGATCTTGTAGGGTTCGATCTCGTCGAGGTCGCCCCGGACCTCGACGTGAACAACGTCACCTCCGCACTGGCTGCAAAATGCGTTAGGGAATCCCTGATCCAGTGGAGGTAGGCCCTTTCCGTGTACGGTCCCTTTGTGCTATAAATGACTTATCCTGAACCATAAGCCTTTTTTGGTTCATTTTTAGGGGAGGGGACCATGGGCAGCGGGACAAACGGTTTCAACGTTTCTTCGGAAGTGGGACGCCTCAAGCGCGTGATGCTCCACAGGCCCGGAAAGGAACTGGAACGCCTGACGATCGACAACAAGGACGATCTCCTGTTCGACGACATACTATGGGTCGAGGAAGCGCAGAAGGAACATGATGCTTACGCGGATCTCCTCAGGGACAACGGGGTAGAGGTTGTTTATTTTAGGAACTGCCTGGCTCACGTCCTGCGCGAGGAGGAAATCCGGTCCGCGCTTCTAGACGAAGTTCTCGCATGGGAAGCCCTGGATTATCCTCTTTCGTGCGCCCTCAAGTCGGAAATGATGGAAGTCTCCTCTCCCGAATTGGCGGAGATCCTGACGGGAGGAATCACAAAGGCGGAAGCCCACAAGCTTCTCGGGAATTGCCAAAGCCTGGTCCTGAACACGCTGGACGACCACGAACTCCTGATACGCCCCCTGCCTAACCTCTATTTCCAGAGAGACCCTTATTCCTTCGTTCGAAACGGTGTCATCATCAGTGTGATGTCTTTCGGCGCCCGACAGCGCGAACCCATCTACGCCCGCTATATCTTCAAGTACCACCCCTATTTCAAGGACGTCAAGATCTACTTTGGCGAGGAGAAACTCGACAGCATCCCTTACTGTATCGAAGGCGGGGATTTCCACGTCTTCTCGGAGGACACGGTCGCCATCGGGATCAGCCAGAGGACTTCCGCAGGCTCGGTCCAGATTGTAGGCCGCAGGCTTGCAAAGGAAGCCGGAATCCGGACGGTACTTGCCGTCGATATCCCGAAGCATCGCGCCTACATGCATCTGGACACGGTGTTCACGATGGTGGACTGGGATGCCTTCACCATCTTCCCCGGCGTGGCCGATCGCATCCGTGTCTGGGAACTGGGATACGACGAAGGCGGGAACCTTGTCCGGATCGATGAAAGCCGCAACCTTGTGGATACATTGAAACGGACCCTTCACCTAGACCAGGTACGCCTCATCGAGACCGGCGGAGGTGACCCGGTCCTTGCGGCAAGGGACCAATGGAATGACGGGACGAACACGTTCTCTATCGCCCCTGGAGTTGTTGTGACTTATCGGCGCAATGTCGTTTCCAACACGGTTCTCCGTGAAAATGGGGTCAAGGTTTACGAAATACGGGGGGCCGAACTCGGCAGGGGAAGAGGCGGTCCCCGCTGCATGAGCATGCCGCTCGAGCGGGAACCGCGCTCATAAAATCAACCGACACCCATATAGAAGGAGGAAACGGAAAATGCCAATCAACCTGAAAGGACGCAGCTTCCTGACGCTCAAGGATTTCACCTCGGAGGAGATCGCTTATCTCCTTCAGCTTTCGGCAGACCTGAAAACCAAGAAACGCATGGGAATAAGGGGTAACCTGCTCGCTGGGAAAAACGTTGCCCTGATTTTTGAAAAACCTTCCACCCGAACCCGGTGCGCCTTCACCGTGGCTTGCATCGACGAGGGGGCCCACCCGGAGTACCTGGGAAAGAATGATATCCAGCTCGGCCACAAGGAAGACGTGAAGGATACGGCACGGGTCCTCGGCCGCATGTTCGACGGGATTGAATTTCGGGGCTTCAAACAGAGCGTCGTCGAAGAACTGGCTTGCTACAGCGGCGTCCCTGTCTGGAACGGTTTGACGGACACCTACCACCCGACCCAGATCCTCGCCGATTTCCTTACGATCCAGGAAAACTTTGGCGGGCTCAAGGGGATTCGTCTCGTCTATTGTGGAGACGGACGCAACAACATGGCCAACTCCCTGATGATCGGCTCGGCGAAGATGGGGCTCCATTTCGTTATTGCCGCCCCACGGTCACTTTGGCCGGAATCCGAACTCGTGGAAAGCTGCAAGGAGATCGCCAGGGAAACCGGGGCTACGATCGAGTTCATGGAAGATGCTATCGCTGCCGTCAAGGGCGCCGATGCGATCTATACCGACGTCTGGGCGTCAATGGGCGAGGAAGACAAGATGGCTGAACGAGTGGCTCTTCTTTCACCCTACCAGGTCAACGCAAGGCTCATGGCCGCTACGGGAAAGGAAGAGACAATCTTTCTCCACTGCCTCCCGGCGGTCAAGGGCAAGGAAGTTACCGAGGACGTCTTTGAATCAAGGAGCTCGAAAGTCTTTGACGAGGCCGAAAACCGCCTCCACACCATCAAGGCGGTCATGGTCGCAACGCTGGGAAATTAGCCCCGAAGCAAAAAAGAGGGACCGCCCTGGAGGCGGTCCCTCTTTTTTGCCCCAAAAACACGGCCGGTTTCTTCTCAGAAGGGTGGAAGGAGACTTGGAACCCCCACCCGGATACAGCCCAGGGAAGAAGCCGCCTCGACAAAACGATGGATTTCCCGGGTCTCGCCACGTAGCAGAACGACCTCCATACAGGTATCATGGTCGATATGGACATGAGTCGTGCAGACAATGGAATCTCCGAAGTCGTGTTGGAGTCGCATGATCTCCCGGCTGGAATCCTTGCTGTGGTGATCGTAGGAGAAGGTGAAGGTTCCGTAGGCTTCGCCCTCCTGGGTCTCCCACATGGCCTGCCCGATGTAACTCCGTATAATCTGCCTCAGGGCATCGGAACGGTTTCTTAGTTTTTTTTCTTCTACCCACCGGTCGAATTCCCTTGCCAGGTCTTCCGGCATTGAAACGCTGAAACGGACCATTTCTTCCATCGCGAGTGCACCTCCGTTGCCCAGGAAGGGAGAGTGTGGGGAATGCCCCCTGTAAATGTTGCGATTATCCAGATGAACAGTTCCTCCGATTCGCCCCTGGAGCTGGCTTTGCAAGTCGAGAAAAGGCTTGGGAACCTGCCCGAGGGAGTTTCCCTTGTCATCTTACCAGAACTCTGGACAGTGTCTCGCTTTGATGAAACCCTCCCCGGGAAGGGCAAGGACAGCGCTTCCATCCTGGAGCGCATCTCGGCCTGGTCGAAGGACCGCCTTTGTGCCGTCCACTGCGGCAGCCTGCCCTGGATCGAGGGGAAACACCTTGTGAATCGCGCCTTCTTCGTCGGGGAAGACGGAACTGCCGTCTCCTTCTACGACAAGGCTCACCTGATCCCGATGATGAATGAAAATTCCTTTTTCAAGCCTGGTGACGGGGCATCTCTCTTCCTTTGGAAGGGGCTCGTCTGCGGGAACGCGATCTGCTACGACATCCGTTTCCCGGAATTTATCCGGGGAATTGCCCTGGCCGGGGCCCGAATCCTCCTCGTCCCTGCAGCCTGGCCCGAAAGCCGGATCGGGCACTGGAGGACCCTTTTGCAGGCCAGGGCGATCGAAAACCAGGTTTTTGTCATCGCGTGCAATCGAAACGGCTTGTCCGGAGAAATACTTTTCGGCGGGCACTCGATGGCAATTGCCCCGGACGGAACAATCCTGGCGGAAGCAGGTGCCGGCGACGAAACCCTTCTCGTCGAAATCGACCCCCTGGAAGTCGATCGCGTCCGCAAATCGTTCCCCGTTCTTGACAGCCGCAGGCGTGGCCTCTATTCCATCGTTTCCTCGATCTGAGCTGCAGCAGGAAGAGTCCCGTCTCGAAAGACGGAACCGCCGGGATCGATATGCTAGAATATTTCTGCCTTTAACCTTTTGCGTCAGGAGAAATGACTGATGTCCACCCTTTACCGGAACCCGTCTATCCTTCTCAACTCGATCGAAAACTGGCTCAGGGAAAAACTTCGCGCCGCGGGCGAGAAGGGCGGCATAGTCGGCCTTAGCGGAGGAATCGACTCCGCTGTCGTTGCGGCAATCCTCAAACGGGTTTGCGGGGACCGCATGATGACTGTCATCATGCCCTGCCACAGTCACCCAGAAGACCGCCTGCATGCGGAACTGGTTGCCCGTCATTTCGAACTTCCGCTTATTGTTGTCGACCTGACAGCCGCATATGACACCCTCCTGGCGGCCTTCCCGGCCGCTGGCATCGAAGGGGCAAAGCTCGCCGCCGCCAACCTGAAACCGCGACTTCGCATGAGTACTCTCTATTACCTGGCACAGGAAAGGAACCTCCTTGTTTGCGGAACCGGCAACCGGGTCGAGCTTACCGTTGGTTATTTCACAAAGTACGGCGATTCAGGCGTTGACCTCCTTCCCCTCGGGGATCTGCTCAAGGGAGAGGTGCGCCAACTGGCAAGCCTTTTGGGCGTCCCAGCGCCCGTTATCGACAAACCTCCCTCGGCAGGCCTTTGGCAAGGACAGACCGACGAAGGCGAAATGGGTGTAACTTATGATGAACTCGACCGTTACCTGGCACGGGGTGAAGGTCATGAAAAGGTGCGGGATTTCGTGGAGCGCTCCCGAACCCGTTCCGAACACAAGAGAAACATGCCTCCCTTTTGCCGGATAGGCGAAACGAAACAAGCATGATGAAGAGGTGATCGTCAATGTCAGGACATTCAAAGTGGGCAAATATCAAACATCGTAAGGGAGCACAGGACGCAAAGAAGGGTGCGGTCTTCCAGAAGCTTGCCAAGTTCATCATCGTGGCCGCCCGCGAGGGCGGGGGAGACCCGAATGCCAATTTCCGCCTGAAGACCGCGATCGACAAGGCCCGGGAATACAACATGCCGATGGATAACATCGAACGCGCCATCAAGCGCGGAACGGGCGAGATCGAGGGAGCCACCTACGAAGAGATCACGTACGAAGGATTCGGCCCAGCCGGGGTTGCCATCCTGGTCGAGACGCTAACCGATAACCGGAACCGCACCAGTGCCGACATGCGATCTCTCTTTTCCAGGAACGGCGGCAACATGGGAGAAGCCGGATCTGTGGGTTGGATGTTCGAAAGGCGGGGAGTTCTCAGCGTCACGGGCAAGAATCTTGATGAAGAAAAATTGATGGAAGTCGCCATCGAAGGGGGCGCGGATGACCTTGTCCAGGATGGGGAAGACGGTTACACGGTCTATTGCGACCCTTCGGCCCTTTCCGAGGTGAAGGAAGCCCTCAAGTCCAAGGGATACGCCGTGGGCGGCACGGAACTGAGCATGGTACCCAAGACCTCCGTTGAGATCGCCAAGAAGGAGGATGCCGCCCGGGTTCTTCGCCTGGTGGAAATCCTGGAAGACCATGACGATGTCCAGAACGTCTATGGCAATTTCGACATCCCCGATGAGGTGATGGAGGCCATTGCCGGCTGAGTGCGGGGTTACCCGCTGCCTTGGGATCGACCCCGGGATCGGAAGACTGGGGTTTGCCCTGGTCCGCCAGGTGGGGAACACCCTGAGTCCCATTGATTATGGTTGTGTTGAAACACGCCCGGGGGAAGAGTTGCCGAAACGACTCCTGGTCCTTTATTCTTCCCTCCGGGAGATCATCGGCCGCCTCGAACCCGATATCATAGCTGTCGAGCGCCTTTTTTTCGGGAGGAACACGACGACCGCGGAAGCTGTCTGGCAGGCTCGTGGGGTCGTTCTTTTGCTGGCGGCACAAAATGGTCTTTCCCTGTTCCAGCCCAAACCTGCCGAAGTCAAGATGGCCATCGCCGGAAGCGGCACCGCAACCAAGAACCAGGTACAGCGCATGGTTTCCGAGATCCTTCGCCTGCCTGCGCCGCCAAGGCCGGACGATGTCGCTGATGCTTTGGCCATTGCGCTGACAGGCCTTGTGATGAATGCCACGGAATCCCGAATCCTAGCCCTGGAGGGACGACGCCCATGCTGAGGAGCATATACGGACAGGTTCTCCAGGTCCAGGACGAGGCAGTCGTCCTGGATGTCAATGGCCTGGGCTTGGAAACCCACTGCAGCCGAAGGGCGGCGGAAGCCTGTGTTGAGGGGGAAATGGCCAGGATCCAGACTTACCTCCTGGTGAACGAATCCGGGATTTCGCTTTTCGGTTTCGTGGATGATGAAGAAAGGCGTCTTTTCCTTGAATTGCTCGCAGTCAAGGGCGTAGGCGGCCGCATGGCCATGAGCCTGTTAAGGGCGGAGGCACCCCGGGCCCTCGTGAAAGCTATCCTTTCTTCAGACATGGGAACGCTCACTCGAATACCAGGGGTAGGTCGCAAGACCGCTGAAAGGCTTTGTTTTGAACTTCGGGAAAAGCTCGCCAGGGATTTCCCCGTGCTATCTGGTGAAGGGATGGAGTTGAACCCTACGCTAGCGGGGAATGAGGTCCTCGACGCCCTGGTTGGACTGGGGTTTTCGCGACCCGAGGCCTCGGGTGCCGTGCGTGCGGCCATGGTCCAGGCGGGCGAGAGCGCCCATGAGGAAGAGATCCTCGAGTCCGCCTTGCGCCTGCTGAACCGGATCAGGGGTGAGCGAAGATGAACCCGGAACCTAACCGCATTGTCGAACCACCGAGGATCGCAGGGGAACTGGACACCATTTCACTCAGGCCCCAGAGGCTGGATGAGTTTATCGGCCAAAAGCCCCTGAGAGAGAAGTTGCGAATCTACATCGATGCGGCCCGCATGCGGAAGGAACCCCTCGATCACCTCCTCTTTTTCGGCCCGCCCGGACTTGGCAAGACCACCCTGGCGGGAATCATCGCCAATGAGATGTCCGGGAACCTGAAGGTGACGACCGGACCCGCCCTGGAAAGGGCAGGGGACTTGGCTGCCCTTCTTTCCAACCTGCAACCGGGTGACGTGCTTTTCATCGATGAAATCCACCGTCTTTCACCAAACGTAGAAGAAATTCTCTACCCTTCCATGGAGGATTATTCCCTGGATATCGTTGTCGGAAAGGGGCCTTTCGCCAGAAGCATCCGGCTTAGCCTTCCTCCCTTCACGCTGATCGGGGCAACGACGCGCCTGGGGCTTCTCACTTCCCCCCTGCGAGCCCGCTTCGGCATCGTGGAGCAACTCGACCTCTACAACCCGGAGGAACTTTCGGAGATCGTTCGGCGGGGAGCGTGCGTGATGAAAATCGAGGTCAATCCGGCTGCGGCCATGGAAATCGCTTTGCGGTCGCGAGGGACTCCACGGGTGGCCATCCGGTTGCTGAAACGGGTACGCGACGTCGCCGCCGTCAGCAATCGCCCCCTTATCGACGCACCGCTTGCGAAAAGCGCCCTTGAGATGCTTTCCATCGACCATTCAGGATTGGACGAAGGAGACAGGAAACTGCTGCGGGCCCTCATCGAGCTCTTCTCCGGAGGACCCGTGGGACTTGCGACCCTGGCTGCGGCTCTAAACGAGGAACAACAAACCGTCGAAGACATCTACGAACCCTTCCTGATCCGCAAGGGGCTGATCGAAAGGACTCCGCGTGGAAGACGGGCGACTCCGACGGCCTTCGAATACCTGGGCCTTTCGGCCCCTGTGGGTTATGCCCGCCAGATGAGCCTGCTCGAAGGCGCTGAATGAGCCCGATGCAATCCCTGGGGAAGTTCCTCCTTTTTACGGGAGCTTTGATGATCCTCCTGGGGGGGCTCGTAATCCTGGCGGGAAAGGCCGGCCTTCCGCTGGGCCGCCTTCCCGGGGACTTCACTTTTCGTGGAAAGCACGTCCTGTTCTTCGCCCCAATCGGAACCATGGTCCTCGTCAGCCTTGTCCTGACAATCCTCATGAACCTTTTCCTGAGGTGGTTGAAGTGAAAACTCGAAAATCCATCGTTGTTTTTAGCCTGATTCTTGCGGCTGTCTTCTGCCTTTTTCCGAAACCCGTGCAGGCTTCCCCCAGGCTGGTGCGCATCGGGATAGCGACAGGTGCCCAATCCGGCACAGTCGACTCTGAAGGGGCACTGCGATGCTCCGATGCGGGAGGAAGGACCTTTTCCGTGGGCCGGCGCGCCGTAGTGGAACTTTCGGCTGGAAGGATGCTTGTCAACGGACAGGTGGCATCCCTCCCCCTGGAATTTCAAGGATCGCATCCGGTCAAGTGGAATGGAAGGCCCTATCGGGGCAACCTGAGCCTCGTCCAATACAACAGCGGTTTTTCGGTAGTCAACGTTCTTGATGTCGAATCGTACCTCAGGGGAGTCCTGAAGATCGAGGTGAACCCGGCCTGGCCCATGGAAGCCCTGAAAGCCCAGGCAGTCATTGCCCGCACCTACGCCCTGCGGCAAGCCGGCCGTCACGGGAAAGAAGGTTTCGACCTGTGCGCCACGACCCACTGCCAGGCATACCGGGGTATGGCAGCCGAAGACCCCAAGCTCGACCGGGCTGTTTCAGAAACCCGTGGAGTCGTGGTCCTTTACGGCTCCCAGCTCGCACACACCTATTACTTTTCAGACGGGGCCGGATGGACGGCCGATGTCTCGACCGTGTGGGGCGGAAGATTGCCTTACCTGACATGCCGTCCTGAGCCCGTGCCTTACGAAACCCCCCATAGCCGCTGGAAAGCGTCGCTGTCACAGGAAGCCTTGCAGAAAATCATGAATGCCCTCAAGGCTCCGGTTGGAACCGTTCTCGAGATCAGGACAGCGCAGAAGGACCGCGGAGACCGCGTGACCCTCCTTGAAGTGCGGGGTACTTCAGGGAGCGCCACTGTCAAGGGGCATTCTTTCCGAATGGCTGCAGGGAGCAACCTGATACGCAGTACCCTTTTCGATGTCGCTTTTGCGGGACCGGGAGTGACGGCTTATCCTGCGCCTCTGCCGACCCCGCCCCCTTCTGCCCCGGTTCCTCTGAAGGGGGGCGAAGACCCCCTGATCGTCCTTACCCGGCAGGGGGCCTTCTCAAGCACAGAGCTGATGGACATGCTCCTTCACCCGGAAAAGCGCGAGGATTACATAAGGAAAGCCCTGGCAAGGGGAGGGAGCCACCAGGCACCCATTCCCGCCGTACCCGCCCCGCCGGCTCCCGCACGCTCTTTTTCAGGAACCGCCCCGGCCTTTTTCGACTTCCAGGGCAGAGGATGGGGACATGGGGTCGGCCTTTCCCAGTGGGGAGCAAAAGCCCTTTCCGAAAACGGCTGGGACTACAGGGCTATTCTCAACCATTACTTCCCGGGGACCACGCTCCAGGTTCTCCGCTGACAGGGAGTCCCAATGAAAGTTGACGAAACCGGTCCATCCCTTCAGGTTTTCCACGACCTGCTCAGGACCGAATCCTACAATTTCGATCTCCCGGAAGGGCTTATCGCCCAAGTCCCCGCAGAACCCAGGGACTCATCGAGGCTTCTTGTCCTGAAGCGTGATGAGGGGCGCATGGAGCATCGCTTCTTCCGCAATATCGTCGATTACCTTTTACCGGGAGATTTACTTGTCCTGAACGATGCCAGGGTCATTCCGGCACGCCTTTACGGGACAAAAACCGGCGGGACCGCCCGATCGGAAATATTCCTGCTCAGGGCCCTTGATCCGTCGTGGAGAAGATGGGAAGCCCTCGTCAGGCCAGGCAGGCGCCTTCATCCCGGGATGTCCGTACTGCTGGACGGGGGAGCCTGCGTTACGGTGGGGGAATGCCTTCAGGACGGACTGAGGGTAGTGGCATTCCCGGAAAAACTCGATATCCACGAGTTTATCGACAGGGCAGGCCAGGTCCCCCTTCCCCCGTATATCCACAACAGCACGATCAACCCGGGAAGATACCAGACCGTTTACGCGAAAAATGAGGGAGCCGTTGCAGCACCCACAGCCGGTCTGCATTTCACGGAACCCCTCCTCGACGAGATCTGCTCGATGGGAATCGAGGTGACGAGGCTGACCCTTCATGTCGGAATCGGGACGTTCCGCCCCGTCAAGGAAGCCAATATCCGGCAACATCCCATGCATGAAGAATTTTACGAAATTCCCGAAGAGGCGGCTGAAAAGGTGAACTCCGCACGACAGGACGGAAGGCGGGTCGTTGCCGTCGGAACGACCGTCGTACGGGCGCTCGAGGCTTCCTCGCAAAAAGGCACGTGCCGGCCCGGTATTGACCAGACAAAGCTGTTTATTTACCCTGGCTATCGCTTCAAGGTGATCGATGCCCTCATTACAAACTTCCACCTGCCGAAGAGCAGCCTCCTGATGCTTGTCAGTGCCTTTGCCGGGCATGAAGCAACCATGGGTGCCTATCACACGGCAGTGCGGGAGAACTACCGTTTTTTCTCTTTCGGTGACGCGATGTTCATCACCTAGCCTGATTTTCCCCCTGTATTCCCACCCGATATTCTCAACAAAATGTCAGGGTTGGGGTATATTTGTCTTGAGAGAAGGGGGGTCTGAAAAATGTGGCTTTGGGGTTGCCTGGCTCCTCATCCGCCAATAATCGTCCCCGAGGTCGGCCGGGGAAGGGAAAGGGAAGCTTCCGCCACTCTCAAGGGTATGCAGGGCCTCGCCGAAAGGCTCCGTGACAAGAAACCCGAGATCTTGCTGGTTCTCAGTCCCCACGCCCCCTTTGGCGATGGGCTGATGTTCGTCGAGGCACTCCGCTTCGAAGGCGGACTCCAGAAATTCGGGGTCGGGGGAACCCTCTTTGAAGCCTCCGGAGACCGCGATGCCTCCCGCGACCTTGTCGATTTCCTCAAGTCTTCCATTCCGGTCCCCAGGTGGGGTACCGGGACCTTCCAGCTCGACCACGCCTCAGTCGTCCCCCTGACCTGGTTTCACAACGCATGGGGAAAACTGCCGCCCCTCGTCCTGGCGAACCCGATCGGTCTTGGTTTGCGAGCGGCCTTCTCCCTCGGGAAACACCTGTCCGAATTCAGGGACTCACGCAAGTGGGCCCTTCTGGCGAGCGGAGACCTCTCGCACCGGGTAACTCCCGAAGCACCGGCAGGCTATCATCCTGACGGTTCCCGCTTTGACGCCCTTGTCATGGACTCGATAAGGCACAATGACGCACAAGCCCTCCTGGACCTTGACCCGGCATTCGTCGACAGGGCAGGGGAATGCGGCCTTCGCTCCGTGCTTGCCCTTCTCGGGCTGGCTGGGAAGGATCCAATTACAGTGCTATCCTACGAAGCCCCGTTCGGGGTCGGATACGCTACGGCACTCTGGGAATCCCCTGGAGAGGCCGAAACCCAAAACGACGGCAAGCTGCCCGGGCTTGCCAGGGCCTCGATCCGGAACTATCTCTCTACCGGCAGGAGGCTTGCTGCAGACGAGGCAAAAAGACTGTACCCCGGAGATGAACTTTGGGAGGCAAGGCAAGCCTGTTTTGTTTCCTTGAAAAACCGCACGGACGGGTCCCTTCGCGGATGCATAGGAACCTTGGAACCGACCTGCCCTTCCCTTGGGGAGGAAATTCTCCAGAACGCGATCTCCAGCGCCGTGAGGGATCCCCGTTTCCAGCCCCTCACGCTTTCGGAATTGCCGGGAATCACGGTCTCGGTCGACGTCCTCAGCTCACCCGAAAGGATCTCCGGCCGGGAATCACTGGATCCCAGGCGATACGGAGTTATCGTCGAAAAGGGGAACCGTCGGGGGGTCCTCCTGCCTGACCTCGATGGAATCGACAATGTAGAGGAGCAACTGGCCGTCGCCAGCCGTAAAGCGGGACTCCCCGGGCCAGAGGGAGCTGACCTATGGCGCTTCACGGTGGATCGCCACATGGAAAGCCGCAAACAATGATGAACCCAAGCGAGGAAGGGCTCGCCAGGGCCAGATGGTGGCATATTGAAAACGGGCTCGTCAGGTGTGACCTTTGCCCCCACGCCTGTCTCCTGAAACCTGGTGGAACGGGGCTCTGCGGGGTTCGAAAAGCCAGTTCCAACGGGGATGCCTTACTGGCCCTTAACGCCGGTTTTGCGGCAAGCATCAACCTCGATCCGGTCGAGAAGAAGCCTCTTTACCACTGGCGTCCCGGAACGGAGATCCTTTCGGCCGGAACGGTCGGTTGCAATCTCAGGTGTCCCTTTTGCCAGAACTGGGAGTTGGCCCGTTGGGATCCCTCCATATCACTGCAGCCTGTCACCCCCGAGAGTTTGCTTGAGGCCGCAAAGCAATCCGGAAGCAGGGCCGTCGCCTTCACTTACAACGAACCCCTGGTCTGGTTCGAATTCCTGTCCGATGCGGCACCTCTCCTTCAACGGGAGGGGTTCGGCGTCGTTCTGGTTACGAACGGCACCATCAACCCGGAACCCCTGAAGCAAATCCTGCCCTTCATCTCGGCTGCAAACATCGACATTAAGGCCTTCAGCGTAGAAGGGTACAGGAAGCTGGGCGGTTTTCTCGAAACCGTGCTACAGACAATCGTTAGCCTGAAGTACGCCAGAGTCCACGTCGAACTGACTCACCTGCTCGTCCCTGGCATCAACGTCGACAAGACCGCTTTTGAAGCGATGATCGACTGGATCAGCGAAATCGACGAAGGCATTCCGTTTCATCTTTCACGGTATTTTCCCCGGTGGAAATGGACGGAACCAGCGACACCCCTGCCCCTCATGATGGAATACAGGGAGATCGCGTCCCGAAAGCTTCCGTTCGTCTACATGGGCAATGTTCCCTTTCCAGAAACGACTAGATGTCGCCGATGCGGGCGTGACATTGTCGTACGTGAAGGATATAATATTTCACATATTGAATTAGATCCACACGGAAAGTGCCGTACCTGCGGGCAGGATAATGGTTTCATCTTAGATTAACAGGGAGCCCGCAAGGGTATCTGCGGAAGGAGGGACTATTGTGGACGGAAAAGTCATCGCGTTGAACGGGCATTCCCTCTCGCTGGAAGATGTGGTCAAGGTTGCAAGGGAAGGGTATGGAGTGGCCCTGGACCCGGCAGCCGTCACCTTCGTCGAAAGGGGAGGGCGCATCGTCAGAGAGTGGGCCCGAAGCGGCAAGGTCATCTACGGGATTACGACCGGATTCGGCGACCTGGCTTCTGTCTCTATTCCCCCTGAGCAAAGCGAACTGCTCCAAAAGAACCTTCTCCTCAGCCATGCCTGCGGTGTGGGAGAACCTCTGCCTGAAGACGCGGTAAGGGCAATCATGCTGCTCCGGATCAACACCCTCACCCGGGGTTTTTCAGGGATTAGCCTGGAAACCCTGACCCAGCTCGTGAATTACCTCAACCTGGGCATCCACCCCGTCATCCCGAACCAGGGATCCGTCGGGGCAAGCGGAGACCTCTGCCCCCTGTCCCACCTGGCAGTCACCCTGCTAGGCGAGGGGGAGGTCTTCTTTGGGAATCGGCGCATGCCTACCGCCAGAGCTCTCCAGGAAACCGGTCTGAAACCTGTATCCCTCAAGCCCAAGGAGGGGTTGGCCCTCAATAACGGAACGGCCTTCATGGCAGGACTGGCGGCGCTGGCCGTCCATGACGCCACCATCCTGGCCAAGGTGGCAGACATCGCTGCCGCCCTCTCCCTTGAGGCCCTTCACGGTGTTCCCTATGCCTTCGACCCCAGGACTCATGCCCTTCGGCCCCATACCGGCCAAAAACTGGTAGCCGAAAATATCCGAACCCTGATCGAAGGAAGCGAGATCATAGAGAACTTCAAGGGAAACCGTGTCCAGGACGCCTATTCCCTGCGCTGTGTCCCCCAGGTCCACGGGGCCAGTCGCGATGCGCTGGATTTTGTCCGCGGAAAGATCGATCTCGAGATCAACTCCGTGACAGACAACCCGATCATTTTCCCCGCAGACGGCATTGCCATCAGCGGCGGCAACTTCCATGGCCAGCCGATCGCCCTGGCCATGGACTTCTTTGGCATCGCGGCAGCAGAACTGGCTGACATTTCCGAGCGAAGAGTCGCCCGCCTGGTGGACCACAAGCTTTCAGGCCTCCCCCCCTTCCTCGTGCGGGAAAGCGGCCTGAACAGCGGGTTCATGATACCGCAGTACACCTGCGCCGCCCTCGTCTCGGAAAACAAGGTTTTGGCCCACCCGGCATCCGTCGACTCCATCCCGACCTCTGCCTGCCAGGAAGACCATGTGTCGATGGGCGCACATGCAGCAAGAAAAGCCAGGACAATCCTGGAAAACGCGTTCAATGTCCTGGCCATCGAGGTCCTGACGGCAGCCCAGGGAATCGATTTCAGCCACCCGCTGAGGCCGGGCAAGGGAACGGAGGCGGCACACAAAGCCGTTCGCCGGACAGTTCCTTTCTACGAGAAGGATTGCCTCATGGAACCCCTTATTCGGGCGGTTCACGCGATCACGCATTCGGGTGAACTTGTGGCTGAAGTCGAAACTGTCGTCGGAAAACTGAACTGAACCAGGGAGCCCAAAGGCCGTCATGCAGCTTTTCCTCGAACAGATGCTTAACGGGCTGGCAATCGGAGCGATTTATGCCTTGATCACCCTGGGCCTTGCCCTTGTCTACGGGATATTACGAATCCTGCACGTGGCCCATGCCGCAATCTACACCGTGGGAGCCTATGCGGGGCTGGCCATATTTTCGTCAACTCACAGTCTTGCCCTCGCGGTCATCGGGTCGATGCTTTTTTGTGCCTTCCTGGGAGTTCTGATCGAGCGTTTCGTCTATTACCCGCTCCTGAAATTCCCTCCGTATGTCCCCCTCATCGGCAGCATCGCCTGCCTGCTTGCGATAGAAGAACTCTGCCGCATGGTGGCCGGACCGTACATCCTCTCCTTCCCTGCGGAACTGCCTTTCCCAAGCTTCACGATCGGGGGGATCGTGATCTCCTCGACGCTCTCCGCCGTCTACGGCATCAGCGCCGGGGTTCTCCTACTGCTTTGGATCATCACGACAAAGACCGAACTTGGACTCGCCATGCGGGCCACTTCCCAGGACATGGCCATCGCCAGCTCAATGGGGATCAACAGCCACTGGATCATTTCCGTAACCTTCATGATCGGCTCTGCGGTAGCAGCAATCGCCGGCATCCTCGTGGGCATCTACTACAACCAGGTCTACCCGACGATGGGGGCTGTCCCGGCCTACAAGACACTCGCCCTTATCGTGGTAGGGGGGCTTGGGTCCGTTCCGGGAGCAGTCCTGGCCGCAGTCCTGCTGGGAGTCGCGGAGACGCTCCTGATCGGCTACGCCGGCATCCCCCTTCCGCGGGATGCCCTGGCTTTTATTGCCATGATCGCGGTTCTGCTCTGGCGTCCACAGGGGCTCCTGGGCGGTCGGCGCTAGGAAGGACGAAACCGCAATGAGCGACTATACGATCACGATTGGAACCTTCATAGCGATCCAGGCCATCGTGGCCTGCGGCCTGAACGTCATCGTCGGCTACGCCGGACAGATTTCCCTCGGCCACGCCGCTTTCTTCGGGATCGGCGCCTACTCGTCCGCACTCCTGACGACTGCCGGGGGCCTTTCTTTCTGGAGCGCCCTGCCGCTCGTCCTTTTCATAACAGGGTTTATCGGCCTAGTCCTCGGCCTGCCCAGTCTCCGGCTGAAGGAGGACTTCCTCGCTATCACCACCATCGGGATCAACTTCATCGTGGTCTCCGTGTTCCTTTACGTCCCCTTTTTCGGGGGGGCACTGGGAATCGGCGGAATCCCTAGGGTGATCCTATTCGGTGAAAGGCTCAGGGGAACTCCCTTCCTCTTCCTCTGCCTCGCCTTTCTCGCGGCGGTTCAGCTGGCCAGCTGGCTTTTCACTCGCAGTTGGTCGGGCCTGGCCTGCTTTGCACTGCGGGAAGACGAGTCAGCGGCATCGAGCATGGGTGTATCCCCAGTTCGCTTCAAGCTTGCGGCCTTCATCCTCGGAACCGCAATGGCCGGGCTAGGAGGAGCTCTCTATGCCCATTTCATGCGCTTTATCAGCGCAACGGATTTCGGTTTTCCCATGTCGGTCATGATCCTTTCAATGGTCGTCCTCGGCGGCATGGGAACCCTTTGGGGACCGGTCCTGGGAGCCCTGGTCCTTGGCATGCTGCCTGAAGTCTTCAGGCCGCTGACCGAATACCGGATGTTCCTTTACGCCGCCCTGCTTTTGCTGATGATTCGATTCCAGCCCGGCGGGCTCCTCGGGGAAAGCAGCTTCGCACGGCAGATCTTTTCCAGGCTGAAGGGGGGAAATCAGGAATGACGGAAATCCTTCTCAGCCTCCGGGAAGTGTCGATGCATTTTGGCGGCCTTAAAGCCCTGGACAAGGTTTCATTTGACCTCTGCAACGGTGAGATACTGGGGTTGATCGGGCCAAACGGGGCAGGGAAAACAACCTGTTTCAACACGGTTTCGGGGGTTTACCGCCCGACCTCAGGTGAGATTCGTTTTGGTGGAATCCGGACCGACGGGCTTCCTCCCCACAGGATGGCAGCCCTGGGCATCGGGAGAACCTTCCAGATCGTCCGCCCCTTCCCGAACCTTTCCGTCCTGGATAACGTCATCGTCGCAATGGGATTGCCCTGTTACCGGGGGATAATCCCCTCCTGCGGCTCCTGGAAAAGGCAAACAACACGCGACGGTGCAATGGGACTCCTTTCAAAGGTCGGCCTTGTTTCTCTGGCCTCCCAGAAGGCGGGCCTGCTCCCCCTGGGAAACCTCCGGAGGTTGGAACTGGCCAGGGCCCTGGCCCTTAACCCGCGTCTCCTGCTATTGGACGAATCCTTTTCCGGGCTTCGGCATGAAGAGATCGCCATGCAGGAAGAACTCGTCCGAAAAACCCGTGAGAGCGGCATTTCCATCCTCCTCATCGAACACAACATGCGCGTGGCCATGGGACTGTCCGACCGGCTTGTCGTCCTGGACCACGGGCTCAAGCTTGCCGAGGGATCCCCGGAGGAAATTCGCAAAAACCCGGAGGTCATCCAGGCCTACCTGGGCAAGGGAGGCAACTCGAATGCTGCTTGACGTCCAGGACCTCCATATTGCCTACAGAGACATTGAGGCGGTCCACGGAGCCTCATTTTCAGTGGAGGAAGGGGAACTCGTCTCCATTATCGGGGCGAACGGGGCAGGTAAGAGCTCGATCCTGAACTCCCTCATGGGACTGGTTCCCCCCCGTTCGGGCATCATACGGTTCCGCGGGGAGGATATTTCCAGAATTCCTTCTCACGTTCGGGCCCGTATGGGAATCCGCATCGTGCCCGAGAGGGCCCGCGTATTCCCTCGGCTGACCGTCCGGGAAAACCTGCGAATCGGGCTTTACGGGATCCATGAACCCGCGAAGGAAAAAGAGCGCCTGGCTTGGCTTTACGAACTCTTCCCGATCCTTGAAGAGCGGGGCAGCCAGGACGCAGTGACCCTATCCGGCGGAGAGCAGCAGCAGTTAGCCATCGCGAGGGCCCTCGTTTCAGACCCAAAACTCCTATTGGTTGACGAAGTCTCAATGGGATTGATGCCGAAGCTGGTGGACCAGGTGTTCGAAGTCTTGCAGCACCTGAACCGGGAAAGAGGCTTGACGATCCTCCTTGTAGAGCAGAATGCCCTTGCTTCGCTTGAGATTTCCAGCAGGTGCTACGTCCTTGAAACGGGCAGGATCCAGTTCGAGGGGGCCTCTGGAGTGATGAGGGACGACCCCCGTATCCGAGAGGCCTACCTGGGCCTTTGATGTTCTCACCTGTTCTATAATGTTCATAATCTGATCTGGGAGGTGTCTGCAATGCGTGGTCTGAGGGTTTCGATGGTTGCACTTTTGCTTCTTTCCTTTTTTGTGGGAGTTGCCGTTGCTGCAGAAACGGTCAAGATTGGGATGCTCGCACCCCTGACCGGCTTTGCGGCGGCCGACGGGGCAAGTGCCCTGAACTCGGTCAGGATTGCCGTCGATCAGGTCAACTCGAAGGGCGGGATCCTGGGCAAGAAGGTCCAGCTCGTCGTCTACGATGACCGGGCGGACGCGAAGGAAGCCGTCGCGCTGGCTTACAAGCTGATTGAACAGGACAAGATTTCCGCTTTTGTCGCAGGCTCGTACAGCCTCCCTTCCCGGGCCGTTGCGCCAATCTTCCAGGAGGAGAAGATTCCCCTTGTCGCCGCCTACGCCATTCACCCTGACGTGACGAAGGCCGGCGAATATTGTTTCAGGAACGGCTTCCTGGGTACGGTCGAAGGCAAGGCCGCAGCCTATACGGCCCACAAGCTCCTCCATGCAAAGACCGTAGCCCTCTT
The DNA here is from genome assembly GCA_002432945.1 of Synergistaceae bacterium UBA5827. Taxonomy (GTDB): domain Bacteria; phylum Synergistota; class Synergistia; order Synergistales; family 79-D21; genus 79-D21. The sequence continues at coordinate 33,418 of DJHE01000002.1, forward strand.
GACCAGCGACAACGACTTCGGCCGAACCCTGGTCCAGGGATTCAAGATGTATGCCGACAAATATGGCAAAGACATGAAGATCGTATACGAACAGACTTATCCTTTCACTGAAAAGGACTTCAAGCCTTACCTCTCGAAGATCAAGGAAGCGAACCCGGACGTCATCTTCGCAAGCGGATACTATTTCCAGACAGGACCTCTCCTGAAGCAGGCACGAGAACTTGGGATCAAGTCCAAGATCCTGGGGGAGGAGGGGGCTGATTCCCCGAAATTGGCGGAAATCGCCGGTGAAGCAGCTGAGGGTTTCTACATCGTGACCAACTTCGACCGGGATGATCCCCGCCCGGTCGTCCAGAACTTCCTCAAGGAATACCGCAAACGTTTCAAGATCGAACCCGACATGGTCGGAGCCTCGGCCTACGACGGATTCATGATCATCGTCGACGCCATGCAAAAGACGAAGACCGTTTCCAACTCCACCGCAATCCGTATGGCCATTTCCAAGACAACCAACTATGACGGACTCACCGGGATCATCAAGGGCTTTACCCACATCGGCGAAGTCGTCAAACCCGTACAGGTCCAGGTCGTGAAGAACGGGCTCTTCCGGCGTTTCGGCGTCGTCGATGACCCCGAACTGATTCGCCCCTAGCAAATAGGAATTCAAAGGGGTGTGCTTATCTGCACACCCCTTTTTTACTTCGGGACCCCCATGGGATCCCTGACGGAGGTGCAAAAAATGATCGAAAACGGGAAAATTGCCGAAGCCATGACCGTGAAGCTGGATGGCCCCCTGCCGCCACCCTGCTCATTTGAACCCGGTATACGCAGGGCCCCGGACAGAGGGCTGACCCTGGGCAGAGCCGAAACCGAGCTGGCCCTTAAGAACGCCCTCCGGTACGTCCCGGAGGAATGGCACGAAGTGCTGGCCCCCGAGTTCATGGAGGAGCTCCTCACGCGCGGCCGCATCTACGGATACCGCTTCAGGCCGCAGGAACGCATATGGGGCCGCCCGATCGACGATTACAAGGGGAAAACAGTCGAGGGCCGAGCCTTCCAGGTGATGATCGACAACAACCTGGACTTCGACGTGGCCCTGTACCCCTACGAGCTCGTCACCTACGGGGAAACCGGCCAGGTTTGCCAGAACTGGATGCAGTATCGGCTCATCATGAAGTACCTCCAGGTCATGAACGACGAACAGACGCTTGTGGTTGAGTCCGGGCACCCTCTGGGGCTCTTCAGGTCCCGCCCCGACAGCCCCCGCGTCATCATCACGAACGGGCTCATGGTGGGAATGTTCGACAACCAGGATGAATGGCACCGGGCCATGCAGCTCGGCGTTTCCAACTATGGGCAGATGACGGCGGGCGGCTGGATGTATATCGGCCCCCAGGGTATCGTTCACGGGACGTTCAACACGCTCCTGAACGCAGGACGGCTCAAGCTCGGCCTGGGGCCAACGGAGGACCTTTCCGGGCACCTTTTCATCTCCTCCGGACTCGGCGGCATGAGCGGAGCCCAGCCCAAGGCCGTGGAAATTGCCGGTGGCACCGGTATATTTGCCGAAGTGGACGCTTCGAGGATCGAGACGCGACATAGCCAGGGGTGGGTTTCCCGGGTCACCGCGAATCTGGGGGAGGCTTTTGCCTGGGCCGAGGAAGCGATGAAAGACAAACGGCCGCTCTCGATCGCCTACCACGGGAACATCGTGGACCTTCTTGAATACGCCGTGAAGGAAAGGAAGAATGTCGATCTCCTCTCCGACCAGACCTCATGCCACGCCCCCTACGACGGCGGCTACTGCCCGCAGGGCCTTACCTTCGAGGAAAGGACGACACTGCTCGCAAGCGACCGCGCGGCCTATCGCAGTCGCGTTGACGAAAGCCTGGTTAAGCACTTCAACCTGCTCAAATCCCTGGTGGATCGGGGCACTTATTTCTTCGACTACGGAAACGCCTTCATGAAGGCCGTCTTCGACGCCGGGGTGAAGGAGATCGCCAAGAACGGCCGAGACGAACTGGACGGGTTCATCTTCCCTTCCTACGTGGAGGACATCATGGGGCCGATGCTCTTCGACTACGGATACGGGCCTTTCCGCTGGGTCTGCCTCAGCGGGAGGCACGAGGACCTCGTCAAGACCGACCGTGCGGCCATGGAATGCATCGACCCGGAGCGGCGGGGGCAGGATCGCGACAACTGGATCTGGATCCGTGATGCCGAAAAGAACGCTCTTGTCGTGGGAACCCAGGCACGTATCCTGTACCAGGACGCCGGTGGGCGCATGAAGATCGCCCGCCGCTTCAACGAGATGGTCCGGAAGGGAGAAATCGGGCCGGTCATGATGGGGCGCGACCACCACGACGTTTCGGGGACGGACTCGCCGTTCCGGGAAACGGCGAACATCAAGGACGGGAGCGCCATCATGGCGGACATGGCCACCCACTGTTTCGCCGGGAACGCCGCTCGCGGGATGAGCCTGGTGGCCCTGCACAACGGCGGGGGAGTGGGGATCGGCAAATCGATCAACGGAGGTTTCGGCCTCGTCCTGGACGGAAGCGAGAGGGCAGACCGGGCCATCGACCTGTCGCTGGCGTGGGATGTCATGGGCGGGGTGGCCCGGCGGGCCTGGGCCCGGAACGAGAACGCCCTGTCCACGAGCATGGAATATAACCTCCAGAACCCGGGAACCGACCATATCACCCTGCCTTTCATCCCGGACGACGTCCTCGTTAAAAAAACCGTGGAGAAGGCCCGAAAGAAAGTTCCCCACAAGGAGGATTAGGCGTTATGGGAAAAAAACTGTTGGAGTGCGTCCCGAATTTTAGCGAGGGCAGGAGGCCCGAAGTCATCGAGGCCATTGTGGAAGCTTTCCGGAACCGCCCGGGGTGCACCCTTTTCGACTACCGGGCGGACCCCGACCACAACCGCCTGGTCGTCAGCCTCGTGGGAGAACCCGAACCCGTGGAGAAAGCCCTGCTTGAGGCCGCTGAAACCGCTGTCCGCCATATCGACATGAACTCTCACGAAGGAGCCCACCCCCGTGTCGGTGCCATTGATGTCATTCCCTTCACACCCGTACAGGGAATGACAATGGAGGAGTGCGTTCGCTTCGCCCGGGATTTCGGTCAACGCTACCATGAGCGAACCGGGGTCCCTGTCTATTTCTACGAAGATGCGGCGGTGAGGCCCGACCGAGCACGCCTGGAGGTCATCCGAAAGGGCCAGTACGAGGCTCTCAAGAAAGAAGCGTCAAACCCCGAGCGATGGCCGGACATTGGAGAACACTCGCTCCACCCGACGGCGGGAGCGACGGTGATCGGAGCCCGGAAATTCCTTGTAGCCTTCAACGTGAATCTCCGGACAAGGGACCTCTCGATCGCGAAACAGATTGCGAATGCCGTTCGGGCTTCGAGCGGCGGGCTTTGTGCGGTTAAGGGAATCGGTGTGTCGCTGGAAGACAAGGGCATGGTCCAGGTCAGCATGAATATAGTCGATTACGAAAAAAACGCCCTTTACCGGGTCCTGGAGATGATCCGCTTTGAAGCCCGCCGATGGGGCGTCGAGGTAGCGGAGACGGAGATCTATGGAATGATCCCCGCACGGGCACTCCTTGAAACCGCGGCTTACTACCTGCAGGTCGCCGACTTTGACCCGCTGCAGGTTCTGGAACTCAAGCTCCTGGAGCGCATGGGGGCGGAGGAACAGGAATGACGACCAAGCTATTCACCAAAGCCCGTTGTTTCACGCCCGTCGACCCGGGCCATCCCCTTGCAGGCCACGAACAAGGGAATATTCGAACAATTGCCCGGTGCGCGATCCTGACAGAGAATGGGGTCATACGGGAAATCGGCCCGGAGGAGGAAGTCCTCGAAAAGACCCGCGGCCTCGATATCGACATGGAAATCGATTGCGGGAGCGGCTGCCTGATCCCTGGGTTCGTTGATCCCCACACCCACCTCTGTTTCCAGGGGCTGAGGGAAACCGAGTTTGCAATGAGGCTGGAGGGTGTCCCCTACCTCGAGATCCTGCGGCAGGGAGGCGGTATCCTCTCGTCTGTCAGGCGGGTCCGGGCCGCCACCGAGGAAGAACTGTTTTCGTCCACGATGAAACTTGCGCAATCGGCGATAGCCCATGGAACCACGACGATCGAGATCAAAAGCGGATATGGCCTCGATACGGAATCCGAACTGAAAATGCTCCGTGTCATCGACCAGGTGGGTAAAAAATCCTATCTCGACGTGGTGCCGACCTTCATGGGAGCCCATGCCGTAGCGGAAGAAGACCGGCACCAGCCTGAAGCCTTCGTGGAAAAGGTCATTCGGGAGATGCTACCGGCCGTTGCCGACCAGGGGATTGCCCGTTATTGCGATGTTTTTTGCGAAGAAGGGGTCTTTTCAATATCCCAAAGCAGGCGTATCCTCGAAGCCGCAAAAGCGCTCGGACTCGGGATCAAGATCCATTCTGACGAGGTGCACGACCTCGGTGGGGCTGCCCTTGCTGCGGCGGTCGCGGCCACCTCGGCAGAACATCTGCTTGCCGCCTCGGACGAAGGCTTGAAGGCTATGGCTGAAGCAGGGACCTTGGCCGTCCTTCTCCCGGCAACTGCATACAGCCTCGGAAAACCTTTCGCCCGGGGGAGGGAAATGATCACCCTGGGAGTGCCGGTAAGCCTCGCCACGGATTGCAACCCGGGATCCTGTTTCTGCGAGTCAATGCCTTTCGTTTTTGGCCTCGCCGTCATGGGGATGCACCTTTCCCCCGAGGAAGCCCTCGTGGCGACGACGCTCAATGCCGCCTACGCCGTAGGGATGGCAGGCTCCCGCGGGAGCCTTGAACCGGGAAAGAAAGCCGATTTCCTCATCCTGGACGGCGAAACGCCGGCGATCCTGGCGTACCATGCGGGTGTTTCTCCCGTAAAGGCCGTTTATAAAGGTTCCGAACGCGTACTGTAAGAACAAGAAAGGAGCATGTTCATGCTTAAAAGCAAGACAGTAAACGAATTCCTCCAGGAACTGGGTTCTGCTTCCCCGGCCCCCGGAGGGGGTACCGCGGCAGCCCTGGCCGGTGCCCTGGCCAGCAGCCTCTGCACCATGGTCGCTTCGCTGACCCTTGGGCGGGAACGCTTCAAGGATGCCTGGCCGGAGATGGAAATCGCGGTGGAAAAAGGACATGACCTTACGGCGACCCTCGTGGAACTGATGGACCAGGACGCTGAATCCTACAACGCGGTCATGGCTGCGATCAAGATGCCCAAGTCAACCGAGGAAGATAAGGCCCTAAGGGAAGAACGGATGCAGGAATCCCTGAAAGAGGCCTGCAAGGTCCCGCTCAAGACGGTTGAAACCGTTGCCGAGGTTGGGCACTTGATGGAATCCGTCCTCTTCAAGGGAAACCCGAACGCCGTCACGGATGCCGGGTCCGCCGGGAGACTGGCCTGGGCGGCTGCCCACGCTGCAGCCTACAATGTCGAGGTCAACCTTAAGGCCGTAAAGGACACCGCTTTCGTTGAAGAAACCCGGAGAAAGCTCAAGTTCGAGCTTGCCCAGGTTGAAGCCTCGGCGATCATTGCCGAAGCCGAACTGCTGAAGCAACTTTCCTAAAATTGGTTCCAGGACAGAAAACCCTCCCGGTTATTCGCCTTGGGGGGATGGGCATTGCAATTCTGAGTCTTTTCCTCTTCGGGGCGATCATCACCCGGGGAGGAGCCTGGTGGGCAAGGATGGTTCCGCTCGGGAAGGGCTCCCCAATGGAAGCGCTTGTCGAATCCGGCCAAAATGCCTTGTCCGTTTCTCGCTCGCTCGTTGAGCAGGGGCTCACCACTGGAGATGCCCGCGCCCTGGCACGGTGGTTTTCCCTCCTGGACATGGATACGCGCTTGAAACCCGGCCTTTACAGAATACGCCCCGGTACGCCCTGGGAAGTGGCAAAACAAATGAACAGCCAAGAGCCGGATTCCGCCGGAATCCGGCTCCTCCCGGGGACCACGATCGGGGAACTCGGAACGGCCCTTTCACCTTGGGGAGGGGAAAGCGCCCTCTTGAGGGAACTTTCCGACCCCGGCAATTTTCCTGCTCGAGTCCGTGGGATTTTACCTGAAAAACCCGAGTATCGCCTGGCTTTCCTCCTGCCGGAAACTTACCGGGTCACCCCTTCAAAAATGGCCATCAATGAATTCGTCAGGCTTGCTTCGAACACCTGGCTGGAGAAGATTGCCCCGTTCCTGCCCCCGGATCCCAGCCCTCGCTGGCTGCTGGAACGGGCTATCCTCGCCTCGATCAACGAAAGGGAATCCCGTGATGATCGAGAACGCCCCCGTGTCGCAGGAGTCTTTGAGAACCGGCTCCGCCTGGGGATGCCCCTGCAGTCCTGTGCAACCGTCGTTTTCGCGTGGAAGCTGGAGGGCCGAACCCTCCGCGGGCTGACCTATGCCGACCTCGAGATCGATTCGCCCTATAATACCTACAGGAACGGGGGCTTGCCGCCCGGACCCATAGGCGTCCCCTCCCTATCCGCCTGGCAGGCATCTCTTGCCCCCGAGCATCATGAATACCTTTTCTTCGTCCTATCCCCTTCTGGCAGGCACCTGTTCTCCAGGACCTACGAGGAGCACCTTGCAGCCCAGAAATCGGCCAGTGAAGACAGGCCAAAAAACAGCACCGGAAGGGAGAATGAAACCCGCCCATGAAAGACCCCAAAGAGGGAAATGACCCGACTCGCTGCCCCGGTTGCGGAGTCCCCTTTCAACAGGAGGACCCGGAAGCCCCGGGATTCATCCCCCCCACGGTCGAGATCGGCAAGGACACGATCTGTCGACGTTGCTTCAGGCTCGTACACTATAGGCAAGCCACCAAGGCCGCCTTGTCCGATGACATTGTCCTAAGGATGATACGAAAGGAAATGGAACAGTCGGATGGAGCGATCCGGTTCGTGGACGCGTTCCAACCATCGCCGAATCCTCTTCTGGATGACCTGATGCAGGAATGGGGTAAACCGAATCTGACCGTCATCAATAAATATGATATGCTGTCAGGGTGGTTTCGTTCGGGGGGCGGAAGCCGCCGACTGGCCGAAATATTGGGAATCAAGAAGGATAGTTTCATAACGATGAATGCCCTTGACCATGCGAGCGTCAAGAAGGTGACTTCCTGGATCGGTCGAAGGTTCCCGCGCGGCTCCAGGATCATGCTCATCGGCCCGGTCAACTCGGGAAAGACGACCTTCCTGAGAAGCGCCTGCTCGGAAGCCCGCCTTGCATCGCGTTCCCCTATGCCGGGAACTACCCTGGGGCCCGTCGTTGTCTCAAACTCCATGCTCGGGATGACACTCGTCGACATTCCGGGCTTCCGATCCGAAGACCCATGGATCCCGATCCTTTGCCCCGATTGCCTTGTCGACCTCCAGCCCGGGAAAAAGCCAAACAGGCTGACGACCTCCCTTAAGGTTGGGGATCTTCTTCTTTTCGGGGGACTCGTGAGCGTTGAAGTCCTGGAATGCTTCAGGATGGATCGGGTAGGAATCGCCGCTTTCTCTCCTGAAAAGCTGGCGCCTCACCGCACAAGGGCAGAAAGGGAAGAAGAGTTGCTTGACCGGCATGCGGGAGGACTCCTGGCAGTACCGTGCCCAGGATGCCGAAAAACACTCCGGGAACTCCCGTGGTCCCGTACCGAGATCAGGCTTGTGAAGGGACAGGACCTGGTGTTGCCTGGATGCGGCTGGATAACCGTATGGCAGGGGGAAGCCCTTTTCTCGGTACATGCCCCCGACTTTTTCCGGCCGAGCACCCGGAACGCCCTGATTGGAGGAGATGACGTCCATGAATGTTGAGCATCCCGAACCGGCCTGGCAATCTCTTGGAGAACAGGTGCCCCGGCTTTCGGGAAAAAGCGTCGACTATGCAGACCTCTTCGTCCAGTCGGGAGCCGGACATAGCGTCGCCTTCGAAAAGGGACGGATAGAGGAAGTCTCCTCCGCTGCCTCCGGAGGTGTAGGAGCAAGAATTCTCCTCAAGGATCATTCGGTCTTCTCCCATTCCCCTGACTGCTCGGTGCGGGGAGCCTGGGATTGCCTGGAAAATGTGCTGTCCAGGACCGGAGCCCCTCCACCCGGGAAACGCCCCTCGGTCGATTGTGTCCTGGCCTTCGATCCTGCAAGGCTCAAGGCACCCGATACGGCCCCCCTTGGCGAAGTCGACCAGGTGATCAGGGACTCTTCTTCCCTTGTCCGCCAGGTCACCCTCCGAATGCGGGTTTCCGGAAGAAGGACCCTCATCGTCCGGGGTGACGGAGCCGTCGTGGCCGATGAACGCTTCCATTCCCTCTTTGCTGTCCAGGTCACCGTCGAAAGGAAAGGGACAATCCAGACCGGCTACGAGGTCCGGGCCTTCCAGGCCGACCCCGGCGATTTCTGGGCTCGTGTTTCACCTCTCGAAGTGGGCCGGCAAGCCCTTGACAGGGCCCTCCTGATGCTCGAGGCAAGCCCGTGCCCTGCTGGACGGATGCCGGTCGTCCTATCGGGGCAGGCAGGAGGTACAATGATCCATGAGGCTTGCGGGCACGGGCTCGAGGCCGACATCATCCAAAAGGATTACTCCGTCTACCGTGACCGCCTGGGAGAGGAAGTCGCAAGCCCCCTCGTAACGCTCGTGGACGACGCAACGATCCCTGGGGCCTATGGCAGCTACGGCGTGGACGATGAGGGCACTCCTGCCAGGCGCAATGTCCTGATTGACCGTGGGATCTTGCGGTCCTACCTGACCGATGTGCAGTCGGCCCAAAAGGGAGGAATCCCCCTTTCAGGAAACGGGCGCAGGGGCTCTTACCGAAACCTGCCGATCCCGAGGATGAGCAACACGTTCCTCCTTCCGGGCGAAGAGCGACTGGAATCAATCCTTGAGAGGGCAGGGAGCGGGTTGCTGGTCACGAAGATGGGCGGTGGCCAGGTCAACCCGACATCTGGAGACTTCGTCTTCCAGGTGACAGAGGCTTTCCTTATCGAACAGGGGAAAATCGGGCGTCCGGTCAGGGGAGCAACCCTTATCGGCAACGGGCCGGAAGCCCTTAGGCAAATCGAGGCCGTCGGCAATGACCTGCACTTTGAACCGGGGATGTGCGGGAAAGACGGACAAAGTGTGCCCGTTACGGACGGACAGCCCAGCCTGCTTATCCGGAGTCTCCTTGTGGGGGGGTGCGAAATCGGACATGGCGAAGGTTAGGAAACGATACCCGGAACTGCGGGAAAAAAACGAGGAAAAAGGGTTCATCGGATCGGCATCAACCCCTGCCTGGGTTGATGGAGCAGTGGTTTTCGTTCTTTTCCTCTCCGTCTACCTCTTCGCGTCCCTTTACACGGACCTGACCGGTTCCTGGGGACAAATCGTCCGCATAAGCCTCCTTGAGGCAGCAGGAGGAGGCGTGTCCATCCTTCTGCTTTTTCTCCTTTACTGCGCAGTTTTCCACCTCCTTAGGAAACCTGTCCCAGAACTGGCCAGGCAAGCCGGGGGAACTGTCGTACTCTATACCTGCCTTGAACTTGTCCTTTTCATTGGACAGTCTTCATGGCCCGACGCCGCCCGCGGGTGGCTCAATCCCGGCATTTTCGGGCAGAGCCTGGGCGGATTTCTCCTCGGGCACACCGGGGTTCTCGGCACCGTCCTGGCGGGGCTGTTCGGAGCCTTCCTGGCGGCAACCCTTTATGGCCTGATCGAGCCTCTCGACCTGGTCCGCTGGGCAAGCGGACTCAGGTCCAGCTTACTGGCCGGACTGGCCCGGGCAAAAGGGGTTTTCTCCAACCTTATGCCCTCGGGCGCAGCTTGCCCCGAGATCGATACGGCAACCCCTGAGGAAAAGGACCCGTTTGTCCTGGAAGGAGAGGGAAGGCCAGAATGCGCGGAAATCCTTTCCTCCGGACATTCGGTCGAGGAGCCGGACATTGACGACTTTCTTCCGGTTCCCATGGAAGAAGCTGTGGAAGCGGTTGAAAATCCTGAAGAGCTTCCCGTTCCCCCGGGTGTAGACCCTTCCGCATTCCCGCCACCCCTGGAACTGTTCGGCACGGAGGGAATCACGGCCAACCCGGTTTCCGACGAAATGATCCGCAACCAGGGGGAAAGGATTATTTCCACGCTTGAGGAATTCGGTGTAGAGGCAGAACTGGCCGAAACGATCACGGGCCCGACCGTGATCCAGTTCCGTCTCCAGTTGGCCCCGGGCATCAAGGTCAGCAAGGTGGCGGGCCTGAGCAACGACCTGGCGGTCGCCCTTGCCGTTCCAGCCCTGCGGGTTGAAGCCCCCATCCCAGGGACGACCTTCGTGGGGATCGAGACCCCCAACCCGCGGCGGTGGATCGTTCCCTTGCGTTCCCTGCTCGAATCCACCCCATTCCAGCGGGGAGATTTCGACCTCCCCCTCCCCTTTGGCCTGACCGTTGATGGTGTTCCTCTGGTGATGGGGCTGGAAGACCTTCCACACCTACTCGTCGCGGGGACAACCGGCTCGGGAAAAAGCGTCCTGGTCTCAAGCTGCATCATCGGGCTCTGTTGCGCCAGAAGGCCGGACGAACTCCGGCTGCTGCTCATCGACCCGAAACGGGTGGAAATGACCCTTTACGAACGGCTTCCCCATACGCTCACGCCGCCGGTGGTCGACTCGAAGAAGGCCGTTCATGCCCTGGGTTGGGCTATCCGCGAGATGGAGCGCCGTTACGAGCTTTTCGCCGGGGCACGGGTGCGACACTTGAAAGCCTACAACAAGAAAGTGATCCCAAAAGACCGCCTGCCCCATATCGTCATTGTCGTGGACGAGTTGGCGGACCTCATGATGACCTCCCCGAAGGAAGCGGAAGATTACATCTGCAGGCTTGCGCAGATGGCAAGGGCTACGGGCATTCACCTTATCCTTGCGACCCAGAGACCTTCGGTCAACGTTGTCACGGGGCTTATCAAGGCCAACATTCCGGCCCGGGTGGCCTTCACCCTGCCATCCCAGGCGGATTCACGGACAATCATCGACCTTTCGGGAGCGGAAAAGCTCCTTGGAAAAGGAGATATGCTCCTCCTGACCTCCCGTTACCCGAAACCCATCCGCCTTCAGGGACCCTGGATCGACGAAAGCAGGATCGTCGCTTTCATCCAGCACGTGGTAAGGGTTTTCGGGGAACCGCAGCACATTGACATTGACAGCGAAGACACCGGGTCCTGGGGTGAAATCGCCGCGAATCTCGAAGATCCTCTTCTCGAAGAAGCCGTGTCCATCATTCTCCAAACGGGCATCGCTTCGGCCAGTCGTCTTCAGCGACAGCTGAAGATCGGCTTCACGCGCGCGGCCCGGCTGGTCGACACGATGGAACAGTTGGGTATGGTCGGTCCCCAGGAAGCGTCGCGCCCTAGAGAGATCCTCGTGGACGACGACAGGGCCGAGGAGATTTTGCGCCAGGCCTTCAACGGGGGGGCCTGATTCTCCCATGCCCGAAGGAATCCGGTTGCCCCAGGTTACGCTTTCGGCAAAGGGCATCCCTGCCGGGGGGGAAATTCTCCTTGTGGCAGGGGGCCGTAAACCCCAAGTTTCATGGCTCCTTGATGCAGCGGAAGGCAGGACAGTTTGGGCTATCGACAGGGGAGTCAACGTCTGCATGGAAGCTGGACTCCTGCCCGCGCTTATCCTGGGAGATGCCGACAGCGCTTCGCCAAAGCTCTGGAAAGCAGCAAGGACAAGGGGTTCAGAGGCACTCCTGCTTCCGCGCGAAAAGGACGAAACCGATCTCCAGATGGCATTGCGAACCGTGTCCGAACGCTTCGTCCGGGCCACAACAGTTGTGACCGGCTGCTGGGGAGGCCGTTTTGACCATACCTGGAGCAATGTTCTTTCAGTCCTTGGGGCGGTCAGGAGGGAATTGAACTGTGCGGTACTCGTGGATCACCGGGAACTCCTGGCTTTCATCAGGGGCGGCCAAAGCCTGGCCCTGCGCCACGAAAAAGAGCCGGCAGCGATTTCCTTAATGGCCTTGTCCGAACGCTGCAGTGGGGTCTCAATCAGTGGTGTCCACTGGCCCCTCGAAAAAACAATACTGGATAAGGACTCCCCGTATGCGATCAGTAATCGGCCGGAAGAAGGAAAACCAACCCGGGTCACGCTGGATGATGGGGAAATGGGCGTCTATGTCAGCTGGTGGGAACGGTAGGAAAGAGAAAAACAGGAAAAAGGAAAAGAAAGGCGGGCTGCCTCTAGACAGCCCGCTTAACCTGACCGGAACGAAGGCAACGCGTGCAAACCTTGAGCTTGGTGCGTCCCCCGTCACCGAAATCGACCCGAACCGTTTGCAGGTTCAGTTGCCAACGACGGCGCGTGTGGCGGTTGGAATGGCTGACGTTATTGCCGGTAACGGGCCCACGGCCACAGCACTGGCAGACCTTGGACATCGACGATCCCTCCCAGATTGGAAACCATGCAGCGAGGGGCATTGTATCACACGACAGGACGGTTGGCAATTCCGCCCGTCCACTCTCCCGAAAGAAGGTCGACCAAATGACTTTTTCGAGCCAGATCGAAGCCCTGCAATCGATTGTGAAACGTCTTGAAAGTGAACCCATGCCGCTTGAGGAAGCAATGTCCCTTTTCGAAGAGGGCATGAAAAAAGCCTCCGAATGCAGAACCTTTCTCGAGCAGGCACGCCAAAAGGTCATCCTGCTTTCGGAGGAAGAAGGCGACTTGGAAGGGAAGGCATGGAATCCGCTCGAGGGGGGGGAATCCTGAGCATGGCTGAAAATGAATCTGCGCTCGAGCTGCGGATGTGCCAGTGCAAGGATGCGTTTGACTTCGAGATCTCCCGTTTGCTGAAGGAAGACAAAACCATCCCCTCGCGCCTGAAGGAAGCGATGGGTTATTCACTGGAAGCGGGTGGAAAAAGGTTGCGCCCTTTCCTTTGCATGACCGGGGCAGAATTGGCCGGTTGCCCGGCGACAGAAGTCATGCCGATGGCCATGGCCCTGGAGATGTTCCATACCGCTTCGCTTATCCACGACGATCTCCCCTGCATGGATGATGACCCTCTAAGGAGAGGTAAACCGTCAAGTCACATCGTTTTCGGTGAATGCCTGGCTACGCTCGCAGGAGATTCCCTTTTGCTCTGGTCTTTCGAAACCGCCATCCAGGGACTTTGCCCCCATTTCCCACCGGAAAGAATTTTAAAGGCGCTGCAGGTGTTTGCCCGGGCAATCGGCCCAGCCGGAGTCTGCGCTGGACAAGTTCTTGACACCGACACGTCGAGCCGGAAGAATGATCCCGACTTCGTCTGGGAAATCGCCTCGCTGAAAACCGGGACCCTCATCCGGGCATCCGTCCTGACAGGGGGCATACTGGGCGGCTTGGCCGAAGACAGGGAAGCGGCGTTATATAATTATGGGACACATCTGGGGACAGCATTCCAAGTCGTAGACGACCTGCTGGACAAGACAGGAACGACCGAGAAACTGGGTAAAACCCCGGGCAAAGACACGGCACAGAATAAATTGACCTTCGTTTCGGCTTACGGGCTGGAGACAGCGAGAACAATCGCCCTTTCTGAAAGCCTTGCGGCCGTCCAGGCTCTTTCCTGTTTTGGAGCAGAAGCTGACGATTTACGTTCGCTCGCAACGGTACTCTCGGAGCGGTCAAGTTGAAAATGGAGGAATACAACGCCACCCATGAGAATCCTCGATAACCTAAACGGCTACGAAGGGCTGAAGGCCCTTCCAAAAGAGGCCCTTCCCCAGCTTTGCCAGGAAGTCCGGGACCTTATGGTGGACGTCGTGACGAAAAACGGAGGGCACTTGGCCTCTTCGCTTGGGGCAGTGGAGCTGATCGTTTCTCTCCTTCGCGTGTTCGACCCTCGCAAGGATCGCATCGTTTTCGACGTCGGGCACCAGGCCTATGCATACAAGATTCTTACCGACCGTCTGGATCGTTTTTCCACCCTGCGCCAAGCCGGAGGATTGGCCGGGTTCCCGAAAAGAAGAGAAAGCCCTTATGATCATTTCGACGTCGGGCACAGCAGCACCTCCATCTCAGCCGCGCTTGGCTATGCAAAGGCTCGGGATCTCCTGGGACAGGATCACGAGGTGGTTGCAGTGATCGGTGACGGAGCACTTTACAACGGTCTTGCCATGGAAGCCCTGAACAACGTGAAGGAGGCCAATACACGCCTGACCGTTATTTTCAACGACAATTCAATGTCCATCAGCCGACCTGTCGGCGGACTCGCGGACTACCTGGCTCGCCTTGGCGTTAACCCTTACTACAAGCGATTCAAGGAAGTCGTTAAGGAACAGTGCCGAAAACGTCAAAGAGGGGAGTCCATCGAGGATCTTCTCTCGCGTTCAAAGACCCGCGTGAAGAGCCTCCTGCAGCCAAACAATATCTTCGAGGGGCTTGGAATCAGCTATTGGGGTCCCTTCGACGGGCACAACCTGGACGAACTGGGAGAAATACTGGGGTTATCCAAGTTTTACGGCCAGCCCCTGCTGGTTCATATTCGCACTATGAAAGGAAAGGGATACGCACCGGCGGAAGCGGAACCCACCCGCTATCATGGAGTTTCAGGAAAGGCCTCTTCCGGGACAACCTTGGCCTCTCCCGGCCCCAGTTGGAGCGACGTGGTTTCCGGAACGGTTCTTAGCCTCGCTGAGAATGACGACCGAATCGTTTGCCTGACCGCTGCCATGAAGGACGGGACTCGGCTCAACGGATTTGCGAAGCGTTGGCCCCATCGATGCTTCGACGTAGGAATCGCGGAAGAACACCTTTTGACCTATGCGGCCGGCCTGGCTGCGGGCGGCCTGAGGCCTTTCGTTTTCATCTATTCGACCTTCCTGCAAAGGGCCATGGACCAGCTTGTCCACGATATTGCCATGCAGGACCTGCCCGTTGTCATCCTGGCGGACCGGGCCGGCCTGGTCGGCGAAGATGGAGAAACCCANNAACCCATCATGGCTTGCTGGACGTCTGCTGGGGGAGAGTGATACCCGGCCTGGCCGTCATGGCCCCAAGAGACGCCGAGGAAGCCCGTTTCATGCTTTCAGAATCGCATCTGCGGGGCAAGCCCGCGATGATCCGTTTCCCGCGCGGGACGGCAGCCTTATCCCTCAGCAGGGAAAAGAGTCCCTCGACTGGCACCGGTTGGGGAAAAGCGGAAACCCTGGTCGAAGGAGACGGAACCTGGACCGTCATGGCTTACGGGAAAACCGTTCCGCTTGCGCTTGAAATACACGACCTTGCTGCATCCATGGGGTTCGCAAAACCTTCCGTGGTGGACCTGCGATTCGTCGAACCCGCGGACTGGGACATGATCGAGTCGAATCTGGAAAGGATGAACGTCTCCTGCATCCTTGAGGACGGTTACCGTAAAGGAGGCTTCGGCGAGGCTGTCGCGGCAAGGGCAAACCAGATTGGCGCCCTTTCGAAGGTCCTTCGCTACGGTGTTCCCGATTGTTACGTTTTCCAGGCCACGGTGGAGGAGCAATGGAAAACCTGCGGACTGACGGCCGCTAAAATCCTGGAGAATTGCCTTGCATCGCTCGAAAGACCGGCTCGATAAAATCCTTGTCGAAAGAGGACTAGCCTCGACCCGTGCAAGGGCCCAGTCTTTGATCATGGCTGGCAGGGTAAAAGTTGACGGAAACAGGACAGAAAAGGCCGGCCAGATAGTCGGGATCGATAGTGCACTGGAAGTTTCGGGAAACGAGTCCGAATGGGTAAGCCGGGGGGCCTACAAACTGATCAGGGGCCTCGACGTTTTCAATATCAACCCAGAAGGACTCGAGTGCATGGACGTGGGAGCATCGACGGGGGGGTTTACTGAGGTCCTTCTGTCCCGAAAGGCTTCCAGAGTTTTCGCCGTGGATGTAGGATACGGGCAATTGGCCTGGAAACTTCGTAACGACCCGAGAGTCGTCGTCATGGAACGAACGAATGCACGTTTCCTGAGTCCGGGACAATTCCCCGGGCCTCTGGATTTGATCGTTGTCGACGCATCGTTCATCTCACTGCGCCTTCTTTTGCCACCCCTAATAGAGCTCCTGACGCCAGAAGGCGAAATGGTGCTATTGATCAAGCCTCAATTTGAAGCGGGTAGGGGAAGGGTTGGCAAGGGCGGGGTAATTCGTTCATCTAAAATTCATTTGCAGGTCCTCGAGGAATTCTGTGCTTTTGCAGGATCATTGGAAGAAATTGCCCTGGCTGGCCTGACATGGTCTCCGATCAAGGGTCCAAGCGGTAACATCGAGTTTCTTGCCCACCTGGTCCTCCGGAAGGGAAGCGAGATACCCGTTGTCGACCCGGGAGAACTCGTGACGAAGGTCGTATCGGAAGCAACCCTGGCACTCGCAAGGGAACATGACGGAAGCGAGAGAGAAAGGGAGAATGAGTCATGAAAGGAAAAATCGGGCTTCTAATCAATCCTCAAAAACCCAAGGCACTTGAAATGGGCAAACGGCTCCTGCTCTGGGGAAGCGAAAAAGGGATATCCTTTCTTGCTCCTCCTCACGAAGCGGCAGTCCTGGGAATCCCGGGAATCTCGGACGAAGACTGGAAAACACAGGTCGAGTTTGCCATTGTCCTTGGAGGAGATGGAACCTTCCTAAGGGCCGCGCGGTATGTACTCGGAAGGGACATCCCCCTCTACGGCATCAATGTCGGCCGCCTGGGTTTTTTGGCTTCCGGCAATCCCAACCAGGCAGAGAACGATATCGAGACGATCCTGGAAGGGCGGTTCACAACACAGAAAAGACGATTGCTCAAGGGAACCGTCACCAGGGGAGGATCGCTCGTTCACGAGGTCTACGCCCTCAATGACCTCGTCGTGACGAAAGGAGCCTTTGCAAGGGTGATCACCCTCCAGATCTTTGTCGGGAACAGGCCCCTCAGCATCATGACGGGAGATGGACTTATCCTTTCAACGCCAACCGGTTCAACAGGTTACGCCCTTTCGGCCGGGGGACCGATCGTGCCTCCCCATGTCCCCTGTATGCTGCTTGTCCCGATCTGCGCCCACACTCTTTACGCCCGAGCAATGGTTTTCGGCGACGGGGACACAATCCAGGTCATCCCGAGGGGAGACCATCGGGACATGATGCTGACCCAGGACGGACAGCTAGGTTACGAACTCCTTCCCGGGGACCGCATCGATGTTTCCCTCTCAAAGGAAAAATCCGTCAATATCATCCTTCTCCCCGACAGGGATTACTACGACCTCCTGCTGGAGAAATTCCAGTGGGGGCAAAACGTCATCGAATAATGACCCCCCAAGGCGGCCTTTCCGAGTTTTCCGTCCAGAATATCGGTGGGATCCAGAAAGCCCGGCTTTTGCTTCATGGCCGATTTATCGCCGTGACCGGTGAAAGCGGGGCTGGCAAGAGCAGCCTGGTCCGCGCACTGGAATACTTGGCCGGGAAGAGAGCTCAAACTTCCTCGATCCGTCATGGTTTCGATGAAGGAGAGGTCTGGGGACTTTTTCGCGGCGAGCCGGGTGCAGCGGAAGAACTTGTTGGCAGGATCCTATCGCGTAGCGGAAGAAACCGGAACTATCTCGGGGAACAGATGGCCCCCTTCGCGCGCCTGCGAGATTTTACCCAAAGCCGCATCGGCATCCAGAGCCAGTTCTCCCAGCTCGACCTCCTGGAAACGAAGCGACAGAGGGATCTCCTGGATAGTTGCGGGGGAGATAAGTCACTTCTTCTCCGGAGACAGTTGGCCAGCCACTTTGATAAGGCGATTAGCCTTGAAAAGGAGCTTGCCGCCTTGCAGGAAAAGCGCAAGGAGATCGACAGGACCTTCCAGGACGCAGAAACCGTTTTGGAAGCAACTCGCAGGCTACGCCTCGACGACGGCAACGAAGAAGGTTGGAAAGCGGAGCTTTCCACGATAGAACAGTTCCTTTCCCTCCAGAGGAAACTTCGGGAAACGGCAAGCCGTTTCCTCGGATCTGCTTCCGGCGGGGGAATCGGCGACGAGATCCAGCAATGGGTCCGCGAGATGGCCGAGCTTATTCCACCGTCACGGCAGGAGCGTTTCGGAACCTGCGCAGAAAACATCCTGAGGGGATTGCAGGAAATGGAAAGCCTGTCTCGCCTTGCTCTCTCGGATAGTGCCACGACAGAAGCGGAGGAACGGCGCGATCTCCTTGAAAACCGGCTGGGAACCCTAAGGAAGCTCAAACGAATGGCTCGAGTGGAATCCCTGGAGGAGTTGCTGGATTTCTGCGATAAGGCCGAGGAAAACCTGCGATGGATGCGCACTAGTTCTGCCGAGCTCGAGTCGTTGCTGGGACTTTGCCGGGATGCAAGAAAAGACGTATCGGATGCGGCCCTGGCCCTCCGCGAGCAGCGCAAATGGGGGGCAACTCAACTGGAAGAGGTCGTCACCGCCCATCTGGGTGACTTGGCCATGGAGTCATTCCGGTTTGGGATCACGTTGAAAAACTTGGGAAAAATCCGTCCCAGTGGAGCGGATGAGATCGAGTTCACACTCTCAAGCGGTAGCCTGAGCGGTCCTATCATCCGGGTTGCATCGGGGGGAGAACTGAGCCGGATGCTCCTGGCCCTGCAAATGTCACTTCCAGACGGACAGCTGCCAGGAACATTGGTCTTCGACGAGGTTGAAGCAGGACTCGGAGGCCGTTCTGCACTTCTGGCAGGTTTCAAGCTCAAGGAACTTTCCAACCGATGCCAGGTCATTCTCGTCACCCACGAGGCGGTCATCGCTGCGCAAGCGGACCAGCATTTCGTCGTCCGCCGCTCCGGCACCCTGACTACCGTCCTTGAAGTCACCGGTGTCGAGAGGTCCATCGAAATCGCGAGAATGCTTTCCGGAGACCCCGATTCACCCGAAGCCCTGGAACACGCGACCGTTCTCCTGAAAAACCAGGCATAATCGCTTGACGTACACCTCGAAGGCCTATAAAATTCAAAAGCTGTCAATGTATCGCTTGGGAAGGGCCTTAAGTGCCTTTGGCCGCCCTTTTTCCCAGCGGGAGGAGGAACACGCTTAAATGTATGCAGTGATCGAAACAGGTGGTAAGCAGTATCGTGTGGCACCGGGCGAAGTGATCCGTGTGGAGAAGATGGACGTAGAGCCGGGGACCTCAGTCAACCTCGGGAAAGTCCTTCTCTTCGCGGATGAGAACGACGTCAAGGTTGGGAACCCCGTCCTGGAATCGGCGAGCGTCGAGGGGACAGTTCTCGGGCATGGCAAGGAGCCGAAAGTGTGGATCTTCCATTACAAGAGGAAGAAGAACTATCGCAGGCTTCGGGGTCACCGTCAGGATTTCACGGACGTCCGTATCGACGCCGTTCGCGGCTAGTCAAGGCGCGGACACAGGAGGTAAATTATGGCACACAAAAAAGGACAAAGCAGCAGCACAAACGGTCGAGATACTATCGGAAAGCGGCTTGGACTCAAGCGCCATGACGGCCAGGTTGTCAATGCGGGAACGATTCTAGTCCGCCAGAGGGGAACTAAAATCCACCCTGGTGAGAACGTGGGTCGAGGACGCGACGACACTCTTTTTGCCCTGAAAACAGGAACCGTTCGTTTCCTGATGCGATGCGGCCGCAAGGAAGCCCGTATCGAAACGGTTACGGCCTGACTTGAGCCACCCTTTAAGCTTCGGCAGAATCGGGAAAGGGGCCTCCTGGGGCCCCTTTCTCTTTCGGGACAGTTCTTGTGCAGTTGCACTTGCGAGGTGTGACAGTTGAAATTTCTTGACATTGCGAACATCTCGGTCCGTTCTGGACATGGCGGGGACGGTTGCATGAGTTTCCGAAGAGAAAAATATATCCCCAAGGGGGGACCGGACGGCGGAAACGGCGGTCGGGGAGGAAACGTCTATCTCGAAGCCACGACGTCCCTCCAGACCCTTGCTGATTTCGAATTCGAAAGGCGTTTCGCCGCTGAATCCGGCCGCCCAGGACAAGGTGCCCGGAAAAATGGGCGTATGGGGGAAGATATTGTCATCCCCGTTCCATGCGGAACACTGGTGTTTGATGCCAGCTCTTCCGAGCCCCTTGCGGACCTTGTCGAACCGGGAGATCGTTTTCTTGCTGCCCGGGGCGGTAGAGGCGGCCGCGGGAACACGGTTTTTGCAAGTTCATCGCGTAGGGCCCCACGGTTTTGCGAAAATGGCATGCCGGGAGAAGAGCGGACGCTGCGGCTGGAACTCAAGCTGATCGCCGACGTGGGCCTTGTGGGCTTGCCCAACGCAGGCAAATCAAGCCTTCTCGCTGCCCTTTCCAAGGCCCAGCCAAAGATTGCCGCTTACCCCTTCACGACACTATCCCCAAATCTCGGCGTTCTTGCCGTGGATGACGAAAGGGTTGTTCTTGCCGATGTGCCAGGCCTCATCGAAGGCTCCCACCTCAACCTCGGCCTCGGGCTTGCTTTCCTGCGCCACATCGAACGGACACGCTTCCTGGTCCACGTCCTCGACTTCTCAGAGGGAACAGACCTAACCTCGCTTATCAGCCAATGGGAAACCGTCAGGGAAGAGTTCAGGCAATACAACGAGACCCTTCTTGAAACCCCGACCCTGGTCGCCGGCAACAAGATCGACCTGCTGGAGAACAATGAACTTGTGGAGGAAGCCTGTGCAGAATTCGAAAAGAAGGGTTTCCGGTTCTTTCCGATCAGCGCGCTGACCGGCGAGGGAATCGAAAGCCTCGCGGAGGCGATCGTCGACTGGTCGAGATCCTTCCCGCGCCCATCAGGAGAAACTCGCCTCATCGCCCTCCAGGAAGAGGATGACCGCCCGGCCGGGCGCCAGTCCCGAAGGAGGGATATCGTCCAGATCATCCGCCTCCGGGCCAAAGGTGGATATCGTGTGATTCACCCCCGATTGGAAGAGGCTGTCCTAAGGTACAATTTTGAGCAGGATGAAGCGATCCACAGGTTCTCGATCCTTCTGGCCCGCTACCGGGTGGAAGACCTCCTCGAAGAAGCAGGAGCACAGGAAGGGGACCTGGTTTTCGTCGGAGAAGCGGAATTTACATTCAAACCCGAAAAAGCCATTGAACAACCCTCCAAGGAAAACGGAGAAGCCTGATCCCGGAAGGGGAGAGGACATCTGAGCCAGACATTTCTCGGGCGCAATCGAGTCGGCATCATGGGGGGAACATTCGACCCCATCCACTTCGGGCACCTTGTCTCGGCAGAGGAAGCGTACTTCGCCCTCGGTCTTTCGGAAGTGATTTTCGTTCCCACGGGCAACCCGCCGCATAAGAGGGCAAAGCTCGTTTCCTCGGCAGAGGATCGTTATACGATGACGCTTCTTGCTACCCTGGACAATCCGCACTTCAAGGTTTCACGCCTTGAAATCGACAGGGGAGGAGACAGCCACACTGTGGATACCCTGCGGGAGATGCGCCATTGGTACGCCCCGGGAAGCACCGAACTTTACTTCATCACGGGGCTGGACGGTGTCCTTGACATCCTCTCGTGGAAAGAGCCTTACGAAATCGTCGAGTTATGCCAGATCGTGGCCGCGAGCAGGCCCGGCTTCAATTCCTCCCGGATACGGGACTTGCCCGAACCGATACAGAAGGCAATCATCCCGCTCGAAATTCCTCTCCTGGCGATCTCGAGCACCGAGATAAGGGAACGTGTCCTCGACGGGAAAAGCACACGGTACCTGCTTCCCTGGACCGTAGAGCACTATATCTTCAAGAAAAGCCTATACATCCGAAACGGAAGGTGAAAACCCGTTGAAAAGGGCCCGCCTGTTGATTTTTATCACGCTCTGTATCATTTCCGTCGGCCTGGGAGTCGTTTTTCGCATGCAGAACATCGTCGCACCTGGATCCCGGCAGATAGAAAAGAGTTTCGAGCACGACAAGCTGACGGGCAATATCAACATCCTTGCCGTTGGCATCGATGACGTCCAGGGCTCCCATCGCTCCGACACCATTGCAGTCGTTGCCATCAACATCGAAGACCGGTTCGTCAAGGTCCTTTCCCTTCCGCGGGACCTCCGGGTCCAGATCGAGGGGCGCGGCTGGCAGAAATTGAACCATGCATATGCCTACGGAGGAATCGACCTCCTTCGTTCAACCATCAACAATTTTCTCGGGATCCCTCTTCATTACCACGTGATCGTCAACTACCAAAGTTTCCCGAAGCTTGTTGACCTACTGGGCGGTGTCACGATAGACGTCCCCAAGCGCCTGCGCTATACCGATCGTGCGGGAGGCCTTCATATCGACATCCCTGCCGGCCGCCAGCTCCTGGACGGGAAAACGGCACTCGAGTTCGTCCGGTTCCGCCACGATGCGCTTGGAGATATCGGCCGCATTCAAAGACAGCAACTTTTCCTCCGTGAAATCCTGAACAAGATCAGGCAACCTGAAACCCTTGCCGCCCTTCCGGAAATAGTGGAGCAGGCGACGCGTTTTTTCCAGACCGAGATACAGGCTACACAGGCCATCCAGCTCGTCAATTACCTCAAGGACCTCGAGGGCAGCCGCTTCTCCTTTGAAACGATGCCCGGCAAGGCTGCCATGATCGATGGCATCAGCTACTGGCTGGGGGACACCGCTCTCGCCTCCCAATTCCTCACGACACCCCCGGAACCCGTTAGCGGAGACAAGGCAGAAGCCCCCAAGGAACCCCTCGTAACCGCGGACTCCATGCTTGCTGGAATCAAGGGGCAGGTTGCCATCCTAAACGGCTGCGGGGTTAAAGGTATCAGCCAGGCACTTTCCGAGCACCTGCAGCGTCTCGGAATCGATGTCGCCTTTGTGGGGAACGCCAAGCATTTCGATTACCGCTACACGAATATCGCCTACCCTGAAAACACCGATACCCAGACGCTTTCAAATGCCAAGGCCCTCGGAGAACTTTGCGGGATCCCCGAAAACCTCGTGCGGGTCAACCGCGGAGCGACCCACGCCACCATAATCGTGGGTAAAGATTATGATATAATCCTGAATAGGTTAAAGAAATACAAGAGAGATCTTTAGACCTTATATTATTAGGAGGTGAAGCATTTTTGAAGTTTTTTTTAAGCACGGAAACTCGGGAAGTGCTAAAGTCCCTTTCTGACAAGCATGCAGAGAAAGTCGTGGCGTTAAACCTGGGAGAATCATCCACGCTTGCGGATACATTCGTCTTAGCCACTGCCAACTCTGACGTCCACATGAATACACTTATGGAAACCGCGAAGGAAACCCTCGAAGGGCTCAACCTGCCAGTCCGGGTCGAAGGAGCCAGCAGCGCCCGATGGAGGCTTATCGATGCGGGTAACCTCGTGGTTCATATCTTCAGCCGCCAGGGACGCGATTATTATGGCATCGAACGGATTTGGGGAGACGCAGAAACTTTCGTCCTTGAAGAGGACACCGTCCTGTAGCCCCGGCTGCCGGAAAAACACACAATGACAAAACACGAGGGAAAAGCCGGAAGGTTTTTCCCTTTTTTTCGGCTCTTTTCCATGTCCTATAATGCATCTTATGTTGCATTGTCCTTATGGAACTAGATAGGAGAAGTGGTCTCCGCTAGTAGCGGAGACCACTTCTCTTCCGTTCCATCAACAAAATACTTGCACGCTAGACCGCGGCTGAGAGGATTTGCAGGAAAGATTCCACCTTCAAGGACGCTCCGCCAACCAGGGCACCGTCAATGTCTGGCTCGCTCAATAAACCTGGAGCGTTCTCCGGCTTGACGCTACCTCCGTAGAGGATCCTCAGGGACGCAGACGCCTCCTCGGAGAAGCTGTTCTTTACAAGGCCCCTGATTGATTGGCAAACCTCCTGGGCTTCACTGTTTCGGGCAGTTCTTCCCGTACCGATCGCCCAGACAGGCTCATAAGCAACCGAAACAGCGTTTCCGACTTCATCGGGGGAAAGTCCGGCAAGGGCTTTCGTGAGTTGCCGCTCGATGACGGCAAACGTTTCTCCCAGCTCGCGCTCCTCTAGCGTTTCACCAACGCACAGGATGATTCCAAGCCCGCAGGAAACAGCCGAGATGGTCTTCTGGTGGACCTGCTCATCGGATTCCCCGAAGAACTGCCTTCGCTCGCTGTGTCCTATAATGACATAATCGCAGCCGGACTCCCTGAGCATGATCGGCGAAACTTCTCCCGTGAACGCACCTTCCGAAGCCCAATGGGTGTTCTGGGCTCCGACCTTCAGCCATGGCAGGAACGACTTGCCCTCCAAGGCCCTCCAGAGGCTCGTAAAGGGGGGGAAAAGGGCAAGTTCGACACTCCCCTCCCCCAGGGCGCATTTCAACGCTGGATTCCTCGATACACCGCCTTCAAGCTCCGCTAGGAATTTCCCGGTAGCAGAGACCCCGTGGTACATTTTCCAGTTTCCCGCGATGAGAGTCGCTTTTCCCATGGTCTTCCGGTGGCCCCGCTATTCCAGGATGAAAGGCTGGATCCCCGGAAGGAAAAGACCTTCGAAAAATTCGAGGCTCGCCCCTCCTCCTGTTGAAACGTGCGAAACCTCTTTTCCAAAGCCCATCTCATTCACTGCTGCAGCGGTGTCTCCACCTCCAACAACGGTCAGGCAGCCGGCTTTTGTGACCTCCGCCATGCAACGTGCTATTGCACGGGTTCCTTCAGCAAAAAGTGGCTTCTCGAATACTCCCATCGGTCCATTCCAAAGAACCGTAGCGGATTTTTCTATCACGCGAGAAAAAGCATCCGCTGACGCGGGGCCAATATCGAGTCCCATCAGGTGATCGGGTATTGCATCTGCGGCAACGATTCCCACCGGTCCGCATGATTCGGGGGAATCAGCCACGAGAAAGTCTGAAGGCAGCAGGATCTCTAGGTTCCTCGAGGAGGCCTTGGCAAGAAGTTCCCCTGCGAAATCGATTCGCTCCTGCTCGACAAGTGAGCGCCCGACACTTAGCCCCCGGGCTTTCAGGAAGGTGAAGGCCATTCCCCCTCCGATCAGGATGGAGTCAACCCGGTCAAGGAGGTTGTCAAGCACACCAATCTTGTCTGAAACTTTTGCCCCGCCCAATATAAGGGTGAAAGGCCGCTCGGGATGGTCCCTGACCCGTCCGAGAGTTTCGACCTCACGGCGAAGCAGGTTCCCCGCATAAGACGGCAGGAAGGCGGTTATCGCTTGCGTGGAGGCATGGGCACGGTGTGCTGCGCTGAAAGCATCCATGACGAAAACTTCGAAGGGTTCTGCAAGCAACTGCGCAAAAACCGGATCGTTCTTTTCTTCCTCTGCATGAAACCGTATATTCTCCAGGACTAGGACCAGGCCCGGCCTTGCGGTTGAAACGGCCTCTGCAACGGAAGGCCCTGAACACTCCTCAACAAAACCAACATCCCAACCGGTCAGTTCAGCCAGGCGATAGGCCACCGGCCTAAGTGAGAACTCGGGAGAAACCTTCCCCTTGGGCCGCCCCAGGTGGGAAACCAGGGTGATCCGGGCCCCGGCTTCACGAAGGCATTGTATCGTCTCCAGATGCGCAAGGATTCTCGTGTCGTCAGCGACGGCACCATCACGCAGGGGTACGTTGAAATCGACTCGCACAAGGACTCGTTTGCCCTCAAGCCCCTTTTCGGGCAAGCCCTTCAGTTCCATCCCTACAACCCCTTTAAGGCGACGAAATTGGCAAGATCGATAACCCTGCAGCTGTACCCCCACTCGTTGTCATACCAGGAGAGGACTTTCGCCAGGTTGCCGACAACCATGGTCTGGGACGGGTCGAAGAGGGATGATGCGCTGTTTCCCGTGAAATCGGCCGATACAAGTTCTTCCGTGACGATTGAGAGGATCCCTTTCATGGGCCCCTCTGCCCACCGTTTCATAGCTTCGTTGATGGCTTCGGGGGCGGTTTCCCGGCTTAGGACAGCAGTCAGGTCGACAATCGAGACATCCGGGGTCGGGACTCGAAGCGCGATCCCGTTCAGTTTCCCTTTCAGTTCCGGGATGACCCTCCCGATCGCTTTTGCCGCCCCGGTCGTCGTCGGCACGATCGACAATGCTGCAGAGCGGCCGCGGCGACGATCCTTGTGGGTATGATCGAGGATGCTTTGGTCGCTGGTGTAGGCATGCGCTGTTGTCATGAGCCCTCTCTCGATGCCGAACTCCTCCTGAAGAACCTTTGCCACGGGCGCCAGGCAGTTTGTCGTACAGGATGCGCAGGACAGGACATGATGATTTTCAGGATCGTAATCGCCCTCGTTTACGCCCATAACGACCGTGCAATCGTCGTCCTTTCCGGGTGCAGTGATGATGACTTTCTTTGCCCCGGCCTTCAGGTGAAGCCCGGCGCCTGCCTTATCCCGGTATTTGCCCGTCGCTTCTATGACGATATCGACCCCGAGGGCCTTCCAATCCAGCTTTTCGGGGTCCGCCTGCGCAAGGACTTTCACCGGAGTTCCGTCAATCACTAAGATGTCCCCCGAGACTTCCACTTTTCCCGGAAAGGTCCGGTGGACAGAGTCGTACTTGAACAGGTAAGCCAGGTCCTCTATCGGAACAGGCTTGTGGTTGATGGCTGCAATTTCCACCTGTCCCGCATGCTCGTGCTGGAACAGGGACCTCAGGGTCAAGCGCCCGATCCTTCCAAAACCGCTAATCCCCAGCTTGATTTTTGACATGTGGATTCCCTCCCCTTTCGGTTTGTGCGGATTGGACATAGTTTGACTGGAAAGAGGGCATAGCCTGGGCTATACCCTCTTAAAAGGCTTCTATCAAATTTTAATCCACTCTACTCCGCAAATCAAGGAAGCCTTCTCCTCCCGGGGAAAGGGTCACCTTTGTTGCAGGAGCAGGTCTTCTTCCATGACGCGCAGGATTTCGCCCATGCTGGCAGCGCTCAGGACATCTCCATGCGGGAGGTAAGGCATGCTCCCGTCGAAGACTTCGGCGATCCCTCCCAAGCAACCCTGCCTCAAGTGGGCCGTGAAAGGCCGTATGAAACACCAGGCAATATCGCTCCGCTTGGGGTTGTAGCGCATGTAGGCCGTCACGAACTGCCCCAAAAGCCAAGGCCAGGCCATTCCCCTGTAGCGGGCCTTCGCCTTCTGGTCCTGGCGCCCCTCGAATCGGCCCTTGTACTTGTCATGGTGAGGATCCAGCGTCCTCAGCCCATAGGTCGTCACAAGCTCGTTCCAGCAAATTTCAACAACAGATCGTCCAATCTCGGGCGGAAGCGGTGAACTAGGCAGGGAGACCGCAAGGATCTGGTTGGGACGGATAACGCTGTCCTTCCTGTCACCGCTCACGGAATCGTAGAGGTAACCCCCCTCGGCGTTCCAGAAGGTCTTGACGAAGGCGTCCCGCACGCGATCCGCCTTTTTCGCGTAGTTTTCCGATTCTTCGGATAATCCGAGTCCCTCGGCGAATCGCTCCATGGCCCTCAATGCGTTATACCAGAGGGCGTTGAATTCTACGAGTTTCCCCTGGCGGTTCACGACCGGATCCCCGTTCGCGGTTCCTTCCATCCAGTGGCGCTCGGGGTCCGACGTCCCCAGGACGAGGAGGTCGTCTTCACAATAGAGGTCTAGGGCTCGTATTCCCGACTCGTAACGGGAAGTCAACTCCACGAGGATTTCCCAGTTATTTTCAGCGAATTCCAGGGAACCGGTCTTTTCGGTCAGCTTGTCAAGGGCATAGAGGAACCATAGCCCTGCGTCTGCTGCCTTCAAGAGCGCGTGTCCCGTGGAGGGATCGATCTCGCTCGGCATGACAGCATCGTTGAGCTTGGCCATGTTGAGCCAGCGCTCAAGGATCTCGGCGGCGTCCCTGTATCGTCCCATCGAAAGGGTAAGGCCCGGTAGGGCGATAAAAGTGTCCCGTGCCTTTTCCGAAAGAGAAGGATATCCGGAAAAAAGGACTGACCCTCGGTCGTTCCCTGAGGCAAACAGGTGAAGGGCCGTCCGAGTCAAATCCCTGACAGCCGATGATTGGCCTGCGGGCTCGATCTTGCCGAAACGGCTCTGCTGGCTTGCAATCGCCGCTTTTTCGAATTCTTCGATCTGCTCAACGGAAGGATGGAAAGGTTCCGTGGAAAGGACCACGTAGGCGGTTTCCCCTTCCTCCATCTCTATCGAAAGAGTGCCCGGCGACCAGAGATCTTCTGTGGACTGACCCGTAACCTCGTCGTTCTCATAAAGGACATGCTCGTGCCAGAGGGCTTTCGGGTGCCACTCCCCCTTGGGGAACGACAGGAAGCTGCTCATCCCTCTCCCGTTTACCAGGACCCCGTTTTGCGCGGAATCCGCCTTGAAGGCATCATGGGAAGCCTTTGGACAAACATCCGTATAGAGACGGTGGGCAAAAAGAGGCCTTGTTTCCAGTTGAACCCGCTCAGGGCTGGCAAGAAGCTCGTACTTGACGATGCAGGCCTCCTTCCCCTCGGGCATGAAAACCGTTTTTCTCATGAGCAGGCTGTGCAGGACAAACAGGATGCTGGGGAGGGGGTTGGAGTGAAATTCCTGGATGTATCTGAAACCGTCGGGGTAGATGACGTCCCTGTATCGGTTCGTTGAGATCTGGTACTTCTTGCCACGGGTGAAGAGGGTTTCCTCCAGCTTGCTGACAAGGACTCTGTGCTGGGCGCAATCCTGGGGCCGGACGACGAGAAGCCCATGTTCCCTCCTCGTATTCGCCCCGGCTACCGTCGAG
The DNA here is from genome assembly GCA_002432945.1 of Synergistaceae bacterium UBA5827. Classification (GTDB taxonomy): domain Bacteria; phylum Synergistota; class Synergistia; order Synergistales; family 79-D21; genus 79-D21. The sequence continues at coordinate 62,033 of DJHE01000002.1, forward strand.
AAGCCGTAGCTTCCGCGGCCGTTCGAGACGAGAAATTCGCGCCCGACCCCTTTCTCGTATGTGTTGACATCAACTTTCCCAAGGTACATGGCAACCATCCCCCTTCATGGCGTTTTCCACAAGTCTCCCCAAACGGCTCCACCTATATTCTACTGTACTTTTCGTAACCGGTCTGGAAAGAAGTTGTCCCAGCTCCCTAAGGGAGATGCTCGGATTTTCCAGCCGCATCTGCACGAGTTCCCTAAAGGGAGCCGGCAATCGATCCAAGAGACCGGTGAAACGGACTCGTTCCGCCAGTTCCATCTGCCTTTCCGCTGCATCCAGGCTCTTGCGAATGTTTGCGGAGTCGCAGTTGACGAGTTTGTTTGCCCTGTTCCTCATCGACCGCATCACGGACTTTTCCTCCAGCTGGAGTCCGGTCCTGTAAAGGTTCAAGCCGGTGAGAAAAGAGACAATCTGCCCCTGGTCCCTGATGAGGATATCCACGTGGGGCGAGCGGAGTCTCTCGGAAAATCGAACCCCCGCGTGCTTCAACAGGGAAATGGCCTTCTCCCTGAGAAAGATTTTCCTTTCTTCAACACGGATGACGAGGTAGTACCCCGTCTGGGGAAGGTAGAGTGAACCAAGCACTCCCCAGATCCCCCTTAGCCACGCCCAACGTGCCTGCGGGTTCCTTTCAGGCACACCCCTGCTGGCGGAAAAAGCCTTTTCAATCAACGCAGGCGAAACGGAAAGAGCCGGATGCCCCTTGAGGTCGGGGGGCAGTCTCAACAGTGAGCCGAGGTCTCCAAGCTCCCGCCAGCTTCCCTCGCTCCAGAGTCGATGCAGGCGCCTGAAGACGAAAAACCGCTTTGAGAAAAGGACATGAGAGCTGCCCTCCCTTTGCTCCTTCATGGAAAGGAGGAGGGCCGCTGCTTCATAATCCGCATCCGCCCGGCTGGTGACTGGACTGGTTTGCCATTCGTCCCAAAGCGTCTCGGCAATCGATCTCATCGGCTGATTTCTTTCGTCTCGCGGGCAACCTTCATAATCGCTTCGGAAACCCGTTGCGTCTGGTGCCGAACAAGCCCCCCCTGCGTGATTTCAAGGAAATCACCCCGGATGACCTGGACCCGCGCCCTGGTCAAGCGGACTTCTTCTCTCTCGTTGATAAGAACCGGCTCCGAGCCTGTTTCCCGGTATCTCCGAAGGATTTCTCCCGGGACTTCCGTATCGTTGACCAGGACGATGTCGGGATATTGCCCAAGGACATCCTTGATCCAACGGACATGGTCATAGACCGTGAATCCGTCTGTCTCGCCGGGCTGGGTCATGACGTTGGCCACATAAATCCTGGGGACGTCCGCCTGGCGAATCGCCTCGGCTACCCCTGGAACGAGGAGATTCGGCAGGATACTCGTGAAAAGGCTGCCTGGGCCCAGGACAATCGCCTCGGCATCCCTGATGGATTCCACCACTTCATTGAGAGGTTTCGCATCCGGGGGTTCAAGGTGGACTTCCTTGAGTTCCCGCCCGTGGAGTGCGACCTCTAGTTCGCCCCTGTACCTGTTGCCCTTGGAATCGATACCTGCAATCGTGACGGCTTCGGTGGTCACCGGCAGGACCCGACCCCGAATCGCAAGGAGCTTGTTCATCTCCTCCACAGCCAAGCGGAAATCCCCCGCAAGTTCAGTAACGGCCAACAACACGAGGTTCCCTAGGCAATGTCCCGCAAGTTCCCCCTTGTCAAAGCGGAAGTTCAGGATGCGGTTCAGGGCGCTATCGTTCTCGGCAAGGGCGATGATGCAGTTGCGGACGTCGCCGGGGGGCAGGACTCCCCATTCCGTCCTGAGGCGTCCCGAGCTACCGCCTTCGTCGGTTACCGTAACAATTGCCGTGATGTTTCGCGTGTAGCCTTTCAGGCCCCTCAGAAGCGTCGATAGGCCTGTCCCTCCACCCAGTGCAACGACGCGGGGTCCAGTGGCCAGGCGGAACCCTATGGCGCTCGACATGATTTCCCTGAGTCCGCGCCGTTTCCGACCAACACGATCCATCCAGACCGTCACGGCCGCTCCACCGACCAGAAGCCCAATCCCGAACGGAAAAAGCCATTCCATCGCTACCACACCTGCTCCTTATCGATGTCTCGGTGCCTTACGACACAAGCATGGCCTGCCTCTCCAAGCCGGGCTGCAAACCACTCCGCTACGGCCACGGATCGATGCCTGCCGCCTGTGCAGCCAATGGCGATGTGAATCTGGGTCTTTCCTGTCCCCTCGTAGAGGGGAATGATAAACTCAAAAAGTTCCTTTTGGCGCTTGAGGAATTCCTCCGCTGCAGGAAAAGCCTTGAGGATGAAATCGACGACTTCCGGGTCCCGGCCGCTCTTTGCCCTTAACCCCAACTCATAGTATGGGTTCACAAGGAACCTGACATCCACGAGATAATCGCAGTCCTGCGGGATGCCGTGCTTGTATCCGAAGGAAGTCAGGAAAACCGTCAGTCGTCCGGGAGGAGTCCCCAGGCTCTCGAGAACGCGCCCCCTCAATTCCGAAAGATTGAGTCCTGTTGTATCCAGCACGACATCGGCAGCTTCTTTGAGGGGCCCAAGGCTTTCCCTTTCTCTCTGGATCCCCTCCTGGGTTGAAAGGCCGGGTCCAAGAGGATGTCGCCTGCGTGTGCTTTCAAAACGCCTGATCAAGGCGGCATCGGAGGCATCCATGAAGAGAAGGACCACGCTGCCAAGGCGGCGCTTGAGGTTCTCCATGACGGTCTCAAGGTCTCTCAGTAGATCGTCGCCCCTGATATCGACAACTGCAACGATGCCGTGAAGAACGGCGGCCCTGTGTCTGCCAAGGACCTCGACCAGCTGCGGCAAGAGCGAGGGGGGGATATTGTCGATGGCAAAAAAGCCCTGGTCCTCCAGGATGTGAAGGGCAGTCGATTTCCCTCCTCCGGACATCCCCGTGATGATGACGATCTTTTCCACGCCGGAATTGGCCGTTTCAGGCATGTTGGCCCCCCTAACCGTGGGAATGGCCTTTCTTTTGATGCGCTGCACATTCCCCTTCCCACCCGTTGAGGATCTCAACGGCATGGCGCAGGACTCCTGAGATTGATTCAAAACACTGCCGAGCTCCCCTTTCGCTTCCCGGGAAGGCAATCACGAGACATTTCCCCCGTGTCACGGCAATGCTCCGGCTAAGGATCGAGCGATCCAGCAAGGGTTCGGTTTTCCTTCTCATCGCCTCCCCCAAGCCGGGGACGACACGCTCCGACACATCCTGCAAAGCTTCTGGGGTCACGTCACGACTGGAGAGCCCGGTTCCTCCTGTTACGAGAACCAGTTCCAGGCCCTCCAGATCGGTCCAAGTCCGGAGAGTTTCCGCAATCAAGGGGCGGTCATCCGGCACGATGGCCGTTCTGGCAACAACTGCACCGAGGGGACCCACTAATTCCGCAAGGGCAGGTCCTGCCGTATCTTTTCTCTCTCCGCGACTCCCCTTGTCGCTAACAGTCAATACCCCTACGCGTATGGGCCTGAGCCATTTTGCCTTTTCGGAGAGGGAAACGAAACCTCCCCTGGCTGTTTCCAGCCTGAAAGAGGATCCAGCGGGCTCGACGAAGCGAAAGACGGGGCCGCCCGTGCCGATCTCCATGAAAGTGCCTTCTTCCAGTGGGCAGTCCGAGGAAAGGACAATCTGCCATTGCCCATCCTTCAGGTTTTCAATTTCACCTGGCCCGGAAGCATAGATTTCTGCCGATTTTCCATTCACCATAATTTCACCGCGACTACCGGAGTGAAGATAAAAAGCAGGGACACTGTAAAGGTTTGACCCTTCGACAAGGCGAATGACTCTCATCTTTCTCCTCCTTCTCCGGCCCGGTACTCCCCGCTCTTTCCACCTTTTTTCATAAGCAGGCGAATGCCCCTGATCTCTATTCCCTTATCCAGCGCCTTGCACATGTCGTAGACGGTCAGCGCGGCGACGGAAACGCCGGTTAATGCCTCCATTTCGACACCGGTAACCTCCCTGGCCCTGACCCGGCATTCGACCCTGATTGCCGACCTGTCGGCAACAAGCTCGCATCGAACAGAAGCGTTGTCAAGGCGAATTCCGTGGCAAAGCGGGATCAAGTACGGGGTCTGCTTCGTTCCCTGTATTCCCGCCAATTCCGCAATTCGCAGGACATCGCCTTTCTTGACCGAGCTTTCGCAAACCGTCTTGTACACCTGCTCCGGAAGCACAACCCACCCCTCGGCAATGGCTTCCCTTTCCGTTTCGGGCTTGCCGGAAACATCGACCATCACAGGGTGACCATCCTTATCCAAGTGCGTAAATCCAGGCATTGTTCATCCCCCTATCCGGGACATATGCTGGGAAGTTGCCGCGGCATCCTTCCAGCATTTCGGCTTCTTCCACGCCTCGCTTAGGATCAAGTTTCGGACGGTTCCAAGATCCCCGCTTCGAAGGGCTTCCCTGAGTGAAACGCCCTCGGTGCTGAAAAGACAGCTGCGCAGTTCACCAGAAGCGGTAACCCTGAGTCGATTGCAGTTTTCGCAAAAGTGATGGGAAACGGCCGCGATAATTCCGAGTCTCTGGCCGGTTTGCGCATGGACAAGATAACGTGCCGGGCCTTCCGGAACGCCATGATTCGGATCTCGCCTGCCTGGCTTCTCCGGGATCCAGTTCTCCTTGTCCGGCAGGCGATCGAGAATCTCATCCGCCGAGATGAATCGATCCCTGCTCCAGACGGAGTCGTCCAGGGGCATGAACTCGATCAGCCTGAGGACCGCTCCGCAAGATTTTGCAAAAACCAGGAGATCCGGGATTTCCCCATCGTTAAAACCCCTGATAAGGACCGTGTTGATCTTGATTGGAAGGCTGGATCTCGATCGAATTGCGCGAATCCCGGCCAGAACATCTTCCAGGGAACCAAGACGGGTCAGGGTTCGAAATCTATCCGGGTTCATCGAGTCCAGGCTGACATTGAGACCCGAAAGCGGAATCTTTGACAGTTCCTCAGCCGAAGCGAGCAGGAAAGATCCGTTTGTCGTGAGGGCCACGTGGAGAGTTGGAAGCTCGCCAACGAGACGCTTGAGAAAGTCGATCAACCCTTTCCTGACCATCGGTTCCCCTCCGGTGAGACGGACTTTCCTGACTCCCATTCCTTGAAGGAGGCGGCAAAGGTCCAGAATTTCCTCGTAGGTCAGGATTTCGTCGTGCCCAAGGCAATTGATCCCTTCCTCGGGCATGCAGTACTGGCAACGGTAGTTGCACCGGTCAGTGATGGAAATCCTCACGTAATCGAGCTTCCGGTTGAAAGACCCCATCAGTCCGGCCATCGATATCCTCCCATCGTTTCGACACTCTTTCTCCAAGCCGGGTCATTGATCGCCTCCAGGACAACCCTGACCCCTGGATGACCGAGATGTTTCTCCGGGACAACCAGCTCGAAGGGTTCCCATGCCATCGTAACGAAATCCAGGCCAAAAGCGTCGGCAGCTGCCCGAATCCCAAGGGCTACGTCCACGACACCCGAAGCGACTCGACTCGCCGCATCGAGGTGTGTGATGGCCTGCCCGGCGTAGCCTGCAACATTCGAACGTTTCAGCTCGGCCTCCTCCAGAAACCAGTCGAGAAGGACCCGCGTCCCGGCACCCGGTTGGCGGTTGACAATCCGGATATCCTTCCTGACAAGGTCCTCTATCCCGGAGACTCCCTTCGGGTTTCCCTTTACGACCAGGAAGCCCTGCTCCCTGTAAAAAAGCAGGATCCTTCTCCAACGTTCGTTCCCGGAGAGCTCGGTGATGAAGGAATCGTTGTATCGACCTGTTTTACCGTCAAGGAGGTGGCAGGCCGCAAGGTGACCTTCCCCACGGGCAAGGGCGGTAAGCCCTCCAAGGCTTCCAACGGAGCGAATGGCTAAGTCGGCTCCCCTTTGCCGGACAGGCGTGACAATTCTCGAAAAGGCAGGGTCATCTGAACCCTGGAAAAGCGCCCGTTTTTCCCAGGGAACTGCCCTGGTGAACAAGACGGTCAGGCGAGTTCCCTTGGGGCATTCGACTATTTCCTCGGGCAGGAGGGCATAACCATCGGCCTCGTGCATCGCCCACATCGTAGACGCACCTGAAGACAGGACCCATGATACCTTTCTCCCATCGATTTCCGCAGCCTTTATCCTGAGCCACTCCTCCACCCCGGGGGGTGAAGAATGGGGGAGCAGCGCTTCGCACTCCAGGCTCTGCGTGGCGCCCAGGGCTTCCCGGATGAGAGATTCATGCGAGCAGGAATCGATAGATATTCCTGACATGGCAAGGACCGCAGGATAGGCCAGGCTCCAGACCGCCACGGCGGTCGACATCGGAAAACCCGGGACACCAAGGACCAGCGCTCCCTTGACTTTTCCCAGCATGGCTGGTCGGCCCGGTTTCATCCGAAGCCATCGAAACAGGATTTCCCCTTCCGAGGAGATGACTTCCGCCGTATGGTCCCTCTTCCCCTTCGCGGTCCCGGCGCCGACGAGGATCAGGTCATAGGCTTTTCCCATACGGTCAAGCGTTTCCCTTATCAATTCCGCCGAATCCGGAAGAATGGGATGGACTTCAAGGTCAAAACCCCATTCCCGGAAAATCCCCCTCAAAAGGGACGAGTTGCTTTCGGGTACCTTGCCGCTGTCGACCTGGTGGGCCTCCATCCAATCCTTCATGGGGCAGATTTCATCCCCAGTGGGTATAAAAAGGCACTTCGGACGGCGGAAAACCGGGATTTTCGCGACTCCAGCGCTGAGCAGGAGGGCCACAAGAACAGGCCCCACTTTTTCCCCCTGGCGCGCAAGGATCTGGCCCCGCATGACGTCTTCCCCGACGGGGCGGACATTTGCGCCCGGGGGCAAAGCCCTGGATAAAAGAAGCGCGCCACCTTCCGCGAGCGATGTATCCTCCACCATGACAACCGCATCGCACCAGTCCGGGAGAGGACCTCCGGTATTGACCCAAAGGTAGTGCTCTTCTCCCAGGCGGACGACCGTAGCAGGGGTTGCCCTGCTCGTTTCCGCGGCCACGACGGCATACCCGTCGACAGCCGACGCGACGTAATGGGGAACGTTCCGGTTCGAAAGAACATCCTCGGCCAGGACTAACCCCAGTCCTTCCTCCGTGGGAAGGAGTACAGCCTTCGGGTACCCTAGTTCGCCAATCGCCGCCAGGATCATTTTCCTGGCCTCCGAGAGGCTGATGTGTTCCCTGCATGGGTTTACCATTCCAAAACCTCCACGTTTTCTCCCGTTCGGCGGGTTTCTTCGGTCTCCGGAAGCCGGATGAGTCCCTTTGCTTCATTAAGGACCGAGACATACCCAGATTTCCCCGGCGCCGGAAAGACTTCTCCGCCCTTGACGACGGCAGGGATGAATTCTTCCACCCCCGCCCGGCCAAATACATCGGAGCCCAACCGGGCCGAAAGGCTCTTGAAGGGTACGGCCTCGGCCCCGACAAGGCGAAAAAGGAGCGGCAACAGGACCGTGATCGCCACGACCGAACAAGATAACGGATGGCCCGGCAGGCCGACGACCAAGCGCCTGTCAGGCAGGCAGCCCGCTATAAGCAAGGGTTTACCAGGGCTCATGTTGACCCCTCTCACAAGCAAGCCCGGTGAGGGAAGATCGCTTAGGATTTCTGAGCAGTAGTCTCTGACACTTACCGAAGAACCCCCGCTCAGGAGGAGTACATCGCTTTGCACCAGGCCGCCTTTGACCGCTTCTGCCAGTTTTTCCCTGCGGTCGGGAACGATCCCCAGGCGCTTGGCAGGAAAACCGTGATGCTTCAGGAGGAACTCCAGGAACCAGGCATTCGCGTCCCTGATCTTGCCTGCGGGAAGAAGAACGGTATCCGCGGGAACGATTTCGTCCCCGGTCGAAAGAATCCCGATCCGTAAGTCCAGCAGGTCAACGGTGCAAAGTCCAAGGGTCGCCATGATCCCGACATTCCGGTAGTCCAGTTTTTCGCCTGGCTTGAGGATCGGCTGTCCCTTCCTGATTTCTTCACCCCGAATGATCACGTTTTCTCCGGCTTGCAGAGCTTTTCTGACTTCCAGCCAGTTCCCTGCCTGGACCGTATCCTCCATCATGACGACCGCGTCTGCACCCTCAGGAATCATGCCTCCGGTTTGGACCGACAGGCACTCACCTTCACCGACATAGCCCAGCGCCGACTCTCCCATAAGGATTTCACCCTTGATGCGGAGAAAAACGGGAGCCGAATCGGATGCTCCTGTTACGTCTTCCGACCTAACGGCATACCCATCTCGGGTACTCCTTGAAAACATTGGGTAATCAACGGTCGACCGAAGGCACAACCCGCTGCGGTTCCCAAAGGACTCTCCCAGAGGGACGGGACGGGTTTCCAGTGGCCACGGAAAACCGAGGGCCGTTGACACGTATTCGATAGCTTCTCCACGTCGCATCAGTTCCTTTGCAAAACCGGACATGCCGGGTCCTTCACCCTCTTCCCTTCTCAGGGCCGTTGGACGACCAGGACTGGGTAACCCTTTTCGCCCAATGTCTTCGCGAGTGTTTCCGCCGAGGCTCTTTCCGGTCCCGCCTGAACGAGCACTTTTGAAAGAATGGATCCCCCAGCCTTCACCTCTACTAGCCGTGCAGGAAATCCTTCCTGTTTCAGTTTTTTCACGAGGTTTTCAGCGTTGGAGCGATCCTTGAAGGCTCCAACCTGGACATTCCATGCCTCTTTCGCATTCGCATCCACCGCTGGCTTGGCCTGGACGGTTGCCGGTTTTGCCGCCGGGCTTGTTCCACCGGCAGCGACAGTCGCTGGCAACTTCGTTTTCGGAGCAGCTGTCTTTACTTCAGGTTTTGGCTGGGCATCCTTCGGTTTAGGAGCAGGAGCCTCTGCCGCGGGAGCACTCCCTTCGGGGACGGCCATTACCTCTCCGCCACCTCCTGCAGACGTTTTATCACCTGGCTTATCGGGTTGACCTCCTGTCGGGCTAATTGCCTGGGCATCCTCGACCCCTTGCGGGGTGATTTCTCCCTTGGGGGAAGGAAAGAAAAACATCCTGATCCCGAGGACAAGCATCCCGACAGCCACAAGACCGACGATGGGAAGCATGAAGTGCCCAAATCCAAAGCTCGGCCTGCTGGTACGGTTCCGACGGCTCCTCCGCGAGGGAAGTCGCCTTTGCGGGCGTGGATGCCCTCCAACGGGTCCCTCGCCTTCTTCCTCCAGTTCCCACTCGTCGGGCTCAGATCGCATTGTAGTTCCCCCTTTTCCTTTTTTCGACAAGCT